>NZ_JBODOE010000011.1:0-267730 GCF_051913165.1 Pseudomonas sp. SM4 | reverse complement strand
CGCAGCAAACCGTAGGCGATGCCCCCGGATGGACACCGTAGCGAGGGAACACTGAGCCTCAGCGAAGTGCCGTACGCTAGGGGCAAAGCCTTTTGCTTACTTTTCGGCGTCTGGAAAAGTGAGTCGCTGTAAGAGCGAAACCGCCAGCGGCAGCACCCGCAGCAACGGATATGCCCCCAAAACCAAAACCAAAAAAAAGGCGCGATCCTCTCGAATCGCGCCTTTTTCACGTACAGCTATCTATCAACTACCCAACGCCTTCGAAGCCAGCCAGAACAACCCAGCCGACAGCCCAACCGTCGCAGGCAGGGTCAACACCCATGCCAGAAGAATCGTACGAACCGTGCCACCCTGCAGACCGCTCTTGTTAGCGACCATGGTGCCCGCCACGCCCGAAGACAGAACGTGAGTGGTCGACACCGGCAGACTGAAGATGTTGGCCAGACCAATCAAACTGGCCGTCGTGATCTGCGCCGACATGCCCTGAGAATAGGTCATGCCTTGCTTGCCGATCTTCTCACCAATGGTCAGCACCACACGTTTCCAACCCACCATGGTGCCCAGGCCCAAAGCCAGTGCAACCGCCAGAATCACCCAGAACGGCGCGTATTCGGTGGTGGTGGTCAGGTCTTTGCGCAGCTTGTCGAGGTCAGCCTTTTCACGGGCATCCAGAACCGGCAACTTGCTGACTTTCTTCGCGGTATCGTCCAGGCAGAGCAGGTAGCGACGAACTTCTACACGGCTGTCCGAGGACAGCGAGTGGTAGTCCGCGACACCTTTGAGCGTATGCAGCAGGGCGGAAATGGTCGGTTCGGTCTGCTGCGGGTTGCAGCGGAATTTCTCCGGCAGGTCGCCTTCCACGCTTTTGCCCAGGGCCAGGAATTCACCCAGCGAATCGGCGTTGCGCTGGTAGAACTGGCTCAGGTGCAGGGTGGCATCGCGGGTGCGTTCGATCTGGTAAGTGGTGCTGTTCAGGTCGAGAACGAACTGCGCCGGAACGATACCGATCAACACCAGCATGATCAGGCCGATGCCTTTCTGGCCATCGTTGGAACCGTGCACGAAGCTCACGGCCATGGCCGAGATCACCAGGACCAGACGGTTCCAGAACGGTGGGTGCTTCTTGTCGTCAAGCTTGCGGCGCTGTTCCGGCGTCTTGTGCATTTTCGACAGTGGACGCCACCATTTCAGGCCGATCAGCACCAGTGCCGCGATCAGGAAGCCGGCCATTGGCGAGAACACCAGCGAGGCGCCGATATCGATCGCTTTCTGCCAGTTCACGCCGTCAGCCAACGGGATATCGTTGATCAGGGCATTGGCCAGGCCGACACCGAGGATCGAGCCGATCAGCGTGTGCGAGCTGGACGCCGGGATACCGAAGTACCAGGTGCCGAGATTCCAGGTGATTGCCGCGGCGAGCAACGAGAACACCATCGCCAGACCATGGCCGGTGTTCACATTGATCAGCAGTTCCACCGGCAGCAAATGGACAATGGCATACGCCACGCCAACGCCACCCAGCAGCACGCCGAGGAAATTGAACACACCGGAAAAGAACACTGCCAGATGAGGCGGCATGGCTTTGGTGTAGATAACAGTGGCTACCGCGTTAGCGGTGTCATGAAATCCATTGATGAACTCGAAGGCGAGGACAAAAGTCAGGGCGAGCAAGAGGCTCACAAGCACCCAAGCATCCAGTCCGCTGAATAAATCGATCATGAAGGTTTTCTGACCCGGTCGTAAGGGGGCGCGATTATGCCAGAAAAGTCTCGAAATCGATCCCCTACCTGCTCATCGGTAACACTCTTCTTCAATTTAATTTGTTGCAGCAGATGAAAACCAAGCGTGGCGCAGGGTTTTTCAAGTCATTGATTTTATTGATTAAAGACTTCTGAGTGGGGTGTTTTTGCAGGCGTATCGACGGCTCAAACGCTTGTCTGAAATATCTGTGAAACCTGTAGGGCGCCTGGTTTCAGCCTGTCAGACAGGGAGATGGCCGCTGCCCGCGGGTAGCGGGCGCGCAAGGCATCGTCGTTCCACCGCGCTTGTAGCCGGTGCGTACGCTGACCTTTTAAAGATGCGAAAAACCGTGGCTCAAGGCTCTTCGGCTTTGAGTTCCTTTTCGATCTTTTCAATTTCCTGCTTGAAGACCTGATCCTGAACGGTAGGGCGCTTACGCCATGCCTTGCGTTCCGGTTCTGGTTGAGCGGCGTAGGTGGTGACTTCCCCGCCGTAAACTTCCTTGTAACGTTGTTCCTGGCGCTCAAGTTCCGCGCGCAGTTCGTCTTTCGTCACAGTGCTACCTGTATGAGTTGAGTTAAATGTCTGGTGAAACGCACTGCAACGAATCAATTGAGCAGCCCCCTCGACATCGCAACGCCTGTGCAGGCATTACTGAAATCGGCGGGCGATCAAGACTTCCGTGTTACAGGCGGCTACGGCACCAGATTAAAACTGACGCAGCTTCAGTGTCCTGTTTCAGCAAGCGCTGGCGTTACATGGGTGATGAGCGTCAGGCGCTGGCCGGGGCTGTCGGCGATGGACATCGCGTCAGCAAGTGGCGGCCACGGCGATTAAAAACGCGGCCCCACTGAACGCATTATAGCGGTCGATTCAGGATTGACTATCTTTGCCAAGTTAAAAACGGTTCCGGATGTGTGATTGTTTTGTGACGCGCAACTTTTAGGGGTAGTTCAAATACAGGCAAACGTTTACTTGGCCGCGATCTGTTTTTGGCGCCATTTAGTCGATGAACTAAACCGCGTTTCAATTGACCGGTAAAAGTTGAACAAGCGTCTCAAATGGTGGGGACAGCCATGCGGGTCGATTGCGATTATCGGTCGACGGTTCGATAATCGCCCAATGTTGATGGCTCGACGCTTGTGCATCTGCCCACGAGCCGTTTGTATAGCCCGTTGATCTGTGCCGGATAAAAGGACAATAAATGAACGATCAAATGCGCAATTCCTTCACCTCCGTGGCGCCGCCGATCGTCGCCTCGCCGGCCAAACGGATCCAGGCGCTGACCGGTGATCCGGATTTCATGACGTCGCTGGCCCGTGGCCTGGCGGTGGTGCAGGCGTTTCAGGAGCGCAAACGTCACCTGACCATCGCGCAAATCAGCCATCGCACGGAAATTCCCCGCGCGGCCGTGCGCCGTTGCCTACACACCTTGATCAAACTCGGCTACGCCACCACCGACGGACGCACCTACTCGCTGCTGCCCAAAGTGCTGACCCTCGGCCATGCCTACTTGTCTTCGACGCCGCTGGCGGTCTCGGCCCAGCCGTACCTCGACCGCATGAGCGAGCAACTGCACGAAGCCTGCAATATGGCCACGCTAGAGGGCGACGACATCCTCTACATCGCGCGTTCGGCGACCACGCAACGGCTGATTTCGGTTGACCTGTCGGTGGGCGGGCGTCTGCCGGCCTATTGCACGTCGATGGGGCGGATCCTGCTGGCGGCACTCGACGACACCTCGCTCGGCGAATACCTCGACCACGCTGAACTCGTGGCCAAGACCAGCCGCACGATCCACACCCCCGAGGCGTTGCTCGAATGCCTGCAGGAAGTGCGGCAGCAGGGTTGGTGCATCGTCGATCAGGAATTGGAGCAAGGCCTGCGCTCGATTGCCGTACCGGTCTACGACGCTTCGGGCCAAGTGGTGGCGGCGCTCAACGTCAGCACCCACGCCGGTCGCGTCAGCCGCACCGAGCTTGAGCAGCGCTTCCTGCCAGGCCTGCTCAGCGCCAGCCGCGACCTCAGCGCGCAGTTGTTTGCCTGAGGAAGCTGTTCGATAAACGCACAGTGTTGCGTTTATCGAATTGACGCTAAAACCCCCGGATCATTAATGTCGCGGCAGCGTCATCCGGCGCCGATGTGAATGAGCCCGCCGGACTGCGACTCCGATAATAATGACAAGAGGCAACTGACCATGCGCACGCTCTCCGACTGTCTCCGCTCCACCCGCTGTTGCCGGGTTCACCGCAACGCCTGATCCAGACCTTCAATTCTTGTGCCCGTGCCGTGTTTTGGCCGGCCGCCGTTCGACTGCGTTTTTTGCGTGGAATAAAAATAATGAACCAGCCTCAGTCCGCTGTAGGTCAATGCCTCGACGTGCAGACCTTCATCAATGCCCAACCGATCTCGCGCTATCAGTGGCGAGTGGTGATCCTGTGTTTCCTGATTGTCTTCCTCGATGGCCTCGATACCGCCGCGATGGGCTTCATTGCCCCAGCGTTGTCGCAGGACTGGGGCATCGACCGCGCCAGCCTCGGCCCGGTGATGAGCGCCGCGTTGATCGGCATGGTCTTCGGCGCACTCGGCTCCGGTCCTTTGGCTGACCGCTTCGGGCGAAAAGTCGTACTCGTCGGCGCCGTGGTGCTGTTCGGTGCTTTCAGTCTGGCGTCGGCGTACAGCACCAACGTCGAACAACTGCTGGTACTGCGTTTCCTCACCGGCCTCGGCCTGGGCGCGGGCATGCCCAATGCCACCACGCTGCTCTCGGAATACACCCCGGAGCGCAAGAAATCGCTGCTGGTGACCAGCATGTTCTGCGGTTTCAACCTCGGCATGGCCGGTGGCGGGTTCATTTCCGCCAAGCTGATCCCGGCGTTCGGCTGGCACAGTCTGCTGATGATCGGCGGGATCCTGCCGTTGATCCTCGCCGTGGTGCTGCTGTTCTGGCTGCCGGAATCGGCGCGCTACCTTGTAGTCCGTAACCGTGGCACCGACAAGGTTCGCAAGACTTTGGCTCCAATTGATCCGGTCACTGTCGCCCAGGCCTCGAGCTTCAGCGTGCCGGAACAGAAAACCGTCAAGGCACGTAACGTCTTTGCGGTGATTTTCTCCGGCACTTACAGCACCGGCACCTTACTGCTGTGGCTGACCTACTTCATGGGCCTGGTGATTGTGTACCTGCTGACCAGCTGGCTGCCGACGCTGATGCGCGACAGCGGCGCGAGCATGGAGCAAGCCGCGTTTATCGGCGCGTTGTTCCAGTTCGGCGGGGTGTTGAGCGCGGTCGCCGTGGGATGGGCGATGGATCGCTTCAATCCGCACAAGGTTATTGGCGTTTTCTACCTGCTGGCGGGGGTGTTTGCCTACGCGGTGGGGCAAAGCCTGGGCAACATTACGTTGCTGGCGACCTTGGTGTTGGTGGCCGGTATGTGCGTGAACGGTGCGCAATCGGCGATGCCGTCGCTGGCCGCGCGGTTTTATCCGACGCAGGGGCGGGCGACCGGCGTGTCGTGGATGCTCGGGATTGGCCGCTTCGGCGCGATTCTCGGGGCGTGGATGGGCGCGACATTGTTGGGCTTGGGCTGGAATTTCGAGCAGGTGCTGACGGCGTTGGTGATTCCGGCGGCGTTGGCCACGGCGGCGGTGTTGATCAAGGGCATGGTCAGCCATGCGGATGCGACCTGATATCGCGGTGTGAAGCGAAAAGATCGCAGCCTTCGGCAGCTCCTACAGGGTTTTACATTCCCATGTAGGAGCTGCCGAAGGCTGCGATCTTTTGCAGACAACACGAAACGATAGGGAAACAACAATCTGTTCGATAAACGAACACTCAGTCGATTATCGGATTGTTTGGCAATTTTCCCAGGCTTAATCTGCAGTGACTCCGGCGCTGAACCTCGCGCCTTTTTATCACTGGCGATTTATTACAAAAACAGGAGCCCGCTCCATGGCTGAGATCCTTTCGCTAAACGAAGCGGTGAAGCAATTCGTCAACGACGGCGACACCGTCGCACTCGAAGGCTTCACTCACTTGATCCCCACGGCTGCGGGCCATGAAATCATTCGTCAGGGCAAGAAAGATCTGACGCTGGTGCGGATGACGCCTGACTTGATCTACGACCAATTAATCGGCGCCGGTTGTGCACGCAAACTGATTTTCTCCTGGGGTGGCAACCCTGGTGTGGGTTCGCTGCACCGTCTGCGCGATGCGGTCGAGAAACAATGGCCGCAGCCGCTGGAAATCGAAGAGCACAGTCACGCCGATCTGGCCAATGCCTACGTCGCCGGCGCTTCTGGCCTACCGTTCGCGGTACTGCGCGCCTACGCCGGCTCCGACCTGCCGAAGGTCAACCCGCTGATCAAAACCGTGACCTGCCCGTTCACCGGTGAAGTGTTGGCGGCGGTGCCGTCGGTGCGCCCGGACGTGACTGTGATCCATGCACAGAAAGCCGACCGTCAGGGCAACGTGCTGCTGTGGGGCATTCTCGGCGTGCAGAAGGAAGCTGCACTGGCCGCCAAGCGCTGCATCGTTACCGTCGAAGAAATCGTCGACAACCTCAACGCACCGATGAACTCCTGCGTATTGCCGACCTGGGCCCTGAGCGCGGTCTGCCATGTGCCCGGTGGCGCACATCCGTCCTACGCCCACGGTTACAACGAGCGCGACAATCGTTTCTATCAAGCGTGGGATCCGATCGCCCGCGACCGTGAGACGTTTACCGCGTGGATCAACGAATACATCCATGGCTGCGCTGACTTCAGCGCGTTCCAGGCCAAGTTGGCCGCTGCTTCGGAGGCCAAGTAATGACGTACACCACCAATGAAATGATGACCGTCGCCGCGGCCCGTCGCCTGAAAAACGGCTCGGTGTGCTTCGTCGGCATCGGCCTGCCGTCGAAAGCCGCCAACCTGGCGCGCCTGACCTCGTCGCCAGACGTGGTGCTGATCTACGAATCGGGCCCGATTGGCGCCAAGCCGAGCGTGCTGCCGCTGTCCATCGGTGACGGCGAGTTGGCGGAAACCGCCGACACCGTGGTACCGACCGGCGAGATTTTTCGCTATTGGTTGCAGGGCGGACGCATCGACGTCGGTTTTCTCGGTGCTGCGCAGGTCGACCGTTTCGGCAACATCAACACCACCGTGGTTGGCGATTATTTCTCGCCGAAAGTGCGCCTGCCGGGTGCCGGTGGCGCGCCGGAAATTGCCGGCTCGGCGAAAAGCGTATTGATCATCCTTAAACAGTCGGCGCGCTCGTTTGTCGACAAGCTCGATTTCATCACCTCGGTCGGTCACGGCGAGGGCGGCGACTCGCGCAAACGTCTGGGCCTGCCAGGCGCCGGGCCGGTCGGCATCATCACCGACCTGTGCATCATGGAGCCGGAAGAGGGCACCCACGAATTTGTGGTCACCGCACTGCACCCGGGCGTGACCCGCGAGCAAGTGGTCGCGGCCACCGGTTGGGCAATTCGTTTTGCCGACACCGTCGAGAGCACCGCAGAACCAACAGAAGTAGAACTGACCGCACTGCGCGATCTTGAAGCGCGCACGGCCGCCGCCCACGGTCAGGCACCAGGAGAAGCATGATGCGTGACGTTTATATCTGCGACGCGATTCGCACACCCATTGGCCGCTTCGGCGGCGGTTTGTCCGCCGTGCGCGCCGATGATCTGGCCGCCGTGCCGATCAAGGCCCTGATGGAGCGCAATCCCTCGGTGGACTGGAACGCCATCGACGAAGTATTCCTCGGCTGCGCCAACCAGGCCGGCGAAGACAACCGCAATGTCGCGCGCATGGCGCTGCTGCTGGCAGGCCTGCCGGAAAGCGTGCCGGGCGTGACCCTCAATCGTCTTTGTGCTTCGGGCATGGACGCGATCGGCACGGCATTTCGTGCGATTGCCAGCGGTGAGATGGAGCTGGCGATTGCCGGCGGCGTCGAGTCGATGTCCCGCGCACCGTTCGTGATGGGCAAGGCTGACGCGGCGTTTTCGCGCAACATGAAACTGGAAGACACCACCATCGGCTGGCGTTTCATCAACCCTTTGATGAAGGCGCAATACGGCGTCGACGCGATGCCGCAGACCGCTGACAACGTCGCCGACGACTATAAAGTCTCGCGCGCCGATCAGGACGCTTTTGCCCTGCGCAGTCAGCAACGTACTGCCGCCGCGCAGGCCGCCGGCTACTTCGCTGAAGAAATCGTCGAAGTGCGGATCGCCCACAAGAAGGGCGAAACCGTGGTCAGCCAGGACGAGCATCCGCGTGCTGACACGACAATAGAAGCGCTGACTAAACTGAAACCGGTCAACGGCCCGGACAAAACCGTCACCGCCGGCAATGCCTCCGGCGTCAACGATGGTGCCGCTGCGCTGATTCTGGCGTCCGCCGAAGCGGTGAAAAAACATGGCCTGACCGCCCGCGCCAAAGTGCTCGGCATGGCCAGTGCCGGTGTAGCGCCGCGCGTGATGGGCATCGGCCCGGTGCCAGCGGTGCGTAAATTGATCGAACGCCTCGGCGTAGCGGTCAGCGATTTCGACGTGATCGAACTCAACGAAGCGTTTGCCAGCCAAGGCTTGGCAGTGCTGCGTGAACTGGGCCTGGCGGATGACGCCGCGCAGGTCAACCCGAACGGTGGGGCGATTGCCCTCGGCCACCCGTTGGGCATGAGCGGTGCGCGATTGGTATTGACCGCGCTGCATCAGTTGGAAAAGACCGGTGGCAAGAAAGGTCTGGCGACCATGTGCGTCGGTGTCGGCCAAGGTCTGGCTTTGGCCATCGAACGCGTCTGACGCAAGCCGTGACGAAAAAGAACAGAGGAAAGCGACATGTCTGACAAGCCTGGTTACCGTCGTCCGCAGGAAGGCACTCAGCCTGAGTACCTGCACCCGACCTATCAATCCACCAACCTGCGCTCGCCGTCGAAGCCGTTGGTGTTTCTGCCGCACTCGCTGTCGGAAATCACCGGCCCGACCATCGGCGCCGAACGTGTAGGCGACACCGATAACGACCTGACCGCCCAGCATGAGGGCGAGCCACAGGGCGAACGCATCATCATTCACGGCCGTGTACTGGACGAAAACGGTCTGCCGGTGTCGGGGATTCTGGTGGAGATCTGGCAGGCCAACGCCGCCGGCCGCTATAACCACAAGCGCGATCTGCACGATGCGCCGCTCGACCCGAACTTCACCGGCACCGGCCGCACCGTGACCGACGCCGATGGTTGGTACCAGTTCCAGACCATCAAGCCTGGCGCCTATCCGTGGGGCAACCACCACAATGCGTGGCGCCCGGCGCATATCCACTTTTCGCTGTTCGGGCCGAGCATTCTTACGCGCCTGGTCACGCAAATGTATTTCCCGGGTGACCCGCTGCTGGCCTACGACCCAATCTACAACTGCGTGCCGGACACTTCGGCCAAGGAACGCCTGATCGCCAGTTTCGATCTGGAAAAAACCATTCCGTCCTACGCCCTCGGTTATCGCTGGGACATCGTGCTGCGCGGGCGTGAAGCCACGCCGATGGAGAAATAAGATGACGCTGACTGCGACCACGTCCCACACCGTCGGGCCGTATTACCACATCGGCCTGACCTGGCTGAACCGCGAAGACCTTACTGTCGAACAAACCCTCGGTGAGCGCGTGGCGATCACCGGGCAAGTGGTGGACGGCAATGGCGATGTCGTCAACGACGCCATGCTCGAAGTCTGGCAGGCGAATGCTGCCGGTAAGTACGACCACCCGGAAGATGAGCAGGACAAACCGCTCGACCCGAACTTTGAAGGCTTTGGCCGCGTGCCGGTGGATGCTGAAGGGCGGTTTCGCTTTACCACGATCAAACCGGGTACGGTTGAGGGGCTGAAAGGTTCGACCCAGGCGCCGCATTTGGTGGTGCTGGTGTTTGCCCGTGGCTTGGTGAAGCACTTGCTGACGCGGATCTACTTTGAAGGCGAGCCGGCCAACGTTGATGATCCGTTGCTTGAGTGCGTGCCGGCTGAACGCCGCGCGACCTTGCTGGCGAAGAAGGATGAATCGGGTGTTTACCAGTGGAATGTGATCCTGCAGGGCACTGATGCCGAGACGGTGTTCTTCGATTATTAAGATCAAAAGATCGCAGCCTGCGGCAGCTCCTACATAGAGCAGCTGTTGATCTATCTGTGGTGAGGGGATTTATCCCCGACGGGTTGCGAAGCAGCCCCAAAACCTGAAATCTCGGTGCACCAGAAATACCGAGGTTGTAGGGTTTGCGAGTGCTACGCACTCGATCCGGGATAAATCCCCTCGCCACAAAGGCTGGTCAAGAGCTGGGTGATGATCCAATGTGGAACGGGACTGTTGCAAAGTATGTCTAGACTCTCACTGTCCCTATCGAGTGAAAAACAATGACAACCACCACCTCCCATTACACCGGCGAAGAGCGCAGCAAGCGCATCTTTGCCATTGTCGGCGCCTCGTCCGGCAACCTTGTCGAATGGTTCGACTTCTACGTCTACGCCTTTTGCGCGATCTATTTTGCCCCGGCGTTTTTCCCCTCCGACAACCCGACGGTGCAACTGGTCAACACCGCCGGCGTGTTCGCTGCCGGCTTCCTGATGCGCCCGATCGGTGGCTGGATTTTCGGCCGGGTTGCTGACAAGCACGGGCGCAAGAAGTCGATGCTCATCTCGATTCTGATGATGTGTTTTGGCTCGTTGCTGATCGCCTGTCTGCCAACCTACAACACCATTGGCGTCTGGGCGCCGATCCTGTTGCTGTTCGCACGTCTGCTGCAAGGCCTGTCGGTCGGCGGCGAGTACGGCACCACCGCCACCTACATGAGCGAAGTTGCCCTCAAGGGCCAGCGCGGATTTTTCGCCTCGTTCCAGTACGTGACCCTGATCGGCGGGCAACTGCTGGCGGTGTCGCTGGTGGTGATCCTGCAGCAGCTCCTCACCGAAGAAGACCTGCGCGCCTACGGCTGGCGGATTCCGTTTGTGGTCGGTGCGGTGGCGGCGTTGATTTCGCTGTTCCTGCGTCGCAGCTTGAAAGAAACCACCAACGAAGAAACCCGCGCGCATAAAGACGCTGGCAGCATCAGCGCGCTGTTCCGCGATCACAAAGCCGCGTTCATCACCGTGCTCGGCTACACCGCCGGTGGCTCGCTGATTTTCTACACCTTCACCACGTACATGCAGAAATACCTGGTCAACACCGCCGGCATGCACGCCAAGACCGCCAGCTACATCATGACCGGCGCGCTGTTCCTGTATATGTGCATGCAGCCGCTGTTCGGCATGCTCGCCGACAAGATCGGCCGACGTAACTCGATGTTGTGGTTTGGCGCGCTGGGTACGCTGTTCACGGTGCCGATTCTGTTGAGCCTGAAAAGCGTCAGCAGCCCGTTCCTCGCGTTTGTGCTGATCACCGTGGCGCTGGCGATCGTCAGTTTCTACACCTCGATCAGCGGCCTGGTGAAAGCCGAAATGTTCCCGCCGGAAGTCCGCGCCCTCGGCGTCGGTCTGGCCTATGCGGTGGCCAACGCGATCTTCGGTGGTTCGGCGGAATTCGTCGCCCTGAGCCTGAAGAACATCGGCATGGAAAATTCTTTCTACTGGTACGTGACGGTGATGATGGCGATCGCGTTCCTGTTCAGTCTGCGCTTGCCGAAACAGGCGGCGTACTTGCACCACGACCTCTAACCCGATGCGCGCGGGCCGTGATGGCCCGCGCCGGCAAGGATTTTTATGACTCAGCGACCGGGCAATCAATTGTTCGATGCCTATTTCACTGCCCGCAATATGCGTGAGGTGTTCTGCGATCAGGGCCGCGTGCAGGCGATGCTCGACTTCGAAGCAGCGTTGGCTCGGGCAGAGGCGCGGGTCGGGTTGATTCCTGCCTCTGCCGTTGCACCGATTGCAGCGGCCTGCAACGCAGGTTTGTACGACTTCGCCGCGCTGGGCGAGGCGATTGCCACGGCCGGCAATTCGGCGATTCCGCTGGTCAAGGCGTTGGGCAAACAGATTGCCGCTACCGATGCCGATGCCGAGGCTGAGCGCTATGTGCATTTGGGCGCGACCAGTCAGGACGTGATGGATTCCGGGCTGGTGCTGCAATTGCGTCAGGCGCTGGAATTGATTGAAAGTGATCTGGTGCAATTGGCCGATTCGCTCGCCAGTCAGGCGCAACGTCATGCTGCGACGCCGCTGGCCGGACGCACGTGGCTGCAACACGCGACGCCGGTGACCCTCGGTATGAAAATCGCCGGATGGCTGGGCGCTGTCACTCGCAGTCGTCAGCGTCTGCGTGAACTCAAACCGCGTCTGCTAGTGCTGCAATTTGGCGGCGCCTCCGGGACGCTTGCAGCACTTGGCGAACAGGCGATGCCGATTGCCGAAGCGCTGGCTGAAGAACTGCAACTGACCTTGCCCGAACAGCCGTGGCACACCCAGCGTGATCGCGTGGTGGAGTTCGGTGCGGTGCTCGGTTTGATCGCCGGCAGCCTCGGCAAATTCGGCCGCGACATCAGCCTGTTGATGCAGACCGAAGCCGCCGAGGTGTTCGAGCCTTCGGCGCCGGGCAAGGGCGGTTCGTCGACCATGCCGCACAAACGCAATCCGGTGGGCGCTGCGGTGTTGATCGGTGCGGCGACGCGGGTGCCGGGGCTGGTCTCGACGCTGTTCAGCGCAATGCCGCAGGAGCACGAGCGTAGCCTCGGTCTGTGGCATGCCGAGTGGGAAACCTTGCCGGAGATTTGCTGCCTTGTTTCGGGGTCGCTGCAACAGGCTCGGTTGTTGGCGCAAGGGCTGGAAGTCGACGCCGAACGCATGGCGCGCAATCTCGAATTGACCCAAGGGCTGGTGCTGGCCGAAGCCGTGAGCATTGTCCTTGCGCAACGGGTTGGCCGCGACACCGCGCATCACCTGCTCGAACAATGCTGCAAACGCGCGGTGGCCGAACAGCGCTATTTGCGCGCCGTACTCGGTGACGAACCGCAAGTCACCGCCGAATTGAGCAGTGCTGAACTCGATCATCTTTTGAACCCCGCCCATTACCTCGGTCAGGCGCAAGTCTGGGTCGAGCGTGCGGTGGCTGAACACAACGCATTGTCTGACTGAAAGGAGAGGGCTGTGGCTTTCGTTCAACTCGCCGATGGCGAACTGCACTATCAAATCGAGGGCCCGGTCGATGCACCGGTGCTGGTGTTGTCCAATTCGCTGGGCACTGATCTGCACATGTGGGACGCGCAGATGCCGGCGTTCACCGAGCACTTTCGCGTGCTGCGTTTCGATACTCGTGGCCATGGCAAGTCGCTGGTGACGCCAGGGCCCTACAGCATCGAGCAACTCGGTCACGACGTACTTGGTCTGCTGGATGCGCTGCACATCGATCGTGCACATTTCTGCGGATTGTCGATGGGCGGCCTGATCGGCCAGTGGCTGGGGATCAACGCCAGTCACCGTCTGCACAAGCTGATCGTCTGCAACACGGCGGCAAAAATCGGCGACCCGGCGGTGTGGAATCCGCGCATCGAAACCGTGCTGCGCGACGGCGCGGCGGCGATGGTTGCCCTGCGTGATGCATCGATTGCCCGTTGGTTTACGCCTGATTTTTCCGCTGCACATCCGGCCGCGGCCAAGCAGATTACCGACATGCTTGCGGCCACTTCGCCTGAAGGTTATGCGGCCAATTGCGCGGCGGTGCGAGATGCCGATTTCCGCGAGCAACTGGCGTCGATCAACGTGCCGTTGCTGGTGATTGCCGGCACTGAAGATGCGGTGACGCCGCCGTCCGGTGGGCATTTTATTCAAGAGCACGTGCGTGGCGCCGAGTACGCCGAGTTCTATGCGGCGCACCTGTCCAACGTGCAGGCTGGTGCGGATTTCAGTGATCGCGTGTTGGCGTTTTTAAACGCCTGATAAGGGGATTTTCGTGGACGAGAAACAACGTTACGACGACGGCATGCAAGTGCGCCGCGCGGTGCTGGGCGATGTGCATGTCGATCGCAGCCTGACCACGCTGACCGAGTTCAACTCGGAGTTTCAGGAGATGATCACCCGGCATGCCTGGGGCGATATCTGGACGCGTCCGGGCTTGCCTCGGCACACACGTAGTTTGATCACCATCGCCATGCTGATCGGCATGAACCGCGAAGGCGAGCTGAAACTGCATTTGCGCGCGGCGGCGAATAATGGCGTGAGTCGAGGCGAGATCAAGGAAGTGATCATGCAGAGCGCGATCTACTGCGGGATTCCGGCGGCGAATGCAACGTTTCATCTGGCCGAAGCGGTGTGGGATGAGCTGGGGGTTGAATCCCGCGAGTGACGGTTGAAACCGAAAAAGATCGCAGCCTTCGGCAGCTCCTACATTTGGAATGCGTTCCCCTGTAAGAGCTGCCGAAGGCTGCGATCTTTTGCTCTTCAAACCGTGGCGACAATAAATATCCGCTTGAACGCAAACAACGTATGCCCGTCCGCCTCCTGGGGATACTGCGCGTGCACCCGCATCAGAAAGTGATAAATAAACCGCGCCTGTTCTGCTGAACTCAGCGCTTGCATCACCGGCCGCAGCGCCGACACTTTCACCCAGTCATACACCGGCGATTTACCGTCAACCACCTGCAACTGCTCGGTCTCCCAGATATCCAGCGACGAGGTCATTGGCGCGAGCAATCGGTAGTAGTCCTCCAGCGCCAACAATGGCCGCGCCGCCATGCGCTGGCGCAGTTCCGGCGTGCCCAACGGCGTGCCGCCGACACCGCCGTCGTCGAGTGTTTCGAGCATCAGCCGATACCACAACGCATCGCGCCAGTCGGGCATATGCGCCGCCAGGCAACCACCCGCGTTGAGTTGACCAAGCAGGTTCGGCAGCAGCGTTTCATGGCCATGGATGAAATGCAGCACAGCGGCGGCAAACAGCAGATCCGCCGGTTGTTCAGGCTGCCAGTCAAGCAAGTCGCACTGTTGCCATGAAGCGTTGATCGGCAGGCCGCGCGCCTCGTCGAGCATCTGCGCTGAGCTGTCGATGCCCAGCAACTGCGCGCGCGGCCAGCGTTCGGCCAACAACCGCGTGGCGATGCCGGTGCCGCAACCGAGGTCAACAATTCGTCTGGGGTTGTGCAGGTGGACGCGGTCGAGCAATTCATTGACCGGACGTTGCCTGAGCTTGGAAAACTGCTGGTACGCCTTGGCGTTCCAGTCAGGGACTGCTTTGAGTCGGGTGATCATGAGGTCGTCCTCTGGTGATCAACAGTGTCTTCCGATGACAGCCTGGCTCAAGTCTTTAGGGGACCAACATCAACAGATAACGGAAGCGGGAAGGGCGTACACCTGAGTCCTTCAGGTTTTTTCACTCTACTCGACGCCCGGCAAAGTGCCATTAATCCAGACCAATGGCATAGCCCCCTGTAGGAGCTGCCGAAGGCTGCGATCTTTTGATTTTGTTTTTTAAGATCAAAGTCAAAAGATCGCAGCCTGCGGCAGCTCCTACAGGAGGTGAGTTTGTGTTTAGAGAAGGCTGATCGGGTAGCTGACGATCAGGCGATTCTCGTCGAACTCGTTATTGCTGAAATCCCGGCGCATGGTCGAGTTGCGCCATCTGACGTTGAGGTCCTTGAGCGTGCCGCTCTGCACGGTGTAGCCCAGTTCCGATTCGCGGCCCCACTCCTTGCCGTCGGTGATCGTGCCGGTGTGTACGTTGTCGCCGCTGATGTAGCGGTTCATCAGGGTCAGGCCGGGGACGCCCATGGCGGCGAAGTTGTAGTCGTGGCGCAATTGCCAGGAACGTTCCTGGGCATTGTCATAACTGGCGTTGTAGCTGTCGTTGGCCAGCGTGCCGCCGCTGGTGCCGTTGACGCGCATCCACGCGCTGTCGCCGGTAAGTTTCTGCAGGCCGACGTAGAAGGTGTTGCCGCCGTATCTGGCCGAGAACATCCCCGACCAGGTCTTGTTGTCGAGATCGCCGGCGCGGGCGCTGCCGTCGTCCTTGCCGTAGAAGAAACCGAGGTTGGCGCCCAGCGTCCAGTCGCCCAATGGTTGGCTGTGGGTCAGGTTGACGTATTGCTGGCTGTAGATGTCCTTGAGTTCAGCGTTCCATAAGCCGATCTGTGTGCGCTTGTCGTTGAACACATACTCACCGCCCTGAAAGTTGAATCGATCAGAGGTGAACGCCGCTTTGCCGGTCATCGACATGTCGCTCATGCTGCTGTCGTCGCGCGGGCTGTTGGCGCGGAACTGGCCGCCGTAGAGGGTCAGGCCGTCGATTTCCTTCGAAGTGATCTGGCCGCCACGGAAGGTTTGTGGCAACGAGCGACCGTCGTCCGAACGCAGGATCGGCAGCACTGGCATCCATTCGCCGACCTTTACTTCGGTCTGGGAAAGCTTGGCCTTGAAAGCGACGTTGGTGCGGCCGAAGTTGTCAGCCGGGCGCCCGTCATGATCCAGTGGCAGCAACTGCGTGCCGCCCGTGCCTTTGCCACCATCGAGTTTCAACGAGTACAAACCCAGCACGTCCATGCCGAACCCGACGGTGCCTTGGGTGAAGCCGGATTTGGCGTCGAGAATGAAGTTCTGGGTCCACTCTTCAGCCTTGCCCTGGGCCTTGGTCGGGTTGGTGAAGTTGCGGTTGATGTAGAAGTTGCGCAGGTTGAGGTTGACCTTGGCCCCTTCGATAAAACCGGCTTCTTCGGCCGCAGCGGGCAGCGCGATGCCGGCCAGGGCCAGGGCGATCAGCCCGGGAAATGCGTAAGGCGCGGGGGAGGTAGTCATAGCTGGAATCTCTCTTGTTTTTTTAGGGCGAACGGCGGCGCTGCGGCCGTTTTTAGCGGTGCAGAAATACGATGGATTCAGGGGGCGGAGCGGCGGCGATCAGCCGGACGGAGCAGGGCGCGAAAGCATGGTGTCGAACCTGTTGTTATTGGTTTTGTGGATCGAATGGTGCGGGGCGCGGTGGTGGGGATTCAATCGGCGGAAGCGGGTTTTGGGCGATTATCGAACGCAAGATTTGGTCGGAGTTTCGGGGTGAATGTGAGGACGTCATCGCTGGCAAGCCAGCTCCCACAGGTTTTTGTGTCGTTCACAATGTTGGGTACACCACAGAACATTGTGGGAGCTGGCTTGCCAGCGATGGGGCCAGTCCAGACACCACAACTTTCTCAGACACAACAAAAAGCCCACCAATCGGTGGGCTTCTTGTTTTTACCGGATGATGATCAGAACAATCTCATCTTCGGCGCTTCTTCTTTCACCGGCTCGTTCTTCGCGGTTTGCGAATTCCAGCCGCCACCCAAAGCCTTGTACAGGTTGACCGCACTGGTCAGCTGCGCGAGGCGGTCGGTGATCAGCGCTTGTTGCGCGCTGAACAGCTGACGCTGGGCATCGAGGAAGGTCAGGTTGCTGTCGACACCGATGCGGTAACGACGCTCGGCCAGGCGGTAGTAATCCTGGTTGGCCTGAACGAAGTCACGCTGCGCTTGCAGCTGCTCGGTGTAGGTCTGGCGGGCGGCCAGGCCGTCGGCGACTTCCTGGAAGGCCGTTTGAATGGACTTCTCGTAGTTCGCCACGCCAATGTCCTTCTGGATCTTGGCGTAGTCGAGGCTGGCGCGCAGGCTGCCGGCGTTGAAGATCGGCAGGTTGATCTGCGGCGAGAACAGCCATGTACCCGAACCACCCTTGAACAGACCGGACAGGTCCGGGCTCAGTGTGCCCGCGTTGGCGGTCAGGCTGATGCTCGGGAAGAACGCTGCACGGGCCGCGCCGATGTTGGCGTTGGCCGCTTTCAGGTTGTGCTCGGCTTGCAGAATGTCCGGACGACGTTGCAGCAGATCCGATGGCAGACCGGCCGGCACGTCGCTGAGCAGATCATCCGACAGCGGTTTGGCCGCTTGCAGGTTGGCCGGGATACCGGTACCGAGCAGCAGGGTCAGGCTGTTTTCGTCCTGCGCGACCTGGCGGGTGTAACGCGCCAGTTGCGCACGGGCGTTTTCCACCGAAGTGCGCGACTGCGCCAGATCCAGTGCCGAAGCGACACCGACTTCGTTGCTGCGGCTGGTCAGCTTGTAGCTTTCTTCAAAGGCACCGAGGGTGTCTTGGGTCAGCTTGAGCAGTTCCTTGTCCGCTTGCCAGGTCAGGTAAGCGTTGGCGACGCTGGCCACCAGACTGATCTGGGTGCTGCGGCGCGCTTCTTCCGTGGCGAAGTATTGTTGCAGCGCTTGTTCGCTCAGGCTGCGAACGCGACCGAACAGGTCGAGTTCGTAGGCGCTGATGCCAACGGTGGCCGAGTACGAGCTGCTGATCATCGACTCGCCGGTCTGCGAAGCGCGCTCCGGGAGACGTTGACGGCTGCCAGTGCCATTGGCCGAAATCGCCGGGTACAGGTCAGCACGCTGAATGCGGTATTGAGCCGCATACGCGTCGATGTTCAGTGCCGCGACACGCAGGTCACGGTTGTTTTCCAGGGACACCTGGATCAGCTGTTGCAGGGCCGGGTCGTGGAAAAACTGCTTCCAGCCCTGCTCGGCAGCGGCTTGCGCCGGTGCCTGGGCCGGCGAATACGCCGGCCCCTGCGGGTACTGACCTGCGACCGGAGCCTCAGGCTGCTGATAGTCAGGTATCAGCGAGCAACCGCTCAGCACGAAGGCGGCGACTGCGATGGAGAGTAGCGACTTGCTCATTGGCCAGCCTCTTTAGGAGTTTCTTTAGCATCGTCATCTGGATCGGCGATTTTACGCTGGCCGATGGACGAAACCGTGACGAAGAACAGTGGGACCCAGAAGATCGCCAGGATCGTTGCCGTGAGCATACCGCCAATCACGCCGGTACCGATCGCGTGCTGACTGCCTGAACCGGCGCCGGTGGAGATCGCCAACGGCACAACACCGAGGACGAAGGCCAGCGACGTCATGATGATCGGTCGCAGACGCATGCGGCAGGCTTCAATCGCCGCGTCACGCAGGCTGCGGCCCTGTTCATGCAGTTCCTTGGCGAACTCGACGATCAGAATGGCGTTTTTGGCCGCCAGACCGATGGTCGTCAACAGTCCCACCTGGAAGTACACGTCGTTGGACAGACCGCGCAGGCTGGTGGCCAGCAGTGCACCGATGATACCCAGCGGTACCACGAGCATAACGGCGATCGGAATCGACCAGCTCTCGTACAGCGCCGCCAGACACAGGAACACCATCAGCAGCGACAGGGCGTACAGCGCCGGCGCTTGCGAACCCGACAGACGTTCTTCATAGGACAGACCGGTCCAGGAGATACCGACACCCGCCGGCAGCTTCTTGGCAATCGCTTCGACTTCGGCCATCGCTTCACCGGTGGAGTAACCCGGCGCCGGAGAACCGAGCACTTCCATCGCTTCCACGCCGTTGTAACGGGCCAGCTTCGGCGAACCGTAGATCCACTCGCCTTTGGCGAAGGCGGAGAACGGCACCATGGTCCCGGCGTTGTTGCGCACGTACCATTTCTTCAAGTCTTCCGGGCTCATGCGAGCACCGGCCTGACCTTGCACGTAAACCTTCTTCACACGACCACGGTCGATGAAGTCGTTGACGTAGCTACTACCGAAGGAGATCGACAGCGTGCTGTTGATGTCGGTCAGGCTCAAGCCAAGGGCCTGGGCTTTCTCGTCGTCGATTTCCAAGTGGTATTGCGGTTCATCGTTCAGGCCGTTCGGACGCACCTGATAGAGCACCTTGCTCTGAGCGGCGAGGCCAAGGAACTGGTTACGCGCTTCCATCAGCTTGTCGTGACCGATACCGGCGCGGTCTTGCAGGAACACGTCGAAACCGGTGGCGTTACCCAACTCCAGTACCGCAGGCGGGGCGAAAGCAAACACCATCGCGTCGCGGAAAGTGAAGAAGTGCTGCTGGGCACGTTGGGCCAGGGCAAACACGCTGTTGTCCGCGTTACGCTCGTCCCACGGCTTGAGCATGATGAACGCCAGACCCGAGCTCTGACCGCGACCGGCGAAGTTGAAGCCGTTCACGGTGAACACCGAGGACACTGCGCCTGCTTCTTTATCCAGCAGGTAGCTGCGCATTTCGTCGATCACCACTTGAGTACGCTCGGCACTCGAACCGGCCGGCGTCTGCACCTGGGCGAACAGTACGCCCTGGTCTTCTTCCGGCAGGAACGCAGTCGGAATGCGCGTGAACAGCCAGATCATGCCGACCACGATCAACAGGTAAGCCAGCAGGTACGGTGCTTTGCGCGACAGCATGTTGCCGACACCGCGCTCATAGCTCTGCACGCCACGGTCGAAGTTGCGGTTGAACCAGCCGAAGAAACCTTTCTTTGGCGTGCCGTGTTCACCTTTCGGAATCGCTTTGAGCATGGTCGCGCAAAGGGCCGGGGTGAAGATCAGCGCAACCATTACCGACAGGGCCATGGCCGAGACGATAGTGATAGAGAACTGCTTGTAGATCACACCGGTTGAGCCGCTGAAGAACGCCATCGGCAGCAGTACCGCCGACAGAACCAGCGCAATGCCGACCAGTGCGCCCTGGATCTGGCCCATGGACTTCTTGGTTGCTTCCTTCGGTGACAGGCCTTCTTCGCTCATCACCCGCTCGACGTTTTCCACCACGACGATGGCATCGTCCACCAGCAAGCCGATGGCCAACACCATACCGAACATGGTCAGGGTGTTGATGCTGAAACCGAACGCCGCGAGGATGCCGAATGTACCCAGCAATACCACCGGCACGGTCATCGTGGTGATGACGGTGGCGCGGAAGTTCTGCAGGAACAGGAACATCACCAGGAACACCAGCACGATCGCTTCGACCAGGGTTTCAACCACACCTTTGATCGACTCGGTCACCACCGGGGTGGTGTCGTACGGGAACACCACTTCCATGCCTTGCGGGAAGAACGGCTTGAGGTCGTCAATCGTCTTACGCAGCGCTTTGGCGGTGTCGAGGGCGTTGGCACCGTTGGCCAGCTTCACCGCCAGACCCGAGGCCGGGCTGCCGTTGAACTGCGCGGAAATGCTCGAGTTTTCACCGCCCAGACCGACGTCAGCGACGTCGCCGACACGCACTTGCGAGCCGTCCTGGTTGACCTTCAGCAGAATTGCCTTGAACTGCTCGGCAGTCTGCAGACGTGTCTTGCCGATGATCGTGGCGTTCAGTTGCTGGCCAGGCAGTGCCGGCAAACCGCCGAGCTGACCGGAAGACACCTGGACGTTCTGTGCCGAGATCGCGGTGCTGACATCGCCTGGAGTCAGGTTGTACTTGTTCAACTTGGCCGGGTCGAGCCAGATGCGCATCGCGTACTGGGCACCGAAGACCTGGAAGTCACCGACACCGGCGGTCCGCGAGATCGGATCCTGCATGTTCGACACGATGTAGTTGGACAGGTCGTCCTTGGTCATGCTGCCGTCACGCGATACCACGCCGATCACCAAGAGGAAGTTTTTCACTGCCTTGGTCACGCGGATACCTTGTTGCTGCACTTCCTGCGGCAACAGCGGGGTGGCCAGGTTCAGCTTGTTCTGAACCTGTACCTGCGCGGTGTCGGAGTTGGTGCCTTGCTCGAAGGTCGCGGTGATGGTCATGCTGCCGTCGGAGTTACTTTCCGAGGACACATAACGCAGGTTGTCGATACCGTTGAGCTGCTGCTCGATCACCTGGACCACGGTGTCCTGCACGGTTTGCGCCGAAGCGCCCGGGTAGGTCACGGAGATCGCAATGGCCGGAGGCGCAATGCTCGGGTACTGGTTGATCGGCAATTTCAGGATCGAAAGTGCCCCGACCAACATGATCACCAGGGCAATTACCCAGGCGAAAATCGGACGGTCGATAAAGAATTTTGACATGAGTTACTCCCCTTTGCCGCCAGCGGCTTTGTCAGCTGGCTGAGCGGGGGCCGGGTTCTTGTTGCCGACATTGGTGGCTTCGGTCGGGTTGACCTGAACACCTGGACGCACGTATTGCAGGCCTTCGGTGATCAGACGATCGCCCGCCTTCAAGCCGTCTTCAATCAGCCACTGGCTGCCGACGGTGCGGCTGGCCTTGAGCTGACGCAGCTCGACCTTGTTGTCGGCGCCGACGACCAGTGCGGTCGGGGTGCCTTTGAGGTCGCGGGTCACACCTTGTTGCGGCGCCAGAATGGCCGCGGCGTTGACACCGGCCTGCAACTGGGCGCGGACGAACATGCCCGGCAGCAGGGTGTGATCCGGGTTCGGGAACACCGCACGCAGAGTCACCGAACCGGTAGTCGGGTCGACCGTGACTTCGGAGAATTCCAGCTTACCGTCGAGCTTGTACTGGCTGCCGTCTTCCAGGGTCAGTTTGACCGCTGCCGAGTTTTCGCCGGACTTCTGCAGACGACCGCTTTCCAGCTCGCGGCGCAATTCCAGCAGTTCAACCGAGGACTGGGTGACGTCGACGTAGATCGGGTCCAGTTGCTGAATGGTCGCCATCGCGTCGGTCTGACCATTGCTGACCAACGCACCTTCGGTCACCGAAGAACGGCCAATGCGACCGGAAATCGGCGCGTAGACCTTGGTGTAACGCACGTTGATCTGCGCGGTCTGCAACGACGCTTCCGATTCCATGCGGTTGGACACGGCGGTGTCGTATTCCTGGCGGCTGACAGCCTGCTCATCGACCAGTTGCTTGTAGCGGTCGGAGATCGACTTGGTCGAACGCAGGTTGGCTTCGGCGCTTTTCAGGGTCGCTTCATAGACCGACGGATCGATCTGATACAGCTGCTGGCCGGCTTTGACATCGCCGCCTTCCTTGAACAGACGTTTGAGAATGATGCCGTTGACCTGTGGACGCACTTCAGCGATGCGGAACGCACTGGTGCGACCTGGCAGCTCGGAAGTGAGGGTAAACGCTTGTGGTTGCAGGGTGACGACGCCGACCTGAGGGGGCGGAGCGGCCGGTGCCGCTTCTTCCTTTTTACATCCGCTGAGCAGCGATGCCAGGGCGACGGCAGTGACCAGAGCGGTAACAGCTGGCTTGAATTGCATGAAGATCCTCGGGTCAGGCGCGCGAAAAGCGCACAAGAAGTGTGGAAGGGTAAAAAAATGATGCCGGGTGGATAAGTAGCTTGCTAAGTAATATACTTACGTTCATGGTTGTTTGTAAACACCTTGGCGTCGTACCCACCCTGGTACAAAACACGTCGCAAGGTTTGAAATTGTAGGCCGGGGAGCCGATTCACGAGAGATCGCCCCCACTTTATTCAGCGGATATTCAGCCATCCCTGAAACATCCTGTTTGAGGTTTTACTGCCATGGTCCGTCGTACCAAAGAGGAAGCTCAAGAAACCCGCAGCCAGATTCTGGAAGCGGCGGAGAAAGCCTTTTATGAAAGGGGTGTCGCTCGTACGACGCTGGCGGACATCGCGACCATGGCCGGCGTGACGCGCGGCGCGATCTACTGGCATTTCAGCAACAAGGCCGACCTGGTTCAGGCCATGCTCGACAGCCTGCATGAGCCGCTGGATGAATTGGCCAAGGCCAGTGAAAGCGAGGACGAACTCGACCCGCTGGGCTGCATGCGCAAATTGCTGATTCATTTGTTTCATCAAGTTGCGCTGGACCCGAAAACCCGGCGTATCAACGAAATTCTGTTTCATAAGTGCGAATTCACCGATGAAATGTGCGATTTGCGCCAGCAGCGCCGGACGGCCAGCCTCGATTGCAATCTGCGTATCGGCCTGACCTTGCGTAATGCGGTGAATCGCGGCCAGTTGCCGGAAGATCTCGACACTGCCCGTGCGGCCATCAGCATTCATGCTTATATCGATGGCCTCCTGTATGGCTGGCTTCTGGCACCGGACAGCTTTGAGCTGCATGCCGAGGCCGAGCGTTGGGTCGATACAGGACTGGATATGCTGCGCCTGAGCCCGAGCCTGCGCAAATGAAAGTAATGACAGCCTTCGCAGGTGAACAGAGTTTTACCACGTGTGGGGTTGAGCAAGAGTGCATTTATATACGCTCGGTTTGTCCGTTGACAGCCGGATGCCGGGCTATTTTGTAGGAAAATTGTTGCCCGGATATGATCGTACGGGCCGCATCCGGCAGCTTGCGCGGCAATACGCGAACAGCCGATGCAAAAGTGCCCCGTTGCGAGGCACCTGTCAGTGTCGTTGATCTGTCAGCCCAGTGTGATGGCTACCGCGTAGCTGTAAGGGCGATTCGGCAGCGCGCGCGAGATTTTCGAACTGCAGCGCAAGGCCTTGCGTCCCGTCGAAGCGACTTTATGCTCGCGATGAGGAATGGTCGGTGGCGAGAACGAAAACGTAGAGTACTTTTTCTTGAGTTTCAGTAGCGTCGAAAACTCGAAACCGTACGACTCGCTTGCATACGAGAAACCATGATTGATCGTTGTCGGGCCTTTGGTTTTTGAACTGACTTTAACCACCGGTATTTCGTGGCGCAAAGTAAAGCTCATGGTTTGCATGGGCTCAATGTCGAAGTCGGAAGTGGCTACGCGGCTGTGGTCCCAGTTGGCATGGCGCAATGTGAACACTTCGTTGGTGTTGTTATAAATGTTGAACAGGATGCTCGTATAAGAGCCAATGCGCGAAATGCTGTTCCATTCATCCTGTTCCGCATCATTGGCCTGCTTGAAGTGGTCGAGGAGGGCCGCAGGGATCTGTGATTTATCCTCGAGGGCGAGCACTTTCTCAGGAGAAAGGCCCGCCAGGGCAGTCTGCAGAATAGCCGCGGCGAACGGGTTGATCTGTGCCAGTGCAAACACCAGTGTCGAATTCACCGAAGCGAGGTCGACCTGCTCAATGATTTCGTATTCTTCGAAATCTTCGTAGTCATCAATGTTGATACCGGTATTACCTTCCATGGTGCAGCTCCTTTTGATGTTTGAATAAAACTATCAGTCATCAACAGGAAGTTCATTCGGGCTTGTATTTGCGGATATGTAGAATGATTGCCCGTTATGTATACAGTGGTAAGTTGCATGGAGGGAGGCTAATAAAAAAGCCCCGACGTTTACACGTCGGGGCTTTTGTTTTTTTCGTAGTACGGCTTACAGCGTCGGGTAGTCGATATAACCCACCGGGCCTTTAGCGTAGAACAACTCCGGGCGCGCTTCATTCAACGGCGCATCGGCCTGCAAGCGAGCCGGCAGATCCGGGTTGGCAATGAACGGTACGCCAAACGCCACAGCGTCAGCCTTGCCGCTGGCCAACCATGCGTTGGCGCTGTCTTTGGTGAATTTCTCGTTGGCGATGTACGGACCGCCGAAGGCTTCTTTCAGTTGCGGGCCGAGGCTGTCGGCGCCTTCTTTCTCACGGGAGCAGATGAACGCGATGCCGCGTTTGCCCAATTCACGTGCGACGTAGGTGAAGGTTTCGGCCAGGTTGTCGTCACCCATGTCGTGGGAGTCGGCGCGCGGTGCCAGGTGCACACCGACACGGCCGGCACCCCAGACTTCGATCGCTGCGTCAGTCACTTCCAGCAATAGACGCGCACGGTTTTCCAAAGAGCCACCGTAGTTGTCGGTGCGCTGGTTGGTGCTGCTTTGCAGGAACTGGTCGAGCAGGTAGCCGTTGGCGCCGTGGATTTCCACGCCGTCAAAACCGGCGGCTTTGGCGTTCTCGGCGCCGGTGCGGTAGGCGTCGACGATGTCGGCGATTTCAGCGGTTTCCAGTGCACGTGGTGTTGGGTAGTCGGCCATCGGGCGAACCAGGCTGACGTGACCTTTTGGCTGAATGGCGCTCGGGGCAACCGGCGCTTCACCGTTGAGGTACGAGGGGTGCGAGACGCGACCGACGTGCCACAGTTGCAGGAAAATCTTGCCGCCAGCGCCGTGAATGGCTTTGGTCACGTTGGCCCAGCCGCGCACTTGATCGTTGGACCAGATGCCCGGGGTGTCCGGGTAGCCCACGCCCATCGGCGTCACCGAAGTGGCTTCGCTGAGGATCAGGCCGGCGGAGGCGCGCTGTACATAATATTCAGCCATCAACGCATTCGGTACGCGGCCTTCATCGGCGCGGCAGCGGGTCAGTGGAGCCATGATGATGCGGTTGGCCAGCTGGACGTCGCCGAGTTTGATTGGATCGAAAATAGTTGCCATGTCTACAACCCTCGTAGGTGAAAGTTAATCAGTGAGTAGCGGGGGCCAGATCGGTATTGCCGTTCTGACGGAAAGTAATCAGGGTCACCAGCAGGGCGAGCACTGCCAGGGCGGCGGCCGCGAGTGGCACGCTGGTCAGGCCATAGCCGTGGGCGATGACGCTGCCGCCGACCCAGGCGCCGAGGGCGTTGCCGACGTTGAAGGCGCCGATGTTCAGGGTCGAGACCAGGTTCGGTGCAGCTTTGCCGAAGGTCACCACGTTGACTTGCAGTGCAGGCACGGCGGCGAAACACGCGGTGGCCCAGAGGAACAGAGTGATTTCAGTCGGGATCAGCGCGACGCTGGTCCAGGTCAGCACGGTGGAGACCACGGCCATGGCGATGAATACGCCGATCAGCGTGGCGGCCATGCCTTTGTCGGCGAGCTTGCCGCCGATGATGTTGCCGACGGTCAGGCCCAGGCCGATCAGCATCAGCGTCCAGGTCACGCCACGCGGCGACACGCCGGTGACTTCGCCGAGCAACGGCGCGACGTAGGTGAACAGGGTGAAGACGGAGGCGGCGAACAGTGCGGTCATGCTCAGCGACAACCAGATCCCGGCGCCTTTGAGGGCGGCGAGTTCGGCGCGCATGTCGAGTTTTTCCTCATCGCGCTTGGCTGGCAGGAAGCGGATCAGGCCGATCAGCGCAATCACACCAATCACGGTCACCGCCCAGAAGGTCGAGCGCCAGCCGTATTGCTGACCCAGCGCAGTGCCCAACGGCACGCCAAGCACGTTGGCCAAAGTCAGACCGGTGAACATCAAGGCCACCGCCGATGCACGCTTGTTGGCCGGTACCAGATTGGCCGCCACCACCGAACCGATGCCGAAGAACGCACCGTGACACAGCGCGGTGATCACTCGGGCGAACATCAGCACGTTGTAATCACTGGCCATGGCACAGAGCAGGTTGCCGACAATAAAGATGCCCATCAACGCGACCAGTGCCGCTTTACGCGGCAGTTTGGCGGTGGCCATGGCCATGAATGGCGCGCCGATAGCCACGCCCAGGGCGTAACCGGTCACCAGCCAGCCGGCGCCGGGGATCGACACACCGAGGTCAGCCGCGACATCGGGCAACAGGCCCATGATGACGAATTCGGTAGTGCCGATGGCGAAGGCGCTCAAGGCGAGGATGAGTAGCGAGAGGGGCATGCGTGTTTCCTTGTCGGCTGGCTGACGTTAAGGGTCAGAGCTCTTTACTGAGGGTGCTGAGGAACGCCTGAATCACGTCCTCGTTACGTTTGAAAAAATGCCACTGCCCGGCCTTCTGGCTGCTGATCAGTCCCGCGCGTTGCAACGTCGCGAGGTGGGCAGAAACGGTCGACTGCGACAGGCCGCAGCGCTGATCGATCTGTCCGGCGCAGATGCCGTACTCGTGGTTGTGCAACTGTTCCGGAAACTCGGCTTTCGGGTCTTTCAGCCAGTTGAGGATGTCTCGCCGTACTGGGTGCGCCAGGGCTTTTATTATTTCGTCGAGGTCAAGGTTCATGGCAGGGTGCTCGGTTGAGTACAACGCTATATCGCGATGAGGCGAACTTTAAATCGGTATTTCGCGATATACCAATATGATTTTGGTCTGATGAGCGCATAAATCGGTATATCGGGTTATAACGATATGGTGAGGTGTCGATTGCAGGGCGCGGTGCTAAGCTGCGCCCATGAACTATCTCGCACATTTACACCTCGGTGGCCAGCGCCCCGGTCAACTGCTCGGCAGCCTCTATGGCGACTTCGTCAAAGGTCGGTTGCAAGGGCAGTTTGCGCCGGAGGTGGAAGCGGCGATTCAATTGCATCGACGGATTGACGTGTTTACCGATCGCCATCCGCTGGTGGACATCGCCTTGGGGCGGTTTACCGATACGCGGCGGCGTTATGCGGGAATCGTGCTCGATGTGTTTTTCGATCACTGTTTGGCGCGAGACTGGCGGTTGTACGCCGATCAACCGCTGGAGATCTTCACCGCAGACGTTTATCGGGTACTCACCCATGAGCAGCAGTTGCCCGAGCGACTGGCGAAGATTGCGCCGCACATGGTCGCTAATGACTGGTTGGGTTCGTACCAGGAATTTGAAGTGCTGGAGCAGGTGTTGCGCGGGATCTCGCGGCGCTTGAGCCGGCCAGAAGAGCTGGCGGGGGCGATGCAGGAATTGCGGCGGTTGTATGAGCCGCTGAGTGAAGACTTCCGGCTCTTCTACCCGCATCTCCAGCACTTTTCTCAACTCTCTCAGACAACCTGAATCCCTGTGGGAGCTGGCTTGCCAGCGATGGCGGCGGCACATCCAGCTTAGATGTCGACTGGTCTGCCGCTATCGCTGGCAAGCCAGCTCCCACAGGGTCTTAGGGTGATTTCAGAGTTTGTATTTTCAGGCAGCGATTGCAGGGCGCATGGGTGATTGTCGGGTTTCCGGGATCGATCCAAACAACGCCTTCTGCACCGCCTGCTGCGCCTCGAACGCCAGCGCCGCACGTTCGCGACCCTGACAGGCAATTGGCTTGAGCAGGTGAACTTCGACATCCCCGCAATCGTTGCTGAACAGGCGCATCAGGTGCGAGAGCAGATCATCGTCGCCAATGAACGGCGCCAGCGCATCGATCTCGCCGTTACGCAGATAACGAATCGCCACCGGTTGCAGCATCACCTCGGAATCAATCGCCGCCGCCAGCAAGCGACCATGAAAGGTACGCAGTGAGCGGCCATCGGTGGTGGTGCCTTCCGGGAACATCAGCAGCGGGTGAGCGGTTTGCAGGTGACGGGTCATCTGCTTCCTGATCAACTGGCTGTCGCCCGAACCGCGACGGATGAACAGGCTGCCGGCCTTCGCGGCCAGCCAACCGGCCACCGGCCAGGTGCGCACTTCAGCCTTGGACAGAAACGACAGCGGCGTGAGCATGCCGAGCAACGGAATGTCCGTCCACGACACATGATTGCTGACCCACAACATCGGTTGCTTCGGCAGCTCGCCGAGCACGGTCATGCGAAAGGGCAGGGCGTTGCTCAGGCGTGCCATGAAAAAACGCGACCAGCGCTGACGCCGCTCCATCGAATGCGCCAGACCAATGCGTTCGAACACGCCGAACACGCTGGCCATGGTCAAACCGAGCGAGACCACCAGCAGCACCCGCGCGATCCGCGCGTACACCCGCAGCCGGCTCATCACACGGCCGCCTTGAAGTGCTTGGCGTAGCGCGGGCAGAGTTCGTCGCGCTTGAGCAGGATGAACACGTCGGCGACCTGGAAATCTTCGTCCCAGCATGGCTCGCCGCAGATCTTCGCGCCCAGACGCATATAGGCCTTGAGCAGCGGCGGCATTTCCGCGATCACGTTCGATGGAATATCCAGCGTCGGCAGCGGTTTCTTCGGCTCGGCGCGCAGGTGTTCGGTGCACAGATAGCGTTCGCGCAGGCGCTGCATGATCGCGTGCGCCTGAACGCCGCCGTCCTGCATCGGAATGCTCGCGCAACCCATCAGATAGCTGTAGCCGCCCTGATTCAACACCTCGGCCAACTCGCCCCACAACACTGCAATGGTGCCACCGTTGCGGTACGCCGGGTCGACGCAGGTGCGGCCGATTTCGAGGATCGGACCTTGCAGATGCGCCAGGCCATGCAGGCTGAATTCTTCTTCGCTGTAGAACTTGCCGAGGCTGCTGGCGGCGGTGTGATCGAGCAGACGCGTGGTCGCCACCAAGCGGCCGGTGTTCAAATCACGCACGCCGATGTGGCTGCAGTGAACATCATAATCATCCATGTCCAGGCCCAGTTCCGCGCCTTTCAGCTTGGCGTTGAACTCGCCGCTGAAGACGTTGAAGCGCAAGGCTTGGGCTTGCTGCAAGGCCTCGGCGCCGATCAGGCGTTCGGCTTGCAGGCGGCGTTCATTGCCGGTGTCGCTGATGCGGGCGATCTGAGTCATGTGAATCTCCGTACGGGCCTTGAACCCGTCGTGGGTTGCAGCCGATCGACTTTCTTTATGCAGCCGTGTTGTGCAAAGTCAGGCTATGTAGCCCCGGTGTCATCGCCATGAACGTTCGGTGATGCTTATATGACAGCCCACAAGGAGCCTCTTATGCCCTGGCCAGATCTGCTGCACAGCCGTGAACGATTGCCCGCCGTTGCTGACCTGGCCGAGGGTTTCGCGACGTTGTTGCAGCAACTGGGCAACGTCACACCGTTCGAATTGGCGGTCGCCGGTGGGCGGCGGATGGCGACGCCGGGGCTGGCATTTCTGGTCGGTTATCAGGCGGCATTGCGCATGCTGTGGCCGAGCGCGCCGCTGAGCCTCGGTGCGTTGTGTGCGACCGAACAGCGCAGCCTGCGCCCGGCGGATATGCAAACGCGGCTGAGCGATTTGCGCCTGAGCGGACGCAAGGATTTCGTCACCGCCGGCGATGCGGCGGACTGGCTGTTGATTGCCGCGCGCAGTGAAGAACCCGGCGAAAGTCCGCGTCTGAGTCTGGCCGTGGTCTACCCCGGCGAGCCTGGCGTGAGCGTGGAAAAACTGCCGGCGCTGCCGTTGATGCCGGACATCAGTCATGGGCGGTTGCTGCTCGATGGCGCGCAGTGTGAGTTGTTGGCGGGGGATGGTTGGGACGCTTATGTGAAACCGTTCCGTACCCTTGAAGATGTCTATGTGTTGAGCGCGATGACCGCGTGGCTGTATGGCGTCGGGCGGGACAGCGATTGGCCGCAAGCGCTGCAATTGCGCTTGCTGGCGCTGTTGGCCGGGTGTGCGGAGGCGAGTCGGCAACCGCCGAACAATCCGGCCGGGCATGTGTTGTTGGGTGGGTTGTTTGCGCAGTTTGATTCGCTGGAGGGCGAGGTGAGTCAGGCGTTGTGCGACGGTAATCCGGAGTGGGCGATGATGTGGCAGCGCGATCAAGGAGTGATGCGGTTGGCCTCCGCCGCCCGAGCCAAACGCCTGGCCAAAGCTTTTCAACGTCCCCTGTAGGAGCTGCCGCAGGCTGCGATCCTTTGATCTTGTCTTTCAAAAACAACGTCAAAAGATCGCAGCCTGCGGCAGCTCCTACAGGGCAGATTGTCATTTTTCCGGGCTAGGATCAGCACACTTGTCTGCCGAGACTTCACCATGTGCAAAGGCCTGTCGCTGTTTCTACTGTTGATCAGCTGCACCGTTCAGGCCGAACCATGGCCCGGTGAGCAATGGCCGACTGGCGCGACAATCACCAATACTGAAGCGCTGGAAAGTTACGCCTTCCCACCCCGCGACGACACCACCCGCCAAGGCATCCGCACCGACGCCTTGCTGATCATCCGCGACGGCCAGATCATCTACGAACACTACGCCGGCGCGACCACCGAACACACCCCGCACCTGACCTGGTCGATCAGCAAAAGCCTGATGGCCACCGTGCTCGGTGTGGCGTACGGCGAAGGCCTGTTCAAACTCGAAGACCCGGCCGTAAAGTTTTACCCGCCGCTGGCAAAACACCCGGACATCAAACTCGCCGATCTGCTGCATTGGGCTTCAGGTATCGATTGGCAGGAAGACTACGAATACGCGCCGCTAAAATCCTCGGTAGTGGCGATGCTCTACACCCGTGGTCATCGCGACATGGCCGCGTTCACTGCCGAACAAGACAGCTACGCTGCGCCGGGGCAGGCCTTCCGTTACTCCAGTGGCGACAGCAATCTGCTCGCCGCCGCATTGAAAAACATCGTCGGCCCGCAGCGTTATCCCGACTATCCGTGGACAGCGCTGTTTGAGCCTTTGGGCATCCACCACGCCGTGTGGGAAACCGATGCGACGGGTACTTTTGTCGCTTCGTCTTACGCCTATCTCACCGCACGGGATCTGGCGCGAGTCGGGCTGTTGATGGCCCGCGACGGGCGTTGGGATGCCCAGCAGTTGCTGCCCAAGGATTGGCTCGGGTTCAACCTGAAACCGTTCGCCGGTTACCAGGCCCATCAGGACGAAGCCGTGCCCGGCGGGCAGTGGTGGCTCAATCGTGCGGTAGATGGCGCGGCATCACCGTGGCCCGATGCGCCGCTCGATACCTTTGCTGCCCTCGGCCATTGGGGGCAGGCGCTGTATGTGATTCCCAGCGAGAAACTGGTGATCGTCCGTTATGGCGATGATCGCGATGGCAGCTACCGTCATAACGAGTTGCTCAAGCGCGTGCTGAAGGCGGTGCGGCCATGAAGCGCTTTTTGCTGTTGCTGCTGGTTCTTCTGCTCGGCTGGATTGTCTACGAGCGTGAAAATGTGTGGGCCTTCCCGGACATCATCAGCGCCTACACCGCCAAGGAATATTGCTCGTGCCGCTACGTGATGAACAACGACGCCGAATACTGCCGTGGCTACGTAAAACAGTGGTTGCCGATTAGCCAGTTCAGCGATGACCCCGCCAGCAAAACCATCACCGTCAGCGGCATGGGCCGCAGCCACCGCGCCCAATGGCAAAGCGAACGCCAGGGCTGCCGCCTCAATCCCTGATCCAAGGGGCATCATCTTAACCCTGTAAATAGAGAACCCTGTGGGAGCTGGCTTGCCAGCGATGGCGGTGTGTCAGTCAAAAAATATCGCCTGTGCCGACGCTATCGCTGGCAAGCCAGCTCCCACAGGGTTTGTGTCGGTTCACAAGGTGTTCGCAGAGCCAGAAGATCTCGGGGTCCACTCTGTGGAACCCCATTCGATTGTCCTCGCGCGCGTCTCGCGGTTATCTGGCAGTGAGCACGACCTGCCTTCCAACGTGTCGTGAATTCATTGCAAACAACAAGACCGGGAACACCCGCGCGAGGAGAACCGTCATGCCCCGACATCAGCACATTCTGGCCTGCTTGAACGCTTCCCGTGCGATGCATTGTTCGGCATGCACAACATGCCGGGCCTGCCTGCCGGGCATCTGGGCTTTCGCGAAGGGCCGATGATGGCTTCGCAGGACTTGCTCAACGTGGTCATCGAAGGCGTCGGCGGCCACGGCTCGATGCCGCACCTGACGGTCGATCCGCTGGTGGCTGCGGCGATTGTGGTGATGGCGCTGCAAACTGTGGTCGCGCGCAACATTGATACGCAGCAGGCAGCGGTGGTTACCGTCGGCGCACTGCAAGCGGGGGAGGCGGCCAACGTCATTCCGCAGCAGGCGGTTCTGCGTCTGAGTTTGCGTGCGCTGAATGCCGATGTTTGCGGTGAATGGATTTTGGAGGTTTAGGGTGTTTTTGTGGCGAGGGGATTTATCCCCGCTCGGCTGCGCAGCAGTCGCAAATCCTGAATGTAGGGTTTCAATGACACACCGCAAGGGGCCGCTTCGCAGCCCAGCGGGGATAAATCCCATCGCCACAGGATCCCCCTTACCCAGGGAAATCAGCGGAAGCTCTGTGAAAGTTTGCAATAACGCCCCAGCCAGTTAAGGTTCGTGCAGGTTTATCGGCCCCACGAGTCCTCAATGTTCAACCGCTCCCTCTGTGCAACCCTGTCCAGCCTGCTGCTGGCTGCCATCGCGCTGCCGGCGCAGGCCAATTGGTATCTGGACGGCGAGTCGTCGCGGCTGTCGTTCGTCAGCACGAAAAATGCCCACATTTCCGAAGTGCAACGCTTTCTGGTGCTGCACGGCAAGGTCGATCCCGACGGTCGCGCCGAAGTCGAAGTCGAGCTGGACTCGATCAACAGCGGCATCCCGCTGCGCGATGAGCGCATGCGCAAGGAGCTGTTCCAGATCGAGCAATTTCCCGAAGCGACCATCACCACCCAGATCGACCTGCGCCCGATCAACGATCTGGCCCCCGGCGCGCAGCTGGAATTGCGCCTGCCGCTGACCGTCAACCTGCATGGCAAACAACACGAATACCCCGCCGAATTGCTGGCGACGCGGCTCGATGATCGACGCTTTCAGGTGGTCACCCTGGAACCGCTGGTGATCAACGCCGAAGATTTTGACTTGGCGCCGGGCCTGGAAAGCCTGCGCAAACTCGCCGACCTGTCGGCCATCAGTCTGTCGGTGCCGGTGGGTGCGGTGCTGATTTTCACGGCGCGCTGACATGCGCGGCGCGGTGTTCCCATGGCGTGACGGCAACCGGTTCGAACTGTTGATCGACGGCCCGCAATTCTTTCCGCGCATGCTTGAGCAGATCGCTGGCGCGCAGGAGCAGATCGAGCTTGAGCTGTATCTGGTAGAGGCCGGCGCTTGTGCCGAAACCATCGTGCAAGCGCTGGTGCTGGCGGCCGAACGTGGGGTGCGCGTGCGCTGCCTGTTCGACGATTACGGCAGCCTCGCGTTCACCCTCAATCTGCGCCAGCGCCTGACCCATGCCGGGGTGGAACTGCGTTTCTACAATCGGCTGAACTGGCGGCGCTGGGTCGGCAATTTCTACCGCGATCACCGCAAATTGCTGCTGGTCGATCAGCGTCTGGCGGTGGTCGGCGGCACCGGCGTCACCGACGAGTTCTGGACGCCGGGCCATGACACCAGCGAATGGCACGAAGTGATGGTCGAGATCAGCGGGCCGTTGGTGATCGACTGGCAATTGCTGTTTGATCGTCAGTGGATCGCCAACCGCTATCGCCGCGCCTGGCGCCCGGCCGCGCATTTCGGTCTGCCGCGATTACCGCGCGTACCGGACAAGGGCGAGGGCATGGGCCGCGTGGCGTATGCCGATGCCCGCCAGCATCGCGACATTCTGCAATCGTTGTTCCGTGCATTGAACAGTGGGCAAAAACGCATCTGGATGGCCACGCCGTATTTCCTGCCAACCTGGAAAATCCGCCGCTCCCTGCGCAAGGCTGCTGCGCGCGGTGTCGATGTACGTTTGCTACTGACCGGGCCGCGCACCGATCACCCGTCGGTGCGTTATGCCGGACATCGCTACTACCCGCGACTGCTCAAGGCCGGGGTGCAGATCTTCGAATATCAGCCGTGCTTTTTGCATTTGAAAATGGTCCTGGTGGACGATTGGGTGAGCATCGGCTCGTGCAACTTCGATCACTGGAACCTGCGCTTCAATCTGGAGGCGAATCTGGAGGCGCTGGATCCGTCGTTGACGGCAGCGGTGCAGGCGAGTTTTGTGAAGGACTTCGGGCTGAGTCAGCGGGTGAGTCTGGAGGAGTGGCAGCGCCGGCCGTTGTGGCGGCGGGTAAAACAGCGGATCTGGGGCTGGGTGGATCGGGTGGTCGTCAACATCCTCGATCGCCGCGGGTAGCGGTCACACCAAAAAACTTTGTGGGAGCTGGCTTGCCAGCGATGAGGCCGTCACATTCAACATATCAATTGACTGTTAGGCCGCCATCGCTGGCAAGCCAGCTCCCACAGGTTTTGCAGTGTTGCTGCTGTTACAGCAGTTCGAAGCTCTGCTGCGTCACGTCCTGCGAATCCAGGCCGATCTGTACGTTGAACTTGCCAGGCTCCGCCGCGTATTTGAGCTGGGCGTTGTAGAACTTCAGGTCATCCTCGCTGATGGTGAAGTGCACGACTTTCTGTTCGCCGGCCTTGAGCATGATTTTCTGGAAGTTCTTCAGCTCTTTCACCGGGCGGATCATCGAACCGGTGACATCCTGAATGTACAGCTGCACCACGGTTTCGCCGTCACGCTTGCCGGTGTTTTTCAGCATGACGCTGGCGTCGAGTTTGCCAGTGGCGTTCAGCGTGGTCGACGACAGCGCCATGTCGCTCAGGGCGAAATGGGTGTAGCTCAGGCCATAACCGAACGGGAACAGCGGCCCGGTGGTGTCATCGAAATACTGCGAGGTGTAGTTGCCCGGTTTGCCCGGCGTGAACGGCCGGCCAATGCTCAGGTGGTTGTAGTAGGTCGGGATCTGGCCCACGGAACGCGGGAAGGTCACCGGCAGTTTGCCCGACGGGTTGTAGTCGCCGAACAGCACGTCGGCGATGGCGTTGCCGCCCTCGGTGCCGCTGAACCAGGTTTCCAGAATCGCATCAGCCGACTGGTTCTCTTCGAGAATGGTCAGCGGACGGCCGTTCATCAGTACCAGCACCAGCGGTTTGCCGGTGGCCTTGAGTGCGCGGATCAGCTCACGCTGGTTTTCCGGGATGTTCAGGTCGGTACGGCTGGACGATTCGTGGGACATGCCACGGGACTCGCCGACGGCGGCAACGATCACGTCAGCGTCCTTGGCGGCTTTCACTGCTTCGTCGATCAGCACGTTGGCCGGACGCGGGTCATCGACCACTTCCGGGGCATCGAAGTTGAGGAAGTTCAGGTAATCCAGCACTTTCTTGTCGTTGGTGATGTTGGCGCCACGGGCGTAGATCAGGTTCGACTTGTTGCCGATCACCGAGCTCATGCCGTCGAACAGGGTCACCGATTGCGTCGGTTTACCTGCTGCGGCCCAACTGCCCATCATGTCGATCGGCGCTTTGGCCAGCGGGCCGACCAGTGCGACTTTCGCGTCTTTTTTCAGTGGCAGGGTTTCGTTCTGATTCTTCAGCAACACCAGGCTGCGACGCGCGACTTCGCGGGCCTCGGCGCGGTGCAGGCGGCTTTCGGCGTAGGTGTCGGCCGGATCATCTTCAGCCTTGCCGATGCGCAAGTACGGGTCCTTGAACAGGCCCATGTCGTACTTGGCGGCGAGCACTTCGCGCACGGCGTTGTCGATGTCTTTCTGTTCGATCTCGCCGGCCTTGAGCAGCCCCGGCAGTTCTTTGCCATAGAGGGTGTCGTTCATGCTCATGTCGATGCCGGCCTTGATCGCCAGCTTCGCCGCTTCACGACCGTCGCGGGCGACACCGTGCTTGATCAGTTCGAAGATCGCGCCGTGGTCGCTGACCGCCAGGCCTTTGAAGCCCCAGTCGCGGCGCAGCAGATCGTTCATCAGCCAAGTGTTGGCCGTGGCCGGAATGCCGTTGATCGAGTTCAGCGCAACCATCACGCCACCGGCGCCGGCATCAATCGCGGCGCGGTACGGCGGCAGGTAATCCTGGTACATCTTCACCGGGCTCATGTCGACGGTGTTGTAGTCACGACCGCCTTCAACCGCGCCATACAGGGCGAAGTGTTTGACGCTGGCCATGATGCTGTCGGCCGCGCTCGGGGTGGCGCCTTGATAGGCGCGCACCATGACGCCGGCGATGCGCGAGGTCAGGTAGGTGTCTTCACCGAAACCTTCGGAGCTGCGGCCCCAGCGCGGGTCGCGGGAGATATCGACCATCGGCGCGAAGGTGATGTCGAGGCTGTCGGCGGCGGCTTCCTTGGCGGCGACGCGGCCGGACTGGCCGATGGCGTCCATGTCCCAGCTCGACGCGAGGGCCAGCGGGATCGGGAAAATTGTGCGGTGACCGTGGATCACGTCATAGGCGAAAAACATCGGGATCTTCAGACGGCTGCGCATGGCGGCGTCCTGCATCGGGCGGTTTTCCGGGCGGGTGATCGAGTTGAACGTGCCACCGATGTTGCCGGCGGCGATCTCTTTGCGGATCAGCTCGCGGGGCATCTCCGGGCCGATGCTGATCAGGCGTAACTGGCCGATCTTTTCATCGAGGGTCATCTGGTTCATCAGGTTGCTGATGAACGCGTCCTTGTTTTCCAGGGGTACCGGGGTCGTGGCGGCCAATACTTGATGACTGGCCAGGCTGACGAACAGACCCAGCAAACACAGCTTCTTCATGAATATTTTTCTCTAGGGCACAAACGGCAATGCAACACCGGCCAGCCAAAATTTAGGGAGCGACTATTGTTGTTCGGGTGCAAGCTCGAAAACACCGAGCCAAAAACGACCGCCGAGCCTCGGCAGCGTGATCGCGCAGGGCACTTTTTAGCCCATTAACCCGTACCAATCCAGTGGCGCGGCCGATTATGCCCCAAGAGCCGGTCGCGAATGTTTCTCCACCGGATTTTTAATCCAATGTGCCAGGGAGCATCACTCTGATGAATGTCAGCCCAACCTACCGCTCGCGCTTGCAGGTCGCCACGTTACTGGTCATGGCCACATTGCTGACGGCGTGCGGCATCAACAACATCCCGACCCTCGACGAGCAGGCCAAAGCGGCGTGGGGCCAAGTGCAGAACCAGTACCAGCGCCGCGCCGACCTGATCCCCAACCTGGTGGAAACGGTGAAGGGCTACGCCAAGCATGAGGAAGCAACCCTGACGGCGGTGATCGAGGCGCGGGCCAAGGCCACTTCGATTCAGGTCGACGCCAGCACCCTCGACAATCCCGAGAAGCTCAAGCAGTTCCAGCAGGCACAGGATCAACTGACCGGTGCGTTGAGCCGGTTGATGGTGGTCTCCGAGCGCTACCCGGATCTGAAGGCCAACCAGAACTTCCTCGCCCTGCAATCGCAACTTGAGGGCACGGAAAACCGCATCGCCGTGGCGCGCCGCGATTTCATTCTGGCGGTGCAGAAATACAACACCGAAATCCGCACCTTCCCCGGTCGCCTCTGGCACAGCGTGATGTACAGCGACCTGCCGATCCGCGAAACCTTTGAAGCCACCACACCCGGTGCGGAAAAGGCCCCGGAAGTGAAATTCTGAGAACCCCTGTGTAGGAGCTGCCGCAGGCTGCGATCTTTTGACGTTGGTTTTTAAAATCAAGATCAAAAGATCGCAGCCTGCGGCAGCTCCTACAGGGGGGCGGTGGGGATATTTATGCGTGTGTTGAAGATGGGGCTGGTGTTGGTGTTGTGGGTATTTGCCCTCAGCGCCCGGGCCGAGTTGACGTTCCCGGCGCTGAGCGGGCGGGTGGTGGACGACGCGCAGATGATCGAGCCGTCGGTGCGTGCGCAATTGAATCAGCAGTTGCAGGCCCACGAACAGGCGACCGGCGAGCAATTGGTGGTGGTCACGCTGCCCAATCTGCAGGGCACCACCATCGAGGATTTCGGTGTTCAGCTCGGTCGGCACTGGGCCATCGGCCAGAAGGATAAGAACAACGGCGCGCTGCTGATCGTCGCCCGTGACGAGCGCAAACTGCGCATTGAAGTCGGTTATGGCCTGGAAGATCGACTCACCGATGCGCAAACGTCGGTGATCATCCATCAAGTGATCACGCCTGCGTTCAAGACCGGCAACTTCAGCAAAGGCATCAGCGACGGCGTCGCGGCGATGTTGGTGGTGCTCGGCGGCAATCCGCTGGACGAGCCGTCGACGGTGTATGAATCAAGTGGTGATCCTTCCGATGATTTCATCTCGCGCCATCCCGGATTGTTCGTATTTTTGCTGATGCTGTTCATCCTGGCGGTGTTTGTCTTCCAGATGCTCGGTATCCTTCCCGCCGGCCGTGGCGGTGGTGGCGGAGGCGGCGGCTTTGGTGGTGGCGGTTTTGGCGGTGGCGGTGGCGGCGGGGGCTTCAGCGGCGGCGGGGGCAGTTTCGGCGGCGGTGGATCGTCCGGCGGCTGGTGACATTAAAACAATAATGAGCAGGCACTTTTCGACATGGCACTACTGACCGAACATCAACAACGCAAAGTCGCCGAGGCCATTGCCCGGGTCGAGCGCGACACCGACGCCGAACTGGTGACAGTACTCGCGGCGCGCGCCGACGATTACGCGTACATCCCGCTGCTGTGGGCGAGTTTGCTGGCGCTGGTGGTGCCGGGTGTCGTGCATTACCTGACCGGTTGGCTGACCCTGCACAGTCTGCTGCTGGTGCAGTGGGGCGCATTTATCGTGCTGTGCCTGCTGTTTCGTTTGCCGAAAATCACCACGCATCTGGTGCCGCGTCGCGTACGCCATTGGCGTGCGTCGAACCTGGCGCGCAGGCAGTTTCTCGAGCAGAACCTGCATCACACGGTGGGCAGCACCGGCATGCTGATTTTTGTCTGCGAGGCGGAGCGGTATGTGGAGATTCTGGTGGATGAGGGGATTTCCAGTCGGCTGGACAACAAGCGTTGGGATGCGATTGTCGCGGCGTTTACCGAGCAGGTGCGGCAGGGGCAGACGCTGGAGGGGTTTGTGACGTGTATCGAGGCGTGTGGGGAGTTGCTGAAAGTGCATGTGCCGGTGACGCAGGTACGCAATGAATTACCGAATCGGTTGGTGGTGTTGGCCTGATTCTCCCAGGCTCAGCAGTCCCCTGTGGCGAGGGGATTTATCCCCGTTGGGCTGCGAAGCGGCCCCATGCGATGTGTCAATCAAAGCAGACATTCAGATTTTGCGCCTGCTGCGCAGCCGAGCGGGGATAAATCCCCTCGCCACAATGGATTGTGCCGTTGGGTAAATAAGAGGGTGTCCCCAACCCCCATCCCCCCTAAAATACCCGCCATTCCCGATTTCGCCCGTCCGAGGCCGCTTTTCCATGTCCGTTACCGCGCCGTCCACCAAGCCTGCACCCGATCACCACGCCCAGTTCATCGAGCTGCTGCAGACCAGCCTCGACCAGAACGGTTTCATCAAACTGGTGCTGGCCAAATACGTCGGTGAAGAAGCGGATTTGCAACGGGTCATCATCAAAGCAGTGACGGTCAAGGCGCAGCCGAACCTGTCCTTCGTCTATCGCTACAAAACCCGCGACATCACCAAAAACCTGCCGCTGAGTGAAGCCGTAGCGACGATTGCCGCGCTGCTGCCGACTGCGTTCAAAAATGCGCATTTGCTCACTGTGACTGACGAAGCTCAGCTCGAATACAGCAAAAAGGGCAAGAGTTCGCTGTTCAAGAGCCAACCGCAGCAATTGCGCGAAGCGCCGTCTGCCGAGCATAACCGTGAAAAAAACCGTTTTCTCGAACTGAGCCGACCGTTCCTCAAGGACCTCTGCGTGACCAACGCGCAGCAAGAGCTGATTCCGGCGATGTCGCGCAAGTGGAAGCAGATCAACAAGTTCATCGAAGTGTTCAGCCACGCGCTGACCTCGTCGCCGCTGGCGCTGGACAAACCGGTACGCGTGGCCGACTTCGGTTCGGGCAAGGGGTACCTGACCTTTGCGATTCACGATTACCTGCGCAACACCTTAAAGGCCGAGGGCGAAGTCACCGGCGTCGAGCTGCGCGAGGACATGGTCAACCTGTGCAACGCTGCGGCGGCGAAACTCGATCATCCGGGGCTGGTGTTCAAGTGCGGTGATGTGCGCAGCGTCGCGCCGAGCGAACTGGACGTGATGATCGCCCTGCATGCCTGCGACATCGCTACCGACTACGCGATCCACACCGGCATTCGTTCGGGGGCGTCGATCATCATGTGCTCGCCGTGCTGCCACAAACAGATTCGCCTGCAAATCCAGAGCCCGGCGCTGCTCAAGCCGATGCTGCAATACGGTTTGCACCTGGGCCAGCAGGCGGAAATGGTCACTGACAGCTTGCGCGCATTGTTCCTTGAGGCGTGTGGTTATGAAACCAAGGTGTTCGAATTCATCTCGCTCGATCACACCAACAAGAACAAGATGATTCTTGCGGTGAAGCGCGCCGAGCCGGTCGACCCCGCGCAGCTGTTGGTGAAGATTGCCGAGTTGAAGGCGTTCTACCACATCAGCGAGCACTGCCTGGAAACCCTGCTGCGCGCCGACGGCTACCTGGCCTGACGATTATTGCCTTGGAATACACATCCTGTAGGCGCTGCCGAAGGCTGCGATCTTTTGATCTTCAAAAACAAAATCAAAAGATCGCAGCCTTCGGCAGCTCCTACATAATCAACCGTTCAACCGTTCAACCGTTCAACCGTTCAACCGTTCAACCGTTCAACCGATCAACCGATCAACCATTCATACGCTGGCTATGCGGGCCGGTTGCACGGCGGTTTTACGACCGAGCATCACGGTCGCAATCACCCCGCAGGCAAACACCCAGGTAATCGGCTCGACGTGCTCACCGAAGAACAACGCCGAGAACGCGATGGTGAAGAAGATCTGCAGCAACTGGATCTGACTGACCCGGGCAATGCCGCCCATGGCCAGCCCGGCATACCAGGCAAAGAACCCGAGAAACTGCGAGAACAGGGCGACGTAGCCAAACGCCCACCAGGCTTTGGTCGAGACCGCGCCTTGATGCTGCAGTGCCAAGTACAAAACGGGCCCGATCAATAGCGGCGTCGACAGCACCAGCGCCCAGCAGATCACCTGCCAGCCGCCCATCTCCTTGGCCAACCGGCCACCTTCGGCGTAACCCAGGCCGCCGACCGCAATCGCCCCGAGCATCAACAAATCCCCGGCCTGAATGCTGCCCGCGCCGCTATACAGCGCATAACCGAGCACCAACGCACTGCCCAATGCCGCGCAGGCCCAGAAGGCTTTTGACGGCCGCTCGTGGGACAGCCATGCCGCGTACAGCGCCACGCACAGCGGTTGCAAGCCATTGACCAATGCACCGTGGGACGCCGGCAGCGTTTGCATCGCCCACGCCGACAACACCGGGAACCCGAGAATCACCCCGGCGATCACCAGGCTCAGGCCTTTGACTTGTCGCCAGGTCGGCCATTTCTCGCGACGCCACAACAACAGCAACGCTGCCGGAATCGCCGCGAACAACGCGCGTCCCAAACCGTTGAGCAGCGGATGCAGTTCCTGCACCACGATGCGGGTGAAGGGCAGGGTGAGGCTGAAAATCACCACGCCGAGCAGGCCGAGGGCCATGCCGGTATTTTCGCGCGAGGACATGATGGGGACCAGAATCGTAGGGGTTGAGAGTGACCTTCATCAAGCCATAAACCGGGGGGTTGTGGCTGTTACAGCTAGGCACTTACTTATCCGTACAGTTGCGGGTAATCCCCGCCACGTAGGAGCTGCCGAAGGCTGCGATCTTTTGATCCTGTTTTTAAGATCAAGATCAAAAGATCGCAGCCTTCGGCAGCTCCTACAGTAGTAGCCCGTTGTTACCCGTCACTGTCGAATAGGTCTACCTTCAATACTCCCAAGCATTTCCCAGAGGAGTCCTCCCCATGGCCGCGAAAAAAATCCTGATGCTGGTTGGCGATTACGTCGAAGACTACGAAGTGATGGTGCCGTTCCAGGCCCTGCAAATGGTCGGGCATACCGTCCACGCCGTGTGCCCGGACAAAGCGGCTGGCAGCACCGTGCGCACTGCGATCCATGACTTCGAAGGCGATCAGACTTACAGCGAAAAACCCGGTCACCTGTTCGCCCTCAACTTCGACTTCGCCAAGGCCCGCGAGGCCGACTATGACGCGCTGTTGATCCCCGGCGGCCGTGCGCCGGAATACCTGCGCCTCAACGACACAGTCCTCGACCTGGTGCGCGCCTTCGACAAGGCCGGCAAACCGATCGCCGCCGTTTGCCACGGCGCACAACTGCTGGCCGCAGCGGGTGTGCTCGAAGGACGTGAGTGCAGCGCCTATCCGGCTTGCGCCCCGGAAGTGCGACTGGCGGGCGGTACGTACATCGACATCGCAGTGACGGATGGCCACGTTCAAGGCAATCTGGCGACAGCCCCGGCATGGCCGGCGCATCCGAACTGGCTGGCCGGTTTCCTTGGCTTGCTCGGCACGAAAATCACCCTGTAAACGAGGTTTCGCCCATGTGCGAGCTCTACGTCAAGGCTGACCCGATTCTCTACGAGTCACGCTCGCGCTCGCTGCGCATCTGCGGCGTAGTGACGACATTGCGCCTGGAAAATCAGTTCTGGGACATCCTCAGCGAGATTGCCGAGGTCGACGGCATGAGCACCAACCAATTGATCGCCAAGCTGTATGAAGAGGTGATGGATTATCGCGGTGAAGTGGTGAATTTTGCCTCGTTCCTGCGCGTGAGTTGCATGCGCTATCTGAGCCAGCGGCGGGTTACTGTGCCGGCGTTGTCGGTGGTGCGGGCGCAGGTGAAATAGTCCAGACCGGGTTGATCCTATCGCTGGCAAGCCAGCTCCCACAGGTATCGTGTGTGCCTCGTACCCTGTGGGAGCGGGCTTGCCCGCGATGGGGCTGGTATAGGCGACAGATTCGCTTGGCTGGTCTTTACTCTGAAGCGCGAAATCCCTCAATCGCCCAGGAGAAACGAGCATGTCCGGATGGTATGAATTGAGTAAAAGCAGCAACGGCCAGTTCCGGTTCGTGCTGAAAGCGGCGAATGCCGAAACGATTCTGACCAGCGAGCTGTACACCACCCGCGCGGCGGCCGAGGGCGGCATTGCGTCAGTGCAGAGCAACAGCCCGCTGGATGAACGCTACGAGAAGAAGTCGACGAAGGACGGGCATCCGTACTTCAATCTCAAAGCCGCCAATCACCAGATCATTGGCAGCAGCGAGGCTTATTCCTCAGACGCTGCCTGCGATAAAGGCATCGCCAGCGTCAAGGTCAATGGCCCGACCAAGGTAATCAAAGACAAGACCCTGCCAGTGCTCTGAACATCCCTCTGGTATTCGTGCGCCAAAGCAATGGCGCCCGAATTCTGGCAATGTGCCATCATTTTGCGTATCCTTCGCCGCCAATCCATGGAAGGGGCGATCTGAAGAACTCTTTCGTGCGTGTCTGATTTGTTTACCCGCGAGAGTTTTTCCGCTGATGATGCGTTTTTTTGCTGTCCTGACCGTGCTGCTCGGCTTGAGCGGCTGCTACAGCCTGTCCCCGACCCAGATTGATGACGAACTCAGCTCGACCGCCGATTCCGGCGTGGCTTATCTGGTGGGCGTGGTCGGTATCTGGCCGAAGGCCAAATTCGGCGCTCATGACCAGATGCTGATGATCCGCAAACGTGGCAGCGATGACTTCGCCACGGCGCGGTTGCACAACGAGTTTTATGCTCGCACCGAGCGCGACGTGCGCGAGACCGGTCACGGGATCGGCACGCTGTTTGTCATGCCGCTGAAACCCGGACGCTACGAAATCTATAACGTGCGTTTCGATCGCGGCCAGTCGCTGTCGTGGAGCCGTGAAGACTTCACCATTGGCCTGCAACTGGACGCTGGCAAAGCCTATTACATCGGTGATTTCCGCGCTGGCTGTCTGCTCGGTCGCGACATGACGTGCCTGTTTTTGCACAGCGATCACCTTGAGCGCGACGCGGCGCTGGTGCGCGCCAAGTATCCGCAAGTGCCAGGCCTGCAGCGTCTGGACATGCCGAACCTGTACACCGCGACGCCGTTCATCCGCGAAGAAAACGGCCCCAGCGCCTCTGTTTATAAAGCCATGCTGTCAGGAAAACTCTAATGCGTATTCATGCTCTGTTACTCGGAATGCTCTTGCTGCTGGGCGGCTGTCAGACCACCCACAGTCTGAAGACACCGGAGGTCGATTACAGCGAACGCTTGCCGGCGATCAGCGTCAACGTCATCGGGCTGCCGAGCTGGATGCTGCGCGACGAATTGCGCCATCGCGGCACCTTCGACGAGGTCAAGGCTGGACGCAGCGAGGACGGTTACAACGTGCTGGTGATCGCCAACAGCGACATCGGCGGCTTGCAGCCACAGATGTTTTTGAGCGCCTTGACGATGTTCATTGTGCCGGTGCCGGTCAGTTGGGACAGCACGGTGGTATTCAGTCTGAGCCACGGCAAGGAAGTGTTGGGTGTGTACGCGGTGAACAACCATTCCAGCGCCTGGCGTGGTCTGGTCAATCCGTCTGGAGGCCAGATGGAGCATGTGCGTCTGATCAGTGATGCGTTTATCGCGCAGGTGCTCAAGGATCAACCGTTCAACCGTGAAGCCATGCAACGCGCCGCCAGCCTCTGATCACCGATAATGTAGGAGCTGCCGCAGGCTGCGATCTTTTGATTCTGTTTTCAAGATCAAAAGATCGCAGCCTGCGGCAGCTCCTACAGGGGTGGTTAGCGCAGGGTTTTCAGCAGGTCGTTGAGGTGAGCGCGGCCGGGCTCGTTCAGCGGGAACACCGGCAAGCGCGGTTCGCCCACCTCCAGCCCGGTTGCACGCAGCCCGGCCTTGATGGTTGCCGGCAGCCCACCCTTGAGGATGAAGTCCAGCAACGGCAACTGGCGGTAGAACAGGTCGCGCGCCCGATCCAGGTCGCCGGCCATGGCCGCGTCATAAAGGTCCAGATTCAGTTGCGCGATCAGGTTCGGCGCTGCTGTGCACCAACCTTTCGCCCCGGCGGCAAACGCCTCCAGTGCCAGCGGATTGCAGCCGTTGTAGAACGGCACCTGACCTTCGCCGAGCAATTGCAGCTTGTGCATGCGCTGGATGTCGCCAGTGCTCTCCTTGACCATGGTGACGTTTTCCACGGCGTTGACGATGCGCAGAATCAGCTCGACCGACATGTCGGTGCCGCTGGTGGCCGGGTTGTTGTAGAGCATGATCGGCACGCCGATGCTCTCGCCGATGGCGCGGTAATGCGCGAGAATTTCCGCCTCGCTGAGCTTCCAGTACGACGCCGGCAGCACCATCACCACATCGGCGCCATGGGCTTCGGCGAAACGTGCGCGGCGCACGGCTTTGGCGGTGGTCAGGTCGGACACACTGACGATGGTCGGCACCCGTTTGGCCACGTGCTTGATACTGAATTCGGCGACTTGGTCCCACTCCGCATCGCTCAGGTAAGCGCCTTCGCCGGTGCTGCCCAATGGCGCGATGGCGTGGACGCCGCTGGCGATCAAGCGGTCAATCGATTGGCCGAGTGCCGGCAGATCCAGCCCTTCGCCATTGGCGCTGAACGGGGTGATGGTGTAGCCGATGATGCCGTGAATGTTGGACATGGGAGCGTCTCCGTAAGAGGGTTTCAGTTCAGGCAATCGGCGTGTTGGCGCAGGTTCTGCCGGGCGTAATAGTTGAAGGCGGCGGCGTGGCGTTTCGGCTTGGCGATCCAGTCATGGGCTTCGCGGCCCAGCGCGGGGATGATCGGTTTGATCGTGCCTGCCGCCATCGCCAGCAACTGCAACTTCGCCGCACGTTCGATCAATTGAGCGATGACACAGGCCTCTTCAATGGTCGTGCCGGTCGACAGCTGACCGTGGTGCGAAAGCAGGATCGCGCGTTTGTCGCCCAGCGCACCGGCAATCAATTCACCTTCTTCGTTACCCACCGGCACGCCCGGCCAGCCTTCGAGAAACGCGCAGTCGTCGTACAGCGGGCACAGATCCATGTGGGAAATCTGCAGCGGCACTTCGAGCATCGACAACGCGGCAACGTGCGTCGGGTGGGTGTGGATGATGCAGTTGACGTCCGGCCGGGCGCGGTACACCCAGCTGTGAAAACGGTTGGCCGGGTTGGCCATGCCGTGACCTTCGAGCACCTCCAGATCCTCGTTGACCAGCAGCAGATTGCTCGCGGTGATTTCGTCGAAACCCAGGCCCAATTGCTGAGTGTAATAGGTGCCGGGCTGCGGGCCACGGGCAGTGATTTGTCCGGCCAGGCCTGAGTCGTGACCGTTCTCGAACAGAATCCGGCAGGTCAAAGCCAGCTTTTGCCGGTCTGTCCACGTATTATCCGCAAGGCTTTTTTGCATCTGGGTCAGCGCTTGCTTGACCAGTTGGTCTTTGGGTAGTGCTAATGTCTTGGCCATGTCTGTGTCCTTTGGGTGATTGCAAATGACACGAAAGAGGCTATATGACACAAAGTGTCATTGGCAAGCACAAATCGTCGCTTCCTTGATGGAATAACCGCTGCGCATGTCTATCCGTTTGAAATTATTGAGAAAAAAACTTGGCGTAACCCTTGAGGCACTGGCCGAAAAATCTGGCATGACCAAGAGTTATCTGTCGAAAGTCGAGCGCGGGTTGAACACACCGTCGATTGCTGCCGCGTTGAAACTGGCGAAAGCGCTGAACGTGAAGGTCGAGGAATTGTTCTCCGAAGACAACGTTAGCCTCGACAGCTACAGTCTGGTGCGCAGCCATGAACGTCAGTCACTGGCCGCCAATGATCAGAGCCCGGGGTATGCGGTGCTGGCGCACCAGGTCAGCGAGCGTAATTTGCTGCCGTTCATCATCTATCCGCCGAGCGAGTTCAGCGACAAGACCTTCAAGGAGCATTTGGGCGAGGAGTTTCTGTTCGTTCACGAAGGGCAGGTGGAAGTGGATTTCATGAACGAGAAAGTGCTGCTGCAACGCGGTGATGCGCTGCATTTCAATGCGCAGAAACCGCACCGGATCCGCTCGGTCGGCGAGGTGCAGGCGCAGTTGCTGGTGGTGGTGCACAGCGCCGAAGAATGAACCCTGAAATCAAAAGATCGTCCGAACGCGGCCCGAGCCTTCGGCAGCTCCTACAGGGGAACGCATTGCAACTGTAGGAGCTGCCGGAGGCTGCGATCTTTTGATCTTGCTTCAAACCTCGACCGGTACCGACAATTTCGGGCTGCCCAACGCATGCGTCTTCGCATCAAAAAACCGCAACTCAGCCCCCGTCCCGTCAAACACCTGCGCGTAATACCGCTTCTGATGCTGCACAAACGCCGCACTGCGCGGATAAATCGAGATAGCCACAGTCTTCGGTTTCGCCAAGCGCAGCGCGCGAACGATGTGCGCATCCTGCTCGCCCAAGGCATGACCAAAGATGCACAAACCGCCGTCATGCCCCAACAACTGCTCATAACAAAACGACAGGTAATCCGAGCTGCGAATGGTTTTGAGCTTGTCCGCACTCGGCCCTTCAGTGACGAACAGCGGCACGTCATCCAGCGTCTTGATCGTATTGTTGATGGCGAAGCTGCCGAGCAACGTGCCCTCGGTCGAGGTCAGTTTGCGCGCCGTGCCATCCTGATTGCGCACCAGGTGCAGGCCACCGTGCAGGTACAGCAAACGCGGTTTGGCGGTGGCGCTTTCGCTCAGGTCGAAACTCGCATTGGCGCCGTTGAACAGGTCGTCGATGGCCTCGCTTTGGTGTTGCAGCGCCCAGTAGTTGAGCAAGTCGTAATTGGTGGTGAACACCGTGCGATAGCGCGCCAGCTCTTCATTGAGCGTCGCCAGCGTCGAGGCTTTCACCAGTCGCCACGGAATGTGTACCGCGTGCACGGTGTTGATCAGCGCTTCCTTGATCGCGTAGTAGCGATTGCGCGGCGCGGCGGAGCTGACGGCCAGCGCCTTGTTGACCCGGCTGGTGGTTTTCAGTGCGCCGAGCACTTGCTCGAAGCTGCGCGTCTGCATCGCGTCAAACACGGCCAGTTCCGAGGCACTCAGCGGTTTCTCTTCCACGGTGCGGGCGTTTTCGAACAGCGAGTCGTAGCCAAAATCGTCCCACACCGCACGGCTGGCGCCATTGCCCACCAGCAGGCCGTTGAACTCGGCTGTGGCGCGCAGGGCGTTCCAGTCTTCGAGGGAGGCGTCGACATCCAGAAAATCGGTCATTGCGTAGGAGGTCTCAAAACATAGGGGCTGATGGGCGGCGACTTTATCACGAGCGGGCATTGAGCCAGATCAACATCGACGGTGACCGATCGGTCGATCCTGTGTGCATCCGCCGAACCGGAGCAGTCGATTCGGCCCCTGTCAGGAGACGTGCGCATGACCAGTACCTTTTTCATTCCGGCGGTAAACATCATGGGCAACGGCTGCCTCGACGAAGCCATGGTCGCGATTCGCAACTACGGTTTTCGCAAGGCGCTGATCGTCACCGACGCGGGGCTGGCCAAGGCCAGCGTGGCCACCATGCTCGCCGAGAAACTGGCGATGCAGGACATCGACTCGGTGATTTTCGACGGCGCCAAGCCGAACCCGAGTATCGCCAACGTCGAGTCCGGGCTGGGCTTGCTCAAGGAAAGTCGCTGCGATTTTGTCGTCTCGCTGGGCGGCGGTTCGCCTCACGATTGCGCCAAGGGGATTGCCCTCTGTGCGACCAACGGCGGTGAAATTCGCGATTACGAAGGCGTCGATCAATCGAGCAAACCGCAACTGCCGCTGATCGCCATCAACACCACCGCCGGCACCGCCAGCGAGATGACGCGGTTCTGCATCATCACCGACGAATCGCGCCACGTAAAAATGGCCATCGTCGACCGCAACGTCACGCCGCTGCTGTCGGTCAACGACCCGCAGCTGATGGTCGCGATGCCCAAAGGCCTGACCGCCGCCACCGGCATGGACGCGTTGACCCATGCGATCGAGGCTTACGTTTCGACCGCCGCCAACCCGATCACCGACGCTTGCGCGCTGAAGGCCATGACCCTGATCAGCAACAATTTGCGCCTGGCCGTGCGCGACGGCAGCGACCTCGCCGCGCGGGAGAACATGGCCTACGCGCAGTTCCTCGCCGGCATGGCGTTCAACAATGCCTCGCTCGGTTACGTGCATGCGATGGCGCATCAGTTGGGCGGTTTCTACGACTTGCCCCACGGGGTGTGCAACGCCGTGCTGCTGCCGCATGTGCAGACATTCAACGCGCTGGTTTGTGCGGATCGCCTGACCGATGTGGCGCACGCGATGGGCGCGGATATTCGCGGCTTCAGTCCGGAAGAGGGCGCCCAGGCGGCGATCACGGCGATCCGCACCTTGGCCAAAGACGTCGACATCCCGAGCGGTCTGCGCGAACTCGGCGCCAAACTCAGCGACATCCCGATCCTCGCCACTAACGCACTCAAAGACGCCTGCGGCATTACCAACCCGCGCGCGGCGGATCAACGGCAGATCGAGGAAATTTTCCGCAACGCCTTCTAACGCTTGGGATCCCCGGGCGCGAACTTCACGCAGAGCATCGCGCCGACGGCCAGCATCGTGCACAGCAGCGACAACGGCCACGCCTCTGGGCTGGCGATCAGACTGGCCATCGCGCCAATGATCGCCGCCATCAATTGATGAATGAAGCCGCTCAGCGCCATCGCAAAAGCACCGGCAACCGGCGCGCCATCGTTGGCGCGTGACAGGCTGATCGGGTAGTTCAACGACTGCCCGAACACCGCCACGCAATACGGCAGCCAAAACAGTAGCGCGATGGAACTGGCTGCCAGACTGCCCAGCAGCATCACGGCGCTACCGGCCAACACTAGACCGACGCCAACGGTCATCAACCACGCCTGACCGGTGCGCAACACGAAGTGATTGACCGCCAGCGCACCGAGAAAATACGCCGCACTGATCGGCCAGCCGAGCAAGCCGTAATCCACCGTCGACCAAGCGAACGGCCCCTGCAGAATCAATGGCGCTGCCGTGTTGAAAGCGATGATCACGCCATAGCCCAAACCTCCGGCCAGTGCCGGCAGCAGGAACGCCCGATGGAGCAAAATCTGCCGGTACACCGACCAGGATGAGTCGGTGGCCGGTTCGTCGGCCAGTGTCGGAAACTGCACGCGCGACACGATCAGCGCCATCAACAGGCACGTTACGCCCAGCAAATAGAAGATCGCCTGCCACCCGAGCGTCACCTCGATGATCGAGCCCAGGTACTGGCAGATGCCCAGCGCCACCACGAATGAAATCGAAATCCACGACAACGCCTTGGCCAGCAAAGCACCGCGAAAACTGTCGCGGATCAGCACCCGCGCCATCACGGAAATGCCGCTCGCGCCGATACCTTGCAGCAGGCGCAGGAGTAAAAACGCCTCCAGCGTCGAACCCAACGGCAACGCCAGATTGGCCAGCCCGTAAATGCCCAGCGCTGCCAGCAACACCGGTTTGCGCCCGATGCGCTGGGCCAGGCTGCCCCAACTCAACATCGGCAGCGCCATGCCGATCAGGTACAGCGCCAATCCCCACGACACCTGCGCAGGTTCAGCCTGCAGAGAGCGGGCGATCTCCGGCAGCGCCGGCAGGTAAAGGCTCATGCCCAACTGGGCGAGAAACACCGTGCTACAGGTGATCAGGAGGGTGACGCTGGCGTTCATCAATCGGCCCTGTTTCAGTCGTCGACATCGCAACGGTGGGTGCGCAACAGCTCGGTCATCACTTCGCAGAAGCGCCGGATCAGTGCTGGCGACATATCGGCGCGCAGGGTAATCCGGATGGCCGCCTTGCCTTGCACGACCACTGGGAAAAACACCGCGCTGGTGAAAAATCCCTGCTCGGCCAACTCACTGGCAATACGATTAGCCACCGCCGCCTGGCCGCATTTGATCAGGCGGATGGCCATGTTGCTGTGGCATTGCTCGGTGCTGATCAGGCTGTCAAACAGGCGGATATTAGCCTGCAGGCTCGCCTGCAACGTGGCGAATTCTGCGCTGCGATGCAGACGGATCGAGGCCCGCCCGGCGCCGATCGCCGCGCAGTTGAGACTTTGCGACCAGTTGCTCGGCCCGCCGTAGCGCTGGATGAGTTTTTTCTGCCGCGCGTTGCCGAGCATGACCAACCCACCGCTGGCGCCAAACGATTTGGCCAGTGAGGCGACGATCAGGCAGTCGTCCTCCAGCGCCGTTACTTGCGGACGTACCAGGCCGGCGCCTTGCTGGCCCACGGCAGACAAGGCGTGGGAATCATCCAGGTACAGAAACAGCCCATAGCGATCCTTCAGGTACAGCAGGCCTTCCATGTTGGCGACGCCGCCCATGCTGTAGGCGCCGTCGGCGACATAGGCGACACGGGCGTGCTGCTGGCAGGTCCGTTCGAGAAAATCCATGTCGTTGTGCGGCGCGGTGATCACCCGGGTTTCATCGGCGCAGGCCGCTTTCAAGTGACTCATCGAGTAATGCGCCATGCGATCAAACACCATCACCGGTGGCTGCCCCTCGGTGAAAATGCCGCTGGCCAGCAACGGCAGGATGCCGGCGCTGGCCGCGCTGCAAGACAAGGTGCTCAGGCAGACCGCACCGAACAGCTGCGACAGTTCGGTTTCGTATTGCTCCAGAATCGCCAGTTTGCAGCGGTTCTTCGAGTTGGCGACCCGCAGGCTGCCGGTTTCGCGCAGCGCGGCAATGGCGCCTTCAAGCAGGGCCGGGTGGTGGTCGAGGCCCAGATAAGAGGTGGTACAGAAGTGATGCAATTCACGACCGTACTGATCGAGCAGGCGGTTGGCACCTTGCACTTGGACATTGAGCCCGGCGACTTTGCCGAGTTCGGCGATGTCCCAATCGTAATCGGCCAGGGCAATGACTTTGCGGTAGTTGGAATACAGGTTGAGGCTGGGCAACGGCAGATTCACAGGCGACATTCCTTGAGCGTAGCGATCCATGGGGTGTTGCAATTTGTGTGTATTGCCAGACTTTACAGAGCGCAAAGTCGGCTAAAAATCGGCCGTTTCCGCTAATCCTGAGAGGCGATGGAGTTTTGTTTGTAGGGCGAAGCCGCGAAAGTCTGCGGATTAATCACATGTCCGACTTCAACAAAAACCGGGCTATCCTGCCGACTCGAACGAACTCCGCCAGCGAGCCTTCCATGCTGCAGAAAAGCCTGATTCGCCGCCTCGATCTGATCACCCTGCAACTGTTTGTCGCCGTGCACGAAGAGGGCACGCTGACCCGCGCCGCCTCGCGCGAAGCCATTGCGGTGTCGGCGGCCAGCAAGCGTCTGATGGAATTGGAGGAGGCGCTGGGCATCAGCCTGTTCGTGCGCCAGGCCAAAGGCATGACCCTGACGCCGGCCGGTGAAACGTTGCTGCACCATGCGCGGCAGATGCTGTTCAACGTCGAAAAAATGGGCCTGGAACTGGGCGAGCATAGCCACGGTGTGCGCGGTTATGTACGCATGCTAGCGAACCTGTCGGCGATCATTCAGTTCCTCCCCGAAGACCTGCGCGACTTCTCGGCGCGGCATCCGCAGGTCAAGACCGATCTGGAAGAACGGCCCAGCGCCGGGGTGATTCAGGGTGTACTCGACGGTGTCGCGGATCTTGGTATCTGTTCCAACGACAGCGACACCAAAGGCCTGCACAGCGTGCTCTACCGCGAGGACAAACTGGTCGTCGTGATGTTGCCCGAACATCCTTTGGCGGCGCGTGCGTGCGTGGCGTTCGCCGAAACCCTGGACAGTGATTACGTCGGTTTGCACGCCGCCAGTTCGATCAACATGCGCACCCACGCGGCGGCACGCCAGGCCGGTAAGGTCCTGCGCATTCGCATCCATGTGCCAGGGTTTGATGCGGTGTGCCGGATGGTCCAGGCCAACATGGGCATCGGGATTTTGCCGCAGCGGGCGTATGAATTGTTCGGCCAGGCGCTGGGGCTGCACGCGGTGCCGCTGACCGATGACTGGTCGGATCGCGCGCTGATTGTGGTGGTGCGCGATGAGGTGGGATTGTCGCCCGTCAGCCGATTGTTGTTCGAGCATTTGCGCCACTGATCCACCCACACCCACCCCACATCCCCCCTGTAGGAGCTGCCGAAGGCTGCGATCTTTTGATCTGTTGTTTTAAGAGCAAGATCAAAAGATCGCAGCCTTCGGCAGCTCCTACAGGGGGAGGGCGGTGCGTTCGCAGTTCGCGAACGCGTGTTGCCGAGTGAAGGTTGGATTGATCCGCGCAGTGTCCTCTAGCCTTGGCCGCATATTCCAAGAACAAGAGGTACCCCACAATGACTGCCCCCTTGAGTGCGATCAAAGTGATCGAGATCGGCACCCTCATCGCTGCGCCGTTTGCCGCGCGCATGCTCGCCGAGTTCGGCGCCGAGGTGATCAAGATCGAAGCCATGGGTCAGGGCGACCCGCTGCGCAAATGGCGCAAACTGCACGAAGGCACCTCACTGTGGTGGTACCTGCAATCGCGCAACAAGAAGTCGCTGGCGCTCAACCTTAAATCCGCTGAAGGCATCGAACTGGTCAAGCAACTGGCCCGCGACGCCGACGTGATCATCGAAAACCTGCGTCCCGGCGCCCTGGAGAAACTCGGCCTCGGCTGGGACGTGCTCCACGCACTCAATCCCAACCTCACCCTGGTGCGCATTTCCGGCTACGGCCAGACCGGCCCGTACCGCGACCGCCCGGGTTTCGGTGCGATCGGCGAGGCGATGGGCGGCATTCGCTACACCACTGGCACGCCCGGTTCGCCGCCGGCGCGAGTGGGCGTCAGCCTCGGCGATTCACTGGCCTCGCTGCACGCGGTGATCGGTGCCTTGATGTCGCTGCTGCGGGTCAAGACCGGGCAGGGCGGCGGTCAGGTGGTCGATGTGTCGTTGGCCGAAAGTGTGTTCAACGTCATGGAAAGTCTGGTGCCGGAATACGACATGCTCGGCCATGTCCGCGAACGCAGTGGCGGCGCGTTGCCGGGCATTGCCCCCTCCAATACCTATCTGACGGCTGACGGCGCCTACGTGGTGATCGCCGGCAACAGCGACCCGATCTACAAGCGGCTGATGCAGACCATTGGCCGCAGCGATCTGGCCGACGCCGAGGAGTTCGCCCACAACGACGGTCGCGCAGCCAAGAGCGGAATGCTCGATGCGGCCATCACCCACTGGACCAGCAGCCTGCCGATCAACGACGTACTTGCCGCCCTCGAAGCCGCCGAAGTCCCGGCTGGACGCATCTACTCGGTCGCCGACATTGTTGCCGATCCGCACTATCAGGCGCGGGAGATGTTGCTCAACGCCGAACTGCCGGGCGGTGCAACGGTGAAGATGCCCGGCATCGTCCCGAAACTGTCGGAAACCCCCGGCGGCGTGAACTGGTCGGGGCCGACCCTCGGCCAGCACACCGACGGTATCCTTGCCGGTCTCGGCCTGACTGAACTCGACATCGAACGCCTGAAAAGCCAAGGGGTGGTGCAATGATCACGGACTATTCGCAAACGTTGATCGTCCAGGAAGTTTCGCCTCGCGACGGCTTGCAGATCGAGCCGACCTGGGTGGAAACCGCTGACAAGATCGCGCTGATCGATCAGCTGTCGCTGGCCGGTTTCAGCCGCATCGAGGCCGGTTCGTTCGTCTCGCCCAAAGCCATTCCGGCACTGCGTGACGGCGAGCAGGTGTTCAAAGGCATTGAACGCCAGCCGGGGCTGATTTACGTGGCGCTGATCCCCAATCTCAAAGGCGCACAGCGCGCACTGGAGGCGAGGGCCGATGAACTGAACCTGGTGATGTCTGCCAGCCAGACCCACAACCTCGCCAACATGCGCATGCGTTGCGAAGATTCACTGGCGGCGTTCGGCGACATCGTCGCGTTCGCCAGCGGCTCGGGCGTGCGCCTCAATGGCAGCATTGCGACGACGTTCGGTTGCCCGTTCGAGGGCCAGATCGCCGAGGATCGCGTGCTGCAAATCCTCGACGCCTATCAGGAACTCGGCATTCAGGGCATCACCCTCGCCGACACCACCGGCATGGCCAATCCGCGTCAGGTCGATCGCTTGGTGCGACGGGTGTTGCAGCGGGTTTCAGCGGCCGACCTGACCCTGCACTTTCACAACACTCGCGGTCTGGGTTTGTGCAATGTGCTGGCAGCGTACGAGGCCGGTGCCCGGCGATTCGACGCGGCGCTTGGCGGCCTCGGTGGTTGCCCGTTTGCGCCGGGGGCGTCGGGCAATATCTGCACGGAAGATCTGGTGAATCTGTGCGATGAGATCGGTATTCACACCGGCATTGATTTGCCGCTGTTATTGCAATTGTCGCGCGGTCTGCCCGCGTTGCTTGGCCACGAAGTCCCCGGCCAATTGGCCAAGGCCGGGCGCAATTGCGACCTGCACCCCATTCCCACCTGAACACCGCCATTCCCCTGTAGGAGTGAGCCTGCTCGCGATTGCGGTCTGTCATCCAGCACGGATGTCGACTGACCCATCGCCATCGCGAGCAGGCTCACTCCTACAGTTAAAAACCAAACCAGACAACAAAAACAATCGGACGCCCACCGGCAGTCCGCCTGGAGAAAAGCTATGAGCCTCAATGTAATGGAGGCGGGCGCAAGCTCGTCCGTCGATCACGATGCCGAAAAAGCCCTGGTCAGCAAAGTCGCCTGGCGCCTGATGCCGCTGATCATGGTGTGTTACCTGTTCGCCTTTTTCGACCGCATCAACATCAGCTTCGCCAAATTCCAGCTGCAAGCCGACCTGAGCCTGAGCGACACCGCGTACGGTCTCGGCGCCGGGCTGTTCGTGGTCGGTTATGTGTTGTTCGAAGTGCCCAGCAACATGATGTTGTACAAGGTCGGCGCGCGCCGCTGGATCGCCCGGATCATGATGTCGTGGGGCGTGGCGACGGCACTGATGGTCTTCGTGACCAGTGAATGGCAGTTCTACGCGCTGCGTTTTCTGATCGGCGCGATGGAGGCCGGGTTTGCCCCGGGCGTGCTGTATTACCTGACGCTGTGGTTCCCGCAGCACTTCCGTGGACGTATCACCTCAATGCTGTTTCTGGCCTCGGCGTTTGCCGGTCTGGTCGGTGCGCCGTTCTCCGGCCTGGTGCTGGAACACCTCGACGGCGTGCTGCAAATGCGCGGCTGGCACTGGTTGTTTCTGCTCGGCGGCGTGCCGTGTGTCGGCCTCGGTTTCCTGGTGTTGATGCTGCTCAAGGACCGCATCGAAGACGCGCATTGGTTGACTGCCGAGGAGAAAAAACTGCTCTCCAGCCGTATCGCCCATCACGAGCCGCACAAGAGCGGCGGTTCGTTGCTGGCGGCGCTGAGAATTCCGGGTTTCCTGACCTTGGGTCTGATCTACTTTCTGATTCAGGTCGCCTCCTACGGCCTGAATTTCTGGGCACCACAATTGATCCGCAGCGCCGGTACCGAGAGCCCGGTGATGATCGGGCTGCTGACGGCCATCCCGTACATCTGCGGCGCGATCACCATGGTCGTCATCGGCCGGCTATCGGACGCCACCGGGGAGCGGCGCAAGTTTGTCGCGGGGCTGGTGGTGGTCGGTGCAATCGGCTTTTTCAGCGCGGGGATTTTTGCTGACCACACCACGTTCCTGATTGTCGCCCTCGGCTTGCTCGGTGCGGGCATCATCGCTGCGATCCCGAGCTTCTGGACCTTGCCACCGAAGTTGCTGGCCGGTGCTGGCGCAGGTGCCGCCGGCGGGATTGCGGTGATCAACACCCTGGGGCAGTTCGGCGGGATCGTCAGCCCGGTCATGGTCGGGCGCATCAGGGACCTCACCGGCAGCACCACGCCGGCGCTGTATGTCATCGGTGTCGCGGCATTGATCGCGGCGGCGTTGCTGCTATGGGGGTTGCCGCAGAAACTGCGCACACTCGACAAATATTGAGCCGCTGAAAAGATCGCAGCCTTCGGCAGCTCCTACATGATCCGGTCAATGTAGGAGCTGCCGAAGGCCGCGATCTTTTGATCTTATTGCGCTGCCAAAACCTTTCCCGGTGAATGGCCAAACTGAATCAACCCCACCCCCGCAATCAACAACAGCGCCCCAAACACCCGTGGCAGCGTCAGCTGTTTCTCCAGCAACCCGAACAACCCGAAGTGATCCAGCAGCATCGAAGCCAGCACCTGTCCGGCCAGCGCCAAGGCAATGAATCCCGAAGCCCCGAGCTTGGGCAGCAACACCACCGCCAGCGCGACAAAACACACGCCAAACGCACCACCGGCCCACATCCACAACGGCGCTTTGCTGATAAACGCCATCGACGGTAGCGGCAAACGCAACAGCAGAATCACCGGTAACAACACCAACACACTCACCAACAACGAGGCCAATGTCGCCCACAGCGGATGGCCCAAGCCGCGCGCCAGATTGCTGTTGATCGCACCCTGGAACGGCACCACCGCCCCGGCAAACGCGGCCAACGCCAACAACCCGGCCCACTGCAACGTACTCATGTTCACTCTCCAACAGGTTTTGCTGGACTCTAGAGTATTCGTCGCGCAGATTTAAATTCCGTTTCGTCATCCAGAACATGCATCAAATGAATGATCTACGCCGCATCGACCTCAACCTGCTGGTGATCCTCGACGCCTTGCTTAGCGAACAGCACGTCACCCGCGCCGCCGAGCGCTTGCACCTCAGCCAACCGGCGGTCAGTCATGCGCTGGCGCGTCTGCGTGACGTGCTCGGTGATCCGCTGCTGGTACGGGCTGGCTCGACGCTGGTGCCGACTGCGCGAGCACTGGAACTGATCGCACCGTTGACCGAGGCGCTGGCACAAGTGCAATCGCTGCTGGCGCCCAACACCTTCGATCCGGCCAGTGCACGACGGACTTTTCGGATGGCGATGTCGGACTATGGCGCGGCGATCATCCTCCCGTCGCTGATCCGAACCCTGCGTCATGAGGCGCCTGGCATCGATTTGCAAATCAGCCATGCCAGTCGTGAAGGGATGCTTGAAGGCGTGCTCAATGGCGATATCGACTTGGCGGCCGGGGTCTTCCCGGAAATGCCCCACGAATTGCGCAGCACGCTGCTGTTCGAAGAACGCTACGTGTGCTTGCTGGATTGCCGGACGTTGCCGGCCAGCGGTCATCTGGACCTGCGCACTTACCTGTCGCGCCCCCACGCCTTGCTGGAAATGCGCGGTAGCGGCACCCCGGAAATCGAACGCGCGCTGACCTCATTGCGCGAACGTCGCCGCGTCGCGATCAGCCTGCCGCATTGGAACGTCGCGCCGCAGTTGATCAGTGGCACGGACCTGATTTTGACCGTGTCATCGCGAAGTGTGCGCGACATTGATCAGCAGACACTGGTCGTGGTGCCGCCACCGTTCGAGATTCCGCCGTTCACGTTTGTGCTGGCCTGGCATAAGCGCCGGGGTGGAGATCAGGCGTTGAACTGGTTGAATCAAAAAATTCAGGAAGGGATAGTCGCGGCGAGCTGAGCGTTATTTACCACGCTTTTGGCGGCAGTCGCCGTGTATGGCGGTGTAGTGGTGTGTAATACAAGACGCTACAGCGTGATACGAGGAGAGGCCAGTCCCGTTTGTCTTCTGGGTAAGACCAAATGCGTTTTGATTTGCTGATGATTCGGTTGAAAGGGTCGATACAGCAGGGGATAGTGCGCGGCTGAAACCTCATCAAGGAGCGGAAAGTGACAGTGAAGTCTGGCTGGATCGGGTGTGCGGCGGTGTGGGCGTGGTTGATGGCGGGGCCGGCGTTTGCCGATTGCACGCCTGCACCCAAGGCGCAAGCGCTGGATTTTTCCATTTGTAAGGACTGGCCGGCGTTTCCAGGTCTGACGATCACCGCCGCCGCCCATTTCTCGCCCGATCCGGTGTACGGCGCAACAGAGACCGTGGGTGTCTACGACCTCGGGTTGTCGCTGAGGGCGAGCAGCGACTCGCAGCCGTTGGCGACGTTTCATCAGCCTGCTGCCTTCTCTGTCGATGCGATCGCGCTGGATGAACTGAAATTAGACACTGCCCGCTACAAGCTCGCGCCGCAATTGCAGGCGTTTGGCGTTCGAGTGCGCTTCAAAGGCTCTTCGCGCGTGAATCCTCTGGATGAAACCTGGTTGTCGCTCTATGTGAAAGAGGGCAACACACTGCGTCCGGTCATGGATCGTCTGGTGGTATACGAGTATGGCGGTGAGTGGGATGGTAATTGTGCGGGCGAGCGTTATGAAACGTCGCGAACGCTGGAGCTGGCCAAAACCAGCACGCATGGCTATGCCGACCTGATCGTTAAAACGATCAGCAGCTCGACCGTTGGCAGCGGTGAGAGAGAGGTGTGCGAATCGAAAACCGTCACGCAAAAACCTGTCCTGACGACAATCCGTTATGACGGCAAAAAATATGAATTGCCCGCCGACTTCAAGCGCATCTAAGACAACCGTTTTTTATTCAAGGAAGAACAATGATTTCACGTAACACATTGCTGGGCTCCTTCATCGTCCTGGGACTGTTAACGATGACCGCCCAGGCCGCCTGCCAGACCAAAGACTTCGACGGCAAGTCGCTGTCCCGCTGCAAAGTCTGGCCGGCGTTCCAGAATCAGGCGATTGCACTCAAGTCGACGTACCTTGCCGACGCCGGGAGTGACGATGCCGGGATGTACGATCTCGACCTGTCGATCGTCAATGCCAGCAACGCCGCGCCCATCGCCACTTACCACAAGCCGGGCGCTTACAACTCCGACGCCATTCGCCTGGATGATTTGCGCATTGACACCGCGCGCTATCGCCTGGCGCCCGACGTGCGGGCTTTCGGCGTGCGTTCATTGTTCGGCCACAGTTCCAGCGCACTGCCTTATGAGAAAACCGATCTGACCCTGTACGTGCGCGAGGGCAATGCGCTGCGTCCGGTACTGGAAGGCTTGGTGGTGTTCAAAAACAACGGTGAATTCATGGGTGACTGTAGCGGGTATGCAAATCAGGTCCGCCGCACGCTCGACGTTGCGCCAACGAGTCACCACGGTTTCGCCGATTTGATCATCACCACCCGCGGCAGCAAAATGAAAGAGGTCAAGTCCGGTGGCCAGTGCGTGTCGAAAACCACTGACCTGAAGAAAACCCAGATCACCCTGACTTACGACGGCGAGCAATACGTCGTCCCCGAGGACTTCAGAGGTTACTGAATCCATGCTGACCGGCCTCAACCACCTGACCCTGGCGGTCAGCGATCTGCAGCGCAGCCTGGCGTTTTATCGCGATGTACTGCAATTGCGCGTCGAGGCAACGTGGGACGCCGGCGCGTATCTGTCGCTGCCGGGGCTGTGGCTGTGTCTGTCGCTGGATCCATTGCGAGAATCCGAGCCGGGCGCTGATTACTCGCACTACGCCTTCAGTCTGGAAAGCGCGGACTTCGCGAATTTCGTACAGCGGCTAAAAGCGGCCAACGTGCAGGCATGGCGCGACAACCGCAGCGAAGGTGCGTCGTTCTACTTCCTCGATCCGGATGGCCACAAACTGGAGCTGCATGTTGGCGATCTGGCGTCGAGGCTGGCGGCGTGTCGGCAAAAACCGTACGCCGGCATGCGTTTTTACGACGAGCAGTGATCAGGCGCAATTGGCTGATATAGACTGGCCGCCACGTGTTCTGGCGCTTGCAGGTTTTCCATGACTCCATCTTTGCTAATGGCCGTTCTGGCCTCGGGTTTTATTTACGGCATTACGCCGGGGCCGGGTGTGCTGGCGGTGTTCGGCATTGGCGCGGCGCATGGGCGGCGGGCCGGGGCCGGGTTCCTTTGCGGGCATTTGCTCGGTGATGTGGTCTGGTGCAGCACGGCGCTGATCGCGATTGTCGGCGCCCGGGAAATCGGCAGCACGGCGTTCGATGTGCTTGGCGTGCTCAGCGGCCTGTACCTGTTCTGGCTCGGCTGGCGTGCGGTGCGGGCCCAGCGCCGTAGCGGCGACGAGGCACAGGGCGCGGCGCGTCAGCCGTTCTGGCACGGGATTCTGTTCGGTTTGACCAATCCCAAGGCTTATCCGGTGGCGGTGGCGACCTTTACAGCGCTGCTGTCGAGTCGCGCCGAACTGCTCAACTGGTCGATGTTGCCGGCGCTGATCGCCCTGAGTTTTCTCGGTGGACTGCTTGCCTACGCTATTCTCATTGGCGTGGTCGGCGCTAAGCGGGTGCGCACGCTGTATCAGCGTCACGAACTGCTCATTACCCGCCTGTGCGGCGTGATGTTCATCGGTTTTGCCGTCAACGCGCTGATGCATGCGCTGCCGGGGTTGATGCCGAACAAGGCTTGATGGTGTGTGCAGGGATGCGTGAATAAAAGGTCAGGGATGGTTGATGAGTGCTGCATTGTCCGGACACCCACGCTGAACCATGGAAAGCCGAAATTCCGCGCCGTTGGCGAGTTACATCGACCTGTTGCTGGACGCCGTTTGTGCGGTCGACAAGCAGGGGCGCTTCGTGTTTGTCAGTGCTGCCTGCGAGCGTATTTTCGGCTACACGCCAGACGAATTGATCGGTCGGCCGATGATCGAACTGGTGCACCCGGCTGATCGACAGCGCACGCTTGCGGCCGCCAGCGAGATCATGGGCGGCGAGCCGAAACACAACTTTGAAAACCGTTATGTACGCAAGGACGGTCGCGTCGCGCACATTCTGTGGTCGGCGCGCTGGTCGGAAGTCGATCAACTGCGCATCGCCGTGGCCCGCGACATCACCGAACGCAAACAGGCCGAATCACGCCAGGCGGCGTTGTATGCGATTTCCGAAGCCGCCCATGTCGCCGAGGATCTGCTGGCGCTGTTCAGGCGTATTCACCTGATCATCGGTGAATGGTTGCCGGCGCTGAATTTCTCCGTGGCGCTGTACGACGAGCACTGCGCGCAACTGAACTTTCCCTATCACGTCGACGATCACGAATTGCAGCCCGAGCAGCCCGGCACCGTCACCGGGCGCTTGTGCACAGAAGTGATCCGCAGCGGTCAGCCGATTCTTCTGACACCCGACAGCGACGATTGCCCGGCTGATTTTGCCGCACTGGTCGCCGGGCAGAATTCGCCTTGCTGGCTCGGCGTGCCCCTGAATTCGAAAAACGGCACCATCGGCGCGTTGATCGTCAAAAGCCTGCCCGGCGGCGAACGCTACACCGAGCAGGACAAGGAGTTGCTGCAATACGTCTGCGCCCAGGTTGCAACCGCCATTGAACGCCAACAATTGCACGCCCGACTGCGGCGCATGGCGCAATACGATCAGCTCACGCAATTGCCAAATCGGGAGTTGTTGCGCGAGCGTTTGACGGCGGCTTTAACCGGCGCCCGCGAGCAATCCGGGCATATGGCGTTGCTGTATGTCGACCTTGATCGCTTCAAGCAGGTCAACGACACGTTCGGTCATGCGGTGGGCGACATGCTCCTGCAAACCGTGGCCAATCGCCTCAAGGGCTGCGTGCGTGAAACCGATACGGTTGCGCGGATTGGCGGTGATGAGTTCGTCGTGCTGTTGCACAGTGTTCATGCCGCTGAAGATGCCGACAGCGTGGCGGAAAAAATCCGACAGGTGCTGGTACAACCGATGCGTCTGGATGGCCACAACCTGCGCATCCAGCCGAGTATCGGCGTCGCCCGCTACCCCGAGCACGGCGGTGGCGAGGAGCAACTGTTCCGGCATGCCGATCAAGCGATGTACACGGCCAAGCGCTTGAACCACCACGCCTTCAATAACTGATCCGGTCACGCCGTTCGTCGCATCGAGGGCAATTTTTCTAAACCTTTGCCCGGCAGAAAATTCTCAATCTAGGCGGGCACCTGCTCGCCACGATCATTACCAAGAGGTAGAGAATCATGCCTAATTCAAGAAACTCGAACTCGGGAAACTTCGCCAACGATCGAACGAAGGCCTCTGAAGCTGGTCGCAAAGGTGGGAAAACAACCACCACGACAGTTGATAAAGAGCCTGCGAAAACAGACATGGGCCGCAAGCCCGCTCAGAAATCGAAGTAGTCGGTGAAGGTTGTTTTGATTGAGAGGCGGGGGCGTAAGCTCCCGCTTGAATTTGCAGAGTAAGGAGGGCGCGACCATGAGCCGGATGGCCACCCGTATACGCAACATCAGTTTTGCAACGTTGCTGGGCCTGTGTGCCAGCAGTGCTTTCGCCCAGTCGCCCGCCGACTTCATCAATGAAGCGTCGGCAAAAGGCATGGCCGACATTGAGGCCAGCCGCTTGGCGCACGGCAAAACCGAATCCAAAGAGGTCAAGGATTACACCATCGTCGTGATCAATGACCGCACCACGGCCAATCAGCATCTGGCGAAGATCGCCAAGAAGCTCGACTTGCCCGTCGCCCCACGCGAGGAAATGGCTGACAAGGCCAAAGAACTGATACCAGAAGTCAAAGACGGCGCGACGTTCGACCAGGCCTACGCTGCCAGTCAGGTCAAAGCCACTGAAGAGGCTATCGAACAGATTCAGCAGCAAGCACAAACCACCAACGTGCCGGAAATCAAAGCCTTCGCTGACGAGACGCTGCCCAAATTGCAAAACCACCTGCAAATGGCCCGCGCCCTGCAAGCCAGCCGCTAATCAAAAAAGATCGCAGCCCGCCCCATGTAGGAGCTGCCGCAGGCTGCGATCTTTTGATTTAGCGATCAACACTCATTCAAATCCTGTTTCGGCTTACCCTTCTCGCCCAGCCCCTCAAGATTGAACACCTCGCCCTCACCCAGCATCCGATAGTGCTTGCGCAACGCTTCCAGTTGCTTGAGGTCCAGCGCCTCCAGTCCGAGCATCGCGTTCTGCGCCTCCTTGGTCACCAGCAGCAATTCATCGATCTTCAAATGCAGGATGTCGGTGTCGCGGTTCTGCGTGTTCTGAATCAGGAACACCATCAAAAACGTGATGATCGTCGTCGAGGTATTGATGATCAGTTGCCAAGTATCGTTGTAATTAAAAATCGGCCCGCTCAACCCCCACAACCCAATCAGGATCAATGCCCCCATGAACGTCTTCGGGCTACCGGCCCACAGGGCGAGCTTCTGGGAAATCTTCGCGAATTTCATAGCCGTGTTCCTTATTGGGATGCGCCTGAAATTCAGACACTGACGGGGTTGTGAAAATTCGACTTACAATTTTTTCCGTTCGAGAAAAATAGGGGGGGCAAAGACGCGAGGGATGACTTGAGGGTGAAACTTTCATTGTGCTGTTTTGTGGCTAGTATCAGTTGGCAATCAAATTGCCAGCAGCTCATTACACGGATAGAAAATCACGCAAGAGGCCACTCATGGAATTCTTCGAAAAGTTAGCCAGTCTAGCCGCCAAGGTCCGGTTGCAGAGCGCCGCAATCCAGACGGAAGAAGCAACGAAAAATGCATTTGTCATGCCCTTCATCAGCACGGTGCTTGGTTACGATGTTTTTGACCCAACAGAGGTTACGCCTGAGTTCGTCTGTGATGTGGGCACGAAAAAGGGCGAGAAAATTGATTACGCCATCATGAAGGGAGGGGAAGTACAGATTCTGATCGAGTGCAAAAAGATCGGTGAGCCTCTGCACATCAATCATGCTTCCCAGCTATTCCGCTATTTTCATGTCACCAGTGCACGAATCTCGATTCTCACCAATGGCCAGGTCTACAAGTTTTTTACGGACCTCGATGCGCCGAACAAAATGGATGAGAAGCCATTTTTGGAGCTGGATCTGCTGGACATTGATGAGTACTCGGTCCCCGAGTTGGTGAAATTGACCAAGTCGGCTTTTGACGTTGATTCGATCATCAACGCGGCGGGCGAATTGAAATATGTCAGCCAAATCAAGAAGGTCATCGCAGCGCAGGTCAGCAAGCCGGACGATGATTTCGTCAAGGTTTTCGCCTCTCGCGTTTACGACGGTGTGATCACTCAGAAAGTCCGTGAGCAGTTTCATGAGCTGACGCGTAAAGCTGTCGCGCAATTTCTCAATGACCAGATCAACGAGCGGTTGAAGTCTGCAATGAGCGGCGCTATCCCGCAGGCGTTGGTGCCAGTGCCGACAGCTTCTGGGGGCACAGATCCGTTGGTTCCAGGCGACGAATCAGACGATAAAATCATCACCACCCTGGAAGAGTTGGAGGGGTATCACATCGTTCGGGCGCTGGTTCGGTCGGTCGTCGATGCCAAGCGAATCGTGCAGCGCGATACTCAGAGTTATTTCGGCATCCTGCTGGATGATAACAACCGCAAACCGATCTGCAGATTGCATTTCAATCGATCCCAGAAGTACATCGGTATCTTCGATGAGGAAAAGAACGAAACGCGCCATCCGATCAGTACGGTCGACGACATCTATGAGTATTCGGATCATCTGAAAAAAACGGTTGGGTACTACGCCTGACAATAAACCGGCCCTTGGAGGCCGGTTTTTTATCGCCTACTCAGTGATTTCCATGCCTACGGTCCAACTGAAATACCCCACAGCCTCACACTGCTGATTCACCAGCATGAAACTCAACTCGCACTGCTCGACCCCGATACCCTTCGCCGTGCAAGCCCAAAAGTGATCATCTGCCTTGTGGCTGCCGGGTACCGTCGGGTTTGCAGGGTCGGGAGCGGGGACGGTGAGGTGCGTGTGGACTTCCAGGGCCGGTTCTGAAACCACGTCGCTGCTGGCGACGGTCATGCGATAGATGACGACGCTGTGCTCGGCGATCAGGCTGATGGATCGTCCACGAAAATGCAGGAGGCGGCCGATCTCGATTGGCAGTGTCACTTTGCTGTCATTTATAACTATTTCTTTCGAGTTATTACCCGCAGCGAAAAAGACCAGGCCATCGGCAATGCCTGTTGGCGCGGCCGGGTCCAGGCTGGAGTCCGGATGACGCGTCAGCATTGACTCGGCATCCACGATCAGCAAGATATTGTGTGCATCTGTAGCGGCAGAAGAGGGCGAGGGAATGGGTTCGGAAGTCATCATGGATTCCTTTCATGATGTTGGCACAAGACGGCAACCGCTTCGGTCAAGGCAAGACATCCTGTTCCGGCCGGGGCGGCAACGGATCGGTTGAGCCCCTCTTGGTCGAGGGGCCCTGAACATCATCAGTTATGAATGGAGATGAACGGATCCCACGAGCAGCAGCCGATGATCTGGCAGTTGCGATCGACGATCAGGAAGTGGAAGTGATAGGTCACGCGACCGCAGTCCAGGGTCTCCGACGACCAATAATGGTTATCGACTTTCTGGCAGCTGGGGACGGATGGGTTTTCCCGATTGGGCACCGCGACACAAGCTGTAGCCTTGCGCGGCGAGGGTGGCGAGATCAGGTCAGCACCGGCATTGCCGATGAACTTGTAGAAAATTACCGCCTGTTCGAAGCTCTGCGACAGGCTTGTTTCGCGCCAGCGGATCAGGTCGCCGACCTGAGCCTTGAGGTCCAGCTCGCCACCGGCCTGGCCACTGACGACGTTATCCTGATTGGTGACCATGTACACATGATGCCAGTCGATCAGCGTGGGGTTCTTCGGGTCTTTGCTGATGTTTGGATATTTTTTCAGAATGGTTTCGGTGTCGATAGAGACCAGAATATCCGTAACTCGAGACATGGTAACGCTCCTTTTTTCAGAGTGACCGTCGCGCCTGAATCCAGGTAAGACGACGCTTGCTTGCCGTGTGGCTTACGCGAGCACACTACTGGGGGGAACCCACCGGTCATGAGGTATGAGCAGGCCGTGCTCCTTGCACGAAGACGAGAGAATCGGGTTCCTTCCGACTGCCGCCACTTGACTATAGGTAGATTTTTTTTGCTGTCAAAATCGCTTTTGTCTGGCTCGACGGACGGTCAGAAACGCGATAGGCACCTAAGCATTGGCGATAAAGAACGGTCTTCGCAGACATGCTTTGAAATGAGTCGCTCTGGAGCGAATCACGATGCAACCTGTATTGTAACCAACCGCTGCAACACCCCCTGACAGGAGAACGCAATGAGTTGGTCTGCCCAGCAATATGTCGCCTTCGAAGATGAACGTACCCGGCCGGCGCGCGATCTGCTGGCGGCGATTCCATTGGCTGAAGCGCGCTCGGTCATCGACATCGGTTGCGGCCCGGGCAACTCGACCGAACTCCTGGTGCAGCGCTTTCCGGGGGCAGGCGTCAGCGGACTGGACAGCTCGGCTGACATGATCGAGGCCGCACGCAAGCGCTTGCCGCAGTTGCAGTTCGAGGTGGGCGACATTGATCAATGGGCTGACGAAGGCCGCTTCGATGTGATTTTCGCCAATGCGGTGTTGCAGTGGGTGCCGGACCATGCGGCGTTATTGCCGGCGCTGGCAGGCAGGTTGTCGTCCGGTGGCAGTCTGGCGATCCAGATGCCGGACAACCTCAATGAGCCGTCTCATCGGCTGATGCGTGAAGTCGCAGCCAATGGTCCGTGGGCCGGCAAACTGGCAGGGGCAGCAGGTCAGCGCACCGATATGGCGAGCGCCAGCGATTATTTTTCCATGCTGCGACCGCTCTGTGCGCGAGTCGATGTGTGGCGTACCACCTACCATCATCAATTGACTGGCGGGGCGGCGGGCGTGGTTGAGTGGTTCAAGGGCAGTGGTCTGATCCCGTTTCTCAACCCGTTGAGCGAGGCCGAGCAGGCAGCGTTTCTGGAGCAATACCAGGCGCAAGTCGAAGAGGCCTATCCGGCGCTGGCTGATGGTTCGGTACTGTTGCCGTTCCCGCGGTTGTTCATTGTCGCAACCCGATAATCCTCAGGGGCGTTGCGCGTGGCATTTGCCGAGGCAGGCCATTTGCACTGTACCCCTTGAGTTTGCACCGCAAGTCGGTACTGTCCGCTCCAACAGTGGAGGTCGGCGAATTTTTCATGTGTTCTACGGCTTTCGGCGCATCGACAAGGGAGGGTAACAAATAGTGATCTGGTTTCTCGAAGGGCAGTCCAGTCAACGGGACATCATTCTCGGCGCGCGCGAAGCGTTGCCGGCTGAGGTGAAGATTTACGCCTCGCATCGACAGGATCGTCCCGAAATCACTTCGGTTGCCGACGTCAGCTTTGTCGAGCCTGCGGACAATCAGGAGCGCATCGATTGGGTCATTGCCACCGCGCAGGCTCATCAGATCAAGGTTGTACTGGCCGGTCGTGTGGGTCGGGAGTTCGAACACGCCCGTGAGCGCTTCGAGCGCGCCGGGCTGGTGTTGGTCACCGGCGCACTGTCGCTCGACACGTTTGACCTGGTCGACGACAAAAGCCGCTTCACGGCTGAGGCGGAGCGCGCGGGTCTGGCCTGCGTGCCGGCAATCACCGCGTCGAATGCCGAGGAACTGCAAGCGGCTTACCAGATGTTATCGGCGTCGGGGGAAGTCTGCGTCAAACCTGCCGTGGGCATTTACGGTCAGGGTTTCTGGCGGTTCAAGGCCAGTGCCGACCCTTTTCGCTGCTTCGCCAACCCCGATGTGCGTGAAGTGAACTTCGACATCTATATGCACGGCTACCGTTCGGCACTGACGCCGCCACCACCGATGCTGGTCATGCCGTACATGGCGGGCAGCGAATGTTCGGTGGACATGGTCTGCGAAGCCGGGCGCCCGGTTGCGTTCGTCGGCCGTCGCAAGAAAGGCCTGCATCAACTCTGCGAGCGTGAAGGGGCGGCGATCGAGCTTGCCTTGAAGGCCGCCGAGCACTTCAAGTGTGACGGTATCGTCAATGTTCAGACCCGTGACGACGCAGACGGTAACCCGCACCTGCTAGAGATCAACGCGCGTTATTCCGGCGGCGTCGGCTACACCCGGGCGGCCGGAGTGAACCTGGCGGGGATTTTTGCCGCTCGTCGGCTAGGCTTGCCCGAGCCCCAAGGGATTTGGCGACCAGACGTGCGGGTAAAGGGGATCACCGTTGCGGCGGTAGCATCACCCTGATATTAAATAGGCCTATGAAGTCTGATACCATTTGCTCGTTTGCGTCGACCGGCACAGACCCACGCAGGAAGCAATCCAAGGAGTTTTCAAGGAATGATGGTGCTAGCGCCTGGCGCAAACACCGCAGTATCAAGCGCCCGGAGTGAATGGACTCTGGAATGTGGTAACTCTTCGGCTTTCGGGGAGTACGCCGCAGTTGCCATATTGCCGGTTGATGAAAAACGCCGCCCGAAAGGTGATCCTGCCCTCTTTCAGACGCCACGCGCCTGGATGGAATGGGTCGAGGACCAGCAGAAAGTCGGCTGCAAGCTGAAACTGGACGAAATCCCGGCGGGCAGCGATCGCGTGCTCCTGGTGGTGTACACCTTTTCTGCTGCGGGGCCGGTGAGTGAGCTGAAAAACCTGCGCCTGCAGGTTGATGGCCAGATTGATTACGCGCTGGACCTTGGCGAAAACGGCGAGTCCGCCATCATCATTGGCGAGTTCTACCGCCGAAATGACCAATGGAAATTTCGTGCGCTGGCTGAAGGCTCTGCCTACGGCCTCGCGGCGCTTGGCCGGCGTATCGGTCTGGATATCGACGACGCCCATCCCAATGGCCGCTCCAGTGGCTCAGGCTCCGGTCGACCGCCGAGCAGCGCCACCGGCACGGCGTTCGCCGTCTCTGCCACCCATGTCATGACCTGCGCCCACGTCATTGAAGGCATGCGTGAGATCCACATTGCCTCGTTTGACGGGCGTTATCGCGCCGATCCCGTTGTGGTTGATCGACGCAACGACATCGCTCTGCTGCGGGTGATCGATTGCCCGGCATTGAAACCGGTGGCGTTCAAGTCCGGCTTCGGTTGCGATCTGGGCGAAGCCATTGTCGCGCTGGGGTTTCCTTTGGCCGGTTTTGCCGGCGGTGGTGTCCACGTCACTCAGGGCGGTGTGTCGGCCCTGTTCGGTTTGCACAACGACGCCAGCCTGCTGCAGTTCACCGCAGCCATCCAGCCGGGCTCCAGCGGCAGCCCGCTCTTCGATTCTTCCGGGGCCGTGATCGGTCTCGTCACCTCATCCATACCTGACGCACAGAACATGAACTTTGCGGTGAAAGCCTCACTGTTGAGCTCTTTTCTCGATGCCTGCCGTGTTGACGGCAGAAAACATGCATCTGGCCAGACCTTTACCGCAGCCCAACTGGCACGCGAAGCACAAGCTTCGATGTGGCGGGTGGAAGCCACAAATCTCTGATTCATCTTTGAATTGCAAACTTACGGAAGAGGCACTGGATCTTCGGTTCAGTGCCAAGGCAGGAAATTGTTAATGGAATCAAATGCAGCAACGCAAGCGCTGAGCGCACAACTGATGCGCGGGCGTCTCGACGTCAACGTTGATGATGCTGTCATTGCCCCCGACTCACTGTTCGGCTTCGCCGAGCGTCGTAATCCGAAGCGGGCATTCCTGTTCGTCTCCAAAGTACTCGGACGACACATTCCTGTGCGTCCATCGGTAATGGTCGCCAGTTTTGAAAGCCTGGCGGCAGAAATTCCGGCTGACTTGCCAGGCCCTGTGCTGGTCATCGGCATGGCTGAAACCGCTGTCGGCCTCGGTGCCGGTGTGCACCGCGCCTACAGCGCCACCCGGCCTGATACGGTGTACATGGTCAGCACCCGTCATCCCACGGGCACCGAGTTGTTCACCCGTTTCGAAGAGGAACACAGCCACGCCAGCGCGCACCTGATTCACTTGCCGGTTGATGCCCAAGTGCGGGAGCAGATGCTCAATGCGCGCTCGTTGGTGCTGGTCGATGACGAAGCCTCGACGGGCAAGACGTTCATCAATCTGCATCGCGCGCTGGTCGATGCCGGTCTGGATAAAGTCGAGCAGGTCGTGACTTGCGTGCTGACCGACTGGTCCGGCGGCGCCGTGCGCGAGGCACTGGGCGATAGCGTGCACCAGGTGTCGCTGCTGAAAGGCTCGTATGAATTTTTTGAAGACACCGATGCGCCGCTGCCGGACATGCCAGCCGTTGGCACCATCGCCGCCGGTGATTGGCCGGTAAATGCGGACAACGACTGGGGCCGTCTGGGTGTGCGCAGCGTCGCCGATACCCTGGCGCCTGCGCTTCACGTAGAGCCTGGTGAGAAAATTCTGGTGGTGGGTACCAGCGAGTTTGTCTGGCGTCCGTTCCTGCTGGCCGAACGCCTGGAGCGCGCGGGTGTCGATGTGCATTTCAGTTCGACCAGCCGCTCGCCGATTGCCCTGGGCCATGCGATCGAGCATGCCTTGTCGTTTGCCGACAACTACGGGCTGGGCATTGCCAATTTCCTCTACAACGTCCGTCCGGGTCAGTTCGATCGGGTGCTGATCTGCTCGGAAACCCCGCAGCAGGCGGTGTCTGCCGAACTGTTGAAAACACTGAATGCGCAGGTGATCGTTGATGCAAAGTAATCGCCCGCTGGCGTTGGTCGATCTCGACGACACGTTGTTTCAGACCGCGCGCAAGATGCCCGAAGGTACACCGCGCCACACAGCGACCCTGGATGTCGACGGTCAGCCCAACGGCTACATGAGCCCGGTGCAGAAATCGATGGCCGAGTGGCTGCTGGCAACCACCGACGTGGTCCCGGTCACGGCGCGCAGCGTGGAAGCGTTCAGCCGCGTCCGGTTGCCTTTCCGGCAGGGCGCGATTTGCTCCCATGGCGGGGTGATTCTTGGTGCCGACGGCAAGCTTGATCAGGCCTGGCAGGCGCGCATGAGCGATATCCTTGCGGCCTATCAAAGCCGTCTGCCGGAGCTGAGCGAAGCGACACTCGCCATCGGCAAGCAGCTCGGTATCTCGTTGCGTGGCTGGGTGGTCGAAGAAGAGGGCCTGCGCCACTATGTGGTGACCAAACACAACGAAAGCAGTGACGAAGTGCTCAACGCCGTGCTGGCGGAAGTTCAGTCCCAGGGCTTGCTCGAGGGCATGCACGTTCACGCCAACAGCAACAATCTGGCCTTCCTGCCTCAGGGCCTGTCCAAGCAGGCGGCGGTGCAGGAATGGTTGCGCCGTGATCGCGAAGCCAACGGCGAGCGTCCGCTGCTCGGCTTCGGCGACAGCATTACCGACCTGGCATTCATGCAAGAGTGTCACTGGTGGGTGACCCCGACGCGCAGCCAGTTGGCCAAACGCGTAGAGGCATCGGTTCATGAGTAAGGCCATCTCCAGCCTGGTGACGGTGGGCAGCGCGAGCTACGCGTCGGATGACGTGCACTTCCTGCTGCAAGCCGTGCAGATGGACGTGACCGACGTCGAGGAAAAAGAGCGCCTGATTCAAACGAAGCAGAAGCACTATTCCGAAATGATCAGCCTGGAAAGTGCGCCCAGCGATATTCACAAGGCGCTCTACGAGCGTGTCCTGGCGCAGAACGGCGCGCGCATGGCCGCCGATGTGCAAGCCCTGGCGCTGGGTTTGAACGAAGCCTGCAACGGCCCGTCGATTGTCCTGGTGTCGTTCGTGCGCGCCGGTCTGCCGCTGGGTGTGCTGCTGCGTCGCGCGCTGATCGAGATGGGCCGCGAAACCTATCATTACGGCATCAGCATCGTCCGTGATCGGGGTATCGATACTGTGGCGCTGGAAGCCATCATCGAGGCCCATGGCGCCGAGAACATCATCTTTGTCGATGGCTGGACCGGCAAGGGCGCGATCTGCGGTGAAATCCAGCGCAGCCTCGGCGATGACGCGCGTTTCCCGAAACTGCCGCGCCTGGTCGTGCTGGCGGACCCGTGCGGTCGCGCATGGATGGCGGCGTCTGCCGAGGACTGGGTGATTCCGTCCGGCATCCTCGGGGCGACCGTCTCCGGTCTGGTGTCCCGCTCGATCTGGCCGGAAAACGGCGGACTGCACGGCTGCGTGGTGTACGACCACCTGCGCGAGCACGACGTGACGCAAGCGTTCATCGAGCACATTGAAGTGCAGCGCAAAGCCTTGGGCGACGTTGCCAAAGCCACGCCGTGGAGTGAAGAACAACGTCGCGAACTGCAGGGCGCGGCGACCCATGTCGTTGAATCACTGGCAGCACGTTTTGAGATAACCAACCTCAACCGGGTCAAGCCTGGCATCGCCGAAGCGACGCGCGCCGTGCTGCGCCGCGTTCCGCACCACGTGTTGATCCGCAACCGCAACGACAGCGACGTGCAATTGCTCATGCATTTGACCGAAGCGGCCGGCGTACCGGTGGAAGAGGTCGGTGCACAGTTGGGGCCTTACCGTGCCGTGACGATCATTCGGAGCCTGGGCTGATGAAAACCCTTTCTCCCTATGCCCTCGGCGCCACCCTCTACATGCCGGCCACCCGCGCTGACCTGCTCGATGTGGTGTTCCGCAACAAGCTGCCGGAGCTGCGCTCGCTGGTGGTGTGCCTGGAAGACGCGGTTGCCGATATTGATATCGCGACGGCGCTGGCCAACCTGCATGGCCTGTTGACGGTCATCGATCAGCGCGGCGGTCGTCCCGAAGACGGCCCGTTGCTGTTCGTGCGGCCGCGCGACTCGGAGATGGCGGCGGTACTCAACGACTGGCCGCTGATGGCGCACGTCGATGGCTTCGTCATCCCGAAACTGACCCTGGCCAATCTTGGCGCCTGGGAGCAGGCCGTGACCAATCCGGCGTTGTTCCTGATGCCGACGCTGGAAACCACCGACGTATTCAATCCCACGGCCATGGTCGAATTGGGGCAGGCACTCAAGGCCAGCCTCAATCAGCGCATCATCGCCTTGCGCATTGGCGGCAACGACTTGATGGGCAGCCTCGGTCTTCGGCGTAATCCGACCACCACGCTGTACAGCACGCCGATGGGGTACGTGATCCCGATGCTGGCCGGCGTCATGGGCTCGCAGGGCTTTGCATTGACCGCGCCGGTGTTCGAGCAGTTGGCATCGCCGCATCTGCTCAAGGAAGAACTGGAACTCGATATCGCCCATGGCCTGGTTGGCAAGACGGCGATTCATCCGAGCCAGATCGAGATCATTCAGGACACCTTGCGCGTCAGCCTTGAAGACTTCAACAGCGCCAAGCTGATCGTCAGCGACGTGGCCCCGGCCGTATTCCGCCACAACGACGCGATGTGCGAGCCTGCTACGCACTACCGGTGGGCAGTGAAAATCCTTGAGCGCGCGCAGTGGCACGGCATCCGTCAGGCGGAAGTCGGTGTCGGTGAAAGCGCGATTCGTCTGGCGGAGGTGTCAGGATGATAGAACAGATCGACAGCCCTGGAGCACCGCCACGGCCGGTTTTGGCGGTGTTCGATTTCGACGGCACGCTGACCCGGCACGACAGTTTTGTGCCGTTCCTGAAGTTCGCCTTCGGCAAGCGCGAGTTCAATCGTCGCCTGCTTCGGCTGGCCTTGCCCAGCCTGCGGTTCGTCGCCCGGCGGATGAGCCGTGACGAACTCAAGGCGCAACTGATCCGCACGTTTCTCTCGGGCGTGAAGCTTGAGTGGCTGCAACAGCACGCCGCGAGTTATTGCGCGCAGGCCTGGCCGCGCCTGATGCGCCCGTCAGGGTTGCTGGCCATTGAGGCCGAACTCAAATCCGGAGCTGTAGTGACCCTGTGTTCCGCCTCGCCTGCGCTGGTATTGCAGCCTTTCGCCGACCGTCTGGGCGTGAAGTTGATCGGTACGGAACTGGAAGTGGTGGACGGCTTACTGACCGGACACATCACCGGCAACAACTGCCGATGCGAAAACAAGGTTCTCAGGCTCGAAGCGGTTTACGGCAGCTTGCTGCAGTTCCGGATCCGCGCCTGGGGCGATACTCGCGGCGATCACGAGTTGCTGGCAGCGGCTGAAGATGCGCACTGGCGGCACTTTCACCCGACGTGGCGACGTGGCCGTCTGCGGGTGAGCAAAGCTAGTAATCCGGGCGTGCGTGATGCGCACACCGACCTGCATGGGGCGGGCAAACCTGATCGCTCCATGAACACCGATGACCAACAAGGAGCGTAACGATGGCACTTACCCTGAGTAAAAAACAGTCCATTTCCCTGGAAAAAACTGCCGGCACTGCGTTGTCCAGCGTCAGCCTCGGCCTGGGTTGGGATCCGGTAAAGGCCGGTTTTCTCGGCAAACTGATGGGCGGTGGCGGTGACATCGACCTCGATGCTTCGTGCATCCTGCTCGACGCCAGCCTCAAGCCTGTCGATCTGGTCTGGTTCCGTCAGCTCAAGTCCCAGGACGGCTCGATCCAGCACTCCGGTGACAACCGCACTGGCGAAGGCGCCGGTGACGACGAAACCATCCATGTTGACCTGCAGCGCCTGCCTGCGGTCGTCCAGCATCTGGTGTTCACCGTGAACAGCTTCACTGGCCAGAACTTCGAAAAAGTTGAAAACGCCTACTGCCGCATCATCAATGCCGGCAACAAAACCGAGCTGGCGCGCTTCAACCTGTCCGAGCGTGGCGCTCACACTGGCATCGTCATGGCGAGCCTGTCGCGCGACAACAATGACTGGAAGTTCACCGCTATCGGCGAGTCCACCCATGGCCGCACCGCCGATGACCTGATCAACCTGGCCACTCAGGCGCTGCGCTAATGGCCAGCCTTGCTCCGGGCGGCAACGCGCCAGTTGCCAGCGGCCCGCTTCGCGTCGACATCAATTACTCGCCCATTCCGGGCGCGGACATTGATGTCTCGGCCTTCGTTCTGGGAACCACGGCAAAGGTTCGCGGCGATGGCGACATGTGCTTTTACGGTCAGCCGAGCGTGCTCGGCGGTGCCGTGACCCTGGCGGATTCCTCGGCGGGGCGCGCGGTGTTCAACGTTGATCTGAGCCGTCTCGAACCGGCCGTGGAAAAGGTCGCGCTAACTGCCACGATCTACGAGAACAAAGCCAGCTTCGAGCGCGTCTCGCAGCTGTCGGTGGTGGTCTCGGGTGGCGTTGAAGCGCAGATCCCGACCAGCGGCATGAAGGAAACCGCGCTGATCCTCGGTGAGTTCTATCGCCGTCAGGGCGAGTGGAAATTCCGTTGTGTCGGTCAGGGTTTCAACGGCGGGCTCGAGCCACTGGCCAAGCATTTCGGCGTTGATGTCGCGGCTCCGGCTCCGGCTCCGGCAGCCGCGCCGACTCCGGCGCCAGTACCCGTGCCACCACCAGCACCGGCCGCGCCGAAGTCGACGATCAGCCTGAGCAAGGTCACCCTCGATAAAACACGCAGCTCCATCAGCCTGGAGAAGACTGCTGCCGGTTTCGGCGAGATCAAGGTCAACCTGAACTGGAACAAGCGCAGCTCCGGCGGCTTCTTCAAGAGCAGCACCTCGATCGACCTGGACGTCGGTTGTCTGTACGAGTTGCAGGACGGTGAAAAGGGCGTGGTTCAAGCCCTTGGCAACTGCTTCGGCAGCCTGAATCACGCACCGTACATCCAGTTGATGGGCGACGATCGTACCGGCTCTGTTGCCGGTGGCGAGTGGCTGCACATCAATGGCACCAAGTGGGCGGAAGTGCGACGGATCCTGATCTTCGCCTTCATCTACGAAGGCGCGCCGAACTGGCGGGAGACCGATGGTGTCGTGACCATCCACATCCCGAACCAGCCGGACATCGAGGTACGTCTCAACGAAGAGGGCGGACGTGATGGCATGTGCGCCATTGCCATGCTCGAAAACGTCAACGGCGCCGTCAAGGTGTCCCGGCGTGTGGACTTCCACCGTGGTCATTCGGCGGTGGACAAAGCCTATGGATGGGGCATGAGCTGGCGTGCCGGCTCGAAATAGTGACTTCGGCGGGGCTTGGGGCCCCGCCTTTCAGAGGACCTCAAAATGTTTGCATGGCTTAAAGAAAACGCGGCAATAGCCCGGGACAAACTGACCAGCGAGGTCAGCAAGTTCAAAAACCAGAAGTTCATGGATGCCGTGACAGCCGCCTGTGCACTTGTCGCCTCGGCCGACGGTGAGATCTCCTCTGCCGAGAAAACCAAGATGGCCGGGTTCATCAGCAACTCGCCGGAACTGAAAGTGTTCAACATGGCCGACGTCATCAAGTCGTTCAATGGTCACTGCGAAAAGTTCGAGTTCGACTATCAGATCGGTCAGGCGGAAGCGCTGAAGACCATCGGCAAGATCAAGAACGATGCCGGTGCCGGTCGTCTGCTGGTGCGCGTCGCCTGCGCCATCGGTGCGTCGGATGGCAACTTCGACGACAAAGAAAAAGCGGCTTGCCGTCAGATTTGCCTTGAGCTGGGTTTGAGCCCGGCTGATTTCGAACTTTAAGGAGCTGGACCTTGGACAGTCACATTGGATTTCCCCCGCTGACGATGGCGGTGTTCGTCGGGATCGCGGTGGGCGCGCTGCTGCTCGACATGGTCACCCATCGTGGCGACAAACCCATTTCGCTGGCTAAAGCCTCGATCTGGTCGATTTTCTGGATTGCGATCTCGCTGGCGTTTGCAGGCTTCCTGTACTACGAGCACGGGCCTGAGGTCGCGAGCCTGTTCGTCACCGGTTATGCGCTGGAGAAAGTTCTCAGCGTCGACAACCTCTTTGTATTCATGGCGATTTTCGCCTGGTTCAAAGTGCCGGATGGCATGCGCCACCGCGTTCTGTACTGGGGCATCATCGGTGCGATCGTGTTCCGCGGGATTTTCGTGGCGATCGGTACCGGCCTGCTGGCTTTCGGCCCATGGGTCGAAATCGTCTTCGCGGTGATCGTCGCCTGGACGGCCGTCATGATGTTGCGCAGCGGCGGTGATGACGAGGAAGAGGAAGACTATTCCAAGCACATGGCCTACCGCTTCGCACAAAAGCTTTTCCCGGTTTGGCCGAAGCTGTATGGCCACAACTTCTTCGTGTCGCGCAAGCAGCTCGAAGTGGAACTGAAAAAGCCTGAAAACCAGGGCATGTCGCTGGCAGCCAAGGGCACCATTTTTGCCACGCCGCTGTTCCTGTGCCTGGTGGTCGCGGAAGTTTCCGACGTGCTGTTCGCGTTCGACTCCGTACCGGCGGTGATCGCCGTGAGCCGTGAGCCGTTGATCGTCTACTCGGCCATGCTCTTCGCGATTCTGGGCCTGCGGACCATGTACTTCGTACTCGAAGCGCTGAAACGCTACCTGGTTCACCTGGAAAAATCGGTGATCGCGCTGTTGTTCTTCATTGCCGTCAAGCTGGGCTTGAATGCAACGGATCACATGTTCCACCACGGCTACACCATTGATGCGAACACCAGTTTGCTGATCGTAATGGTTGTATTGGCGATCGGTGTCGTTGCTAGTCTGATCTTCCCCGGAAAGGAAGAAGACGCACCGGTCGAAAACCAATAAGTAATCGTCTTTACCACAAGGAGTAATACCCATGGCACTGACTCTTCAAAAGGGTGCAAACCTGTCTCTGACCAAAACCGACCCGAGCCTGAGCAAGATTCTGGTAGGCCTGGGCTGGGACCCGCGTGCAACTGACGGCGCCGAGTTTGACCTGGACGCGAGCGCTCTTCTGCTGGGTGCTAACGGCAAGGTTCGCAGCGAAGCCGACTTCATTTTCTACAACCAGCTCAAGAGCCTGGACGGTTCGGTCGAGCACACTGGCGACAACCGCACAGGTGCAGGCGACGGCGACGACGAAGTGATCAAGGTCGACCTGAGCCGTATCCCGGCTGACGTGGACAAGGTTGTGTTCATCGTCACCATCCACGACGCCGAGTCGCGCAAGCAGAGCTTTGGCCAGGTCGGTGGTTCCTTCATTCGCGTCGTCAACGACGTGACCAGCGCCGAAGTGGTTCGCTACGACCTGGCTGAAGACGCTTCGACCGAAACGGCGATGGTCTTCGCTGAACTGTACCGCAACAACGGCGAGTGGAAATTCCGCGCCGTGGGTCAGGGTTACGCCGGTGGCCTGCGCGCCCTGGCCAACAACTACGGCATGAACTTCTAAACAACCCCCAGCAAAAGGAATCTGAACATGGCTGTAAGTCTGTCCAAAGGTGGCAACGTTTCGCTGTCCAAAGAAGCTCCTGGCTTGACCGAAGTGATCGTCGGCCTGGGTTGGGATCCGCGTGTTACTGACGGCACCGAGTTCGACCTCGATGCGTCGATTTTCATCGTCGGTGAAAACGGCAAAGTGCTCGACGACAACAGCTTCATTTTCTACAACAACAAAACCTCCGCCGACGGTTCCGTCGAGCACATGGGCGACAACCGCTCGGGCGCTGGCGAAGGTGATGACGAGCAAGCCACCGTCAAACTCAACGGTCTGGCTGCTGCTGTGAAGAAGCTGGTGTTTGCGGTAACCATCCACGACGCCGACGCTCGCAAGCAAAGCTTCGGTCAGGTATCGAACGCCTACATCCGTGTGGTCAACAAGGCTGACGGCAAGGAACTGGCTCGCTATGACCTGAGCGAAGACGCTTCGACCGAAACCGCGATGATCTTCGGTGAGCTGTATCGCAACGGTGAAGAGTTCAAGTTCAAGGCCATCGGCCAAGGTTTCGCCGGCGGCCTGAAGCCTCTGGCGGAAGCTCACGGTGTGAGCATCGGCTAACCCGAAAGGGTTGAGAAGGCCCCCTCGCGAGGGGGCTTTTTCTTGCCTGTCGTTTTTGCAGTATCAGGATTGAAAGGGAAGGGGAAACAGGGAGATGCAAATGTTTCGTGGAATGTGCGCGGCGGGCGTTCTGGCAATGTTGGCGGGCTGTGGTGCCTACGACGATTTCCAGGCCAACAATGCCGTGCAGCAATACCGAGAGTCGTGCATGGGTAATAACACCAACGAATGCGCGAGCAAGCTGGTCGATACCAACATCATCATGCTCGAGTTGGCCCGTGGCCATCTGGATCGTGATAAGGACGCATTGATCAAGAACATGGGCAAGGACGGGTACGAGCGCGTTGCCAGCACCGCCAATGGCCTGATCGACAGACTGATCAAAGAACAGCAAAGCAAACGTCCAGGCTTCTTCGCGCGCTGGTTCCTGGGCGAAGCGCAGCCGTTCGGCAGTTCGTCAAATTATCTCTTCACGGGCCCCGATATGCAGGAACTGCTTTCGGTTGTCACAGAAAAAGCTCGTAGCGACATGGTCGCCGAGTCGCGCGAGCCGATGTCGCCTACAGCTGCCATTTTGCTCGGCAAAGAGGTCGCTCCCGCAGCGCCCGCTGCTTCCGCCGCCGCTGAGCCGGCCGTCACCGCAACTGCGGCAGTGCCAGCAGCACTCGATGGCGCGGTTGACCGCATGATCGCCGCTGAATTGGCGAAGGACGGAGGCGATGAGTACAAGGAAGGCCGGCAGGTGGTTTTCGCCGACTTCAATGACGATGGCGTCAACGATGCCGTGGTGCTTTACACCATCGAAGGGCAGGGGGGCGGTAACGGTTATTTTCAGTCCCTGGCTACGTTCTACGCCGATGCCAATGGCTGGACCTATCGCAGCAGTCTCGTCGTGGGATCTAGCGTGCAGAACGTTCAGGTGCTCGATTCAAAAAAACTGGCGCTGAAAGTGCTTTCGGTCGGCCCCGACGATGCCAATTGCTGCCCGAGTGTCGAAAGCGTCGAACAGTACAAATGGAATGGCTCAACGTTTATCGCGATGCCAAGCGCTTGATTCGGCGCAGGGCTTGAGCGAACACATTAAAAGGGATTTCGACTATGTCACGTTTGTCTCTCGGCTCAAGCCTCGTGGGTTTGTGGCTGGCGCTGTGTGCTGCCCAGGTATCGGCAGCGAGTTTTGATTGTGCCAAAGCCGTCAGTTTCGCTGAGAAAGCGATCTGCGCGCAGGGTGCCCTGGGTGTGCTCGATGAGCAATTGAACGCCGAATATGTTCGTGCGCTGCAAAACGCCGCTAACCCCAATCAAGTACGTGAGGCACAGCGACAGTGGTTGCGTCTGCGCGACAACTGCACCACCGGTCAGTGCCTGTCCGCTTCGATGTCGCAGCGGCTGAGTGAGCTGACTCAGCCTGTATCACCACCGGCAAAACCGGTTGCCGTTGCGACGAGCAAACCGCTCGAGCCTTCGACTGCGGTCAGTTCTCAAGCCAGTGCAATGCCTGCGCAACCTTCGGCCGTGGCCAGGCCAGCGCCGGTGCGCAGTGCCGCCGATGATCACCAAGCGGTTCTGAACCTGAAAATCGCGCTGTTTGTCATGGCTGTTTTGCTGTTGATCTGCGTCTGGCTGCACCATCGCGGTTCGATGACGATCTACCAGGATTACACCGATGCGCTGTGGACCAGCCTCATGCCGATCCTCGGCATCGGCACCTATTTTGTTTGCAGTGCCTGGCTGGAAATCCCCAAGGGTTATTCAGCAATTGCCGCCGGGGTACTGGCGTCGATCATGGCTGTGCAGGTGATTGTGCAGACCTACCGCAGCAATGGTGTGTCGTTGTATTTCCTGCTCGCACTGTTCGCAAAAATTGCCTTGCTGACCTTCTACTGCCTGATGATGCTGCTGTTGTTTGCCAGCAACGCCGGCAACAAACGCGATGCCCGGCGCAAGCGTGGTTGGGCGGTGGCGGTGACCACGGCGTTCGTCTTCCTCTCGGGCTGGATGTGCAGGCATCGACAGTTCTCCTCGATCGACGACTACATCGCCGGCAGGACCTGAACGGGTTGCGTTACTGTTTTCAGCCAACATTCATGCAAGGAGCGGTCATGGGATTTCGGTTCAGCAAGCGGATCACGTTGGTGCCGGGTGTGCGCCTGAATATCAGCGGCTCAGGTGTAAGCACGTCGATCGGTCCGCGCGGATTGAGCATGACCCTGGGGCGCAACGGCACCTTCCTCAATGCGGGGATTCCCGGAACGGGCCTGTCTTATCGTGAGCGCATCGACCGTCCTTCGCGAAAGCGTCCCGTTGCGACGGGGCATACCGGCCCGGTGAAGATCAAAGTCAGCGACGAGGGCACGCTGCTGATCACTGATATCGATGATCAGCCGCTGTCGGCCGCCATCGTCAAACGGGTGAAAAGCGAAATGGTGGACGACATTCAGCAGTTGCTGGAGAAAGCCGCGCAGACCATCAATCGTGATCTTGACGATTGCCTTGGGGTGCATTTGCTGACCCCGCGCCCAGGATCGCTGCCGGCGATTCCCGCGCCTTTTGCGATTGAGCCTCCGACGATGCCTGTGCAACTGACGCCAGGCCTTGTCGATCGGATGCTGCTGCGCGCGGCAAAGATCGTTCGGCAGGCCGAAGCGCAATTGGCCGCCTACGGCCAGCAGCTCGCCGAATGGCAGGCGACTCGCGACGCTCATGAGTTCGAGCGGGCCGAGATCGAGAAGGCGTTCCGTCTATCGGCCAAAGGTTTCAGTGCGCAGATGGAGAGAGCGCTCAACTACGTGCTGAGCGGTATTGCCTGGCCCAAGGAAACCCGGGTGACCTACGAGTTTTCCCAGGATGTGTGTGGGATTGCCCTGGATGTCGATTTACCCGATGAAGACGATGTACCCCGGCGCACCGCGCAAGCCACGGGCAACGGCAAACTTACCTTCAAAAAACGCACGGATGCTCAGGTACGTCGCGACTTTGTCGCACTGTGCTACGGCTCGTTGTTTCGCGTGGCGGGTGAGGTATTTGCGTTGTTGCCGGGTATCGGCAAGGTGTTGGTGTCGGGCTACATCCAGCGGGATGATGCAGCCAGCGGCAGGATCGCTGAGCACTACGTCATCTCGGCGCTGATTTCGCGAGATCAATGGAACGCGCTGAACTTCGATCGCTTGAGCGAGATTGATCCGATCGCGGCACTCGACGCGTGCGGGGCGCGGGTCAAACTGGATCGCTCGGCGCGGTTTGCCGAGATCACGCCGCTGCAAATGTCCGATCTGGACTGAAGAGACTCCCGCGCAAGCCTCAAGGCCTGCGCGGGCTGGCCATCAGCGAATAATGCCCTTGGCTTTGGCGTCCTTCAGCCAGATCGGAAACTCGGCCATCAACAGGTCGTAGAGCTGTTCTTCCGAGATGTCGTGCAAGTCATCCAGCGCGAAGAAACCACAGTTGTCGACCACGCGCCCGGGCAGGGTGTCGAGCTTTTCCAGAATCCCGTAACCCTTGCCGCCGAGCCCGACAAATTGCCAGAAGATCGGCAGATTGGCGGCGTCGACCATCAGGCGGGTGATCTTGCGGCTTTCCGACACGCCACCGTCACTGATGAACAGGACATACATGGGCGTGCCGTCATCGCTCAGATGAAACTGCTCCAGCACTTTTTCGATGACCTTGGGTTCATCGTTGATCCGGCTGCCCAGTTCCCAGTTTCTCCAGCCACGGCTGTCGCTGTCGATGAAGCCCTTGTGGTTGCTCAGCGTCACGGGTGAGAGGCGCAAAGGCTTGGCGCCGAACGCCCAGCAATCGAGCTCGCCGTCCTCATCGAACGACACTGCCAGCGGCAGCAGCCTGTCGACGACTTCTTGTACCCGGCCTTTGGCGTATTGATGGTTCATCGAGCCTGATGCATCGAGCACCAGCACCACGCGCGCCTTGGTCTGCGTGAGGTTGGCTTTTTCCAGGCTGATCTGGGCTTTTTTGGCCAGGCTGACCAAGTGCGGCGCGGCAGCGGCAATCTTTTTCTCGAGGGAAACCTTTGCCGGCGCTGGCGCTGGAACCGGTGCCGGCGCAGGGCTTTCAGCCACTTCTCCGCCGAAGTGATTGACCAGTGCATCGAGGCCCTGTGCGTAACCTTGCAGGTTCGAGAGCAGGCGCCATTCGCCGTTCTTGCGATAGAGTTCGGCGACCATGATCGCTTTTTCGGCGCTGAAGGTCGCACCGGAAAACGCGCACTGGGCAACCGTCTGACCGGCCGGGTTGGACACGCTGAACTGACTGGCACCGATGGCGCTCATCGCGCCGGCGCCATCAATGGAGGCGGTGAACACCAGGCGATCAATGGTGGCCGGCAACTGCGCGAGATTGATCTGAAATCGCCCCTGATCTTCAATCTTGACGCCGGCGCACGGCGTGCTCGGTTGATTGAAAAACACCATGTAGCGATCGTCGGAAAGCTTGCCCTGCGCGTCGACGCCGAAGCAGACAAAATCAATGACGTCGCTGGACTGAATCTGCACCGCGAGGGTGAGCGACTGACCCTGGAGAATGTTGGACAGTGGCAGGCGTTGTCCCTGAGTAATCTGCATCTTGCTTCCTTGTTTGATGATGGGTTGCCTCGGCACTTGCCGGGGAGGGCGCCGATTGCCGGCGTATTATCACCCCAAACCCGGTTGAAAGCTTTGCCCTCAGCGCTGCACTGACACCAGCAGTATCATCGGCCGTTCGCGCTCTTCTGCCAGCGCCGGTTGCGCAGCCACTTCGGCGTCGCTTGGGCCCCATTCGTTGACGTGACGAATGTTGAACCCCGCAGCAATCAGCCCATTGAGCAGCGTGCCCATCGTGCGATGCTGCTTGATCACACCTTCGGCCAGCCAGTTCGTCACGCGCTCGCCTTCCTTCTGATAACCGTCCAGCGGCCAGCGCTTGTTACCCTCGCTGTCCATCAACCAACCCGGATTGCGCGGCGCCATGAAGATCGGGTGTTCGATGGAAAAGACAAAGTGCGCGCCCGGTTTCAGCGCCGCGTACAGCTGTGCAAACAGCCCTGGCAGATCCTTGATGTAATGCAGTGCCAACGAGCTGTAAGCCAGGTCGAAATGGCAAGCGGGCAAATCGATCTGTTCAAGGTCGGCACGCTCGTAGCGGATGTTCGCTGCAGTAGTGGTATTGCGTGCCCGTTCCAGCATCTTCTCCGAGACATCCAGGCCCAAGACGTCGGTGGCGCCGTTCTCGCTGGCCCAGCGGCTGAACCAGCCATAACCGCAACCCAGATCGACCACGTGCAAACCGTGCATGGACGGTAACAGCGCCTTTAGCGCCGGCCACTCCGGCGCCGCGTCAAGGCCTCCGATCGAGCGGTTCATTTGGCTGTAGCCCTGGAAGAATGCTGGATCGTCGTAAATGTTTTGCGTCATGGTGAAATGCTCTTTTGATTTCGGTCGTCAGCGGCGCAGTGGCCGCGATTGGAATCCCTCGAAAGTGATGGCGCGTATTCGTCGATGGCCGCGCAGGGGGAGGGTGGTGGTTGATGGGGAAATGCTAGTTGGTTGGGCGGGAGGTGAAAACCGATGGAGTGTTGTGGATCTGTAATGTCGGAAAAATCGCTATGGTTTATCGCCGTGTAAACGTATTCCGGGCGAAGTGTTTAAAGGCGTGCAGTGTTACGTCCTGCCGTGTGCTCCGGATTTTCTGTACCGAGCGCCACATGTAGATCATTCCCTTGAACAGACTCCACTTGTTTTCATTAGAGAACCCGAAGCGTAGAGGGGACTGGCGAATCTGCAATCAACGGAGTGTTTCTGAAAGGTTCCGTACTGCCCAAATGGCAAACATCAAATCCCAGACACAAAAAAACCGGCCATCAAGGCCGGTTTTTTCTGTTCCTGCATCCCCCGTCAAAAAACACAACGTGAGACAAAATCTGAGTGGAGCGGGTAGAGGGAATCGAACCCTCGTCGGAAGCTTGGGAAGCTACTGTTCTACCATTAAACTATACCCGCTCAGAGCGGCTGACTTTGTACCAGACTCGGCCAAGGATTTGAAGTTTTCTTTTGCAAAAGAGTGCTTTGAATCGTTGAAAACGGTCAGTCGCGGGCGAGTGCTGCGGGTAATGATCGAAAAGCTCAACCCCACAGACTCGCTCGCGAAGACACTCTTTCAAATGGCCAATGCATGTTGATCCTGAACAAACGAGTAACGCGTTCGGCTGGTCTGCTGCGCCGGTTTCAGGAACCCGAGCAAGGCATTCTGGCTATCGCGGCACGCGGCCTTGTGCTCCATGTCGAGAAAGTGCCCCGTCGCTTGCAGGGTGGTGAACGTGCTCTGCGCCACATGGTTGCCGAACAGCCGTGCATCGTCGGCGGCCGTGTACTCGTCCCATTCGCCGTTTAGAAAAAGCACCGGCACGTTGATCTTCTTCGCCGCATTCAAATAGCACTGACGATCGCTGTGCAGCACGTCGCTGATGTGGAAATGCATCTGCCCGTATTCGTGCTCGGCCAGGCTGCTGACGTGACGATAGTTGAAGCGCTTGAACAGTGACGGCAGGTGTTTGCCGATGGTGTTGTTGACCAGGTGGCCGACGCGGTCGCCGTCCCGCTGGCCGAGGTAGTCGACGCCGCGTTCGAGGTAATCGAGCATGTGTGCGTTGATCACCGGCGAGAACGAGCTGATCACGGCTCGCTCGATGCGCCGTGGCTGGTGGGCGAGGGCGACCAGCGTCGCGGCACCGCCCCAGGAAAACGACAGCACGTGCTCGGCAGCGAAGTGGTCGATCAGCTCCAGCAGAATCTGCCCTTCGACGTCCTTGGTCAGGTGTTTCTCGTGGCGGTTGTGCGCTTTTGATCGGCCCGCGTAAGGCTGGTCATAGCAAACCACGTTGAATTGCGGGTGCAGGTTTTTCACAGTCTGTGCAAACGACGCAGTCGTGGCCATCGAGCCGTTGACCAGGATGATGGTCTTTTCTGCGGCGTCTGCGCGATAGAACTCCGTGTAAACCCGATACTGACCCTGTATATCCAGCACAGCGATTTCTGGCCTCATGTCATAAGACTCCTGGCAAGCAAGCGGGTATGCGCGCAAATAGAGATTGCACGAGCTTTGTGACAGGTAGGCATACGCCTGGAATTTGCTTGGCCCATGTCGATCCGTTACGGCAGGTCGACGGGTATTGTTATTGGCGGGCAGTCTGCCGGCTGAGGCGGAGCCTTGAAGGCTCTCTACCGGCAAAAAGTTTCTTAGAGGTATGTTGTGACTCATCGGTCACAATCTGGCCGACGTCCTGATTCAAGCAGGGGAGTCGGGATCGCGCAAGTGCCGCTGGTAAATTGTTCGACAACTTCTGCTGAGCGGTCGCCGGCTTAGAACAAATGGATCTCTTCGGTGCGCAAAGCGCGGTACTCGCCCGGTTTTAGCGCGTTATCGAGCAACAGCGGGCCCATCGATTCGCGGTGCAGGCGCAGCACTTTGTTGTTGAAGAAACCAAACATGCGCTTCACCTGATGGTAACGACCTTCGACGATGCTCAACCGCGCCGAGCGGGGGCCTATGAGCTCCAGCTGCGCCGGTTGCGTGGTCAAATCCTCGAACGCGAAGTAGATCCCTTCCGCAAAGGTAATCGCATATTGCGCGCCAATTTCCTGCTCGGTCTCGACGTAATAGACCTTCGGCAATTTGGTCTGCGGCTGGGTCAGGCGTCGCGACCACGCGCCATCGTTGGTGATCAGCATCAGGCCCGTCGTGTTGAAGTCCAGGCGCCCGGCAATGTGCAGGTCGTCCTTGTCCGGTTCATCGATCAGGTCGAGCACGGTTGGATGCTGCGGATCGCGGGTGGCGCTGACGCAGCCCGGTGGCTTGTGCAGCATGAAGTAGCGCGCGGGTTTGCCGGCTTGCAGGACTTCGTTATCGACTTCGACGCGGCTGAATTCCAGCACTTCGCTGTGCGGATCGCTGACGACTTTTCCGTCAATCCGCACGCGCTTTTCCACCAGCAACAAGCGAACCTGCTGACGGTTGTAGCGGGGCAGGTTGCTGAGGAAACGGTCGACGCGCATGTTCAGGGTTCAGTGATAGAAGGGGCGCGCATCTTACGGGATCAAGCGCTTCGCCGCTTGCAGTTGCGCCTCGACCTGCGCGCAACGCGGGCACAGGCAGGATTGGTTGCGTAATTCTGGCGGCAGGGCTTCGAGTACGGCGGGGTCGATAGTCACACCATAGCACCAGCATTCGCGGTCAGCGGTGCGCGGATCGGCCAGGCTGCAGTCGTTACGGGCGCCGCAGGCCGGGCAATGGTCAGGTTTAATGTCGGAATCAGGCATAAGTCGAGTAAGGCATTTCCACGCAGTTGCGGTTGCGGCCGGTTTGGCTGGCTCGGTACATCGCATGATCGGCCCGCGACAGCTGGCTGCGCAAGGTGTCATCGAACGAGGCGGCAGCCCGATGGCCAGTAATGACTGCCATATCTGCAGCGCGGAGCGCCGCTGATCTGATGCCTGTCGGGACTGGGCACTTGATCAATCCGCCTCAGTCAAATGTGTGTCGGCTGCTCTGTTCCGTTGCGGCCGTGGGTCTTTCAGGAGGCCGCCATGCGTATTCAGAAGATGTTGCTCGGTGCCGTTCTGGTGTTCGGTTTGTCCGGTTGTTACTACTACGCCGGTCCCTACGATGCTTACCCTGCTACCTACTACTCTCCCGGCTATTACTCGCCTTATTACTACGGTGGTTATTACGGCCCTCGTTACTACGGCGGCGCCCGCTATTACTACGGCGGTTACGGTTATCGCGGCGGTTACGGACGGGGTTATCACGGCGGCGGATATCATGGAGGGCACCATTAATCAGTGCCTGAATGACGGCGACCGACGTATGAACAAGGTTTCATAAATCACTTGTTTCAACTTGTTGCAGGAACGCACCAGATTCGGAAAACGCTGTCAGATCTTTCGTCAGTCCCAGAATAAATGACTGACGCCTGCCAGCGTCGCTGGTGTGGCTGACTCGCGGTCCAAGGAGGCCGCCATGTATAGACGAATCCTACTGCTTGCTGCGTTGATGTTTTCCGTTGCCGGTTGCGTCCCTTACTCTTACGCGGACTCGTATTACAGTTCCGAGGTCTACACCTCACCCGCACCGGCTTACTACAACACGGGCGGCAATTATTACAGCGGTGGCGGCACGTATTACGCGCAACCACGCTACTACCAGCCAGCGCCGCGGTACTACCAGCAACCGCGCTACTACCAATCGGCGCCGCGTTACTACCAACCGGCACCGCGCTACTACGAGAGCCGTCGCTGGCACGACAACGATCGCGGGCGCTGGGATGGCCACCGTCGCGGCGGTTGGGATAACGATCATCGCGGTCGCGGCAATTACGACCGTCACAGTGGACGTGGTGATCACAACGGACGTGGCAACCGCTGGTAACAAACTGCAAATGAAAAGCGGCGCATTGAGCGCCGCTTTTTTTGTGCGTGGATTTTAATACTGCGTCAGATCCGCCAACGGATGCCGCCCCTCCCAGGCCTTGTGAAAGTGCGCCTCAACCACCGCATCCGGCACATTGCTGATATCCGGCCAATGCCAGTGCGGCTTCTGATCCTTGTCGATCAAACGCGCGCGAACCCCTTCGCTGAACTCCGGATGCCGGCAACAATTGAGGCTCAGGGTGTATTCCATCTGAAAGACTTCGGCCAGCGACATGTGTCGAGCACGAATAATTTGCTCCCAGACCAGATGCGCCGTCAGCGGTGAGCCTTCGCTCATGGTCTTCGCTGCCCGAGCGATCAGCGGGTCACTGCTGTCGCGTTGCAGGCTGATGGCTTTCCAGGCGCAGGCCACGTCGCTGACGTCGAGCAGTTCGTCGATCTGCTGACGACGCGGCAGCCACTGCGCTTCGGGCATGTGCGCCACGGCTTCCTGTTGCAGCGCTTTGAGCAGACTGTTGAGCTGCCGATCGATCTGTTCCTGCCAATTCAGCTGCAACAGACCTTCGATCAGCTCCGGCTGCTGTTCGTCGAGCAGGAAGCGGTCGGCCAGATCCAGATCGATCGCATCACGGCCATTCATGTGCGCGCCGGTGAGTCCCAGAAACAAGCCGAGCTTGCCCGGCAGTCGCGCAAGAAACCAACTGGCGCCGACGTCGGGATACAGACCAATAGTGATTTCCGGCATCGCTAAACGACTGCTCGGCGTGACGATCCGCGTGCTCGCGCCTTGCAACAGGCCCATGCCGCCGCCGAGCACATAGCCATGGCCCCAGCAGATCAGCGGTTTTGGATACGTGTGCAGGCTGTAATCCAGGCGATATTCCGCGCTGAAAAACTGCGCGGCCAGCGGCGGGACTTCGGCGGGATGAGCGCGGCAGGCTTCGACCAGGCTGCGCACTTCGCCACCGGCGCAGAACGCCTTGGCACCATTGCCGCGTAACAGTACGCAGACGATTTGGTCATCCTTGGCCCAGGCGTCCAGTTTGTCACTGAGGGCGTTGATCATTGGCAGCGACAGCGCGTTCAGCGATTTTTCAGCATCCAGGCTGGCGATACCGATGCGGGCGCCGTCGGTGCCGGTGAGTTCTTCGAAGTGCAGATTCATCGTGACCTCGATCGGGAATTTGAACGATCAGTATGATCGCTGTGGGGGAAAGTGCCGGATCTGTGTCAGATCAATTGACAAGCGTGGCCGGCTTTCCTAGGGTTCGCCCCATTGTTTTTGCCGGGTATGACCATGACTGCTGACGACCGTATCAAACTCGAACCGAGCTGGAAGGAGGCACTGCGTGCTGAATTCGACCAGCCTTACATGGCAGAGTTGCGCAATTTTCTGCAGCAGGAGCGGGCGGCCGGCAAGGAAATCTATCCGCCGGGGCCAATGATTTTCAATGCGCTGAATTCGACGCCACTGGATAAAGTGAAAGTGGTGATCCTCGGCCAGGATCCGTATCACGGCCCGGGTCAGGCCCATGGCCTGTGCTTCTCGGTGCAACCGGGTGTGCCGGCGCCGCCGTCGCTGGTCAACATCTATAAAGAGTTGAAACGCGACCTCAACATCGACATTCCCAATCACGGCTACCTGCAGAGCTGGGCCGATCAGGGGGTGTTGATGATCAACACGACGATGACCGTCGAGCGCGCCAACGCCAATGCGCATAAGGACAAGGGCTGGCAGTTTTTCACTGATCGGATCATTGAGTTGGTCAGCGAGCGTCAGCCACATCTGGTGTTCATGCTCTGGGGCGCGCATGCGCAGAGCAAGCAGAAGCTGATCGATGCGACCAAGCATCTGGTGCTGACGTCGGTGCATCCGTCGCCGTTATCGGCGTATCGCGGGTTTTTGGGTTGCGGGCACTTTAGCCGCACCAACAAGTTTCTCGAGCAGAATGGCGAGACGCCGATCGAGTGGCGTTTGCCGCCTGTCGCGTAATCTCGTTCCCACGCTCTGCGTGGGAATGCCTCAATGGACGCTCTGCGTCCGCTTGGGACGCGGAGCGTCCCGGGCTGCATTCCCACGCAGAGCGTGGGAATGATCATGTGGGAGCGAGCTTGCTCGCGAAGAAGGCAACTCGGTCTTGCAGGCTTACTCCGGACTACGATTCCAGTACTTGAACAACGGCTCAGCCAAAAACAGCACAAACAGCAGCCGCATCACCTGCATCGCCGTCACCAGCGGCACCGACAATTGCAGCGTCTCCGCCGTCAGACTCATCTCGGCGATGCCGCCGGGCATCATGCCCAACGTCAGTGAACGCAAATCCAGATGAGTCAAAGCACTCAACCCCAACGCTGCTAGCGTCGCGATCAACATGGTCAACGCCGTGCCGATCAATGTCCGCCCCATAAATGATGGCGCGCGGCGGAAGAACTGCCGGTTGAAGTGACAACCCAAACCACTGCCGATCAACCACTGGCCGATCTGACTGCCGCCATTGGGCAAACCAATGTGCAGATCCCAACCAATGCTCACCGCCGCACTCACCAGCAACGGCCCGAACAGCCACGGATTGGGTTGGCGCAAACGCTGCCAGAGCCACGCGAGCAAACCGCCCGCCGGAAACAGAATCGCCAGCCAGCGCCAATCGACACTGCCCGCGTGGGAAATCGGATTACCGTCACCGAGCAGGTATTTGAACGCCGCCGGCACGCACAGCACCACCACCAGAACACGCAAACTCTGCCCCGCCGCAACATGGCTGAGCATCGCGCCATTGCGCGCGCCAAGGTTGACCATCTCGCCAGAGCCGCCGGGCATGCTCGAGAAAAACGCCGTGGCGCGATCCTCACCGGTGCGGCGCATCAACCACACGCCAACCACCGCCGACACACTGGTGACCAGCGCACCGAAGAAGATCAAGCCGAAATGACTGAGCACCTGCTCCATCACCACCGGGGTGAAGTGCAGCCCAATGCCAATGCCGACGATCCACTGACCACACTTGCGGCCGCCAGGAATCTCGGTGAGTTGCCACGGGGTCAGGCAGCGCACGAGGATGATCGCCAGCAACGAGCCGACCATCCATGGCAGTGGCCAGCCGATCTGGCTGGCGAGGTAACCGCCGAGCAGACCGACCAGCGGGGTTCCCCACCAGGATTTCAGTGAAGCGCGATCAAACATCGGCGATGGCGCGACGCGCGACCGAACGTTTGCGCCAGATGCGGATCAGCGGGAAGGCCAGCATCAGCGCGGTCAGCACCCAGACACCGAAGGTGATCGGGCTCGACCAGAGGATTTCCAGCGCACCGTTGGAAATCGACAGCGCACGACGCAGGTTCTGCTCCATCAGACCGCCGAGGATGAAACCCAGCAGTACCGGCGACAGCGGGAAATCGAGCTTGCGCAGGATGTAACCGAAGATGCCGATGCCGACCATCAGGAACAGATCGAACGTGGTCGCGTGCACCGCATAAACGCCGATCCCGGTGATGATCGCGATCACCGGCACCAGTGCCCAGTTCGGCACGGCAAGGATGCGGGTGAAGATGCGGATCATCGGGATGTTGAGGATCACCAGCATGATGTTGGCGATGAACAACGAGGCGATCAGGCCCCAGACGATGTCCGGTTGTTGCTGGAACAGCAGCGGGCCCGGGGTGATGTTGTACAACGACAGGGCGCCGATCATCACCGCTGTGGTGCCCGAACCTGGCACACCCAGTGTCAGCATCGGCACCAGTGCGCCACAGGCCGAAGCACCGATAGCGGTTTCCGGCGCAGCGAGGCCACGGGCATCACCCTGACCGAATTTGCCGCTGGCACCGGCGAGACGTTTTTCGGTCATGTACGCCACGGCGCTGGCCAGCGTCGCGCCAGCACCCGGCAACACGCCCATGATGAAACCAAGCAGGCCGCAGCGAATGTTCACCACGAACACCGAAGACGCTTCCTTGAAGTTGAACATCATCCGCCCGGTCGCCTTCACTGCTTCCTGGCCGCGATGGGTTTTCTCCAGCAGCAACAGAATCTCGCTGATCGAAAACAGGCCCAGCACCAGCACGACGAATTGAATGCCGTCAGTCAGGTGAATGTTGTCGCCGGTAAAGCGATACACGCCGCTGTTGGCGTCGATGCCGACGCTCGACAGGAACAGGCCGATCAACGCCGCGATAAACGTCTTCAACGGTCGATCCCCGGCCATGCCACCGAGGCAGACAATCGCAAACACCATCAGCACGAAGTATTCCGCCGGGCCAAAGGCAATCGCCCATTTCGCCAGCAGCGGGGCGAACAGCACCATGCCGCAAGTGGCGATAAATGCGCCGATAAACGAACTCCACGCCGACAGCGACAGCGCCACACCAGCTAGACCTTTGCGGGCCATCGGGTAACCGTCGAGGGTCGTCATCACGGTCGATGCTTCGCCGGGAATGTTCAGCAGGATCGAGCTGATCCGGCCACCGTATTCGCAGCCCAGATACACCGCAGCCAACAGAATCAACGCCGACTCCGGTGGCAGGCCGAGCGCAAATGCGATCGGGATCAGCAGTGCCACGCCATTGATCGGGCCAAGGCCGGGAAGCAGGCCAACGACGGTGCCGATCAGCGTGCCGCACAGCGCGGTGACCAAGTTGTACGGGCTCAGCGCGACGCCGAAGCCTTGGCCCAAATAACCGAGGGTATCCATATCAGTTCTCCAGCACGTCGAGCAGGCCAAGGGGCAGCGGAACGTCCATCACACGGTCGAACAGCAGGTACAGACCGATGGCCATCAGCGTGGTGACTACGATGCTCGGCATCCAGCGACCGCCATACAGGCGCGCCATCGGAATGCCGATGAGGATGCTGCTGAGGATGAAACCCAGCGGTTCGAACAGACCGGCGAACACCAGCAGCAGGGCGACGCAGATGGCGATCTTGGTTAGCGTTTCGCAATCCAGTGGCGGCTCGTCTTCACTGTGTTTGATCGGCGCCGGGCGAAACACCATGTACAACAGCGCCGCGCCCATCAGGCCGAGCATCAGCAGCGGGAAGGCGCGCGGGCCGACCGGTTCGTAGGAAAAAGCCGCTTGGTACGGCCACGCCATCAGTGCCAGGCCGACACAGACCAGCAACAGCACCGAGGCGAAAATGCGTCGAATAAGCATGGGAGCTCCTGGGCCGCGCTCCCGCAACCGGGAGCGCAGCCGCTAGACAGAGGCGATCACTGGATCAGGCCGAACTCTTTGGCCAGCACTTTGTAGTCGGCAACTTGCTTCTTCACGTAGGTGTCCAGTTCCGGGCCGGTCATGGCGAACGGGAACAGTTCACGCTGATCGCGCAGCTTGGCGAACTCGTCGGAGGCCAGCAGCTTGTCGAACGAGTCTTTCCACCAGGCGTAGTCTTCGTCGCTGACTTTTGGCCCGAGGTAGAAACCGCGAACCACCGGCCAGACGATGTCGTAGCCTTGCTCGCGAGCGGTCGGGATGTCTTTCATTTCCGGCTCATCGAGACGCTTGTCGGCGAACACCGCGAGCAGGCGCATGTCGCCGCTCTGGATGTGCGGCATGGAGTCGGAGATGTCGGTACTGCCGACCTGGATGTGACCACCGAGCAGGGCGGTAGCGATTTCGCCGCCGCCTTCGAGGGCGACATACCGCAGGTCGCGCGGGTTGATCCCGGCAGCCTTGGCGATCAGTGCGGTTTGCATCCAGTCCTGGCTGCCAACGGTGCCGCCGGAACCAATGACCACCGAGCTTGGATCTTTCTTCAATGCCTGAACGAGATCGTCGAGGGTCTTGTAGGGCGAATCGCTTTTCACCGCGATGGCGCCGTAGCTGGTACCGACAGCCGCCAGCCAGCGCACGTTGGTTTCATCGAAACGCCCGAACTTGCCTTGCGCCAGGTTCAGCAACGAACCGCTCGACCACGCAACCAGCGTGCCGGCATCGGCCGGACGCTGCGCGACCACCGCGTTGTAAGCCACTGCGCCGACACCGCCAGGCATGTAGGTCACGCGCATCGGTTTACTCAGCAACTTCTGGTTGACCAGCGCGCTCTGCACCAGTTTGCAGGTCAGGTCAAAACCACCACCCGGCGATGCCGGCGCAATGCATTCCGGACGTTTCGGTTCGGCCATCAACTGCCCGGCCACCAGCATCATGCCGGCCGCCAAAGCAACTTTACGCAGTGAAAAATTCATTGGTCTCTCCACAGTTTTTTGTTGTAAGGACTTTTGTGTAGGAGCTGCCGAAGGCTGCGATCTTTTGATCTTTTGATCTCCCGACCACACCGCCAAGGCATTTCAATCAATTACCAAAGAGCAACGCTATAGCTCACCAGCAACCGCACTTCATCCGCATCGCGAGCCGAGTAATTGGAACGGTAAGTGGCATTCCTCAAACGCACGGCGACATCCTTCAAGGCGCCGCTTTGTACTACATATTTGATCTCGGTGTTGCGCTCCCACTCTTTGCCTTCTTCGCCGTTCTTGAGCTTGATGTTGTCACCGCTCAAGTAGCGGCTCATGAAGCTCAGGCCCGGGATGCCGAGTTTGGCGAAGTCGAAGTCGTAGCGTGCCTGCCAGGAGCGTTCTTCAGCGCCGGCGAAGTCGTTGATCTGCACGAAGTTGACCAGGTACGGGTCGCTGCCATCGACATACGGGAACGCGCTGTCGCCAGACATGTGCTGATAACCGGCGCTGAACTTGTGACCGCTCAGCGCGTAACTGACCAGACCGTTGAGCGAGCGGTTGTCGATTTCGCCGCCACGGGCTGCGCCCTGATCATCACTGACGGCAAAGCGCAGATCAGTGGCAAACGTGCCCGGGCCCATCGGCCGCGAGGCAACCAGGCCGAAGAAGTGCTGGTTGTAGACTTCGTCGAGTTGCGCGAAGTGGTAACTGCCGGTGATCTTGTCGGTGAACTTGTAATCCACGCCGCCAAAATCGAAGTGCTTGCCGGCAGCGGTGCCAGCGAAACGGCTGTTCTTGTTATTGAGGGCGATGTCCTCGAAATCGGTGCTGTCGCGATCCTTGGCTTTCTCCAGTCGGCCACCGGTGAAGGTCAGGTTCTTGATCTCTTTGGAGGTCAGCAAACCGCCTTCAAAGGTTTGCGGCAGGATGCGCCCGTCGTTGGGCTTGAGGATTGGCAGTTCAGGAATCAGGCTGCCGATTTTAAGTTCTGTGGCGGAGATTTTCACTTTGCCGGTCAGGCCGAGCTTGGAGTATTCATCCGCCGCACGCCCGTCATCGTGGGTCGGCAACAGGCCGGTGCCGGTGCGGTCGGGGCTGGAATCGAGTTTGACCCCGAGCATGCCCAGCGCATCGACACCGAAGCCTACGGTGCCATCGGTGTAACCCGATTGCAGATTGAGCATGAAGCCCTGGGCCCATTCGTCACGCTTGGATTGCTGGGCGCTGGTGCCATCGCGAAAGTCGCGGTTGAAATACATGTTGCGGGTTTCGAAGGTGGCGCTGCTGTCTTCAATGAAGTCGGCAAAACTCAGCGGCGAAAAACCGGCAAGGGCGGCGGCACTGGCGAGGGCGGTGTGGCTGAAACGGGAAGGGCGAACAGGCGTGGATGCCTGCGGCTGCATGGACGGCATGCGGGTGTACTCCGTTTATTGTTCTTATTGGTCGAAAACGCTTCGTGGCGTTTTTCGTATCGCTGTGTGGCAGCAGCGACGGCAGCCGGGACTGTCCGTGGGCCGACTCTAACCGGCTAACCTTTCGCTAACCTTTCAGCTGACTTTCAATGTTTTCGGGCTTCACAGCGGCGGTTGCGGCTGTAAACTCCGCGGCAAAGAGTGGCGCCGGCCACCCCTGAACGAGGTAAAAATCCATGCGTGTTCTGCTCGTCGAAGACCATCTGCAACTGGCCGAAAGTGTCGCCCAGGCGCTCAAGAGCACCGGTCTGACCGTGGACGTGTTGCACGATGGCGTGGCCGCCGACCTGGCATTGAGCAGCGAGGAATACGCCGTGGCGATCCTCGATGTCGGCCTGCCGCGCATGGACGGATTTGAAGTGCTGGCGCGTCTGCGCGCCCGTGGAAAAAATCTGCCGGTGCTGATGCTGACGGCGCGCAGTGATGTGAAAGACCGCGTGCACGGCCTCAATCTGGGAGCTGATGATTACCTCGCCAAACCGTTCGAGCTGACTGAGCTGGAGGCGCGGGTCAAAGCCCTGCTGCGGCGCAGCGTGCTCGGCGGCGAACGTCAGCAGCGCTGTGGCGTGCTGGCCTACGACCTCGACACCCGACGCTTCACTCTTGGCGAAGATTTGCTGACCCTGACGTCCCGCGAGCAAGCGGTGCTGGAAGCGTTGATCGCCCGACCGGGGCGGGTGATGAGCAAGGAGCAACTGGCCGCGCAGGTGTTCGGCCTCGATGAGGAGGCCAGCCCGGACGCCATCGAAATCTATGTGCACCGGTTGCGCAAGAAGCTCGACGGCCAGCCCGTCGCCATCGTGACCTTCCGTGGCCTCGGTTACCTGCTGGAAAGCCGCGATGCATAAGCCCAGCAGCCTGCGCTGGCGGTTGCTGTGGAACCTCGCGTTATTGCTGGTGGTGTTGATGCTCGCCAGTGGTTTGAGCGCTTACTGGAACGGGCGCGAAGCCGCCGACACGGCGTACGACCGCACCTTGCTGGCCTCGGCGAGGACCATTGCGGCCGGTTTGTCCCAGCGTGACGGCAGCCTCAGCGCCGATGTGCCTTACGTGGCCCTCGATACCTTCGCCTACGACAGCGCCGGGCGGATTTATTACCAGGTCAACGACATTCATCAAAAGCTGATTTCCGGCTACGAAAACCTCCCCGGCCCGCCGCCCGGCACCAAGCGCACGGACAGTTATCCGGCGCTCGCGCGGTTCTACAACGCCACCTACAACGGCCAGAACGTGCGCGTGGTCAGCCTGCTGAAAGCGGTCACCGAGCCCAACATGAACGGCATGGCGGAAATTCGCGTCGCCGAAACCGATGAAGCACGCGTGAGCATGGCGCGCAGTCTGGCGGCCGATACGTTGCTGCGTCTGGGCATGTTGGCGATCGGCGCGTTGCTATTGGTCTGGTTCGCTGTCAGTGCGGCATTGCGACCGCTTGAGCGTTTGCGCACCGCTGTGGAAGAACGTCAGCCCGATGATTTGCGGCCATTGCCATTGGTCGAGGTGCAACATGAGTTATGGCCATTGGTGCGCGCCCTCAACCACTTCACCGAGCGCTTGCGTGGCCAGTTCGAGCGACAGGCGCAGTTCATTGCCGACGCGGCGCATGAATTGCGCACGCCATTGGCGGCATTGAAGGCGCGGCTGGAGTTGGGCCTGCGTTCGAATGAACCGGAAACCTGGCGCACGACGCTGGAATCATCGGCACAAAGCACCGATCGCCTGACTCATTTGGCCAATCAATTGCTGTCGCTGGCGCGCGTAGAAAACGGCGCGCGGGCGATAGCGGAGGGCGGGGCGCAGTTGCTTGATCTGAGCCAGTTGGCGCGGGAACTGGGCATGGCCATGGCACCCTTGGCGCACAAGCGCGGGGTGGCGTTGGCATTGGAGGCGGATGAGCCGGTGTGGCTGCGCGGTGAACCGACATTGCTCAATGAGCTGCTGAGCAATCTGGTGGATAACGCCCTGGCGCACACGCCACCGGGCGGCAACGTGATTTTGCGCGTGACGGCGCCGGCGGTGCTTGAGGTGGAAGACGACGGGCCGGGGATTCCGCTGGAAGAGCGCGATCGGGTGTTCGAGCGGTTTTACCGGCGTAATCAGCAGGTGGCCGGGTCTGGATTGGGCTTGGCGATTGTCGGCGAGATTTGCCGGGCGCATCTGGCGCAGATCAGTCTGCATGATGGCGAGGAGGCGGGGTTGAAGGTGCGGGTCAGCTTTGTTGCCGGGTGATCGGCAAGTTGGCTTTTGTGGCGAGGGGATTTGTCCCCGATCGGCTGCGCAGCAGTCGCAATTCCTCAATTTACGGTGTGTCAGGTAAACCGAGTCGACTGATTTTAGGGTCGCTTCGCAACCCATCGGGGATAAATCCCCTCGCCACAAATTTTAGTAAAACATCGTCCGCGATTCTTCCAGATCCGCGCACAGTTCCTTGTTGTCCGGGTCAATCCCAAGCTTCCTGAACGCCGGCACGCTCAACGGATCAATCCGCGCAAACGGATGATCGGTGCCCTTGTGGCAATACAGGCTCGCCACTTGCACCAGATCGACGTAATCGATCTCCGCCGAATCGCGCTTGAAATCCTGATACAGCCCCGGCAGTTCCACCAATCGTTCGGGAAACTCCCAGACGCGCAGCAGTTTGTCGCCGAGCAACGGATGAATGTGGTCGATTACATGGTTGAGGCTGACCGGATCCGACAGCAGTTCGTAGTGATCTTCGGCGTACGTCAGAATCGGTAGCACGCCGATCTGATGCACCAGCCCCCCCAGCGCCGCTTGATCCGGCTTGAGTTGGGTGTGGCGACGGCACAGCGCGTAGCTGACCCCGGCGATCTCCAGACTGCTGCGCCAGACTTCACGCATTTTCTGTTCGACCACCTCGGAGCGCGCGTGGAAAATCTGCTCCATCACCAGGCCGATCGCCAGGTTGCTGCTGTAGTTGATTCCCAACCGGGTGATGGCGGTGTGCAGGTCGGTGACTTCCTGCGCGGCGCGCAGTAACGGGCTGTTGACCACTTTGATCAGGCGCGCCGACAGCGCCGTGTCCCGGCCGATGACTTTACTCAAATCGCTGACGCTGATTTCCGGGTCTTCGGCGGCCTTGCGAATTTGCAGGGCCACTTCCGGCAACGTGGGCAGAACCAGGTCATCGTTATCGATGGCCTCAACCAAATCCTGTTGGACCTTTTCCGCCAGTTCGCTCATTTAGACTCTCTAGGGTGTTGCAACAAATGCTGCGATCAGCGCTGGATTTCGCGGTCGCGATCCAGTTCATACGGCAGGTCGAGCAGATGCAGCGCAGGGCCTTCGAGGGCGCCCAGATGCAAATCACCGGCTTCGGCAGCTTCGGCTTGCAGCACCGCCAGGAGTTCAATGTTTTCGCCTGCGCTGGCGGCCAGTACCACTTCACCGATGGCGCTGTTGTGGCTCGGCGCAAACAGTTGTGTGCCTGGCTCCGGCAGTTCGGTGGCGTTCAGGCTCAAGCGATACAAGCGACGCTTGAGTTTGCCCAGGTACTGCATGCGCGCGACGATTTCCTGGCCGGTGTAGCAGCCTTTCTTGAAACTCACGCCGCCGACGGCTTGCAGGTTGAGCATCTGCGGGATGAACAACTCGCGGGTGCTCGGCATGACCTGACCAATACCGGCACGGATCTGGCCCAGCAACCATTGGTTCAGTTCACCTTGCGCGAGCATTGACGCCAGTTTGGTCTTGATCGCATCAGCCTGATCCGCAGGCACCCAGAGTTCGGCGCGATGGGGCGAGACGCGAATCGCGATCAGGCCTTCGTTGCGCACCACACTGTCGGTTTCTGTTGGCAAGTCCAGACCGAGGCTGGTCAGGGCGCTGTCACCGTGCTCCAGGCCGAAGCGCACCCAGGAAGCACTTTCATCGGTCAGTTTCGACTTGGAGAACACCGCGTACTTTTTCAAGTCCGCCAGTTGCGGCTCGAGCAACTCGCTGGCCATTGCCAGAACCACGCCGTCACCTTCGAGCAGAATGCGGAAACTCGACTGCATCCGGCCTTTCTGCGTGCAACGGGCGCCGAGACTGGCGCGGCTGTCGCTGAGGTAATTGAGGTTGCAGGTCAGTTGGCCTTGCAGGAATTTTCCGGCATCCGCGCCGCGAACCGCGAGAACGCCTTCATGAGACAGGGTGCAGAAAAAAGCAGAATCGGCCATGGGTCATCGCAGGGTAAATAGACTGGGGCACATCATAAGGGCGCGTTGTTGAAATGGGTAGTTGATAAAGGATCGATGGTGCCCGACCAAAGCCGACTGTGCGACCCGCCTCGGGGCTGTATACTTGCCGCCAAATTTGAGGAGGGCCCCATGGTCGAACAAGTTGAACTGAATCGCCTCTTTTGGCACAGCCGTCGCGGCATGCTTGAGCTTGACGTGTTGCTGGTGCCGTTCGTGAAGGAGGTTTACGCGACGTTGAACCAGGTGGATCGCGATCTGTATGTGCGTCTGCTGACGTGTGAGGATCAGGACATGTTCGGCTGGTTCATGGAGCGCAGCGAGTCTGAAGATCCGGAATTGCAGCGCATGGTTCGCATGATTCTGGATCGTGTCCAGCCCAAGTAATACGTTCGAATGCCGCTGGCATGCCTCTGGGCAGTTGCTGGCGGCGTATCTGTTGGCCCAGGCGTTCGCCCTGGGTGCTTTGTTTCTTCTGTCGATTCCACTCTGGGCCAGTCTGCTCGGGGTTTTTGGCTGTCTGCTCCACGGGTTCTGGACCTTGCCCCGACAGATTCTGCTGACTCACCGAACGGCTTTCTGCGGGTTACGCCGCGACGCCGATGGCTGGCAGCTGTGGAATCAGGCGAAGGGCTGGCAAGCGGTGCAACTGCGCCCGGACAGTCTGGCGCTGCCACTGATCGTGGTGCTGCGCTTTCGTTTGCGCGGGGAATGGCGGGTACGATCGGTTTGTGTGCCGCGAGACTCGCAGGTCGCCGATGTGCATCGACGCCTGCGCGTGCGGCTCAAGTTCAGCCGGCGTAGGTGGGCGGCACCAGAATAGTGTCGAGTGCCTCGGGCAGCATGTCCGGATAGTCGAGGGTGTAATGCAGGCCGCGACTTTCTTTGCGTTCCATGGCTGAGCAGATCATCAGTTCGGCGACTTGTGCCAGATTGCGCAACTCGATCAGGTCGCGGCTGACTTTATAGTTGCTGTAAAACTCGTCGATCTCGTCCAGCAGCAGGCGCACGCGATGTTGCGCCCGTTGCAGGCGCTTGTTGGTGCGCACGATGCCGACGTAGTCCCACATGAACCGGCGCAGTTCATCCCAGTTGTGGGCGATGATCACGTCTTCATCAGAGTCGGTCACCTGACTGGCGTCCCAGACGGGCAGGGCGCTTGGCGCATCGACATCGTCCAGTTGCGCGAGAATGTCCGCCGCCGCCGAACGGGCATAGACGAAACATTCCAGCAACGAATTGCTGGCCATGCGGTTGGCGCCATGCAGGCCGGTGAAGCTGGTTTCGCCGATGGCATACAAGCCCGGCACATCGGTGCGGCCGCTCTGGTCGACCATCACGCCGCCGCAGGTGTAATGCGCGGCGGGGACAACCGGGATTGGCTGTTTAGTGATGTCGATGCCGAAACCGAGGCAGCGCTCATAAACAGTGGGGAAGTGCGTCTTGATGAAATCTTCGGGCTTGTGGCTGATGTCGAGATAAACGCAGTCGATGCCCAGACGCTTCATTTCATGGTCGATGGCGCGGGCGACGATATCGCGCGGGGCCAGTTCGGCGCGTTTGTCGAAGCGGTACATGAAGCGTTCGCCGTTCGGCAGCTTCAAGTGGGCGCCTTCGCCGCGCAGGGCTTCGGTAATAAGGAAGCTTTTCGCTTGCGGGTGATAGAGGCAGGTCGGGTGGAACTGATTGAATTCCAGGTTCGCCACCCGGCAGCCAGAGCGCCAGGCCATGGCAATGCCGTCGCCACAAGCGCCGTCGGGGTTGCTGGTATAGAGGTAGACCTTGGCCGCGCCACCCGAGGCGAGAATCACGAAGCGTGCGCCGTAGGTGTCGACTTCGCCGGTTTTGCGGTTCAGCACGTAGGCGCCGAGGCAGCGATCGCCTTCCATGCCCAAGCGGCGTTCGGTGATCAGATCGACGGCAACCCGCTGTTCGAGCAGTTCAACGTTTGAGCGCTCCTTGGCTTGGGCCAGCAGGGTTTTGAAAATGGCCGCGCCAGTGGCATCGGCGGCGTGGATGATGCGCCGATGGCTGTGACCGCCTTCGCGGGTCAGGTGGAATTCGAAACCGCCGTCTTCCGTGCCGGACTGTTCGTCGCGGGTGAACGGTACGCCTTGGTCGATCAACCATTGAATGGCTTCACGGCTGTGCTCGACGGTAAAGCGCACAGCGTCTTCGTGACACAGCCCGCCACCGGCGTTAAGGGTGTCGTCGACGTGGGATTCGACAGTATCGGTGTCGTCGAGAACGGCAGCGACGCCACCCTGGGCCCAGAAAGTGGAGCCGTTGGAGAGATCGCCTTTGCTTAAAACAGCAATGCGCAAATGACCCGGCAGGGTCAGCGCAAGACTCAAACCGGCAGCACCGCTGCCAATGACCAGAACATCATGTTGGAATTGTTGGCTCATTACAGGATTCCGCTCAAAGCGACCCGGGTCGGGGGTGGCGCAATTCGCCTGGATCGGCGAGTCAAGTCAGCCACACAGCCCACTAGTATATAGAGGGGTGGAGCGGCACAATAGCCGGGCCCATATGGCATTGTGAAACTACTGTGACGGGGAAAGGCGGGTGCTTCGTCGGAAGTTTTTTTCGGCTGCGGCGGGAAAAGACGACTGTATCGGCGCTGAAACAGTGTTTTTCTGCCCAGGGTTGCCCATTGTCGGGTCGGCACGGCTATAAATAATTGGAACTTTTGCCAAAGGCCCAAGATCAATAGACGGTGCCAGAAACAAGGGACAGTATCGGCTTCAGTGCGGAATCTGTGGTTGAGGTTCCTGCCGGCGAAACCGATAACAAGATTATTCGCGCAGCCGGTTTATCCCGCGCTGCGTTTTTCGTGCGTGCCAAATCAGAGCCCGCAGGAAACTTGCCTGGAGGGGGAGAACTTTTGCGAAAAGCCCGAGTCTATGTTTGCAAGTCTGGTCGTTTAGTTATGCAAGTCTCCTTCGGGCTTATCGAGGAGTGTTCATGCTAACCCAGGAAGAGGATCAGCAGCTGGTCGAGCGCGTTCAACGCGGCGACAAGCGAGCTTTCGATCTGTTGGTGCTGAAATATCAGCACAAGATTCTCGGGTTGATCGTGCGTTTCGTGCACGACACCCATGAAGCCCAGGACGTGGCTCAGGAAGCCTTTATCAAGGCGTATCGAGCACTTGGAAACTTTCGCGGCGACAGTGCGTTTTATACGTGGCTGTACCGTATTGCCATTAACACGGCGAAGAACTACCTGGTTTCTCGCGGCCGTCGGCCGCCGGATAGCGATGTAAGTTCAGAGGATGCAGAGTTCTACGATGGCGATCACGGCCTCAAGGATCTCGAATCACCAGAACGTGCACTGCTGCGGGATGAGATCGAAGGCACCGTCCATCGAACCATTCAGCAACTGCCAGAGGATTTGCGTACGGCGTTAACTTTACGTGAATTCGATGGTCTGAGTTACGAGGACATTGCGAGCGTCATGCAGTGTCCGGTGGGTACCGTGCGCTCCCGGATTTTCCGCGCTCGGGAGGCCATCGATAAAGCCCTGCAGCCGTTGTTGCAGGAAAACTGAGACAGCGGCGACAGCCAAGAGAGGAACGCCATGAGTCGTGAAGCCCTGCAGGAATCGCTGTCCGCAGTGATGGATAACGAAGCGGACGAACTGGAATTGCGTCGAGTGCTTAGCGCACTTGATGATGTTGATACCCGTGAGACCTGGGCTCGTTACCAGATCGCTCGGGCAGCCATGCACAAGGATCTGCTGCTGCCACGCTTGGACATCGCTGCGGCAGTATCTGCTGCACTGGAAGACGAAACGGCTCCGGCCAAAGTATCGCGTAGCCCATGGCGCAACCTCGGCCGTCTGGCTGTAGCCGCCTCGGTAACTGTTGCCGTTCTGGCCGGTGTTCGCCTGTACAACCAGGACGAAATCGCTGGTGTTGAACTGGCTCAGCAATCCAATCAGCCAACCCTGGCCACCCCACAGGTGAAAGGTCCGGCTGTTCTGGCAGGCTATAGTGAGAGTTCCGAAACCACTGGCCCTATGGCCAACGGCGTACTGCAAGGTCAACCGGGCTGGCACGATCAGCGTCTGCCAGGTTACCTGCGCCAGCACGCGCAACAGGCTGCACTGAAAGGCACTGAAAGCGCGCTGCCATACGCACGTGCAGCAAGCCTGGAAAACCGTTAAGGAGGATCATGCGCGCCATACCTCTACTTTCGCTTCTGCTGAGTGGCTGGTTCATTGTTCCAGCCCACGCCGACGAGGCCCAGGACTGGTTGACCCGTCTGGGCCAGGCCGAGCAGCAGCAAAGCTTTCACGGCACCTTCGTTTACGAGCGTAACGGTAGTTTTTCTACCCATAACATCTGGCACCGCGTCCAGAATGGCCAGGTCCGCGAGCGTTTGCTTCAGCTCGACGGCTCGGCTCAGGAAGTCGTGCGCATTGATGGACATACTCAATGCGTCAGCGGCACCCTGATCGCCGGGCTGGGGGATTCTCCCAACTCTGCCGCTCGTGCTCTCGATCCGCAAAAGCTGAAGAACTGGTATGACCTTGCTGTCATCGGCAAGTCGCGCGTGGCCGGGCGGGACGCAGTGATCGTAGCGCTGACGCCCCGTGACCAGCATCGCTACGGTTTTGAACTGCATCTGGACAAGAAGACAGGCCTGCCATTGAAGTCGTTGCTGTTGAACGACAAGGGGCAGTTGCTTGAGCGCTTCCAGTTCACCAGCCTCAACACTGACGACGTGCCGTCGGACAAAGATCTGCAAGCAGACGCCGACTGCAAGGCCATTGCGCTGGACAGTGACAAGGCCTCTGCGGTCAAAACCGCTCAGGTCTGGCACTCGGAGTGGCTGCCGCCAGGGTTCGAATTGACCAGTAGTAATTCGCACAAAGATCCGGAAACCAAGACCCAGGTCAACAGCTTGCTGTATGACGACGGTCTGGCGCGTTTCTCGGTATTCCTTGAGCCGTTGAACGGTGCGACTGTTACCGACACCCGCACGCAGTTGGGTCCTACGGTTGCTGTTTCTCGTCGCCTGACAACGCCTGAAGGCGAGATGATGGTGACGGTGGTCGGTGAGATTCCAATCGGCACCGCCGAACGAATTGCTCTGTCAATGCGTAATACTGATGGCGCTGCAACCAGCAAGCAGTGAGCTGATTTCAGTCATTCCCACTCCGTCGTCGAGACGTAGAAATGTTTGCTGAGCATTTTCATTTGCAAATCACTTGAAAGTTTTTTATAGGTCAGAGCCTCACGGCTCTGGCCTTGTTTGTTGTTGCCGGAACAAAAATGCCGGTCTGTGGTTTCCGGTGTTCCTTGCTCCATATCGCTTAACCCTGCTCGTCGTAACGGGAGCTGTATGTCGATACCTAGCTTGAAGTCTTATTTCTCCATTCTCGCCACCGTGCTGGTGCTCGGTCAGGCGATCCCTGCTGCGCAAGCAGCCGATCTGCCTGATTTCACCCAATTGGTCGAACAAGCGTCGCCTGCGGTAGTGAACATCAGTACCACGCAGAAACTGCCGGATCGCAAAGTGAACCAGCAGATGCCGGATCTGGAAGGCTTGCCGCCGATGTTGCGCGAGTTCTTCGAACGCGGCATGCCGCCTCAGCAGCGTTCGCCGGGCGGTGGTGGCCGTCAGCGTGAAGCGCAGTCGCTGGGTTCGGGCTTCATCATTTCCTCGGATGGCTACATCCTGACCAATAACCATGTGATCGCCGATGCCGATGAAATCCTCGTGCGTCTGGCCGATCGCAGCGAAATGAAAGCCAAGCTGATCGGCACCGACCCGCGCTCCGACGTGGCCCTGCTGAAAATCGAAGGCAAAGACCTGCCAGTGCTCAAACTGGGTAAATCCCAGGACCTGAAAGCCGGCCAGTGGGTTGTTGCGATCGGCTCGCCATTCGGCTTTGATCATACCGTGACCCAAGGCATCGTCAGCGCCGTCGGCCGTAGCCTGCCGAACGAAAACTATGTGCCGTTCATCCAGACCGACGTGCCGATCAACCCGGGTAACTCCGGTGGCCCGCTGTTCAACCTGAACGGTGAAGTGGTCGGCATCAACTCGCAGATCTACACCCGTTCCGGCGGCTTCATGGGCGTGTCGTTCGCCATCCCGATCGATGTGGCGATGGACGTTTCCAATCAGCTCAAGAGCGGTGGCAAGGTCAGCCGTGGCTGGCTGGGCGTGGTCATCCAGGAAGTGAACAAGGATCTGGCCGAATCGTTCGGTCTGGACAAACCGGCCGGTGCGCTGGTGGCACAAATCCAGGATGACGGTCCGGCAGCCAAGGGCGGCCTGCAAGTGGGTGACGTGATCCTGAGCATGAACGGCCAGCCGATCGTCATGTCCGCTGACCTGCCACATCTTGTCGGTGCGTTGAAAGCCGGCGCCAAAGCCAATCTGGAAGTGATTCGTGAAGGCAAGCGCAAGAACGTCGAACTGACTGTTGGCGCCATCCCGGACGAAGACAAAGAACTGGATGCACTGCCGAAGTCCGGCGCTGAAACCACCAGCAACCGTCTCGGTGTTGCCGTTGGCGAACTGACTGCCGAGCAGAAGAAAACCTACGACCTCAAGGGTGGTGTGGTGATCAAGGAAGTGCAGGACGGCCCGGCTGCCCTGATCGGTCTGCAACCGGGTGATGTGATCACGCACCTGAACAACCAGGCCATCGGCTCCACCAAGGAGTTCGGCGAGATCGCCAAGGCGCTGCCGAAGAATCGCTCGGTATCGATGCGGGTTCTGCGTCAAGGTCGCGCCAGCTTCATCACCTTCAAACTGGCTGAATAAACCAGCGGCAAGGTAAAAAAAACCGCCTCGAAAGAGGCGGTTTTTTTGTGTCCGAAGGTTTTGTGTTGCTGGATGAAACTCAGCCCATCATGTCCTTGATCATGCGTTCCTGCTCCATCAGCTCGCGCTGGCGGGCATCGATGCGAGACGACAACGGGAAGTTGTTACCCGCCTTGCGCTTGGCGAAGTCGAGCTGCTGGATCGCCTGACGGTAATCGCCAACCAACGCGAAGTATTCGGCGCGAGCCTGATGCAGGCCGATGATGTTGCCCGACAAGCCACGGGTTTCGGCGACCTGATACCAGACGTCCGGATCGTTCGGGCGTGACTTCAGCAGACCTTCCAGTGCCTTCTCCGCATCGGCGGAGCGATTTTGCTTCAGCAGCAAATCTACGCGCACCTGATTCAGCGGGTAGTTGCCAGGATACTGCGTGAGCATCCGGTCGACACGCGATTGTGCGTCGGGCAGGCGATTGTTGGTGATGTCCAGATCGACCTGGGCGAGGTTGTAGATGATCTCGTTCGGCGACTTGGCCAGCAGCTGTTTCAGGTTCTCGCGCGCTTCATTCAACTGGCCACCCTTGATCTGCGCGATTGCCAGACCGTAGCGAGCCACATCGTTTTGCGGGTTCTCATCCAATTGTGCGCGGAAACGCTTGGCGCCCAGGCCTGGGGTTTCTTCGTAGATCAACTGCACGCGCGCACGAATCAATTGATAGCGCATGCTGTCTTCGATGCCGCCCGGTTTCGCCTGTTCGGCGCGGTTGCGGGTGTCGGCGATACGCGATTCGGTAACCGGGTGAGTCAGCAGGAATTCGGGTGGTTTTGCATCGAAACGGTACTGACGCATCAAGCGTTCGAACATGGTCGGCATCGAGCGTGGATCGTAACCGGCCTTTTCCAGATTGAGAATGCCGATGCGGTCGGCTTCTTGTTCGTTCTGGCGCGAGAACGTGCGTTGTGCCTGTATAGCCGCCGCCTGGGTGCCGGCGATGGCCGCGATCCCGGCATCACCGCCACCCGCGGCGGCGATGACGATACCGGCCAGCAGCGCGGCCATCATCGGCACCTGCATGCGTTGCGAGGCTTCGACGCCGCGAGCGAAGTGGCGTTGCGACAAGTGAGCCAATTCGTGCGCGAGTACCGAAGCGTATTCGCCCTCGGTCTGTGCGTTGAGGAACAAGCCGCCGTTGACCCCGACCACACCGCCCGGCGCCGCGAAGGCGTTGAGCTGCGGGCTGTTGATCAGAATAAATTCGAGGCGTCGGTCGGTTACCTGGCTGGTTTCCACCAGCTTGTACACGCTGGACTCGACGTAGTCCTTGAGCTGCGGATCATTGAGCTGTGAAACCTGGCTGCGCAACATCGCCAGCCACGCGCGGCCAAGCTGGTATTCCTGTTGCGGCGAGACAATGGCAGAACTGGCATCGCCGAGTGACGGCAGATCGTCGGCAAAGCCCGGTGAGGCGAGCAGGCAAGCGAGCGTCAGCAGGGTAGGGCGCAGAAAAGTCATGCACAAAGCCTTAGAAGACAAAGACCTTACTGTAGCCGGACACCGGGCTTGCGACCAGATATTCTAGGCAGCTCGACAGACCTGAACCGGAGTGACGCAATGACCGACGCTGTAGCCCATGACGTGGAACTGGACGCCAGTGGCCTGAATTGTCCGTTGCCGTTGCTCAAGGCAAAAATGGAACTCAACAAGCTCCAGAGTGGCGCGGTGCTCAAGGTAATTGCCACCGATGCCGGCTCGCAACGCGACTTTCGCACCTTTGCCAAATTGGCCGGTCATACGCTGCTGCGCGAAGAAGACGGCGCCGGCGTTTACCGTTACTGGTTGAAAAAAGCCTGAAAGCGACTGCGTAAAAGACCTAAGGATTATTGATGTTCAAAGTGTTACGCGATTGGATTCAGCGTTACTTCTCCGATGAAGAAGCCGTGGTGCTGGCGGTGCTGCTGATTCTCGCCTTCACCGCCGTGCTCACCCTCGGCGGCATGCTCGCGCCGGTGTTGGCTGGGATGGTGCTGGCGTACCTGATGCAGGGGCTGGTCGTCACCCTTGAGCGCTTGCGCGTGCCGGGTGGTGCGGCGGTGGGTCTGGTGTTTGCGCTGTTCATGGGCGTGTTGCTGCTGTTCATCGTCGTGGTATTGCCGCTGCTTTGGCATCAATTGATCACGCTGTTCAACGAGCTGCCGGGCATGCTCGCCAAGTGGCAATCGTTGCTTTTATTGTTGCCGGAGCGTTATCCGCACCTGGTCTCCGACGAGCAAGTGTTGCAGGCCATCGAGGCGGCGCGTGGCGAGATCGGCAAGTTCGGTCAGTGGGCGCTGACCTTTTCGCTGTCGAGCCTGCCGCTGTTGGTCAACATCATGATCTATCTGGTGCTGGTGCCGATCCTGGTGTTTTTCTTCCTCAAGGATCGGGTGATGATCGGCGAATGGGTGCGCGGTTACCTGCCGCGTGAGCGTGCGCTGATTACCCGGGTCGCGCAGGAAATGAACCGTCAGATCGCCAATTACATCCGCGGCAAGGTCATCGAGATCGTCATTTGTGGCGGCGTGACTTACGTCGCGTTCGTCGCCCTCGGGCTCAACTATGCGGCGCTGCTGGCATTGTTGGTGGGGGTGTCGGTGGTGGTGCCGTATGTCGGTGCAGTGGTGGTGACCGTGCCGGTGCTGCTGATTGCGCTGTTCCAGTGGGGTTGGAGCGATCAGTTCATCTATTTGATGGCGGTCTACGGGATCATCCAGACACTGGATGGCAACGTGCTGGTGCCGTTACTGTTCTCGGAGGCGGTCAACTTGCACCCGGTGGCAATTATCTGCGCAGTGCTGTTGTTTGGCGGGTTGTGGGGGTTTTGGGGCGTGTTCTTCGCGATCCCGCTGGCGACGCTGTTCAAGGCGGTGCTGGATGCGTGGCCGCGCAAGGAGCCTGAAGTTTCGCCGCTGCTTTAGTAGTTGATCCAGATTGTTCGGTGCGGCTTAAGGCCTCATCGCTGGCAAGCCAGCTCCCACAGGGTTTTCGGTGCACACAAAACCTGTGGGAGCTGGCTTGCCAGCGATGGCGTCAGAGAAGACGCCAGAGAAACATCAGGCCTTGTTCAAATTCTGCGCAGCAGCCAAAACGGCATCAACATGCCCCGGCACTTTCACACCGCGCCATTCCTGACGCAGCACGCCGTCCTTATCAATCAGGAAGGTGCTGCGATCAACGCCCAGGTATTCCTTGCCGTACAGCTTCTTCAACTTGATCACGTCGAACAACTGGCAAACCGCCTCGTCCTTGTCGCTGATCAACTCGAACGGAAACTCCTGCTTGCACTTGAAGTTCTCGTGGGACTTCAAGCTGTCGCGGGAGATACCGAAGATTTCGGTGTTGGCAGTCTGGAACGCCGCGTACTGATCACGAAAGCCCTGGCCTTCGGTAGTGCAGCCCGGCGTGCTGTCCTTCGGGTAGAAGTAGATCACCACTTGCTTGCCCTTCAGGGCAGACAGGCTGACGGTTTGCCCGCTGGTGGCAGGTGCTTCGAAATCGGCAACCGGTTGGTCGATGACAACGGCCATGAAAGCTTCCTTACATTGGGTTCTGTGGGCGCCAAGGCTCGATCAGCGCGTCCAGATTCATCGCATCAGAGAAGTCGAGGAACTGGTCGCGCAGCCAACTGATCTGGGTGCCGGCCGGCAGGGTCACGGTGAACGTGGCGTTGAGCATGGTGCCGCCGGTCTGTGGTGCCTGATACGTGTCGCAGGTCAGGTTTTCCAGTTCGACGTTATGGTCCATGAAGAACTGGCACAGTTCATTGATGATGTCCGGGCGATACGCCGAACTCACATAAGCCACATACGGCAGGGCCTGCGGACGATTTTCCAGCGGCGCGCTGCGCACTACGTTAACGGTGAAGGCGTGTTTTTTGGACAGGCTCGGCAAGCTGCCTTCCAGGCGAGCGAGGGCATCCCAGCTGCCGGAGACCTCAAGGATCAGCGCACTGCATTCGCCGTGGCGAGTCAGGCGCGAAGTAACCACGGCGCAGCGATTTTCATGGCTGGCGCGGCACAGGACGTTAGTCAGCTCCATGGGGTTGGCGCCGAGGGCACTGATGACAAGGAATTGTTCGCGAACTGTGGGGGTGGACATGCAGCATTCCTAAAGCGATGAGCGGTCGGTAGTAAACGGGCATTGGTGGCCGGGGCGTGCCTGTAGTGACCCTGTCTGGCTGTCCTTTCAGAAAACTCCGGCAAGCTCGCGGCTCGCTCCACTATAGCGGGAGCGCGTCGATGCGACGCAGGAACGGGGTCTGGGAGGCCGTAAAGGGAGGCTGGAACCCGGCGTACAAGCTGATCAGTACCGATCAAAGTCTGAAGGGTAGCGAAAAGCGGCGCCAAGGGGAATGGCGGCAGCGCAGTACTTCGCTTGTGCAAGCATCTTGGCGCCAGTACCATTACCGCTCTCTTTTTCCGGCAGGAGCGGTTTCATGATTGCGGGCAGTATGGTGGCACTGGTCACTCCCATGGATGCACAAGGGCGTCTTGACTGGGACAGCCTCAGCAAACTCGTGGACTTCCATCTCAAGAACGGCACCCATGCCATTGTCGCGGTCGGTACTACCGGCGAGTCGGCAACCCTTGATGTAGAAGAACACATCGCCGTCATCAAAGCCGTGGTCAAACAGGTTGCCGGGCGCATCCCGGTCATCGCCGGCACTGGCGCCAACTCGACCCGCGAAGCCGTCGAGCTGACCCGCAACGCCAAAGAAGCCGGCGCCGATGCCTGCCTGCTGGTCGTTCCGTACTACAACAAGCCGACTCAGGAAGGTCTGTACCAGCACTTCAAGCACATCGCTGAATCGGTCGACATTCCACAGATTCTCTACAACGTTCCGGGCCGCACCTCTTGCGACATGCAGGCCGAGACCGTGATTCGCCTGTCTACCGTGCCGAACATCATCGGTATCAAGGAAGCCACTGGCGACCTGAAGCGCGCCAAAGCGATCATCGATGGTGTGAGCAAGGATTTCATCGTGTTGTCCGGCGATGATCCGACCGCCGTTGAACTGATCCTGCTCGGCGGCAAAGGCAACATCTCCGTGACCGCCAACGTCGCTCCGCGCGAAATGGCCGACCTGTGCGAGGCCGCTCTCAAGGGCGACGCCGACACCGCACGGGCAATCAACGAAAAACTGATGCCGCTGCACAAAGACCTGTTCATCGAAGCCAACCCGATTCCGGTGAAGTGGGCTCTGGTTGAAATGGGCCTGATGCACGAAGGCATCCGCTTGCCGCTGACCTGGCTGAGCACACCTTGTCATGAAACGCTGCGCTCGGCCCTGCGCCAGTGCAGCGTCCTGGTTTAATTGAGGAAGTACAACGCATGAAGCGAATGGCCGGACTTTCCGCACTTGCCTTGATTATCTCCAGCACCAGTGGCTGCGGATGGGTCTGGGGCCCGGAAGGTTATTTCCGTGACCGTGGTAGCGATTACCTGGAAGCGCAACAGACTGCACCGATGCAACTGCCACCGGATGTCAACACTTCCAAGCGTCTGGATCCGCTGCTGCCGATCCCGCGTAACGTCGCTGATGACACCGCCAAGGGCGAATACATTGTGCCGCGTCCTCAGCCGCTGTCGGCCGTTGCCGATGCCAGCGATTACTCGCTGCAAAAGAGCGGTGATTCGCGTTGGGTCGTGGCCCAGCATCCACCGGCCGAAGTCTGGCCAGTGGCGGTGCAGTTCTTCCAGGACAACGGTTTCCGTCTGGACGAACAGCGCCCGCAGACCGGTGAATTCACCACCACCTGGCAGCATTCCGACGAACTGTCCGCGTCCATGGCCAAGCGCCTGAGCGCAGCCGGTATCGCCAGCGACAGCGAAACCCGCGTCCGTGTGCGTATCGAGCCAGGCGTGCAGCGCAACACCAGTGAAATCTACGTGGTCAGCGCCGAGCGTCCTGCCGGCAGCACCGCCGATGTCGATTTCACCAACCGTTCGGTCAACACTGGCCTGGACGCAGCGCTGGTCGACGACATGCTCGCGAGCATGAGCCGGATCTCCGAGAAGGGCGGTTCGGTGTCGATGTTGGCTTCGCGTGATTTCGATACGCCGAGCCGTGTCAGCCTCAGCGAAGACGGCAGCGGTAACCCGGTGTTGAACGTTGGTACCGATCTGGATCGTGCCTGGTCAAGCGTTGGCCGTGCACTGGAACAAGGCGAATGGCGCGTTGAAGACATCAACCGCAGCCTCGGCCTGTACTACATCAACCTGGCCGAAAAAGCCGAGAAGAAAGACGACAAGCCTGGTTTCTTCAGCAGCCTGTTCGGCAGTGCGCCGACCAAGGAAGAAGTTGAATCCCGTGCCGAGCGTTATCAGGTTCGCCTGAGCAAGGTTGGCGAGAACATCCAGGTCACCGTCGAGAAAAACATCAACACCGTTGCGCCGGCTGAAGTGGCGCGCAAAGTGCTGAGCGTGATTCAGGACAACCTAGGCTGATCAACCATGCGTTTTGCCGTTCTCGGCAGCGGTAGCCAAGGGAACGGCACGCTGATCGCCAGTGCTGATACGTATGTGCTGGTGGATTGTGGTTTTTCCCTGCGGGAAACCGAAAAACGCCTGTTGCGCCTGGGTGTGAACCCGGCGCAATTGAGCGCGATACTCGTAACCCACGAACATGCCGACCACGTGCATGGCGTGGGTTTACTGTCTCGGCGCTACAATCTACCGGTCTACCTCAGTCGCGGCACCCTGCGCGGGATGCGCAAACCGATAGAACCCGCAGGCTTTCTGGCCGGCGGCGAGCAACTGCAGATCGGTGCACTGAACATCGGGGTCATTGCCGTGGCCCATGATGCGCAGGAACCGACTCAGTATGTCTTCAGTGATCAAGAGCAGCGGCGCTTCGGCCTGCTGACCGACCTGGGTTCCTACTGCGAGCGGGTGCTGGACGGTTATCGGGATCTCGATGCGTTGATGATCGAGTCCAACCATTGTCGTGACATGCTGGCCCGTGGGCACTACCCGTACTTTCTCAAGCAACGGGTGGGCGGCGAGCTGGGACATTTGAACAACCATCAGGCGGCATTCCTGGTGTCCGAGTTGGGCTGGCAGGGCTTGCAACACCTTGTCCTGGCTCATCTGAGCAGCAAGAACAACCTGCCGCAGCTGGCCCGGCAATGTTTTGTCGACACCCTCGGGTGCGACCCGGACTGGCTGCAACTGGCCGATCAAGATTCAGGGCTCGACTGGCGCCACATCGCCTAGCCCACCTACTTAGCAAGCGGAGCCCATCATGGAAAAACGTGAAGAACTCTACCGCGGCAAAGCCAAATCGGTTTACAAGACCGACGACGCTGACCGCTTGATCCTGCTGTTTCGCAACGACACCTCGGCGTTCGACGGCAAGCGCATCGAGCAGCTCGACCGCAAAGGCATGGTCAACAACAAGTTCAACGCCTTCATCATGCAGAAACTCGAAGCGGCCGGCATTCCGACCCAATTCGACAAACTGCTGGCCGACAACGAAGTCCTGGTGAAGAAACTCGACATGATCCCGGTCGAGTGCGTCGTGCGTAACTACGCCGCCGGCAGCCTGGTCAAGCGTCTGGGTGTCGAAGAAGGTCTGAAGCTCAATCCTTACACCTTCGAACTGTTCCTCAAGGACGACGCCAAGGGCGACCCGTTCATCAACGAATCCCACGTTGTGGCATTCGGTTGGGGCACTGCCGAGCAACTGGTTCGCATGAAAGAACTGTCGCTCAAGGTCAACGAAGTGCTGACCAAACTGTTCGACGACGCCGGTCTGCTGCTGGTCGACTTTAAGCTTGAATTCGGCGTGTTCAGCGACGGCTCCATCGTCCTCGGTGACGAGTTCAGCCCGGACGGCTGCCGTCTGTGGGACAAGGACACCAAGAAGAAAATGGACAAAGACCGCTTCCGTCAGGGCCTCGGTGACGTCATCGAAGCCTACGAAGAAGTCGCCAATCGTCTGGGTGTACCGCTTTAATCGACGCAAGCATCTGATAGCACGAAGAAATTTTCGAAAGAGGGTTTGCTTTCGGTAAAAGTGTTGTTATGATGCGCGCCGTTGGAGAGATGCCAGAGTGGCCGAATGGGACGGATTCGAAATCCGTTGTACCTTCACCGGTACCTAGGGTTCGAATCCCTATCTCTCCGCCATTACATAGAAAAAGCCCCGTAGCTGAGAAGCTACGGGGCTTTTTTGTTTCCAGTGTCATTGAAACGATAACTCCTGGATACCGTGGCTGATGTCTGTTCGTACATGACTCTCAGAGTTTGCCTACAACCTGGCCACTGTTTACTCAATTATCCTGATACCCGCTTAAATGCATAACCGACAATACCGCTTCCCATTTTTGGACAAGCGGCGTTTCTGTTTGTGCCAAGAGGGCGCTTCACGCATCCGTAACAGGTATTCGCGGATGCCAATTTCCTGTGCGGTATCATGATGTAATACTATGAACAATAAGCAGCTTGGTACTCTCAGAGCCATATTTTCAAGACCGACACCCGCAACATTGGAATGCACACGTATAGAGTCTCTGTTCCTCGCGGCGGGCGCCAAAGCTGTAGAGGGCAATGGATCACGGGTACGATTTGAACTCAGCGGTGTGGTTGCGACTTTCCACCGTCCCCATCCAGACAAAGAAGCAAAGCCCTATCAGGTTCGTGATGCTCGGGCTTTCCTTGAACAAGCAGGAGTCTTTCCATGAATGTGATGAATTACAACGGGTATGCGGCCCGAATCGAATATAGCGATGAAGACGGCCTGTTCGTTGGTCACATCGCCGGCATCAAGGATGTTGTAGGTTTTCATGGGGAGTCAGTCAGAGAGCTTCGGGCAGCTTTTGAAGAAGCGGTTATTGATTATCTGGATACCTGCACCAAGGTCGGTCGAGCCCCTCAGAAGCCTTACTCCGGAAACCTGAGCCTGCGTTTAGCTCCCGCACTTCATGCAACCGTTGCGATCAAAGCGCAGTTGGCCAGCAAAAGTATCAATCAGTGGGTGGCTGATGTTCTTGACCGTGAAGCGCATGCATGATCTGGCATGTGGTCGAGCCGAAACTTGCGCGTCGCCCTGATGCTCTCAGTTCGCACCGAGGATAAAAAAGCCCCACAGACCATACGGCTGTGGGGCTTTTGCATTTCACAGGGTTACATCACCCTGTGCGTCCAATCATTCGCTTACACGGTTAAATTTCCTTCACCGGTGTTTCGCCATGCACCGCTTTGATCAACCCGATCACATGCAGACAATCCGCCTTGCTCACATACGACTCGCCACTGGCGATGGTCTCGTGGTTGCCTGCGCGCAGTCTCCAGCGCCATTGTCCTTTGCCGGTGCTCGAGGTGCCTCTGGATTGCCTGTAAATCTCGAAATACATTCAGTTCGCTCCGTGCGATGGGTGTGTGCGACAGCCTGTGTGGCGCATCGACGCAAGCCTAGCGCAGGCGGGTTTTTTGGCTATCGAGGATTTGTTTCCAATCGTTCGCGAATGTTTCCGAGAACCGCGAGCCAGAGCGCAGGAATAGGCCTCTGGATTGGCCAATATGACGCCCTCTGACCCTTGCAACAGCGACGACGCTACTGCTTAATACGGGACGGCTCATGGCGTCGAAAATCAGTCGGCGACCGACAAACACTATAAAAAGAGCACTCCTTTGACTGAGCACGGAACGCAACAGGCCGGGCAGGTGACGTTATCGCTGGTGGTCCCCGTTTTTAACGAAGAGGACAGCCTCGACACGTTTCTGCAGCGCATCAATGAAGTCTTTCAGACGCAAGCGTTGATCGATCTTGAGCTGGTGTTCATCAACGACGGCAGCACGGATGCCACGCTTGAGCGTCTGCTTGAGCGGCAACGGCACGATCCCCGTCTGCGCATCGTCGACCTGAGTCGCAATTTCGGTAAGGAGGCGGCGTTGTCCGCCGGTTTGCAGATGGCGACCGGGCAGATCGTAGTGCCGATCGATGCGGACCTGCAGGACCCGCCGGAAATCATTTTGCTGATGATCGAACGCTGGCGCGAAGGTTATGAGGTCGTGCTCGGTCACCGCATCAGCCGTCGCAGTGACACTTGGGCCAAGCAGACCTCGGCGCACTGGTTCTATCGCCTGCACAACAAAATTGCCGAGCAACCGTTACCCGAGAACGTCGGCGATTTTCGCCTGATGGATCGCTGTGTGGTCGATGCCTTGCTGACGTTGCCCGAATCCCGGCGCTTCATGAAAGGCCTGTTCGCCTGGGTCGGTTTTCGCACCACTCACGTCGATTACGAGCGCCCGGAGCGCGTGGCCGGGCAGAGCAAGTTCAACGGCTGGCGGCTGTGGAACTTCGCCCTCGAAGGCATTACCAGTTTCAGCACCGAACCGCTGCGGATCTGGACCTACGTCGGGGCGCTGGTGTCGCTGGTGTCATTTGCCTTCGCCATTTTCATCGTTGTGCGCACATTGATCCACGGTATCGACATGCCCGGTTATGCCTCGTTGATGGTGGCCGTGACCTTCCTCGGTGGCCTGCAACTGATCGGCATCGGCGTGCTCGGCGAATACCTGGGCCGCACCTATATCGAATCCAAACGCCGGCCGGTTTATCTGGTGCGTCGCGTCTACGACCCCAAGGATTGACCCATGGATCTGAAGGAAACCGACATCCTCGGCGATAGCATCAACGAGCATTGGTATTACTGCGCCAAAGCCGCCGCCACCAGGCGTTTGCTGGGGGATGCACCGATTGAACGGATCCTCGATGTGGGCGCGGGGTCAGGGTTTTTTTCCCATCATTTGCTCACGCATACCGATGCACGGGAAGCGTGGTGCGTGGACATCAGCTATGCCGCCGACTCCAGCGCAACCACCGCCGGCAAACCGGTGCATTACCGTCGCGGTGTCGACACCCTCGATGCCGATCTGGTGCTGTTGATGGACGTGCTTGAGCATGTCGACGACGACCTCGGCCTGCTCAAGATGTATGTCGATAAAGTGCCGTCGGGCAGCCGCTTTCTGATGACCGTGCCGGCGTTCCAGTTCATGTGGAGCGGTCACGATGACTTTCTCGAACACAAGCGCCGCTACACCCTGGCACAGTTCGAAACACTGGCCCGCGATGCCGGTTTGACGGTGCAGCGTGGCGCCTATTATTTCGGCGCGGTGTTCCCGATTGCGGCGGCGTTGCGCTTGTTGCCGCAAGGTGCGCAAGACCAACCGCCGCGCTCGCAACTCAAGCGTCATCACCCGCTGGTCAACACGGTGCTGAAGACCCTTTGTCGCCTTGAGCTGCCGTTGATGGGCATCAATCGTCTGGCCGGTTTGAGCGTTTTTGTATTGGCGCAGAAGCCGTGACCTCAGCGCAAAAAACGGCGTTGATCCAACGCGGTTTGCGCTTTGCCGTGACCGGATTGTTCGTGACGGCGTTGCATGCGCTGGTAGCCATTGCGTTCATCAATTTCATCAGTCCGTTACCACCCCTCGCCAATGGCGTGGCATTCGCCGTGGCGACGGTGGTGTCGTATGTGATCAACACCACCTGGAGTTTCTCGGCGCGATTGCAGGGCAGAACCCTGCTGCGGTTTCTGCTGGTGTCGGTCTGTGGGTTTCTGTTGGCGATGTTCGTCGCCTGGGCCGCGCAAATGGCCGGGCTCCACTACTTGCTGGGCATCGTCGCCGTGGCGCTGACGATTCCGGCATTCACTTTTGTGCTGCATAACTTCTGGACGTACCGATGAGGGATTTGAACAAGCATCCGGCCCTCGCGCTGCTGCCATTGCTGCTGGGAGTCCTCGCTTTTTTTCTGGTGATCGGCCCGCGCGCGCTGGAACCGCAGAACATTGCCTGGTTGAAGGACGGCGACCCGGCGACGCATTACCTGGGCTGGTTGTATTTCCGGCATGCCCCTTGGACGTTTCCGCTCGGGCTCAACCCGTCTTATGGGCTGGAGCTGGGCAGTGCGATCATTTTTTCTGACTCCAATCCACTGCTGGCACTGCTGTTCAAACCGTTCAACGGCTGGCTGCCGGAAACGTTCCAGTATTTCGGATTCTGGCTGCTGCTCTGTTTTGTTCTGCAAGCCTGGTTCGCCTGGAAGCTGCTCGGTCTCATCACCGACAACCCCGTGCTGCGGCTGTTAGGCGCCGGTTTATTGGTGTTTTCGCCGCCGATGTTTTTGCGCACGGGCGGACATCTCTCCCTTGCCGGACATTTCCTGATCCTCGCCGCCCTTTATCTGGCCCTGCACCCGGCGCTAGCACGGCGACGACTGGCATGGGGCGTGTTACTCGCCGCGACGGCGCTGGTGCACGCCTATCTGTTGGTCATGGTGGCATTGATTTGGGTGGCTGATCTGCTTGGGAAAATCATGATCGGCAAACTGACGCGTCGCCGGGGATTGGTCGAGTTTGTCAGTCTGTTCGCCCTGGTCAGCGTGTGTTGTTGGCAAGCGGGTTATTTCAGCATTGTCGATGGGGCGGGCGGTGGAGGTTTCGGTTGGTATCGGATGAATCTGGTATCCCTGTTCGACGCTGATGGGTGGTCTTACGTACTGCCTGGATTTGTGAAGGGCGGCGGGGACTACGAAGGCTTCAACTATTTGGGGCTCGGTGTTCTGCTGCTGGTGCCATTGGCGGGTATTGCCATTGTCCGAAGCAAGATCGGCGTAAAGGCGTTGCTCAGCCGTTGGCCATGGTTATTGCTGGCGATGATCGGGTTGACCGTATTTGCGCTGTCCAATCAAATCGGCCTGGGGGCACAAACGTTCAGCTACCCGATACCGAATGCCATTGAGGGACTGGCGAGCATTTTCCGGGCCTCGGGTCGCATGTTCTGGCCGGTGTTCTATGCCATCGTATTGCTGATTCTGTTTCTGGTGGTGCGCGGCTATCGACCGGTGATCGCCATGGGGCTGCTGGCGGTGGCGCTGACGGCGCAAATCGTCGACAGCCACATCGCTTGGGCGGGTCTGAGAGCGGCAAAAATGGTGCCGCAAACTTCGGTTTGGGCCAGCCCTATGCAAAATCCGTTCTGGAACAGCGCGGCCGCCTACTACAAGAATATTCGTGTGCTGAGCCCCAAAAACCAGACAGATCAGTGGCAGGTCATTGCCGATTTTGCCGCGACTCATGGCTTGAAGACCGACGCAGTTTATATGGGGCGCATGAGTCCCAAGGCGCTCGACAATGCCCAGCGTGATGCGCAACGCCGGCTGAGCACTGGGCGATACGAAGCTGACTCGCTGTACATTCTTGACGATGATTCGCTGGAACTGGCGATCAAAAATGTTCACAGCGATACCGATCTGCTGACCAGGGTTGACGACTTCGTCGTACTGGCGCCGGGCTGGAAGCGCTGCGCTCAATGTCTGGCGATGGTCGATGAGGGGCATGCGATGTCACTGGTGCCCCTGAGCCAGCCGGGGTTGGTGCAGGCGTTCAATCGCAAGAGCCGTCAGTTGGTCAAAGGTTGGGCTGCTCCGGAAACCTGGGGCACTTGGAGTGAGGGCCAGGACGCGGAAATTGCGCTGCGTGTAGCGCCGGGCACCACCTCGATCGTGATCGACGTTCTGGCTTTCGTCATACCCCCCAAGCTGACTCAGCGGGTCATCGTCAGTATCAATGGGGTTGAAGCCTTGTCGACACGTCTGACGCAGGTTCAGGGCAATTTGCTGGAAATCCCGCTGAGCGCGGCGATCCGGGAAACATTGGTGGAGGGGCGGGTTTTGAATATCCAGTTGCATTTGCCCGACGCTACCAGCCCCAGAAACCTGGGATTGAACGATGATGCGCGGCTGATGGGTTTGGGGTTGAAGTCACTGACCGTTCGCTGAATCCTCTGTCGGCGGCGCAAAGGTTTATGGACGCCGGGCCCCGTGCGTTTCTACACTGCCGGTATTCCGGGGGCAGGGGGCAATGGATGAACCGCAATGAACTACGCAAGGCCGACATCAACCTGATGGTGGTGTTCGAGACCTTGATGCTCGAACGCAACGTGACCCGGGCGGCCGAGAAGTTGTTTCTCGGTCAGCCGACCATCAGCTCGGCGCTCAACCGCTTGCGCACGATGCTCAACGATCCGCTGTTCATCCGCGTCGGCCACCGCATGGAGCCGACCGCCCGCGCCGAAGATATCTTCCGTCATCTCAAGCCGGCGCTCGATTCGCTGTCGGTGGCGCTGAGCCTGACCCGCGATTTCGATCCGGCCGTGAGCACCATGACTTTTCGCATCGGCCTGTCCGATGACGTTGAGTTCGGCCTGCTGCCGCCGCTGTTGCGTGCTCTGCGTCAGGAAGCGCCGAATGTGGTGTTTGTGGTGCAACACGTCGATTACTGGCGCATCCCCGACTTGCTGGCGGCGGGCGACATTACCGTCGGCATCAGCCAGACCCGTGGCCTGCCGGCCAATGCCAAGCGCAAACTGTTGCGGCACATTCAGCCGAGCATCCTGCGTGCCGATGCTTGCGACACACCGCTGACCCTTGATGAATATTGCGCGCGGCCGCATGTGTTGGTGTCACACACGGCCAACGTCAGCGGTTTCGCTGACGAGTGGCTGGCGGAACTCGGCCGCACGCGCCAAGTGGTGCTGTCGGTGCCGCAATACAGTGCGTTGCCGGCGCTGCTGGCCGGCACAGACCTGATTGCCAGCCTGCCGGATTACACCGCGGCCGCCATGGCCACCTCCGGGTTGCTGTTCAAGGAGCCGTTCCCGTTCAAGACGCCGACGCTCGATCTGTCGATGGTCTGGCTCAGCCATGTCGACAGCGATCCGGCAGAGCGCTGGTTGCGCTCCAGGCTGGAGCAATTCATGAGCGAACGGCCACTCAACCCCCTGTAGGAGCTGCGGCACGCTGCGATCTTTTGATTTTCAAATTTCAAGATAAAAGATCGCAGCCTCGTTTCACTCGACAGCTCCTACAGGGGTTGGTGATGGGCGCATGTGCTATATGTACGATCTTTCTGCCAACTGACCGGGGACTTGCAATGCCACATCTGCACATGGAATACACCGCCAACCTGCCGCAATTGAACGCTGACGTCGCGTTGATCCGGCTCAACAACACCCTGGTGGGGTCCGGTCAGTTTGCAGCGGAGTTCGATATCAAGAGCCGTGCGGTGAAGGTCGAGACCTTCAAGGTCGGCACTGCCATGAGCGAGCGCGCTTTTGTCTACGTGAAGCTGGCGCTGCTCAGCGGCCGTTCGCCCGAGATCAAAAAGCAGCTGTCGCAAAGTCTGTTGGCCGTGCTGCAGGACCTCTGCGAATGGCCGGCCGGGGTCGAAGTGCAGTTGTGTGTCGAGCTGGTCGACATTGATCGCGAGTCCTACAGCAAAACCGCCATCGGCGCGTAGGAATCAGACTGTCTCCAGTTCGCTGCACACTTTGATCACCTGCTCGCGCAGCCAGACGTTGGCGCTGTCCTGGTCGACGTTCTGGCTCCACTGCATGTCGAGGGTGAAGCCCGGCAAACCGTTTGGCGCCTCGCAGTGATTGAACACCGCCTCATTGGTCAGCAAACGCTGAATGCGCCGGGGCAGGGTGAGGATGAAGTCAGTGCCGGTGATCATCTTCAACGCTGCGCTGTAACTGTTCGAACGTGCCACGATCTGGCGCTTCTGCGCCTGTCGCGCCAGCCAGCCGTCGACCATGTTGGTGGTCGACGTCCACGGCGTCGGGAACACATGCCGACGTTCGGTAAAGGCTTGCAGACTCAGACGCGGCTCCAGTGGCGTGGCGCGTTTGTCGAAGACGCAGACCAGATCATCTTCAAGCAGCATCCGCGATTTCAAGTCGGTGTGATGACGGTGGAAGTTGGGACCGAAACTGATCACCAAGTCGAGTGTGCCGTCGCGCAACTCATCTGCCGGCACATCGGTTTCAAACTTGTGCATGTTGACCATCACCGGCAAATCATCGAAGTCGAAGCGCTTCAACAGGCGCGGCAGGATCAATTGCTCGAAGTATTCCGGGGCGCAGATATTGAAGGTGACCGCTTGTTGGGTCGGGTCGAACACCGGGGCACCGGCGTGACACAAATTGATGCTTTCGAGGATCTTCTGCACATGGCCGTACATGCTGCTGGCCTTGTAGGTCGGGCGCATGCCGGTGCGGGTATTGATGAACAGTTCGTCTTCGAAACTGGTGCGCAGTTTTTTCAGGCAGTAACTGACCGTGGACTGACTGACACACAGCGTTTCCGACACATCGGTGACGCTGCTCTGCTCATACACGGCGATAAACACCATGAGATCCTGCATGTCGAGCTTTCGAAGCAAGTTACTGTTCAGCATCCGTTCCGTCCCGCTGTGCTCCTTGCGCTGAATCCGCGCAAACGTGTGCGAACGATCCTAGCGGAACGATGGTGCCAGGACAAAGCCTTGTAGGACGTTTCACGGACAGTTGTGGGACAGAAAGTTTTAGCAACACGACGTCATGCTTCAAACCGCGAAAAGATGGCCAGAAGCCTTTAGCCCGATCAGGAAAAATGCCGCGCGTAGTGCCGTGGATCGAAGCGCAACACCATCAGCAGCATCACCACCATGACGGCAGTCAACGACCACCACGCCCACTCGAAGCTGCCCAGTTGATCGCGGATCATACCCGCCATCAGCGGCGAGAGGCCGGCAATCAGATAGCCAATGCCCTGCACGAACGCCGTCAGGCCGCCCGCACGTTGCGGGTTGTCGAGGTGATCGAGCGAGACAATCAGGCTCATCGGGAACAACCCGCCGATGCCCAGGCCCAGCAGACACGGCCAAAGCAGGCTGAGGTGCTGCGGGCTGAGGATCAACCCACAGAAGCCGGCAATGATCAGCCCGAGCAGGGCCATCAGCACCCCGCGCCGGTCGCGGCGGCGATTGGCGATGGCAGGTACCACCAAACCGGAAATTACCTCCATGGCCGTCAGAAAACCTAACAGCAGGCCGGCGTTTTGTTCGCTCCAGCCTTTTTCCACGTAGTACGGCGCCAACCATGCCAGCACGCAGGTGTAGGACGCCGTCCCCAAACCGAAGAACAGTGCGAGTAACCAGGCGCGGGAATTGCCGAAAAAGGATTCTTTTTTTGTTACCCGGGGCGTGGCGGGCGGCAGGTTGGCGCGCTGCGTCCAGCCGAACACCAGGGCCAGCAGTGCCAGTCCGGCCCAGATGGCCAGGCCCACACGCCAACTGCCGGCTTGCATCATCACCAAGGGTGCGAACGAGGCTGCAATCGCTGCGCCGCCCATGATCGAGGTGACATACAAGCCCATGCACAGCGCCACGTTGTCGGCGAAACGCGATTTGATCAGCGCCGGCATCAACGCCTGAATCAGCGCGATGCCCACACCCGCCAGCACAGCGCTGGCAATCAATTGCGCAGCAGAGTCGACAAACAACCGCGCCAACGTTGCCAGACCAATGATCAGCAGCGACAGCAGCACCGTGCGCTGTTCGCCCAGACGCTGACTGATGCCGATAGCGAAAAACATCGCCAGTCCCATCGCCATGACCGGCAGCATGGTCAGCAGCGAGGCGAGGCTGAAGCTCAATGGAATATCGCCGCGAATGGCCGAGAGCAATGGCCCGATGGCCGCCATCGACGGCCGCAGATTCACCGCGACTAACACAATGGCGAGCATCAGCCAGACGGTGGAGCGGGAGGTGGTGCGCACGTTTTCCATCATCAAACCTTTGATACCTGAGGTCGAGGATTAGGCGCGCGACCCGCAGAGCCAGGCAAACCAGAAAATCCACGCCCGTGCCTAAAAATCAAATACCCCGCCCCTGTAGGAGCTGCCGAAGGCTGCGATCTTTTGATCGTGCTGTTAAAAAACAAAAATCAAAAGATCGCAGCCTTCGGCAGCTCCTACACGGTTAAGTTTTTGCTGAATAATTCGGCGCCAACTAATCGTTGGCGTCTTTTTCACAAAAAATTGATGGTTGCCTGCCTAAAGTTTGTCATGCCTTGGTTAATGAATTTTTCACAATTAACCCGTGGCCAGTCTTTTCAGGAATAGCCCACCTTTATGTTGAAGTTAAAAGCCGTGCGCCCGGAATGGGTGACGTTGATGGCCAGTGCCTTTCTTTTGATCGGCTGCAACTTTGTCCTCTGGCAGCATCTGTTCGAGATCACTGCCGCCGATGGCAAGGGTATCGCCATGCGCGTGGCTTTCGGGCTGATGATCCTGGCGGCGTTCAACATCGTACTGACCCTTCTGGCCTTTCGTCCGCTGCTCAAGCCGCTGTTGACCCTGATCTTTCTGATCAGCGCCGGCGTGGCGTATTTCATGAGTCAATATGGCGTCATGATCGATGCCGGGATGTTCCGTAACTTTGCCGAGACCAATGCAACGGAAGTGCGTGATCTGCTCTCGTTGAAGTTGTTTGTTTATATGTTGTTGCTCGGTGTTTTACCGTCGTGGTTATTGTGGAAAGTGCCAGTCAATTATCGTCGCTGGCACCGTGAGTTAATCAGCAAAGTTATTGTCAGTGTGGCCTCGGTAGCGGTTGTTGGCGGGGTGGCATTGGCCAACTATCAGGGCTTGTCTTCGCTGTTTCGCAATCACCACGAAATTCGCTTGATGCTGGTGCCAAGCAATTACATTGGCGCTTCGGCCGGTTACCTGCGTGAGCAGGTGGTCTCGGCGCAGCAACCGTTCATCAAGATCGGCGAAGACGCCCAGCGCAATCCCGACCTGAAACTTCAGCCGCGCAAATCCCTGACCGTACTGGTGGTCGGTGAAAGCGCTCGTGCCGAGAACTTCGGTATTCTCGGTTACGACCGCGACACCACGCCGAAACTGGACAAGGAAGCCGGGCTGATCGCCTTTACCGATGTGCATTCCTGCGGTACGGAAACCGCGGTTTCGGTGCCGTGCATGTTCTCCAACATGGGCCGCAAGGACTACGACGCGAGCAAGGCGAAGAATGAAGAGGGCCTGCTCGATGTGCTCCAGCGTGCCGGTATCGATGTGATCTGGCGTGATAACCAGTCCGGCTGCAAAGGTACTTGCGATCGCGTCACGCTGCAGGACGTCAGTAACTTGAAAGACCCGGCGTTGTGCGCCAACAGCGAATGCCGCGACGAAATCCTGTTGCAGGGTTTGCAGAGCTTTATCGACCATCTGGACAAAGACACTGTGCTGGTGCTGCACCAGATGGGCAGCCACGGCCCGGAATACTTCAAGCGTTATCCAAAGGAATACGAGCACTTCACCCCAGTCTGTGAAAGTAACGCACTGAACAATTGCAGTCGCGAAAGTATCGTCAACGGCTACGACAACACCCTGGTGTATACCGACCATGTGCTGTCGAGCCTGATCGATGTATTGCGCAGCAATCAGGACAAAGTCGATACCGCGATGTTGTATCTGTCGGACCACGGCGAATCGTTGGGCGAGTACAACTTGTTCCTGCATGGCACGCCTTACATGCTGGCGCCGGAACAACAGAAGCATGTCGCGATGCTGGCGTGGTTCAGTGACAGTTATCAGAAGGCCTATTCGGTCGACACCCATTGCCTGCAGATGAGCCGCGACAAACCGCTGAGTCAGGACAACCTGTTCCACTCGATGCTTGGCCTGCTGGAAGTGAAGAGCTCGGTCTATCAGCCCGATCTGGACCTGTTCGCCGGTTGCCGCGGGTCAGTGATCGACGGCGTGCTAGCCAAGGACTGAACCCGCCCCCTGTAGGAGCTGCCGAAGGCTGCGATCTTTTGATCTTGCCCTTAAAAACAGGATCAAAAGATCGCAGCCTTCGGCAGCGCCTACAGGTAATGGCTCTGCCTGCAACGTGTGTAAGACTATTCTTTCCCTTGGGCAGGACATTTCGTTACAGCTCTTGCCCTTCGCAGGCGCGTAAATCGCCGGTGGCGATATATACTGCGCGCCATTCTTCAAGGGAGAGCCGTGTGGCCATCGATATTCACTGGATTCGAGACAACGAAAGCCTCGCGCAGTTTTGCGCCGAGTGGCAGCAGCTGCCGTTCGTTGCCCTCGACACCGAATTCATGCGGGTCGACACCTTCTACCCGATTGCCGGTCTGTTGCAGGTCGGCGACGGCAAACGCGCCTACCTGATCGATCCGTTGACCATCAACGCCTGGCAACCGCTGGCGGCGCTGCTGGAGAACCCGGCGGTGCTCAAAGTCCTGCACGCGTGCAGTGAAGACCTTGAAGTGCTGTTGCGCCTGACCGGCAGCCTGCCAGCGCCGCTGTTCGACACACAACTGGCGGCCGCTTACCTGAACCTCGGTTTCTCGATGGGCTACTCGCGGCTGGTGCAGGCCGTCCTCGGCATTGAATTGCCCAAGGGCGAAACCCGTTCCGACTGGTTGCAGCGCCCGCTGTCCGACACGCAAATCAGCTACGCCGCCGAAGACGCCGTGCATCTGGCGGAAGTTTTCGTACAACTGCGGCCGAAACTGTCTGACGACAAATTCGCCTGGGTGCTGGAGGACGGTGCCGAACTGGTCGCCAACCTGCGCCGCGAGACCGATCCGTACGAGGTTTACCGCGACGCCAAACTGGCGTGGAAACTCTCCCGCGCGCAACTGGCGGTACTGCGTGAGCTGTGCGCCTGGCGTGAAACGGAGGCGCGTGCCCGTGACCTGCCGCGCAACCGCATTGTCCGCGAGCACTCGCTGTGGCCGCTGGCCCGCACGCAACCGGACAATCTCGCGGCGCTGGGCAAGATCGAAGACATGCACCCTCGTACCGTGCGTCAGGACGGCCAGTTTCTGCTTGATCTGATCAAGCGCTCTGGCAGTGTGGGGCCTGATCAATGGCCGCCCGCTGTGCCGGAGCCGTTGCCGGTCGAAGCCGCTGCACTGATCAAACAGCTGCGTGCATTGGGTCAGGCTGAGGCCGAGCGTCTGGACATCGCGCCGGAACTGATGCTGCGCAAGAAAACCCTCGAAGCCCTGGTCAAAAGTGGCTATCCCGAGGGTCCTTACCAATTGCCTGAGTCGTTGCGTGGCTGGCGCCGCGAACTCATGGGCCAGACGCTGCTCGACAGCCTGGCCACCGCCGGAGAACAGCCTTGAAGCGTATTTGCTCTATTTACCAAAGCTCGAAGCGCAAGGGCATGTATCTCTATGTGCTCAAGAGCGATGAGTTGGAACGCGTGCCCGAGGCCCTGATGGCGGCCTTCGGCAAAGCCATATTTACCTTCAGTCTGGTGTTGACGCCCGAGCGTAAACTGGCCAGCGAAGACATCGTTGTGGTGCTGGAAAACCTCGACAAGCAGGGCTATCACCTGCAAATGCCGCCGGCTGAGGACGAGTACATCGAACACTTGCCCGAAGAGTTGCTGCGACGCAACGACCCGGTCTGATCCGCGAGGCTCTATTCTGGGCCTCGGTTAACCCTGGAACTGTTTTTACCGCGATGGCCGACCGAAATCCGGTGGCCGTCTGCACGGTTTGCGAAAGGTTTGAAGATGCGCGTTCTGATTGCTGAACACGACCACGCGATATACGCCCGCTTGCTGCGTCAGGCAGCGCCCGAGCTTGAAGTGCTGACCAGCGGCGACTCTGCCGAACTGGCGCGGCTGGCGACGGATTGCCCGGTGTGGCTGGGGCAACCGGATCTGCTGGCAACCCTGCTGCGGCAGGGCCATCAACCGCAATGGCTGCAATCGACCTGGGCGGGCATCACGCCGCTGCTGGCCGACGGCTTGCGCCGCGATTATCGCCTGACCCGGGCGGTGGGGATTTTCGGCCAGGTGATGGCCGAGTACGTGCTGACCTACATGCTCGGTCACGAGCGCGAAGTGTTGGCGCGGCTGGTCAGCCAGGTCGAGCGCAAGTGGGATAACCGCACCGGCCAGAGTCTGGTCGGGCGCAAAGTCTTGATTGTCGGCACCGGTGACATCGGCCAGAGCGTGGCGCAGTTCCTGCTACCGTTCGGCGTCGAGCTGTACGGCATTGCCAGCAGTGCCCGCGAGCAGGCGCCGTTTGTCGAAGTCGGTTCGATGGCGGATCTGCCGCGTCTGGTCGGCGAAGTCGATTATGTGGTCAATCTGCTGCCGAACACTGAGCACACCCACGATATCTACGACGCGGCGCTGTTCAAGCAATTCAAGCCGACCGGGTTGTTCATCAACGCCGGGCGCGGTGTGGCGGTGGTGGATGCGGATCTGGTCGAAGCCTTGAAGGAAGGGCATCTGGCCGGTGCAGTCATCGACGTCTGCCGTCAGGAGCCATTGCCGCAACGGCATCCGTTCTGGACCGCGTGGGGCTTGCTGCTGACCGGGCACAGCTCGGCACCGACGTCGCCGGCGTTGATGGTGCAGTTGTTTGTCGACAACCTGACGGCATATCAGGCGGGTGAAGCGCTGCGCGGTGAAGTGGATTTCAATCGCGGGTATTGATTCACCACAAACAATGTAGGAGTGAGCCTGCTCGCGATAGCGGTGTAACAGTCATTAATGATTTTGAATGTTACGCCCTCATCGCGAGCAGGCTCACTCCTACAATTGGTTTCGCGGTGTGGCTTAGAGGGTGAAGTCGCCTTCAGCCGCCAGCTCGCCCAGCGGGCGGCGCGGGCTCGGTTCTTCGCGCGCTTGCAGGTACTCGGCCAGCGTTGCCTTGTCACCCAACTTGCCCACCGCAACCGCCGCATGCAGCGCATAACCTTGCGGAATATTCAGTTCCTTGCGCGTCAGCTCCTGATCGAACCCGGCCATGCCGTGGGTGTGCCAGCCGCTGAGACTCGCTTGCAGCGCCAGATGGCCCCACGCCGAACCCGTGTCAAAGGTGTGCCACAGCGCTGGCGTTTCTTCCGTCGCGCCCGGAGCAGTGAAGGTAGTTTTCGAAATCACGATTACCAGTGCCGAGGCATGCTGCGCCCAGCTTCGGTTGAACTCATTGAGCAGGCCCAGGTAACGCTGCCAGTTCGGCGTGTCGCGACGGGCGTAGAGGAAACGCCATGGCTGCGAGTTGTACGCCGACGGTGCCCAGCGCGCTGCTTCGAAGAAGCTCAGCAGAGTTTCTTCCGGGATCGCTTCACCGGTGAAAGCGCGCGGCGACCAGCGGTCAGTGAATTGCGGGTGAATGGCGTATTCGGCAACGCGAGGGTTGGCACTCATCGAGAGATTCCTTGCTACGGTTGAATAAGAGATTCGAACGAAAACCCGGCGGGATCAGTTGCGCTGAACGATGAGGGTTTTCCGAGCCTGAGGGTTCACCGGCGTGTAACGCGGTCGAGCGTTAATGGCACTGGGGCAGGGCTCATTGCGACAGGCAAAACTACTTGTCTGCACAAAAGCTGACAAGCCCTGTGTAACCGATAGTCGCCAGCGCTTGGCCGACAAGGCCTTGGGCACTAGACTGGCGGCCTTTTCACCACCTGATGTTGATGCTTGAGCCATGGCCGCCGAAGTCGAACCGTTCTGGAAACACAAAACCCTCGATCAGTTGAATCACCAGGAATGGGAATCGCTGTGCGACGGCTGTGGTCTGTGCTGCCTGCAAAAGCTCGAGGATGAAGAAGACAACAGCGTCTATTACACGCGCATCGCCTGCACACTGCTCGACCTGAACACCTGCCAGTGCAGCGACTACCCGAATCGCATCAAGTTTGTCCCCGACTGCATTCAGCTCACGCCGGGCCAGGCCGAAGAGTTCAAATGGCTGCCGCCGACCTGCGGGTATCGTCTGGTCAGCGAGGGCAAGGACCTGCCGCTGTGGCATCACTTGGTCTGCGGCGACCGTGACGCGGTGCACCGCGAGCGGATTTCCCAGTCCGGGCGCATGCTCGCCGAGGGCAGCGTGCCGGAAGACGATTGGGAAGATCACCTGATTTTCCGCGCGGGTTAACTGAACAATCTGTAGCGAGGGAGCTTGCTCCCGATCATTCGGGCCTGCGAGCAGGCTCGCTAGCCACAAGGAGTGTGTATGGCTGTGGGATTGCCTCAGGCGCTGCTCGTCGTACTGCTGGCGCTGAGCGCACCGGTATGGGCGGCGCAGAAAGTCGACCTCGATTACCACGTGCGCCTGTTGCCGCAAAGCGATCAGGCCGAAGTGCGCCTGACCCTGGCCAAAGGCGAAGCCGTGCGCAGCCTCGATTTCGACCTCGGCGACGGCAGCCATTACAGCGATTTCAAGGCCGACGGCCAATGGCTGCTGACGCCGGGCACACACGCTCGCGGCGTCTGGCGGCCGAACAGTGACAAGGCCAGCCTGACCTACCGCGTACGCCTCAGCCACGGTCGCAAGAACGGCAGCTTCGACACACGCATGACCCCGAGTTGGGCGTTGATGCGCGGCGACGAGTTGGTGCCGCCGGCCAAACTCGATCAACAGGACGGCACCGAACTGGTCGCGCGCCTGCAATTCGAATTGCCCGAAGGCTGGAAAAGCGTCGAAACCGCATGGCCACGTATCGGCAAGAACAAATTCCGCATCGATAACCCGTCACGCCTGTTCGACCGCCCGACCGGCTGGATGCTCGCCGGCCACCTCGGCAGTCGCCGCACGCGACTGGGCGAAACCGAAGTCACCGTGGCTTCGCCGCAAGGGCAGGGCATGCGCCGCATGGACGTGCTGACGTTGCTGACATTCGTCTGGCCGCAGGTGCAGGCGGTTTACCCACGGCATCCGGCGAAACTGTTGATCGTCGGCGCCAATGACCCGATGTGGCGTGGCAGCCTTGGCGCGCATGAATCGATCTTCGTGAATAGCCGATTGCCGCTGGTCAGTGAAAGCGGCAGCAGCGCATTGGTGCGGGAGCTGGCGCAGGTGTTCGGACGGATCAGTGACGAGCAGCGCAGCGACTGGATCAGCGAGGGTTTTGCCGAGTATTACGCGATCGAACTGGTGCGCCGCGCCGGTGGCATGAGTGATGAGCGCTATCAGGGGTTGCAGGCGAAACTGGCCAAGGACAGTCAGAAAGTCACGACGTTGCGTGGCGCGCAGGTCAGCCCGGCGCAGGTGTCAAAAGCGGTGATTTTGTTGCAGGAACTGGATCGCGAGATTCGTCTGAAAACGCGTAACAAGCGCTCGCTGGATGATGTGTTGCGCGGGGCGATGCATTTGGGGACGGTGAGTACTAAAGAGTTTGTGCGACTGGCTGAGAGTGTGCTCGGCGAGTCCTCGAAAGTCCTTGATACCGAGTTACTGCAATAAAGATCAAAAGATCGCAGCCTGCGGCAGCTCCTACATGTGGAATGCGTTTCCCTGTAGGAGCTGCCGCAGGCTGCGATCTTGTGCTTTTAAACCCCGGCTTTCGGCGATTTCACTGAATCATTGCCGGTCACCGTCGCCGAGCTGGTCGCTGCTTCGGCATTCGCCTTCAGCTTGCTCAACTCTTCCCCGGCACGCTCGATCTTCGCCCGCACGTTGTTCATGTCCTGACGGCTTTTCTCTATCAGGCTTTTCACCGAGCTGTGCCCGGTAATCCCGCGCGCCATGGCCACGCCGCCAATCGCCACCTGAATCAGACCGAACACACCGCCACGGCGCAGGCCCTTGCCGACCATGATCACGCCACCGGCCAACGAGCCGATGCGCTCCCAGCCTTCAACGTTCTGCTCGGAACGGCTTTGGAACGGGGTGGATTCGATACGCTCGACGCGTTTGAGCTCGGTCATGATCTTTCTCCAGGCAATGAATAATGGATAAACAAGCTGACTGCGCAAGCGGCCAGCTTGTTCCATCGGATGTTCGACGCTTTAGCGGAATTTTGGCCCGGAGCGGGTGTTCAAGCCTTTGGCCATGCGGTCGTAGAGCACGACGTTGACCGTGGCGGCGAGGTTCATGCAGCCGGTGGTCGGGATGTACACAACGTCTTCGCACCAGTCGCGGATTTCTTTATCCAGCGAGCCGTCTTCCGGGCCGAAGATGTACAGCGCGCGATCCGGGTGGGTGTATTCCGGCAGTGGGCGGGCGCCCTCGACCAGTTCCACGGCAACCGGTACGCAGTTGAGCGGGAGGATCTTTTTCAGATCGTCGATGCCGATCAGCGGGATGTCGTAGTGCACGCGCTTGGTGTCGGTGACGAAATCGGCGGCGCGTTCATAACGCTTGCCGGTGTAGAACACCGATGCCACGCCATAGCAGCCTGCGGCGCGCATCACCGAACCGACGTTCTCCGGTGATTTGGGGTTATACAAACCAATGCAGCTGTACCGTTTGTCTGCCACGAGCGGGGTGCCTTCGGGAAAAAAGAGCGCGATTATACGGGGATTGGGGGAGTGCGGGCAGATTCGAGATCTGCGGTGTCTGGCCCGGCCTCATCGCTGGCAAGCCAGCTCCCACAGGTTTCCTGGATACACACAAAATTTGTGAACGAGCCTGATCACTGTGGGAGCTGGCTTGCCAGCGATGGGGCCAGTTCAGGCGATGAAGATCATTAATCTTCTTTTTTCATCAGCCCGGCGAGGGCGGCAAACGGGTTGTGCGTCGCCTTGGCAATCTTCGGCGTGCTCAGCGAGCCTTCGCTGAAGTACTGCTGATCGGTATACCGCGAATGTTCGTTGTCGTGGCAATACAGGCACAACAATTCCCAGTTCGAGCCGTCTTGCGGGTTGTTGTCGTGGTTGTGATCGCGGTGGTGCACGGTCAGTTCGCTCAGGCGCTTGCCGGAAAATTCACGGGTGCAGCGGCCACAGACGTGCGGATACATCTTCAGGGCCTTGTCGCGGTAGCCCATTTCCTTGTCGCGCTGGTTGTCGGCGAGGATGCGATCCAGCTTCGACGTATTGGTTGGGGTGGACGAACTCATGGGTTCACCTTTGTAAAAGACTAATGACGGTTATGCGCAGAGTTTAGCTCAGCCCTTGAGCTTCTCGGCAATCCAGATTGTGTGGCGCGTGCCCTTGTTGCCGTGGGCGAAGACCTGGACCTCTTCGGCCTTGAAACCGGCCTTCTTCAATTTGTCGGAAAACAGCCGATCAGCGCTGGCCGACCACACCGCCAGTACGCCTTTCGGACGCAATGCCTTGGCGCAGGCATTCAGGCCAGCGGCGGAGTACAGCCAGCTGTTGGCCTTCTGGGTCAGGCCTTCGGGGCCGTTGTCGACGTCGAGCATGATCGCGTCGAAGCCGTTCGGTTCGCTTTGCAGCACCTTGGCCACATCTTCCTGACGGATGACGGTGCGCGGATCGAGCAACGGCCGGCCAGACTTCTCGCCGAGCGGGCCACGGTTCCACTCGACCACGCCGGGCACCAGTTCTGCGACCACCACTTCAGCGGTCTTGCCCAGATGCTTGAGCGCCGAGGCGAGGGTGAAACCCATGCCCAAGCCGCCGATCAGCACCCGCGAATCCGGCCGCCCAGCGACCTTGCGGCACGGAATCTCGGCCAGCGCATCTTCGGAGCCGTGCATGCGCGTGTTCATCAATTGCCCGCCGTCTCCGCCCTGGATCTTGATGACGAAGTCCTCGCCATACTCGAACAGGCACAGGGCACCGCCGCTTTCAGGGATCGGGGTGGTGTCGAGCAGAACGAAACGTTTCATGGAAATCTCTACAAGGGGGAAGGCAAGCAGGCCCGTTGGGAGTAGCCTGAGCGCAGACTAGAGGCCAAACGGAGCCCTTGATGAAGCGCACCATTCTAACGGTCATTGCCTTGGCCGCGCTCACGATTACTGCAGCGCAGGCGCAACAGTCGATTCCGCTCAGCCCGGCGCCGCAACCCGGCTCGCCCGGTACTGCAACGCCGACACCGTATCCGCAGATCACCCCGATCAACATTCCCAAGTCGGGCGCCGGCAGTGGCAGCCCGCCGCTGGTGCCGATCGAAATGCCCAGCCCGCCGAGCAAGGATCAACCGGTGCAAGGCATTGAGCCGACCGGCACCAAGGCAAAATCCCCCGGCGGTTAAACCTGTTGCGCCGCTAATTGACCGTCGGCCATGCGCAGGCGTTTCGACAGCGAAACGGCGAGGGCACGGATGATCTTCGCGGCGATTTTCGGTGCGTCGTTGAGCATTTTTTCCAGGGAGTCTTTGCCGAGGTTGAGCAACTGACAGTTGCTCGCGGCGATGCAGGTAGCCGAACGGCGTTCACCGTCGAGCACGGCCATTTCGCCAAAGGCCCGACCGCTGCGCAGGGTGGCCATGGTGATGACCTGGCCGTCGGGCCCGGTTTTCTGCACGGCGACCTGACCGGTGTGGAGGATGCACATGAAACTGCCGGCATCGCCCTCACGGAAAATCGCCTCGCCTTCAGCCACGGTGCTGATGCTGAAATAGCCGGAAGCGGCCGCAAAGTCGGCCAGTTGCAATTGATCGAACAGGCCGCAGTCCATCAGCCAGTCGCGGATTTCGTTGTTCAGGAAGGTCGGTTCTGACATGTCGTCACGGTCTTATTCTGTTGTCACGGATTCCAGGCATTACACAATCCCCATGTAGGAGCTGCCGAAGGCTGCGATCATTTGATTTTGATTTTTTAAAAGGCAAGATCAAAAGATCGCAGCCTTCGGCAGCTCCTACAGGGATCTATGAGTATCGGCCTCTTGGGTCTGGAGTTAAGACCCAAGTGACCGGTGGAGTTCCTCAGGCAATGCCCAAAACCTTGAAAACAAATGCGTATTCGAGCGCTACGTCACGTAATCCCTGATAACGCCCGCTCATCCCGCCGTGGCCGGCTCCCAGTTCAGTCTTGAGCAGCAGCAGATTATCGTCGGTCTTGGTCGCGCGTAACTTCGCCACCCACTTGGCCGCTTCCCAGTACTGCACGCGGCTGTCGTTGTAGCCGGCGATTACCAGCGTCGCAGGATAATTCTGCGCACTGACGTTTTCGTACGGCGCGTAGGCCTTGATCCGCTCGTAAACGTCTGGCTCTTCAGGGTTGCCCCACTCGTCGTATTCGGTGACGGTCAGTGGTAACTCCGGGTCGAGCATGGTGTTGAGCACGTCGACGAACGGCACTTCGGCAATCGCCACGCCGAACAGATCCGGACGCTGGTTGAGCACCGCGCCGATCAGCAAGCCACCGGCGCTGCCGCCGCTGATCGCCAGTTTCTCGGCAGTGGTGATGCCGTTGAGGATCAAAAATTCGGCGCAGGCAATGAAATCGCTGAAGGTGTTGTGCTTGTGTTCCTGCTTGCCGGCGCGATACCAGACCTCGCCCAGCTCACCGCCGCCACGCACGTGGGCGATGGCAAAGGCCATGCCGCGATCCAAAAGGCTCAGGCGCGCGTGGGAGAACCACGGATCGAGGCTCGAACCGTAAGCGCCATAACCGTACAGATACAGCGGCACGGCCTTACCGACCATTTCGCGTTTCATCACCAGGCTGATCGGCACCAGCGTGCCGTCCGGCGCCGACGCCCACAGGCGCTGGCTGACGTAGGCGTCGGCGTCGAACGGACCGAGCACCGGGGTTTCCTTGAGGACGGCTTGCTCGCCGCTCGCCAGCAACAACTGGCGCACCTGCGCCGGACGGTTCAAGGCCTCGTAGCGCAGACGAATGCGGTCGCTTTCAAACTCCAGGCTGTTTTGCACATACAGGCTGTAGGCCGCGTCCGGCAATTGCACGCGATAAGGCGCCAGGCCTTGTGGGTGAACTTCGATGATCGGCAGACCACCTTCGCGCAAGCTCAGGGTCATCGCCTCGGTGTTGAGGCTGACGCCATCGAGCATCACCGTGTCGCTGTGCGGGATCAGGTTCTGCCACTCGGCTTCGGTCGGCGCAATGCCGGTGTCCGGTGCCTGATACAGGGCGTAGTTGATGCCGTCGCGGTTGGTGCGGATAAACCATGTCCACGCGCCATCGAGCAGGCCGTGATCGACGTCGTATTCGTGGTCTTCGACCCGTGGCGCCAGGCAGGTGAACGGCAGGTGCGGCTGATTGGCATCGAGCACCCAGACTTCGCTGGTGGTCTTGCTGCCCAGCGACAACAGCAATTGCTGTTCGGAGCTTGCGCGGTAGCAATGCAGGAAGAAACGCCCGTCCGCCTCGTGGAAGACCTCTTCAGCGGCAGTGCCATCGAGGCGGTAACGCAACAGTTTGTGCGGCCGGTGGGTGTCGTCGAGCACGCCGAAGAACAGCGTCAGGCTGTCGTTGGCCCAGGTCATGCTGCCGTCGCAGTCTGCGAATTCCAGCTCGCTGACTTTGTCGTTGGACAGTTCCTTGACGAACAGCGTGTAAATCTCATCGCCCGTGGCGTCGACGCTGTAGGCCAGACGCTGGTGGTCGGGGCTGATGCTGAAGGCACCCAGCGAGAAAAAACCGCCATTGGCCAGTTCATTCGGGTCGAGCAGCAGTTGTTCGCGGCTTTCGTCGAGGGTCAGGCTGTCGTCGGCCGGGCGCGGGCAGCGATAGTGCCGGGCGTATTCGTCACCTGCCGTGGTGCGCGTGTAATACAGGTAGGGGCCCCACGGCGAGGGCAGGGACAGGTCGGTTTCCAGAATCCGCCCCTTGATCTCTTCGAACAGAGATTCGCGCAACTCGGCCTGATCGGCGGTCTGTGCCTCTTGGTAAGCGTTTTCGGCCTTGAGGTAATCGAGCACCGCGTCGGTGTCGCGTTCCTGCAGCCAGGCGTACGGGTCGGCACCGGGCGCCTTGTGGGCAATCGGGGCACTGATGGCATTGGCGGATTGGGGCATGGAAGGCTCTCGAACAATGTACGGAATAGGGGTTTTCGCAGCGCTTGAAACCGCCGCAGACCCTGTAGGAGTGAGCCTGCTCGCGATAAGGCCGGCACATTCAACATCAATGTTGTCAGGCTGTCCGTCATCGCGAGCAGGCTCACTCCTACAGGTCGCATGTCTATTGGGACAAGCCGGATGGGCGAAAAGTCGTTACTATAAGCGCCTCTTTGCCTGCCTTGCCATGGACACCATGACCGAGAACGACTATCTGATCGCCTGGGGCCTCTACGCCTTTGCCGCTGTGGGCTGCCTGTTGGTATGGATGCGCCTGACTACCTGGATGTGGCGCTGGCTGCGCGAACCGCTGCGCGTGTTGATGGCGGTGTTGCTGTTCAGCCCGACCATCATTGACCCGGTCAAGGAAAAGGTTGCGCCGGCCATCGCCATCACCGCGCTGGACCTGGCCTTCAAGGTCGGCAACAACGCCTGGCGTGCAGTCTCCGATCTGTTCATGTACGGCATGATCGCTTTCGGCATCTACCTGATCTTCGTGCTGATCCGCTTCCCGATCGAACGTGCCTCCAAGGCTCGCCGCGAACAGGCCGAAGCGGCCAAAGCCGCCGCCCGTGCCGATGACCGCGACGACGATCAACCGTTCGGCGCTGCCGGTGATGACCGCTACGGCCGGCCACCGGTCCCGAACAATCCGCAGCGCATGCGGGTCGAGCCGCGTCTGTAATCCCGAGAGTCCGCACATGTGTGAATTACTGGGCATGAGTGCCAACGTGCCGACCGACATCGTCTTCAGCTTCACCGGTCTGATGCAGCGCGGCGGGCGTACCGGCCCGCACCGCGATGGCTGGGGCATCGCCTTCTATGAAGGCCGCGGTTTGCGCCTGTTCCAGGACCCGGCAGCGAGTTGCGAATCGGAAGTCGCCAATCTGGTGCAGCGTTATCCGATCAAAAGCGAAGTGGTCATCGGCCACATCCGCCAGGCCAACGTCGGCAAGGTCTGCCTGTCCAACACCCACCCGTTCGTCCGCGAGTTGTGGGGGCGCAACTGGTGCTTCGCGCACAACGGCCAGCTCGCCGACTTCACGCCGATCAAAAGTTTCTACCGCCCGGTCGGCGATACCGACAGCGAGGCGGCGTTCTGCGATTTGCTCAACCGCGTACGTGCAGCTTTTCCGGAGCCGGTCGATATAGAAGCGCTACTGCCGGATCTGGTCGCTGCCTGTGCCGAATACCGCAGCAAAGGCGTATTCAACTGCCTGCTCAGTGATGGCGACTGGCTGTTCTGCTATTGCTCGACCAAACTCGCACAGATCACCCGGCGCGCACCGTTCGGCCCGGCACGGCTGAAGGATGTCGACGTGATCGTCGATTTCCAGGCCGAAACCACGCCCAACGACGTAGTGACGGTGATTGCCACCGAACCGTTGACCGAAAACGAAACCTGGACCCGCTACGAACCGGGCCAATGGAGCCTGTGGCGACGCGGCGAATGCGTCAGCCAGGGCAAGACCGCATAAGGATCTATCCCCGATGTTGCTCAGTTATCTACGGCTGGTGTTGTTTGCGGCGGGCCTGTTGATCGGTGTCCAGGTGCCGGGGTTTATCAACGATTACGCGAAACGGGTCGAAGCGCATCTGATTGAAGCGCAGACTGGTTTGCGCGGGTTCCAGGGCACCGCCGAGCAGTTCTTCAAGGGCGACATCCAGGCGCTGGTGGCGCATTACCGCGCCAGCGAAGACCCGGTGTTTCGCAGCGATGCCGACAGCCTGAGCACCTTGCTCGATCGTCAGCTCGCGTTGGATAAACAGTTCCAGGCAATGCAGGGCCCGTGGTACATCCGCTTCCTGCAAGTAGTGCTGGCGGCGGATCCGGACATTCGCAAGGAAACCTGGAATGGCTACAGCTACCAGATTCTGCTAACCCCGGAAGCGATGATCTGGGGCATGAGCGGGGCGTTGCTGCTGTCCTTCGGCATTGAGTGCCTGTTCCGCCTGATCGACTGGGTGGTGCTCGGTGGCCGCCGCTTGCGCCAGAGCCGCCCGATCGAAGACCGCGACATGCGTGGCCTCTGATCACCAACTTTGTGGCTAAAGGGATTTTGTGGCGAGGGGATTTATCCCCGATGGGCTGCGAAGCAGCCCCAAAACCATGAGACTCGGTGTTTCAGAAAGACCGCGATGGTTGGATTACGACTGCTGCGCAGCCGGTCGGGGATAAATCCCCTCACCACAAAGGTGTGTTCAGACAGTGAGGGTGATGTAGTCCTTGCCGACCTTTTGCGCATACCCCGCCAACACCTGCTGACACAACGTCACAATCTCCTCGACCCACTCAACCCCCACCCGCCACGACACCACCACCTGCAAGTCCGGCGGCCGCTGATCAATGGCCAGCAAGGTCAGTTCCCCCCGCGCCAATTCTTCCGCTACCAGCACCGGCGGCAGCACGCCAATCCCGAAACCATCGCGCAACAACCGTGTGATCGCCGACACCGAATTCACGCAGTTCAAGCGCGGTGCCAGCACCCCGTTCGCCTGCATCAACGCCACAAGGTCTTGATGCGGCCGGGAGTTTTTCGAGTAAGTGATGATGCGTTCCTGCGCCAGTTCAGCGAGGTCGGCGTAGTCGCGGTTGTAGATCGAATTACTGGCGACGATCCAGCCCAACGGATGGCTGGCCAACTCCAAACTGCGCACACTTTCATGGCGCACCAGATCGGTTTGCAGAATCAGATCAAGAAAGCCTTTTTGCAGCTGATCGCAGAGGTTCAGCGAGGTATCCGCCACCAGTTCGATTTCCACCCGTGGATACAGATCGGTCATCTGCGCCACCAACGGGCTCAGCCAAGTGTGGATCACCGTGTCCATCACGCCGATGCGCACGCGGCCGACCTTGCTTGAGCGGGTTTCGATCGACTGCTTGAGCGCCGACATGGTGTCGAGCATCTGCTCGGCATATTCCAGCACTTTCAGGCCTTCGGGCGTCAGGCTGACACCGCGCGAATCGCGCAGAAACAGCTTAACCCCCAGCTCGCCCTCCAGCACCGCAATGCGGCTCGAAATCGACGCCTGGGTGGTGAACAGCTTGTCGGCGGTCAGGCGAAAGCTCTTCAGGCGGGCGACCCAGACAAAGGTCTCGAGAAACTTCAGGTTCATGGGCAAGGCTCGGGTGACAAATTTTTCTTATGCCTAAGGCGGGTTTTTATTCGTTGGACGCGCAAGGGCCGGGCGACGAAAAATCGATGCATCCGGTCCCCACGATAGGCGTCGTCGGGGCTGCGAACAAGACCAATAAAAAACCTGCGGAGATAAGCCATGAGTGCTCCCGACACCCTAGAAGCATCCTCGGCACCGGCGCGTCCGGGGCCGTTCGACTGGTATCGCAACATCAACCAGCAGGAGCGCCGCACGTTCTGGAGCTGCAAGATCGGCTACGGTCTGGACGGCATGGACACGCAGATGCTCAGCTTCGTCGTGCCGACGCTGATTGCGATGTGGGGCATCACCACCGGCGAGGCCGGGCTGATTCACACCAGCACCTTGATTGCTTCGGCGATTGGCGGGTGGGTCGCCGGGATTCTCTCCGACCGCATCGGCCGCGTGCGCACCCTGCAATTGACGGTGCTGTGGTTCGCCTTCTTCACCTTCCTCTGCGGCTTCGCGCAAAACTACGAACAATTGCTGATCGCCCGCACCTTGATGGGCTTCGGTTTCGGCGGCGAATGGACGGCCGGCGCGGTGCTGATCGGTGAGGTGATCCGCGCCAAGGATCGCGGCAAAGCGGTGGGCATGGTGCAATCCGGGTGGGCGTTGGGCTGGGGCCTGACGGCGATTCTGTATGCGCTGCTGTTCTCGGTGTTGCCGCCGGAAGACGCCTGGCGCGCGCTGTTCATCCTCGGCATCGTACCGGCGATTTTTGTGATTTTCGTCCGCCGTCTGGTCAAGGATCCGGAGATCTATCGCGAGGCTAAAGCCCAACAAACGCCGGAGAATCAATCGAAGTTTTACGAGATCTTCGCGCCGGGCATGCTCTTCACCACGTTCCGCGCTTCGCTGCTGACCACGGGAGCTTTGGGCGGTTATTACGCGATCACTTCCTGGCTGCCGACCTTCCTCAAGAACGAACGCGGCTTGAGCGTGCTCGGCACTGGCGGCTATCTGGCGATGGTGATTGTTGGCTCTTACGTCGGCTATGTGATCAGCGCCTATCTGACCGATCTGCTCGGCCGCAAAAAGAATTTCATCCTGTTCGCGGTCGGCTCATTCACCATCGTGCTGCTCTATACGCAATTGCCGGTGAGTAACGGCGTGATGCTGTGGCTGGGCTTTCCGCTGGGCTTCTTTGCCTCGGGGATCTTCAGCGGCATGGGCGCGTTTCTCACTGAGTTGTTTCCAACACGGATTCGCGGTTCGGGGCAGGGCTTTTGCTACAACATCGGGCGGGCGCTGGCGGCATTGTTTCCGCTGCTGATCGGTTTGCTTAGCCAGACCGTGCCATTGAGCGTCGGTATTGGTGCCTTTGCTGCAGTGTCTTACGGCGTAGTGATTATCGCGGCGTTGAGCCTGCCGGAAACCCGTGGCAAGCAACTGGACGCGCAGTAGCTGATAACCTGCGAAACAAATTCCTACAGATAAAAAGACAAGACGCTACAGGAGTGTTCACCGTGAGCCGCCTGCTATTGAATTGCGACATTGGCGAGAGCTTCGGCAGCTGGACCATGGGTCTGGATGCCGAGGTCATGCCCTTAATCGATTGCGCCAACGTCGCCTGCGGCTTCCATGCCGGCGATCCGAGCATCATGCGCAAGACCGTCAGCTTGGCGCTGAGCCACGGGGTCAAGATCGGCGCGCATCCGGCTTATCAGGATCTGGTCGGCTTCGGCCGCCGTTCCATGGCGTATTCAGCGCAAGAGCTGCAAGACATCCTGCATTACCAGATCGGCGCCCTCGACGGCATTTGCAAAGCGCAGGGCGGGCGGGTCAGCTACGTCAAACCGCACGGCGCGATGTACAACGACATGATGGCCAACCCGGCACAACTGCGTGCGGTGATTCAGGCCGTAGCAGCTTACGATCGCAGTCTGCCGCTGATGTTGATGGCCACTCGCGACAACTCGGCTGCACAGCAAATTGGTGATGAGTATGGCGTGACGTTGTGGTTCGAAGCCTTCGCCGACCGCGCCTATGACAGCGCCGGCAAACTGGTCTCGCGACAACTGCCGGGTGCGGTGCATCACGAGCCTGAAAAAATCATCGAACAGGCACTGACCATTGCCCTTGGTGACAACCTCACCGCCAGCGATGGCAGCGCCTTGCGCCTGCATGCCAATACCCTCTGCGTACACGGCGACAACGCCAGTTCGGTGGCCGCCGTGCAGCGTATTCGCGAGGCCTTGAATCAGCAGGATGCGCAATGAACCCAAGGATTGAAGTGGTGGCACTGGATTGCCTGATGCTGCGCCTGTTCGATGAAATCGCTGAGGCCAACATGCCGTGGATGCTCGCTGCCAGTGAGCGTTTGCGAGCGGTGTTCGGCGATCAATTGATCGATCTGGTGCCGTCGTACACGACGTTGATGGTGCATTACGATTTGACGGTTTTGAGCCCGAATCAGGCGCGGGCATTGATCGCTGAGGCGCTGATTGATCTGTCGCCGAATTCACGATCCGCCGGTCAATGTCATGTGCTGCCGGTCTGGTATGACTTGAGCGTCGGGCCTGAATTGAGCTTGCTGGCTGAGCGCAGTGGGCTGGCGCTGGAGGAGGTGATCCGTCGCCACAGCGGCCGCGAATATCAGGTGTTCGCTCTCGGTTTTGCGCCCGGCTTTGCCTTCATGGGGCTGGTCGAAGAAATCCTCGCAGCGCCACGCTTGAACACCCCGCGCAAGAAAGTCGCGGCTGGCAGCGTCGGTATTGCTGAACGGCAAACGGCAGCCTATCCGGTCGTGTCTCCCGGTGGCTGGAACCTGATCGGTCGCACGCCGGCGAAACTGTTTGATCGTCATCGCGACGGCTACAGCCTGATGCAACCCGGCGACACTGTGCGTTTCGAGGCGGTCAGCCACGCCGAATTCATCCGCCTGGGCGGCGACGACACGCCACTGGAGGTGCAGGCATGAGCCGACTGACGATTGAGGCGAGTACGCCGCTGTGCCTGTTGCAAGACGCCGGGCGGTTTGGCGTGCGGCATCTGGGCGTGACCCAGGGCGGCGCGGCGGATTGGTGCTCGATGAGCTGGGCCAACTGGCTGCTGGGCAATGGGCTGGATGTGGCTGTGATCGAAATCACCCTCGGCGGCTTTACCGTGTTGGCTGAAGAGGATTGCTTGCTGGCGCTGGCCGGGGCGGATCTTGGCGCGCAGGTTGATGGTCAGCCGTTGGCGCCGTGGCGCAGTTTCAAATTGGGCAAAGGTCAGCGGTTGCAGTTCACGCAACCGCTGCTCGGCGCTCGGGCGTACCTGGCGGCGCCCGGTGGTTTTGTGGCGCCGAAGGTATTGGGCAGCAGTGCCACAGTGGTGCGCGAAGAGCTCGGCGGCCTCGATGGCATGGGCTTGCCATTGGCCAAGGGTTCGGCGCTGAGTTATCACGGAGAATCGCTGTATGTTCGCGAGGTGCCTGTGGATTTACGGCCGGATCTGAAATCGAATGCGCCGCTGGATCTGGTGCTCGGCGCACAGATCGGTCAGTTCAGCGGGCAGAGTCTGTTTGATGTGTTTAACAGTGCGTGGACGCTGGACAGTCGCGCGGATCGCATGGGCATTCGTTTGCTGGGCAAGGCGTTGGAATATCAAGGCCAGCCGATGATTTCCGAGGGGATTCCGTTGGGCGCGGTGCAGGTGCCACCGGACGGGCAGCCGATTGTGTTGCTCAATGATCGGCAGACGATTGGTGGCTATCCACGGTTGGGGGCATTAACGCCGTTGGCGTTGGCGCGGTTGGCGCAGTGCCTGCCGGGGGCGCAGGTGCGGTTGCGGCCGGTGGTGCAAGACGTTGCGCATCGTGAGCATGTCGATTATCTGCAGCGCTTTAAACATACCTAGAAGCATCGCGAGCAGGCTCACTCCTACAGGGGAACGCATTCCAAATGTAGGAGTGAGCCTGCTCGCGATAGCGTCCGCCCAGGCAAAGCAGATTATTTGGACAAAAACCGCATCCCTTCCTCAAGCCCACGCAACGTCAACGGATACATCTGATCCTCGATCAAATCCCTCACGATATTGGTCGACGAGGTATACCCCCAGGTATCTTTCGGATACGGGTTAATCCAGATGAGCTTCTTGTACTTCTCCATAAACCGCTGCATCCACACATAACCCGGCTCTTCGTTCCAGTGCTCGACACTGCCGCCGGCCTGGGTGATTTCGTAAGGCGCCATCGCGGCGTCGCCAATGAAAATCACCTTATAGTCAGCGCCGTACTTGTGCAGCAGATCCTGGGTAGAAGTGCGCTCGGAAGTGCGACGCATGTTGTTCTTCCACACCGACTCATAAACGAAGTTGTGGAAATAGAAGTACTCCAGATGCTTGAACTCGGTTTTACAGGCCGAGAACAGCTCCTCGCAGATCTTCACGTGGGCGTCCATCGAGCCGCCGATATCGAACAGCAACAACAGCTTCACCGTGTTGCGCCGCTCCGGGCGCATCTGGATGTTCAGCAGGCCCGCATCTTTGGCGGTGTGGTCGATGGTGCCGTCGATGTCGAGCTCTTCCGCCGCGCCTTGGCGGGCGAATTTACGCAGGCGACGCAAAGCGACTTTGATATTGCGCGTGCCCAGTTCCACCGAGTCATCAAGGTTCTTGTATTCGCGCTGATCCCAGACTTTTACCGCTTTGCCCTGACGCTTGCCGGCATCGCCCACCCGAATGCCTTCCGGGTTGAAGCCGCCGGAGCCAAACGGGCTAGTGCCGCCGGTGCCGATCCATTTGTTGCCGCCGGCGTGACGTTCCTTCTGTTCTTCCAGACGCTTCTTGAATTCTTCGATCAGTTTGTCGAGACCGCCGAGGGACTGGATTTGCGCGCGTTCCTCGTCGCTCAGCGAGCGCTCGAACTCCTTGCGCAGCCACTCTTCGGGAATCAGTGCCTGTAAATGATCGTCGAGCTTTTCGAGGCCATTGAAGTAGGCGCCGAACGCACGGTCGAATTTGTCGAAATGACGTTCGTCCTTCACCAGAATCGCCCGCGACAAGTAATAGAACTCGTCCATGTCGGCGAAGGTCACGCGCTGTTTCAGCGCGTTGATCAGGTCGAGCAGCTCGCGCACCGACACCGGCACCTTGGCGGCACGCATTTCATTGAACAGGTTGAGCAACATGGCATCAGCCTCTTAGCGAGAACCGCGACGGCTCATGAACGCCAGACGCTCAAGCAGTTGCACGTCCTGTTCGTTCTTCACCAAGGCACCGGCCAGCGGCGGAATGGCCTTGGTCGGATCGCGTTCGCGCAGCACGGCTTCGCCAATATTGTCGGCCATCAGCAGTTTCAGCCAATCGACCAGCTCGGAGGTCGACGGCTTCTTCTTCAGGCCCGGCACCTTGCGTACATCGAAGAACACGTCCAGCGCTTCGCTGACCAGATCCTTCTTGATGTCCGGGTAATGCACGTCGACGATTTTCTGCAGGGTGGTGCGGTCGGGGAAGGCGATGTAGTGGAAGAAGCAGCGGCGCAGAAAGGCGTCCGGCAGCTCTTTCTCGTTGTTGGAGGTAATGATGATGATCGGGCGCTTCTTGGCCTTGATGGTCTCGTCGATCTCGTAAACGTAGAACTCCATCTTGTCGAGTTCTTGCAGCAAGTCGTTGGGGAACTCGATGTCGGCCTTGTCGATCTCGTCGATCAGCAGAATGACCCGCTCTTCGGACTCGAAAGCCTCCCAGAGCTTGCCTTTCTTCAGGTAGTTGCGCACGTCGTGGACTTTTTCAGTGCCCAGCTGCGAGTCGCGCAGACGGCTGACCGCATCGTACTCGTACAGGCCCTGATGGGCCTTGGTGGTGGACTTGATGTGCCAGGTAATCAGCTTGGCATTGAACGATTCGGCCAGTTGCTCGGCGAGCATGGTCTTGCCGGTGCCCGGCTCGCCCTTGACCAGCAGCGGCCGCTCCAGGGTGATGGCGGCGTTGACCGCCAGCTTCAGGTCATCGGTGGCGACGTAGGCCTGGGTGCCTTCGAACTTCATCTGCTAATCCTCGAACGGTAACGCCGACCTGAACGGGCAGGGCGGGGGCGAAATAATCGGATGCCCGACTATAACGCGCAGGCCGGTCGACTGTGAACGCAGACGGCTTATTCAGTCTCTGAATGGGGCGTCACATGTTGACTCAGTCTCGGCGCATGGCCAGTATTCAGGTATCGCCGATTTGGCGATAGCCTCTGGGGCATGACGACTAAATACCGATTTCGCGAAAAATACCGCATTCAGTTGCGCGAGAAGGATCACCCGCCACCCCATGTTCACCTGATCGGTGGAGGGGTAGATGTGATGCTGAGTCTTGAGACCGTTGAAGTGATGACGGGCAAGGCGCCGCCACTGATTATCAAAGAAGCGCTGGCGTGGGTTGCCTCCCATCAGGCGCAACTGCTGGAGGACTGGAAACGATGTTACCCATGAAACGGCCTCGCCTATCTACTGTGAGCGCACTGCCAGACTATCGGTTGGCACTGACCTTTATTGATGGTCAAGAGCTGACACTTGATCTGGAACGCGATGTTCACGCTTATCCAGGTCTACGACCATTACTTGATCCCGAAGTGTTTGCGACGGCGGCATTGGACGACGACGGCTGGACGGTCGAGTGGCTTGAACCCGATATTCAGATTGGCGCAGATACACTTTATATGGATGCGCTGGCTCAGAATGCGCCTGATGAAAACACTCGGATTTTCATTGAATGGCGCGCCCGGACGGGCCTTTCGCTCAATCAGGCCGCTGAGGCGTTGGGTATCAGTGCTCGTAGTATCAGCCGCTACAGCAATGGTCGTGAAGCGGTGCCGCGCTCTTTGGCGCTAGCGTGCTTGGGATGGGACTCTTTGCAGCAGCAGTCGACAATGGCAGCAGAAGAGTCCGGTCGCTATATCGTCAATCGAAAGCCCTAACCTGCATCCGGTTTAGGCCGCTCATACCGCGCATTAAAGGCCTGCACAAAACCATTACGCAAAATCTGCAAAAACGCTTCAAACGCGCTGATATTTTGCTGATGCACATTGCCGCTCAGCTCAACCTTGGTCGCGAACTGGTTTTTTGCCTGATTCTTCAGCACGGTTTCCGTGCCGCCGACCAGCGCTTCCCAGACGGAGCGGAAGATGCTTTTGTTCTTGTTTTCCACGTCCTGCTGCCAGTTGAAGACTTCAACGTCACGCAGCAGCGGTTTGATGTAGCCGTTGACTTGCGCCTTTTTGGCTTTGGCTTCGATGACCACGTCACCGTGGCCGGCATTGAAATCGAACTTGCCGTAGGCCGAGGCGAAGTCATTCATGCTTTTGAGTTCGATGTCTTTGGCACGCAGGCGGAATTCGAAGTCTTCGAAATTGCTTAACGGATCAAAGGTGGCGGTGGTTTCCAGCGGCGCGTGGCCGAGTAGCAAGGCTTTGCCTTCGAAACGGGCGTCGCGTTTACCTTCCTTGTCGACCACGTTGGTCAGGTTGTAGATGCTCGCGTTGACGTCAGTGGCATTCATGTTCACGGGCGGTTTGGAATTGAAGTTGCGGAAACTGATACGACCGTCGTTGATCTGCACTTCGTCGAGCGTGATTGGCAACAATTTGCCCAACTGCTCACGCCAGTCGGTGCCTTGACCGGTTTGGGAATTCTGTTTGTTGGCGCCACCGTCGACGAAGTTGATTTCAGGTTTGAAGAACTTCACTTGAGCGACGACGGCATGGTCGTACCACAGCGAGTGCCAACTGACTGAAAGGTCGATCAACGGCGCATTGACGAACGGCACCGGTACTTTGCCGTCGACTTTGACGATCTTCAGACCGTTGATTTTGTAGGCGCCGCGCCACCACGCCAGGTCAACATCGGTGATCTGGCCACGGTAGTCGCCCATATTCGCCAGTTTGTCGTTCAGGTAGTCGCGTACCACGTAAGGCAGGGCGATGTGCAGTGCGATCAGCAGCACGACGATTCCCGCAAAAGTCCATAACGGCCAGCTGTAGCGACGTTTCATGGTGACAATTCCCGAACGATGTAAAGCGATTGACTACTGTGTGTTGCAGACGTTCGCCCCGACTGGACTGTGCTGGGCAACAGGCATACCTTGGAGCGCTGAATTCAACGCTGCATAAGGACCCAGCCATGAGCCGTATTTTTGCCGACAACGCCCATTCCATCGGTAACACACCGCTGGTGCAGATCAACCGTATTGCGCCGCGTGGCGTGACCATTCTGGCCAAGATCGAGGGGCGCAACCCCGGTTATTCGGTCAAGTGCCGGATCGGCGCCAACATGATCTGGGACGCCGAAAGCAGCGGCAAACTCAAGCCGGGCATGACCATCGTCGAGCCGACCTCGGGTAATACCGGTATCGGTCTGGCGTTTGTGGCCGCCGCTCGCGGTTACAAGTTGATGCTGACCATGCCGGCTTCCATGAGCATCGAGCGCCGCAAAGTGCTCAAGGCCTTGGGCGCTGAACTGGTGCTGACCGAGCCAGCCAAGGGCATGAAGGGCGCGATCGAGAAGGCCGCTGAAATCGTCGCCAGCGATGTCGATAAATACTTCATGCCGGCGCAGTTCGATAACCCGGCCAACCCGGCGATTCATGAAAAGACTACCGGCCCGGAAATCTGGAACGACACCGACGGCGCTGTCGACGTGTTGGTGGCGGGTGTCGGCACCGGCGGAACCATCACTGGCGTTTCGCGGTATATCAAGAATACCCAGGGCAAACCGATTCTTTCCGTGGCCGTGGAGCCGGTGTCCTCTCCAGTGATCACCCAGGCGCTGGCCGGTGAAGAGATCAAGCCCAGCCCGCACAAGATTCAGGGCATTGGTGCCGGTTTTGTGCCGAAAAACCTCGATCTGTCGATGGTGGATCGGGTTGAGCTGGTGACTGACGAAGAGTCCAAGGCCATGGCCCTGCGCCTGATGCAGGAAGAAGGCATTCTCTGCGGGATTTCCTGTGGCGCAGCGATGGCCGTGGCCGTGCGTCTGGCAGAAACCCCGGAAATGCAGGGCAAAACCATTGTGGTGATTCTGCCGGACTCGGGCGAGCGTTATCTGTCGAGCATGTTGTTCAGCGACCTGTTCACCGAGCAGGAGACCCAGCAATAAGTCGCAGCCTGCAATCCGTCCCTGTAGGAGCTGCCGCAGGCTGCGATCTTTTGATCTTCATGATTCAGGTCAGCCAAGGTTCAGGATCGTTATGTTAATAAGCGCTTTGTTGCGCAATCCTTAACACTGAATCTTGGCTGAAGCGGGTTTTTCCCGAAGCCGGTAGTGTTTATCATGGCCGGCTGCCATGCCGGGTAAATGGCATTGTGCAGCGTTGTCTTTATTCAAGGAGTTGTTGATGACCTTTTCGTTTGCCGCCAAGGCGTTTGTGCTGTTGCTGTTTCTGGGCAGCACGCTCTATGTGCATTTGCGCGGCAAGGCGCGTTTGCCGGTACTGCGTCAGTTCGTCAACCATTCGGCGCTGTTCGCCCCGTACAACGCTTTGATGTACATGTTTTCCGGCGTGCCGTCCAAGCCTTACCTGGATCGCAGCAAATTCCCGGAGCTGGACGTACTTCGCGATAACTGGGAAACCATTCGCGACGAAGCCATGCACCTGTTCGACGAGGGCTACATCCGCGCCGCCGAGAAGAACAATGACGCCGGTTTCGGGTCGTTCTTCAAAAAGGGCTGGAAGCGTTTCTACCTCAAGTGGTACGACAAACCGCTGCCGTCGGCCGAAACCCTGTGCCCGAAAACCGTGGCGCTGGTCAGTGCGATTCCCAACGTCAAGGGCGCCATGTTCGCGCTGTTGCCGGGCGGTAGTCATCTCAACCCACACCGCGATCCGTTTGCCGGCTCCTTGCGCTATCACCTCGGTCTGTCGACACCCAACTCCGACGATTGCCGGATCTTCGTCGACGGTCAGGTCTACGCCTGGCGCGACGGTGAAGACGTGATGTTCGACGAGACTTACGTGCACTGGGTGAAGAACGAAACCGAAAAGACCCGGGTGATTCTGTTCTGCGACGTCGAGCGACCGCTGAGCAACCGTTACATGACCCGCATCAACCGAACCATCAGCGCCTGGCTCGGCCGTGCGACCGCACCGCAGAACCTCGATGATGAACGCGTCGGCGGGATCAACCAGGCTTACGCCTGGAGCAAGAACTTCAGCGACAAGTTCAGCGGAGTGGTCAAACAGTGGAAGCGTCGCAACCCCAAGGCCTACCGCATCATGCGTCCGGTATTGGCCGTTGTGGTACTGACGTTGTTGGGCTATTGGCTGTTTGGGTAAAGTCGGTCTCGTTTAAAGGAACCGCTCTAAATGAGCGGTTTTTTTATGCGGGTCAAAACTGTTACAACGCACCACTGCCATCTGCCAGCCGTTAAACTCTCACGCGCAAGCTCTCAATGAAGGCGCAGCACCCGCAGTGTGCTGCCATACACCCCATGGAATAGGCGACTCCCCTTGAATCAATCCCTCAAGCCTGGCGAAAACACCTCCCTGGACCTGCCCAATGGGCACGTCGTGGTCACTCATGCCGCAGGCGACAATCTGGACGTGAACCTCACGGCGTTTCTCGTCACTGAGGCCGGCAAGGTCACCAGTGACAGCGACATGGTGTTTTTCAACGCACCGGAACATGCGTCCGGCGCCGCCATGTTCATCGCACCGGTCACACAGAGCGGCATTGTCAGCCACCGCATCGGTTTTGATCTTTCGCGCATGCCGGCGGGTATCACCAAGATCGCCATCACCCTGACTCAGGATGGCAGTGGTGGTTTTGCCGCTGTAAAGGACCTGCGCGCCCAAGTGGTCGTCGGCGATCAGGTTCTGGAGCTCGCGCCGGGTAGTTTCACCCAGGAAACGGGCATTATCGTGCTCGATCTGTACGTGCGAAACGGCCAGTGCAAGGCGCGTTCGGTATGGCAGGGTTTTGCCTCGGGACTGGCCGGGCTGTGCGGGCTCTACGGGGTGGAGGTTGAAGAAGAGGCGCCAGCGGCTCCCGCTGCCAAACCGGTGAACATTACCAAGTCACTGATCACCCTCGACAAACCGGGCACCAGCCACAAGGTCTCCCTGGAAAAAGGCCCGTCGGCACCGAAAGTCATCCGCGTCAGCGCGACCTGGGTGGATAACGGCGATGATGACGACAATGACGATCTCGACCTCCGGATCGGCATTCTGCGCCCCGATGGCCGAATGTCCTTCATCCAGGCGCCGGACAAGAGTGGCGCCTTCGATATCGATCCTTTCGTGTTCCACACCGGCGACGTGGTCAGCGCCAGCGATTCGGCACCGGCCATCGAAACAGTCGACATCAACCCGGCCATCTCCCAGCAAATGGGTGGCAAGGTTGCGTTGGTTTGCAGTGTCTATTCTGCGCTGGACAACGGCGCCGTTTCGGTGGCTTCGCTGAAACCGAAAATGCGCATGGAGTACGGCAATCAGGTTGTCGAGTGCGCTTTCGAGTTCCAGGACGATGAATTCAGCAGCACGGTCTACACTTACGTGATCGGTTTGATCGAGATCGACCTTGATCACATTGAACTGAGTCCCTCCGGCATCACATCAGAGAGCACCAGCGAAGCGACCCCGTGGCTCACACGCCAGGGCGACAAGCTGGTGCTGACCATGGACGGGCCTGAGGTGTTCAAAGGCTATCCGCCGGAGAACAGCGGTAGTAAACATTACGTCTGAGTGCCAGGGATGACTTGTCGCTGAGACTGAATGTAGCCACATATAAACCGCTCCAGTGGAGCGGTTTATCACCAGAGTATTTACAGACGACCTGCTGCGAGTACGTTGGGCTCTTTGGTTTCGGTACCCGTTATAAGGATTTGCAGTAGTCGCTGTTGACTGGCAGTCAGCCTGACATCGGCATCTTTTTTGGCGCTTAAAGGTCCGCCTGGTCTGATGGATGACTTTTTAACCGGCTTGTTCACGTTTTCACCAGTGCTGATCATTAATTGAGCAGTTTTCACGATACGCGGTTCCCTACGTTTTTGACAAGGCATCCCTGTGCATCAAAGCGGAAGCCAAGTTCTTGATAATGGGAAATTGCACCCACCAAAGGTTCCTGAACCTCTACTACCTCACTGCCGATGATCCGCGCGTACTGTTCAATCACGATCAGTGCCAGCGTTCCAATTCGGTTTTTCAGTGGGTGAGCCTCTCCCGAACGCCCCTCCAGACGAACGATTCGAATTCTCCTGCGACTGTTGTTCGGATTTGCGAAACACAGCCCACACAACTCATCTTCAAACCAGATCGAAAAGTCCAGTGACAGCGGCTCGCGAGCTTTCCATGTCATGACTTCACGCCAACAGAAATGCGGTGTCTCCCAGCGTAACGAGGCATTCACTGCAAGAGTGTCGATGGGTTCGAAGCGTACCTTCGACAAATCGGTGACGGCACGTTTTTCTCGTTCCAGTTGATGCTGGAGTAGAGCAATACTGCTACTTGCCTGTTTTCTAGCCATTGATCTGTACAGCTGATATCGAAGTTGAGTTCTTTCCCTTGGCATGTGATTTCGTACATTCCCTGTCCCCCATAGTCGGGCATCGCCTTGCAACCCAGCCTATTCACCTCCCACCCAGCTGTCGCTACCGGCCCTTTGCCCAAGTCATTGCAATCTGTGTCCCTGGCTGGTTATATTCAGCCCTCGTGAGCCAGTCGGTTCACTGACCTCAACCTCAAAAAAGATCTGCACCCATGCCTGCATCCCACATCAACGCGGTAGTCGATTCAGCGGTCAACGCTGGCGTCGTGCCGTGCGGGAATCAGCAGCCACAGCAGATCAGTCATTACCCCCCACCTGTCAGTAGCACGCCGGTGTGCGCAGTCGTATCACCGCCGGGTGTTGGCGTTTCGGGCTGATCGGCGTTTTTTGCTGACCCCTGTGCCCGCCTGAAAAAACCTACTGAACTTCAGCTTCGGCTGAGTTGGCTTTTTGCCTGACTACAGGTGGTATTCATGTTTGTCCTTTCGAAAAAAACCGCGCTCGCGGCGGCGTCCACGAGCCTGTTCGTTCTGCTGTGGAGCAGCGGGGCGATCTTCTCCAAATGGGGCCTGGCTCACGCTTCGCCCTTTGCCTTTCTGCTGATCCGCTTTGCGATCGCCCTGTGCGGGCTGGTGCTGCTGGCGCCGTTACTCAGGCTGAAGTTGCCCAAGACTGGCCGGCCGATGCTGTATGCGATTGCCACCGGCGTGGTGTTGCTCGGGGCCTATCAGATTTTCTATTTGCTGGCGCTGAACACCAAGGTTACGCCGGGGGTGATGGCAACCATCATGGGCGTGCAGCCGATTCTCACCGTTGTGTTGATGGAGCGGCAGCGCTCGGCGAGCCGGATGTTCGGGCTGGCGCTGGGGCTGGCGGGGCTGATCATGGTGGTTTACCAAGGCATCGGCCTGGCCGGGATGTCCTGGACGGGGATGCTCTTCGGACTGCTGGCGCTGGCGAGCATGACCCTCGGTTCGATCATGCAGAAACGCATCACCGACAATCCGCTCGGCACGTTGCCGGTGCAATATCTGGCGGGGCTGTTGTTGTGCGGGATTTTTGTGCCGTTCCAGCCGTTCCACTTCGAGCAGAGCACCGGTTTTATCGTGCCGGTGTTGTGGATGGGGCTGGTGGTCTCGGTGCTGGCGACACTGCTGCTCTATCGCCTGATTGCGCGGGGCAATCTGGTGAACGTCACCAGCCTGTTCTATCTGGTCCCGGCGGTGACCGCGGTGATGGATTACCTGATTTTCGGCAATCGTCTGGCAGCACTGAGTGTGCTGGGGATGCTGCTGATCATCATCGGTCTGGCATTCGTATTCCGTAAACCCAAGTAACCCCAACCCCTGTAGGAGCTGCCGCAGGCTGCGATCTTTTGATGTTGTCTTTAACCACAAGATCAACAGATCGCAGCCTGCGGCAGCTCCTACCGGGCGTTCACTTCAACCGGTTTCACCGTCGCAGGCTTCAACACCAGCCACAACGCGATCGCAATCAACACCCCGCCGTAGATGTGCGCCATCGACAGCGGCTCATCCAGCAACAACGCCCCCCACAGCACGCCGAACGGCGGAATCATGAAGGTCACGGTCATTGATTTCACCGGGCCGATGGAACTCAGCAGGCGGAAGTAAACGATGTAGGCAAACGCCGTGCACCCCAGACCCAGGCCAAGCAACGACAGCCAGACATTCCAGCCACCCCAGCTGACGGGCGGCTGAGTGGCCACGCTGTAGGCAAACAGCGGCAGCAGGAACAGCGTCGCCCCGAGCATGCTGCCCAAGGCGGAAAGACGGCTGTCCAATCCACCGGCCTGATCCAGCCAGCGCCGTGCGAGGAATCCGGCAAAGCCATAACAGGTGGTCGCCAGCAGGCAGGCGAGGGCGCCCATCAGCAGTTGCATGTCGAATGCCACGGGACCGGCGCGCGTCAGCACACCGACACCGAACAGGCCGAGAAACACTCCGCCGAGTTTCGCGGCGGTGAGTTTTTCACTGAAGAACAACCCGCCAATCAGCACGCCCATCAATGGCGTGGTGGCGTTGAAAATCGCTGAATAGCCGGCCGGCAGCACCTGCGCGGCCACCGAGTACAGCGTTGCCGGAATGCCCGAATTGATCACGCCGAGCAGCATTACGGTTTTCAGTTTGCCTTTGAAATCCCAACTGATGCGCATCAGCCCGAGAATCACCAGCAGGCCGACGGCGGCAATCGACACGCGAAAGAATCCGGTCGGGATCGTGCCGATCACCGGCGCAATAATGCGCATGAACAGAAAACTCGCGCCCCAGATGGCCGCCAGCGACAACATACGGAAAATATCGACAGGGCTCACGGCGGTCTCCTTCCAGAATCGGGACGAGAGTGTTGCCGAGCGCCCTGATGAAGGCAACCGCTATTCGGGCATGCAACTTTTCGCTCAGATTACAAAACGCGTGACCAGCCCGTTGAGGTCAACGGCCAGGCGCGACAGTTCCTGACTGGCGGCAGAGGTCTGCGTGGCGCCGGCAGCGGTTTGCGTCGACAGATCGCGGATGGTCACCAGATTTTCATCGACCTCGCGGGCCACCAGTGCCTGCTGCTCGGCGGCGCTGGCGATCACCAGGTTGCGCTGATTGATCTGCGCAATCGATGCGGTGATTTTCTCCAGGGCCTGCCCGGCACTGTTGGCGCGGCGCAAGGTTTGCCCCGCCTGCTCGGCACTGCTTTGCAGCGCCCCGACAGTGGCACCGGTGCCTTGCTGGATGCTGCTGATCATCAGCTCGATTTCTTCGGTGGAGTTCTGTGTGCGTTGCGCCAGCGAGCGCACCTCATCGGCGACCACCGCGAAACCGCGCCCGGCCTCACCGGCGCGCGCCGCTTCGATCGCGGCGTTGAGCGCCAACAGATTGGTCTGCCCGGCAATCCCGCGAATCACTTCCAGCACTTTGCTGATGTCCTGCGCCTGTGTGGCCAAGCCTTCAGCTTGCTCGGATGCGCCGAGCACGGCGCTGACCAGTTCCTGAATCGAGCTGATGGTTTCGCTGACCTGCACATGGCCGTGCTTGCTGTCCTCGTTCGACGCCTCGGACGCCTCGGCGCTGGACACCGCGTTGGCCGCGACTTCATCCACTGCCGTACTCATCTCGGTCACGGCGGTGGCGGCTTGTTCGATTTGATCGTTCTGCTGCTGCAGGCCACGGGTGCTTTGTTCCATCACCGAACTCATTTCCTCGGCTGCGGAAGCCAGTTGCTGCGCCGATTCGCTGATACCGCGAATAGTCGAGCGCAGATTGCCCTGCATCTCGGCGAGGGCGTCGAGCAACTGCGCGGCCTCGTCTTTACCGCTGCTGGCAATCTCGCCACTGAGGTTGCCGGCGGCAATGCGTCGTGCCACCTCCAGCGCCTGATTGATCGGCGTAGTGATGCTGCGAGTCAGCGCCCAAGCCAGCAGCAGCGTGGCGATCAACGCGACCACGATGATCGTCGCGACAATCCACAGTGCCCGCTGATACATCGCCGCGGCTGCTTCGGCCGCGGCATCGGCGCCTTGCTGATTGAGCGTAATCATTGCCTCCAGCGTCTTGTCGAGCACTGCGCCCTGCGGCGCCAATTCGTTGTTCAAACGGGCGGAAGCCTGTTCGTTCTGGCCTGCGTCGATCTGGCTGACGATCTGATCGAGGATGCTCAGGTATTTGCCGACGGCGATACTCAAGCTGTCGAGCATTGCCTGTTCTTCATCACTGGCAATCAAGGCCTTGTGGTCGCTGAGGCGTTTGAGCAGTTCTTCACGCTGCGCCTTGAGAATGCCTTTGCTTCTGTCTCGACTGGCTGCCTGGGTATTGGCCGTCAGGCGCAACGATTCGAGACGGATGCTGGCGATGTTCGCCGCCGCGTCATGAATGCTTTCGATGCTCGGCATCCATGATTCTTCGATCACCGCTGCGCTCTCGCGCAGGGTCTTCATCTGGGCAAGCCCGAACAGGCCAACCACCACCAGCAGACCGGCCAAAACGGCAAAACTCAAGCTGGCGCGCAAACCGATGCGCAGATTGCGGATAGACATCTTTGTGCTCCTTGATCTTTGAGGGAGAGGTCGTCCTCGTCAGCGAGGATCTTGTTTTGCGGGGGGTAATGGCGGGATGTATATCAAAGTGCCACTATTTTGGTAAGACCAATCCGGGTGGTGTCACGAAGCATCGCCCCGTTGCGGGAAAACCGCGGGCTAGAGAGGTGCACTGGCAATTGGCTGCCAAGGCCGGTTATTTCGCGGGCTGGCGCAAAGGCACCCGCGAGACTGAACAGGTGATTTTTTGACCGAACGGTCGATTAAAAAAACTTTGCAAAAAACTGTGTCGGATTCAAAGGCCCCTTCGCGAGCAAGCTTGGCTCCAACAGGATCGTGGTACGAACTTGCCGTGCTTTTGGCAGAAATTGCACTTCACCTGCGCCCGCATCCGTGGCTAAGCTCAGGCACAGATTTCCAAACGCACGCCGAGGTCTCCTTTATGCCGCAGCAATGGCCAGCCACCGACATCGCCCGCATGATCCTCGATGGCTTTGACGATTACCGCGAGCATTTCCGGCGGATCACGGATGGCGCCCGCGAGCGCTTCGAGCAGGCACGCTGGCAGGAGACCCAAACCGCGTCGGCGGCGCGGATCAACCTTTACGAAGAAAAAGTCGGCGAAACCATCGCCCGTCTGCGCGAATATTTCGACGATGAAACGCTGATGAATGTCAGCTGCTGGCCGCTGGTGAAAAGCGCCTATATCAGCGTCATCGACCTGCGTTTCGACGATGAGCTGTCCGAGACCTGGTACAACTCGATTTTCTGCGGCCTGTTCAGCCATGACCTGATCAGCGACGGCTGCATGTTCATTCACACCACACGCCCGAGCCTGCGCCGTGCCCGCGCCGCGCAAACCCGCACGTACAAGCCGCAGGGCCAGTTGTCGGGGATGCTCGCGAGCATTTTTGCCGACTACCGTTTCAGCGAGGATTACGCTGATTTGCCCGGCGACCTGCGGCGTCTCGAAGCGCAACTGCGCGAGAACCTGCCGGACTGGGTGTGCAAGGACCCGGAGCTCAGCGTCGAGTTGTTTTCCTCGGTGCTCTACCGCAACAAGGGCGCGTATCTGGTCGGGCGCATCTACACCCGCGACGAACAGTGGCCGCTGGTGATTCCGCTGCTGCACCGCGAAGGGCGCGGGATTCAGATCGATGCGTTGATCACTGACGAAGCCGACGTGTCGATCATCTTCTCGTTCACCCGTTCTTACTTCATGGTCGATGTGCCGGTGCCGGCGGAGTTCATCGGCTTCCTGCGGCGCATCCTGCCGGGCAAGCACATCGCCGAGCTGTACACCTCGATCGGTTTCTACAAGCACGGCAAATCCGAATTCTATCGTGCGCTGATCAATCACCTGGCCAACACCGACGATCAATTCATCATGGCCCCCGGCGTGCGCGGCATGGTCATGAGCGTGTTCACCCTGCCGGGCTTCAACACCGTGTTCAAGATCATCAAGGACCGGTTCTCGCCGTCGAAAAACGTCGACCGCGCGACGGTGATCGAAAAGTACCGACTGGTGAAAAGTGTCGACCGGGTAGGGCGGATGGCCGATACCCAAGAGTTCGCCGATTTCCGTTTTCCGCTGAGCAAGTTCGATCCGGCGTGTCTTGAGGAATTGCTGGAAGTCGCGCCATCGACGGTATCGGTCGAAGGCGAAACCGTGCTGATCCGCCACTGCTGGACCGAGCGGCGAATGACCCCGCTCAATCTCTATCTGGAAAACGCCAACGACGCGCAAGTGCGCGAGGCGCTGGAGGATTACGGCCTGGCGATCAAGCAACTGGCGGCGGCGAACATTTTTCCCGGCGACATGCTGCTGAAGAACTTTGGCGTTACTCGTCACGGCCGCGTGGTGTTTTACGACTATGACGAGATCTGCTTTCTGACCGAGGCCAACTTCCGGCACATCCCGGCGCCGCGCACCCCGGAGGACGAAATGGCCTCGGAACCGTGGTACTCGATCGGGCCACTGGATGTGTTCCCCGAGGAATTTCCGCCGTTCCTGTTTGCTGATTCGGGGCAGCGCAAGTTGTTCGATCAACTGCATGGCGAGTTGTATAACGCCGATTACTGGAAGAGCCTGCAGGAGGCGATTCGCGCCGGCAAAATCATCGACGTCTTCCCGTACCGCCGCAAAGGCCTCGATAACGAATAACTCCCCCTGAATACATTGTGGCGAGGGGATTTATCCCCGATGGGGTGCGAAGCACCCCCAAAACCATTCAACTCAGATGCTTCAGATCGACGTTGATATCCAGTCGGCGACTGCTGCGCAGCCGATCGGGGATAAATCCCCTCGCCACAAGAGCACCTCGCAGTCGTGTTCGGTGCCGCAAATCTGCGACAATCGGCCCCCTGCACAAATAGACGACCGAATTGCCTACCCGATGACCGACGAATCGCCCTCCATCGACAAACTGCTGAAAAACCTCGACCACGCCATGCTTGCCGACCGTCACCGGCTGCGGCGGCAGTTGCTTGAGCTGCGCAAGAAACCTGACGAGGCCAAACTGGCCCAGTGGGTGACGCGCATGCAGGCGTCCTGTGATCAGGTGCTGGCGCGCAAGGCCAGCCTGCCGGTGATTCGTTACGACGACAGTTTGCCGATTGCCGCCAAGCGCGACGAAATCAAAAAGGCGCTGGAAAAGCACCAGGTGCTGATCATCGCCGGCGAAACCGGTTCGGGTAAAACCACCCAGTTGCCGAAAATCTGTCTGGAGATCGGGCGCGGCCAGCATGGCTTGATCGGCCATACCCAGCCACGCCGGATTGCTGCGCGCAGCGTCGCCAGCCGTGTGGCCGAAGAACTTGGCACGCCGCTCGGGTCGCTGGTCGGCTATCAAGTGCGTTTTGAAGATCAGAGCGATGCCAACACCCTGATCAAGCTGATGACCGACGGCATCCTGCTCGCGGAAACCCAGAACGATCGCTACCTCGAACGCTACGACACGATCATCGTCGACGAAGCCCACGAACGCAGCCTCAACATCGACTTCCTGCTTGGTTACCTGAAAACCCTGCTGCCGCGTCGTCCGGATCTGAAAGTCATCATCACCTCGGCGACCATCGATCTGGAGCGTTTTTCCAAGCATTTCGACGATGCGCCGATTGTTGAAGTCTCCGGCCGTACCTTCCCGGTCGATACCTGGTATCGCCCACTGACGCTGGAGCAGGACGAGGAGGGCAACCGCGTCGAGGATGACCTGACGGTGGATCAGGCGATCCTCGCCACCCTCGATGAAATCGCCGCTTACGAGCGCAGCGAACGCCGCAGTCCGGGTGACGTGCTGGTGTTCCTGCCGGGCGAGCGCGAGATTCGTGACGCTGCCGACATGCTGCGTAAAGCCCAACTCAAACACACTGAAATTCTGCCGCTGTACGCGCGCCTGTCTCCGGCCGAGCAGCAGCGGATTTTCCAGTCGCACCCGGGCCGTCGCGTGGTGCTGGCAACCAACGTTGCCGAGACGTCGCTGACCGTGCCGGGCATCCGTTACGTGATCGACAGCGGCACCGCGCGCATCAGCCGTTACAGCTACCGCGCCAAGGTGCAGCGCCTGCCGATCGAGGCGATTTCCCAGGCCAGCGCCAATCAGCGAAAAGGTCGCTGCGGCCGGGTCGAGCCGGGCATCTGCATTCGTTTGTACAGCGAAGAAGATTTCCTCGGTCGCCCGGAATTCACCGATCCGGAGATTCTGCGCACCAACCTCGCCGCTGTAATTTTGCAGATGCTCCATCTACGGCTTGGCGAGATCACCGCATTCCCGTTCATCGAGCCGCCGGACGGCAAAGCGATCAGCGACGGGTTCAATCTGCTGCAAGAACTCTCGGCAGTGGATCGCAACAGCCAGCTGACGCCGCTCGGTCGCCAATTGGCGCGTTTGCCGGTCGACCCGCGCATGGGGCGCATGCTGCTTGAAGCGGCGAAACTCGGCAGCCTGCAGGAAGTGCTGATCGTCGCCAGTGCGATGTCGATTCAAGACCCACGCGAGCGGCCGCCGGAGCGTCAACAAGCGGCCGATCAGGCCCACGCGCAATGGAAAGACATTGACTCGGACTTCGCCGGATTGGTGAATTTATGGCGTGGTTTTGAAGAACAACGCCAAGCGCTGACAGCAAGCCCGTTGCGCAACTGGTGCCGGAAGAATTTCCTCAACTATCTGCGTCTACGCGAATGGCGCGATTCCCATCGCCAGTTGAGCCTGATCTGCCGCGACATGCAGCTCAGCCTGAACAAAGAGCCGGCGGATTACCCGAAACTGCACAAAGCGGTGCTGGTCGGTCTGCTCAGCCAGATCGGCCAGAAAACCGAGGACGGTGATTACCTCGGCGCGCGTCAGCGACGTTTCTGGATTCACCCCTCGTCGGGCATCGGCAAGAAGCGCCCGCAATGGCTGATGACCGCCGAACTGGTGGAAACCACCAAGCTATACGCGCGCATGGTCGCCAAGATCGACGCCGACTGGATCGAGCCGCTGGCCGGGCACTTGATCAAGAAAAACCACTTCGAACCGCACTGGGAGAAGAAGCGCGGCCAGGTCGTGGCGTTTGAACAGATCACCCTGTTTGGATTGATCGTGGTCGGTCGTCGCCCGGTGCATTACGGCCCGGTCGATCCAGTGGTTTCGCGTGAGCTGTTTATCCGCGAAGGTTTGGTGCGCGGCGAGATTCAGTCGAAAGCCAAGTGTCTAAGCGCCAACAAACAACTGCTGGAACAACTCGACGAACTCGAAGCCAAGGCCCGTCGCCGTGACATTCTCGCCGACGAAGAAACCCTTTACGCGTTCTACGACGCGCGGCTGCCGGCGGAGATCCATCAGACCGCGACGTTCGACAGCTGGTATCGCATCAACAGTCAAAAAGATCCGCAGTTGTTGATCATGCGCGAGGAAGACGTGCTGGCCCGCGAGGCCAGTGAAGTCACCGCGCTGCACTACCCGGACACGCTGCACATCGGCGATCTGGAGCTGGCGCTGACCTATCACTTCGAGCCCAATCACCCGCGCGACGGCGTGACCTTGCGGGTGCCGGCGCCGCTGCTGCCGATGCTGCCGCCGGAGCGTCTGGAGTGGCTGGTGCCGGGGCTGATCGAGGCCAAGTGCATCGCCCTCGTGCGCAACCTGCCGAAAGCGCTGCGCAAGAACTTCGTGCCGGTGCCGGACTTCATCAAGGCTGCGTTGCAACGGATGACCTTTGCCGAAGGTTCGTTGCCGCAAGCACTGGGCCGTGAACTGCTGCGCATGACCGGCGCGCGGGTCAGCGATGAAGCGTGGGCGGAAGCTGAACAAGGGGTTGAAGGGCATCTGCGGATGAACCTGGAAATCGTCGACGGCCAGGGCAAGTTCCTCGGTGAAGGACGTGATCTGGCCGAGCTGACCGCGCGGTTTGCCGAAGCCAGTCAGGCCGCATTGGCGGTGCCGCAAACCGCGAAAAGTCAGCAGCCGGTCGAGGCCAAGGTCTTCGCGCCGGTGGCGGAAAAGACTCAACAGAAGATCGCCGGGCTGTCGATGACGGTGTATCCGGCGCTGGTTGAAGAGGGCGGCACGGTCAAGGAAGGGCGTTTCTCGACGCCGGCCGAGGCCGAATTCCAGCATCGTCGCGCGTTGCAGCGTTTGTTGATGCAGCAACTGGCCGAGCCGGCCAAGTTCCTGCGCGGCAAATTGCCGGGGCAGACTGAACTGGGCCTGCTCTATCGTGAACTGGGCCGAGTCGATGCGCTGATCGAAGACATTTTGCTGGCCAGCCTCGACAGCTGCATTCTTGAAGGTGAAGACCCGTTGCCGCGTGATGGCGCCGGTCTGGCGGCGTTGGCGGAACGCAAACGCGGTGGCTGGACTGAGCACGCCGAACGCGTGGCGCGCTTGACGCTGGAGATCCTCAAGGTCTGGCACGCTCTGCAAAAGCGCTTCAAGGGCAAGATTGATCTGGCGCAGGCGGTGGCGCTGAACGACATCAAGCAGCAGATCAGCCATCTGGTGTATCCGGGGTTTGTCCGCGAAACGCCGATGCAGTGGCTTAAAGAGCTGCCGCGTTACCTGAAAGCGGTCGAGCAGCGTTTCGAGAAGCTTGGCGCGCAGGTGCAGAAGGATCGCGTCTGGAGCGGCGAACTCGCCGGCCTCTGGGCGCAATACCAGGCCCGCGCGGCCAAACACGCGCAGGAAGGCAAGCGCGATCCGCAGCTTGAGCTGTATCGCTGGTGGCTGGAGGAATACCGGGTGTCGCTGTTCGCCCAGCAGTTGGGCACCAAGGTGCCGATCTCCGACAAACGCCTGAGCAAACAGTGGAGCCAGGTAGAACCCTGATCTGGCGTAATCCCCCCGATCCCCTGTGGCGAGGGGATTTATCCCCGCTCGGCTGCGCAGCAGTCGCAAAACCAACACTCTCGGTATGACTAATGAACCGAGGTGTCAGGTTTTGGGGCGGCTTCGCCACCCAACGGGGATAAATCCCCTCGCCACAAAAGTGCGCCCTTGCAGTGAATGGCGGTTGTGCTTGAGAAAGGCGCCAAAAGCCTGCGTTTATGGCAAACTTCGCGACCATAAACGCCGGTTTCGCGACCCAGAGCCTTCGGCGATGTCGCGCAGCGGAATAAAGCGATGCCAGGTTTGTGTCCCCCGGTTGGGAATAGACCCTTTGTGTGTTGGTACGACGGTTCCAGCACTTTCTGCCTGAACAGATTAGAGAAACGACCATGCATAACGTCGTCATCAGCGGCACCGGCCTATACACCCCGGCCAACAGCATCTCCAACGAAGAGCTGGTGCAGTCTTTCAATACCTACGTCGCGCAGTTCAACGCCGACAACGCCCAGGCCATTGCCAGCGGCGAAGTCCAAGCCCTGACCGAATCCAGCGCCGCCTTCATCGAAAAAGCCTCGGGCATCAAGAGCCGCTTTGTCATGGACAAGGACGGCATCCTCGACCCGCAACGCATGGCCCCGCGCCTGCCGGAGCGTTCCAACGACGAATGGTCGGTGCTTTGCCAGATGGCCATCGGCGCTGCCGAACAGGCCCTGCAACGCGCCGGCAAAACCGCCGCTGACATCGACGGCGTGATCGTTGCCTGCTCCAACCTGCAACGCGCCTATCCGGCCATCGCCATCGAAGTTCAGGAAGCCCTGGGCATCCAGGGTTTCGGTTTTGACATGAACGTCGCCTGCTCCTCGGCGACCTTCGGCATTCAAGCCGCCGCCAACAGCGTGCAACTGGGCCAGGCCCGGGCGATCCTGATGGTCAACCCGGAAGTCTGCACCGGTCACCTGAATTTCCGTGACCGCGACAGCCACTTCATCTTCGGCGACGCCGCGACTGCGGTGATCATCGAGCGCGCTGAAACAGCGACGTCCAAGCACCAGTTCGACGTGGTCAGCACCAAACTGCTGACCAAATTCTCCAACAATATCCGCAACAACTTCGGTTTCCTCAACCGTGCTGCGGAAGAGGGCGTCGGTGCCCGCGACAAGCTGTTCGTGCAGGAAGGCCGCAAGGTGTTCAAGGATGTCTGCCCGATGGTCGCCGAGCTGATCGGTGAGCATCTGCAAGAGAACCAGCTCAACGTTGGCGATGTGAAACGCTTCTGGCTGCACCAGGCCAACTTGAGCATGAACCACTTGATCGTGCGCAAACTGCTCGGTCGCGAAGCCACCGAAGAAGAAGCTCCGGTGATTCTCGACACCTACGCCAACACCAGCTCCGCCGGTTCGGTGATTGCGTTCCACAAGTATCAGGACGATCTGGCCGCCGGTTCGCTGGCTGTGCTGAGCTCGTTCGGTGCCGGTTATTCGATCGGCAGCGTGATTCTGCGTAAGCGCTGATTGCGTTTTAAAAGATCGCAGCCTGCGGCAGCGCCTACACGGATGGTATGAAATCCGTTCTTGTAGGCGCTGCCGAAGGCTGCGATCTTTTGTTTTTAACGCTTTGCAAAGAGACGCCAATGGCCGCAATGGACGACACTCAACTGCTCGAACGCCTGTTGGCCGGCGAGCAAAAAGCTTTCAAGGAGTTGGTCAGCACTTACCAGAGCGCCATGCGCGCCGTGGCCTATGCGATTGTTGGCCAGCGTCATGTCGAAGAAGTGGTGCAGGACGCCTGGCTGTCGGTTGTGCGACACATCGCCAGTTTCGAAGGGCGTTCCAGTCTCAAGACCTGGCTGTTGACCATCACGGCCAACTCAGCCAAAAGCCGTTACAAACAAAATCGCCGCGAAGTGTTGATGGATGACCTGCCTTCGCCCCATGGCACCATCGACGACGAGCGCTTTTCTTCCGGCGACGGCCACTGGCTGATCGCCCCGTTCGCCTGGCACCAGGACACACCGGAAGCGCTGCTGACCGAGAGCGAGTTGCGCGACTGTCTGGAACACACGCTGTTGAGCCTGTCGGAACTGCAAAGCAGCGTTTTGCTGTTGCGTGAACGCCAGGGGCTGGAGTTGGAGGAGATCTGTAATCTTCTGGAGATCTCGCTCTCCAATGTCCGTGTGCTGCTGCATCGTGCGCGGCTGAAAGTCTTCGCGACCGTGGAGCATTTTGAGGAGACCGGGGAATGCTGACCTGTAAGGAACAAGTGGCGCGCTCCAGCGATTATCTCGATGGGCAATTGAGCTTTCGGGAAAAATTGATGGTGCGTCATCACTTGATGTTCTGCCCCAATTGCCGGCGATTCATTCGCCAGATGAAATTGGTGCAAGCCACGCTGAAAGCGCTGCCTGAGGAACCTGAAGAAGGCGTGGATGCCTTGGCCGAACGCCTCGCCGAGCAACGCCGCAAAGACCTGTAGGAGCTGCCGAAGGCTGCGATCTTTTGATCCTTGTTTTTAAAGATCAAAAGATCGCAGCCTTCGGCAGCTCCTACAGGGGAATAGCACGGTGCGGGTGAAACGAACGGATGATGGGGATCGTCCTGCCCGCACCGGGCTAAATTGACGCGGTTAGAACTTGGCTTCCGCGTCCAGCTGCAGGGTGTTGGCGTCAGCATCACGCTGGGTACGGCTGGCGAAGTCGGCCTTGGTCAGGAAGTACGTGGCGCCGATGGCAAAGTTCTTGTCGATGTCGTAACCGACCTTGAACTTGTGACCACGGGAACCGGTGGTGCCGTTGGCAAAGTCAGAGTCGGTGAAGGCACCGACCACGGCGTTGCGCTGCACGTCACGATAGTTGTAATCGAGGTTCAGACCGAACACTTTCGACTTGGCACCGAGCAACCATGCCGTGTCCTGATCGGTCACCGCATCGTTGTTCTTTACGTACTGACCGTAGAACGACAGTGGCATTGGCAGGCCGCCGATGTCGAGCTGGCTGAAGCCTTCATACAGACGGAATTCGTTGTTGGCCGAGTTGCCGTTGACGGCCAGGGCGCACGGTGTGGAAGTCCCGGTGCAGCGGCTGTCTTCGTCGTTCTGGTAGGCGTAGACGCTGCCGCCCAGGGTCATTTTCAGATTGTCAGTGATATTGAAGCGGCTACCTAACTGGCCGGCAGTCAGGCGCAGGTCGTGACGGAATTGCACGCCATCGCCGTCGACGTTGTCTTTGAGGTTGTAGTTGCCCAGGCTACCGAACAGTTCGGCGCTGCTGCCCAGTGGATATTTGTAGGTGACAGCCAGACCTTCCGGGTTGATGTCGCTGTCCCAGATGACGTCGCCCATGCTGACCCACGGTTGCAGCATCTTGCCGCCGATAATGTGCAGGTTCTTGATCTGATCCGGGTGGTAGTCGATGTAGCCCAGGTCGAGCCAGATCTGCTTCTTGTCGAAGTAGTTGTCCTGATCCTGGTTGGTCGAACGGGCGTCGTCGCCGCCGCCGGTGGCGATACGGATGCCGGTGTCGACTTGCGGGTTGATCTCGGTGTAGGCGCCGAGACGGGCACGGATGCGCTGACGATCCTTGTCGCGGCCGCCGTTGTTCGGTTCGCCGTCGATCTTGATGGTTTCCTGACGGATACGCACGTCACCCTTGAACTGGGTCTTCGCGGCCCAGGCCAGTTTCTGGTCGAAGGCACTTTGTTCGTTGCTTTTCTTCGCGACCGCTGCAACTTGTTCGTTGGTCTCTTGCTGCGCCTGTTGCGCGATTTGCTGAGCCTTCTGATCCTTGGCCAGTTCAGTTTGCAGTTCAACGTACTGCGCCTGGGAAATCGAACCGTTAGCCTTGAGCATGTCGAGCAGTTTGGCGTCGACTGCAGCACTGGCCGGAACGCTCATGGCCAGTAACAGGCCACCGCACAGGGCCGCCGCAGTTTTCGTGGAAGCAAGACGCATAGCAATCTCCGAAGATGAGAGGGGATGGCTGAACCATCCTGGGCACAACCGACGGTTTTAGCGTCGGAAAACAGTGTCCGGGTAGAACCCGGCGCTCTAAAAACAGGCGCCAGTATCGCGATGGTTTATGACAGCGCAGTGGCACAGTGATGGCAGCTTGATGACGATGTGCAGCGGCCGTGAACTATTGATCTAGAGCGCTGTCGGCCGAATGCGGGTGTGCAATGCCGCACAATCAGCGATACTCGCCGGGCGCTGAAGTCCTGTTGTGGAGAGCTCCTCGATGCCGTTGCAATGCCTGCAAAACCTGTCAGAAATCGCCCCGACGACATGGGACGCACTGGTACCGGACAATCAGCCGTTTCTGCGCCATGCCTTCCTCAGCGCGCTGGAAGACAGTGGCAGCGTTGGCCCGCACACCGGGTGGCAACCGGAGCATTTGCTGCACATCGAGGGCGAACGACTGATTGCCGCACTGCCCAGCTATCGCAAATGGCATTCCTATGGCGAGTACGTGTTCGATCACGGCTGGGCCGACGCCTGCGCCCGTGCCGGCATCGATTACTACCCCAAATTGTTGACCGCTGTGCCGTTCAGTCCGGTCAGCGGCCCGCGTTTGTTGGCAGCCAATGTCGAAGACGGTTTCGAGCTGCTGAAAAGCCTTCCGGGCTATCTGGAAATCGAAGGGCTTTCCGGCGCGCACATCAACTTCACCGACCCGTTCACCGATGCGGCGATGGCCGAGCAACCGGGCTGGCTGCAGCGCATCGGTTGTCAGTACCACTGGCAGAATCGTGGTTACCGCGACTTCCAGGATTTTCTCGACGGGCTCAGCTCGCGCAAGCGCAAGCAGATGCGCAAGGAACGAGAGCAAGTGGCGGGTCAGGGCTTCGAGTTCGAGTGGCTGGAGGGGCGAGAGCTGGACGAGGCGCAGTGGGATTTCGTCTATGCCTGTTACGCCAACACTTACGCGGTGCGCCGACAAACGCCGTACCTGACGCGGGAATTCTTCAGTTTGTTGGCCGAGCGCATGCCCGAAGCGATTCGCGTGGTGCTGGCCAAACAGGGTTCACGGCCAGTGGCAATGGCGTTCAGCCTGGTCGGCGGCGACAGTTTCTACGGGCGATATTGGGGATGCCTGGCCGAGTTTGACCGGCTGCATTTCGAGACGTGTTTTTATCAGGGCATGGAGTATGCGATTGCCCAGGGTTATCAGCGATTCGATGCGGGCGCTCAGGGTGAACACAAACTGATTCGCGGTTTTGAGCCGGTGATCACCCATTCGTGGCACTACCTGCGCCATCCGGGCTTGAAAGCCGCAGTCAAAGACTTCCTCCAGCAAGAGCGCGCCGGCGTTCTCGCCTACGCCGAAGAAGCAAAATCCGCCTTGCCCTACCGCCAAACCTGAATCCCATGTAGGAGCTGCCGAAGGCTGCGATCTTTTGATCCTGGTTTTTAAAAGGCAAGATCAAAAGATCGCAGCCTTCGGCAGCTCCTACGTGGGAATTTGTTGGGCTCAGGTTTGTTCTTTGCCCAGCCAGCGGTAGAGGCCGCCACCCAGCACCGCGCCAATCAGCGGGGCGACCCAGAACATCCACAACTGCGCCAGCGCCCAGCCACCGACGATCAGTGCTGGCCCGGTGCTGCGTGCCGGGTTGACCGAAGTGTTGGTGACGGGGATGGAGATCAGGTGGATCAGGGTCAGGCCCAGGCCGATAGCGATCGGCGCCAGCCCCGGCGGAGCGCGTCTGTCAGTTGCGCCGAGGATGATGATCACAAACATTGCGGTCATCACCAGCTCAGTGACAAACCCCGCCGCCATCGAATACTTGCCGGGGGAGTGCTCGCCGTAACCGTTGGACGCCAGGCCGGCAGCAATGTCAAAACCTTCCTTGCCGCTGGCGATGTACGCGATCAGCGCTGCCGCGAGGATCGCGCCGAGCACTTGCGCGATGATGTAGGCCGGCAACTCCTTGGCCGGGAACCGACCGCCGACAAACAGACCGACCGACACGGCCGGATTGAGATGACAGCCGCTGATGTGGCCGATGGCGAACGCCATGGTCAACACCGTCAGACCAAACGCCAGGGCCACCCCCAGCACCCCGATTCCCAGTGGCGAAGACGCGGCGATTACCGCACTGCCACAACCACCCAACACCAACCAGAACGTACCCAGCAACTCAGTAACTGAACGTTTGAACAGAGACATGAGAAGAGTCCTTGATAGCTTTGCTATCGAGACTGCATCGAGTTGTGCGTCCTTGCAGACTTACGACAGGCTCCCATTCCGGAACCTTGGCTGAGTACAGCAGGGTTTTAACGGATTTCCAGCGGCGACAAAAAGCAAAGATCGCAGCCTGCGGCAGCTCCTACAGAGGAACGCATTCCAATGTAGGAGCTGCCGCAGGCTGCGATCTTTTGATCTTATGGTTTGGGATCAATCGATCCCGACGAACCCGCCGGTCTGATGCGCCCACAGTCGCGCATACAGCCCGCGATGGGCGAGCAGCTCGGCGTGAGTGCCGCTCTCGGCGATCTTGCCGTTTTCCAGCACCACCAACCGATCCATGCGCGCGATGGTCGAGAGTCGGTGCGCAATCGCGATCACCGTTTTGCCCTGCATCAGCGTTTCCAGGCTTTCCTGAATCGCCGCTTCGACTTCCGAATCCAGCGCCGAGGTCGCTTCGTCCATGATCAGGATCGGCGCATCCTTGAGCAGCACCCGAGCGATGGCGATACGCTGCCGCTGGCCACCGGACAACTTCACCCCGCGCTCACCGACGTGAGCGTCAAAACCGGTGCGGCCCTCGGCGTCCGATAGCAGCGGAATGAACTCGTCAGCGCGGGCCTTGTGCACTGCGTCCCAGAGTTCGGCGTCGGTCGCATCAGGTTTGCCGTACAGCAAGTTATCGCGGATCGAACGGTGCAGCAGCGAGGTGTCCTGAGTGATCATGCCGATGCGTGCGCGCAGGCTTTCCTGGCCGACGTCGGCGATGTTCTGCCCGTCGATCAGAATGCGCCCGCCCTCGACGTCATACAGACGCAGCAGCAGGTTGACCAAGGTCGATTTGCCGGCGCCGGACGGCCCGATCAAACCGATTTTTTCCCCCGCTTTGATGTTCAGGTTCAGGTCGCCGATGATCCCGCGCTTCTTGCCGTAGTGAAAATCCACGTGCTCGAAACGCACTTCGCCACGGGCCACTTCCAGCGGTTTGGCATGATCCTTATCGGTGACGCTGACCGGTTGCGAAATGGTCTGCAAACCGTCCTGCACCATGCCGATGTTTTCGAAGATGCCAGTGACCACCCACATGATCCAGCCGGACATGTTGACGATGCGAATCACCAGGCCGGTCGCCAGAGCAATCGCCCCGACAGTGATCAGCGACTGTGTCCACAACCACAGGGCCAACGCGGTGGTGCCGACGATCAGCAGGCCGTTCATGGTGGTGATCGCGACGTCCATGCTGGTGACCACACGGCCGGCCATTTGCGCTTTGACGGTCTGCTCTTCGATGGCTTCCTTGGCGTAGTGCTGTTCGAAATTGGTGTGGGCGAACAGCTTCAGCGTGGCGATGTTGGTGTAGCCGTCGACGATGCGCCCCATCAGTTTCGAGCGCGCGTCGGAGGCTTCCACCGAGCGTTGTTTGACCCGTGGCACAAAGTAGTAGAGCGCGCCGATATAGGCGACGATCCACGTCAGCAGCGGGATCATCAAACGCCAGTCCGCCTCGGCGAACAGCACCAGCGCGCTGATCGCGTAGATCACTACGTGCCACAGCGCATCCACTGCTTGCACCGCCGAGTCACGCAGCGAGTTGCCGGTCTGCATGATGCGCTGGGCGATGCGCCCGGCGAAGTCGTTCTGGAAGAAATTCAGGCTCTGTTTGAGCACGTAGCGGTGGTTCTGCCAGCGGATCATGCTGGTCATGCCGGGGCTCAGCGTCTGATGCACCAGCAGGTCGTGCAAGCCGAAGAAAATCGGCCGCAGCACCAGCGCCACCACCACCATCCACGTCAGTTCGAAGGCGTGGTCGTGGAAAAAATTCGGGTTGGGCGTGCCCTGGGCCAGGTCGATGATGCGGCTCAGGTAACTGAACAGCGCCACTTCGATCAGCGCGGCGAACAGGCCGACGACGAGCAGGGCGGCAAAGCTCGGCCAGACTTGTTTGAGGTAATAGGTGTAGAAGGGCCAGACACGATCGGGAGGTGACGCCGTCGGGGCGTCACGGAATATGTCGATCAGTTGTTCAAAACGGCGATAGAGCATCAGATAACCGCCCGGAATCCGGGCTCTCCTTTTATCGGTGTGAGCGGCGTGAGGTTGAATTCACGCCGCTCGATTCGCCCTGTACAGCTTAGTCGATGACTTTGGCCGACTTGATGATCACAGGGTCGGAAGGCACGTTTTGCATGCCGCTTTTGGTGGTGGTTGGCGAGTTGACGATGATGTCGACCACGTCCATGCCCTTGACCACTTTGGCGAACACCGCGTAACCGGCGTCACGGCCCGGGTCGAGGAAGTCGTTGTCCTTCACGTTGATGAAGAACTGGCTGGTGGCCGAGTCAGGGTTGGAGGTGCGTGCCATCGACAAGGTGCCGCGAACGTTGTGCAGGCCGTTGCTGGCTTCGTTCTTGATCGGCGCCTTGGTGTCTTTCTGTTGCATCTGCGGGGTGAAACCGCCGCCCTGAGCCATGAAGCCCGGGATCACGCGGTGGAAAATGGTATTGGTGTAGAAGCCGCTGTTGACGTAATCGAGAAAGTTTTTGGTACTGATCGGCGCCTTGACCGGATCCAGTTCGATTTCAATCTGGCCGTTGGTGGTGTCGAGCAGCACGTGCGGCGCTTTGGCGGGAGTCGCGGCCATCAGGTTGGCGGCAAACAGCACGGTACCAGCGGCGAGGGCGAGTTTTTTCAGCATGGGTCAGTGATCCTGAGATTGAAGGTCGGCTGTGGCGAGAAACGCCAGCAGCGTTTGATTGAAGCGTTCGGGTTGATCGAGCGGGGTGGCGTGGCGCGAATCGGCGATCACTACCAGCCGCGCATCGGGCAGCAGTTTTACATAGGTTTCTTTCAGCGCGACGGGTGTGTAGTCACGGTCGGCGCTGACGATGAGGGTTGGACAGGTCACTCGGGAAAGTCGTTCCTGAACGCCCCAGCCCACAATCGCATCAAAGCTGGCGAGATAAGCACGTTTGTCGTTTTTTGCCCAGCGCTCGGACATCTTCTGCCGCAAATCAGCCTGCTCGGGTTTGGGGAAAAGTTTGCCGCCAAGGGCCTTGCCGATCGTGGCGAGACTGAGCACGCGCATCAGGCTCCAGCGCTTGAACCACTGCCAGTAATCGTCGCGGCTGCGCAATTTGACTTCCGGCGCGCTGTTGACGATGGTCAGGCTCTTGAGCATTTGCGGATGATCGACGCCGAACTGAAAGCCGATCATGCCGCCCATCGACAGCCCGGCGTAATGCACCGGGCCAAGGCTCAGATGCTCGATGAGCGCGAGCAGATCGGCGCTGAAGCCGGCGATGCTGTAGCGCTCACGGGGTTTGTCCGAGCGCCCGTGGCCACGTACATCCGGGACGATCACCCGGTAATGCGCGGCCAGTGCCGGGATCTGCAGTTCCCAGTCCAGCGTGCTCGAACCGAGCCCGTGAACCAGCAGCAACGGCGTGCCGTGGCCGTATTCCTCGTAGTGCAGGTTGCAACCTTCGTGCTCGAAATAGGCCATCGGTGAACTCCGTGTCAGGCTTGTTCGGGGGCGGCGTACGGCGCATCCAGAGGTAACGTATCGAAGGTGCGCAGCAGTTCGATGAGGATTTGCGTGGCCGGGCCCAAGGGTTTGTCCTTGTTCGAATACAGGTAGAAGCTGGAGTTGCGAGTGCCGCCCCTGTCCAACGGTAGCAGCTTGAGCGAGCCATCTTTCAATTCCCGCTCGATCATGTGCCGGGGCAACCAGGCAAAACCCAGACCGCTGCTGACAAAGGTTGCGGCAGTGGCGAGGCTGCCGACCGTCCAGCGCTGTTCGGCGCCGAGCCAGCCGACATCCCGGGGTTGCTGGCGGCCGGAGTCGCGGATGACCACTTGCATCTGGGTTTCCAGATCCTGAAAGCTCAGTTCGCGATTGAGCCGATGCAGCGGGTGATCAGGGTGGGCGACGGCAATGAACTCGACGTCGCTCAATTCCGCGCCGAGGTGGCCGGGAATGCTCAGGCCGGTGATGGCCAGATCGGCGACGCCTTCGAGCAATACTTCCTCGACGCCGGACAATACTTCTTCACGCAAGCGAACCCGGCAACCACGACTCTGCGGCATGAACGCGGTCAACGCGCGAACGATCCGCGCGCTCGGGTAGGCGGCATCGACCACCAGCCGCACTTCAGCTTCCCAGCCTTGCTCCATGTGATGAGCAAGGTCCTCCAACTGACTGGCCTGTTTCACCAATTGCCGCGAGCGGCGCAGCAGCACACCGCCGGCTTCAGTGAGCACGGCTTTACGCCCGTCGATGCGCAACAGCGGCACGCCGAGCTGGTCCTGCATGCGCGCGACGGTGTAGCTCACCGACGATTGCGAACGGTGCAGGGCCTCGGCGGCCTGGGCAAACCCACCATGGTCGACCACTGCCTGCAACGTTCGCCATTGATCCAGGGTCACGCGGGGCGCTTTCATCAATAGCTCCTCTTGTCCTAAGCTGGCCGTCCCTCATGGAGACTGCCGAATGAAAAAATTCTGTTGTGTGGTGCTGGCGCTGCTGCCGTTGACTGCTTTTGCGTATCCGATCGATGTCGAGAAGGATCTCAACGGCATGAAGATCGACTACGAAACCTTCGACACGGATAACGACATCGGCTCCATCCGGGTGGCCAACTACGGTGATGTCGATGCAGTGTGCAAGGCCGTTTTCAGCAATGGTCCCGAGGCGCCGCGCACCCGCAACATCGAAGTGGCCGCCGGAAAACACAAAAACGCCACGGCCAAGTTCACCCGCGAGATCATCAAGCTGCGCATCAAACTGACCTGCACCCCGAAATAACACCGGTCCCTGTAGGAGTGAGCCTGCTCGCGATAGCGGTGTGTCAGATAAATCTATGCGACTGATACACCGCTATCGCGAGCAGGCTCACTCCTACAAGAGCATGGTTCGGCATCTAAACGAATTATTCGATGCTTTGCAGCAATTATTTGCGCTTTTTCATCGATTCAACTCTGTTTAACCTTCACTCCATCGACTTACAACATTCTCGGATGGAGGCTACACACCATGTCCCGCGTTCTGATCATTGAAAGCAGTGCTCGCCAGCAAGACTCGGTATCCCGTCAACTGACCCAGACCTTCATCAGTCAGTGGAAAGCGGCGCACCCGGCCGATCAGATCACCGTGCGTGACCTCGCCGTGAATCCTGTACCACACCTGGACAGCAACCTGCTGGGCGGCTGGATGAAGCCTGCCGAACAGCGCAACGACAGCGAACAAGCGTCGCTGGACCGCTCCAACGCACTGACTGATGAACTGCTCGCCGCCGACGTACTGGTGATGGCCGCGCCGATGTACAACTTCGCCATCCCGAGCACCCTCAAGGCCTGGCTCGACCACGTGCTGCGTGCCGGCGTGACCTTCAAGTACACCGAAACCGGCCCGCAAGGCCTGCTCAGCGGCAAACGTGCCTACGTACTGACGGCTCGCGGCGGCATCTACGCCGGCGGCCCAGCCGATCATCAAGAACCGTACCTGCGTCAGGTCATGGGCTTCATCGGCATCAACGACGTGACGTTCATTCACGCCGAAGGCATGAACCTCGGTGGCGACTTCCAGGAGAAGGGCCTCAATCAGGCCAACGCCAAGCTGTCCCAGGTCGCTTGATATGTTAATCGCCAGATAATCGCCGATTGTTTAAGTGACCTGGCGCAACCCCTTCAAGGCTCTACGCGCATCGAACCTCGCTTTGCACTTGTTGCTCCTGAGTGCTGTAGCCCGATTGAACGCATTAGCGAGATCGGGCTTTTTTTTGCCCGTAACTCACCGATCCCCTGTAGGAGCTGCCGCAGGCTGCGATCTTTTGATCTTGTTTTTTTTAAATCAACATCAAAAGATCGCAGCCTGCGGCAGCTCCTACACGGGGATTTGTGTTGGTTGCACAATCGAAAACCGCTATCGTCGCCGCCATTCGAATTAGGGGCGAGCATGGGCTATCTACTTTTTGTCACGCTGATCCAGGCGTTTTCCTTCAGTCTGATCGGCGAATACCTCGCTGGTCATGTCGACAGTTACTTTGCCGTGCTGGTGCGCGTGGTGCTGGCCGGGCTGGTGTTCATCCCGCTGACCCGCTGGCGCTCGGTCGAACCGTCGTTCATGCGCGGCATGCTGATGATTGGCGCCTTGCAGTTCGGCGTGACCTACGTCTGTCTGTACCTGAGCTTCCGTGTGCTGACGGTGCCGGAGGTGTTGCTGTTCACCATCCTCACACCGTTGCACGTGACGTTGATCGAAGATGCACTGAACCGCCGTTTCAACCCGTGGGCGCTGATCGCCGCGCTGGTCGCAGTGGGCGGGGCGGCGGTGATTCGCTTTGACAGCATCAACCCGGACTTCTTCATGGGCTTCCTGCTGCTGCAACTGGCCAACTTCACCTACGCCGCAGGCCAAGTGATGTACAAGCATCTGGTGGCGAAACACCCGAGCGATCTGCCGCATTACCGGCGTTTCGGCTTCTTCTACCTCGGCGCGCTGGCGGTGGTACTGCCGGCATTTCTGATGTTCGGCAAAGCCAACTTCCTCCCTGAAGCGCCGTTGCAATGGGGCGTTTTGCTGTTTCTCGGCCTGGTTTCGACCGCGTTGGGCATGTACTGGTGGAACAAGGGGGCGTGCATGGTCAACGGCGGCACGCTGGCGGTGATGAACAACCTGCATGTGCCGGTGGGCTTGCTGCTGAACTTGCTGATCTGGAATCAGCATGAGGAACTGGGGCGGTTGTTCCTTGGCGGCAGCGTCATCCTCGCCGCCGTGTGGATCAGCCGACTGGGCATCCGCCGCACCGCATAACTGAATGTAGGAGCTGCCGCAGGCTGCGATCTTTTGATTTTAAAGATCAAAGGATCGCAGCCTGCGGCAGCTCCTACATGGGGATGGGGTTACATCAGGTGTTTTTGCGGCTCGGGGATGCTAGCCGCGCCGAGCACCGCCGGCAGCAGCCCCGAACGCAAATCCCCGCCACTCGGCTGCTGATACAGGCTCAAGCCAAACTCCGGCAGCACCGCCAGCAGATAATCAAAAATATCCCCCTGAATCCGCTCGTAATCGGCCCACACCGTGGTGCGGGTGAAGCAATAGATCTCCAGCGGAATGCCCTGCGCCGTGGTTTGCATCTGGCGGACCATGCAGGTCATGTTCGGCTGAATCTCCGGATGACTCTTCAGATACGCCAATGCATACGCGCGGAAGGTGCCGATGTTGGTCATGCGCCGGCGGTTGGCCGACATCGCCGCGACGTTGCCCTGTGCCTCGTTCCACGCCTTGAGCTCGGCTTTCTTGCGGCTCATGTAGTCGGTCAGCAGATGCACCTGGGAGAGCTTCTCTTCTTCGTCATCGCGGATGAAACGTACGCCGCTGGCGTCGATGAACAGGCTGCGTTTGATCCGCCGCCCACCGGATTGCTGCATGCCGCGCCAGTTCTTGAACGATTCGGACATCAAGCGCCAGGTCGGGATCGAAACGATGGTCTTGTCGAAATTCTGCACCTTGACCGTGTGCAGGGTGATGTCGACCACATCGCCATCGGCGCCGACTTGCGGCATTTCGATCCAGTCGCCGACCCGTAGCATGTCGTTGCTGGTCAATTGCACGCTGGCAACGAACGACAGCAGCGTGTCCTTGTAGACCAACAGAATCACCGCCGACATGGCACCGAGACCGGACAGCAGCAACAACGGCGAGCGGTCGATCAATGTGGCAACGATGATGATCGCGCCAAATACGTACAAGACCATTTTCGCCAGTTGCACATAGCCTTTGATCGAGCGTGTGCGGGCGTGTTCGGTACGGGCGTAGATGTCCAGCAGGGCATTGAGCAGGGCGCTCACCGCCAGCAACAGGAACAGAATGGTGAACGACAGCGCCACATTGCCGAGAAAGGTCATGGCGGTCTTGCTCAGTTCCGGCACCAGGTGCAGGCCGAACTGAATCACCAGCGATGGCGTCATCTGCGCCAGGCGCTGAAACACCTTGTTGTGGCGAAAGTCATTGATCCAGTGCAGCGCCGGTTGGCGCCCGAGCATGCGGCTGGCGTGCAGGATCAGATAACGAGCCACTCGTCCGAGTACCAGCGCGACCACCAGCAACACCGTCAGGGCGAGGCCGGCCTGCAAGAGCGGATGCTGTTCGAGAGTGCCCCAGAGGTCCTGGGCGTTGAGCCAGAGCTGTTTGAAATCCATATGAGCAACGATTCTTCTGTAAGACGCGATGGGCGATTAGAGCATTTAAGACGTCGCGTATTACCGTTGGAGACAAATCGAGCAACAAAAAAAGCACTGATTGCTGCCGTTTGCACAAAGAAACTCGGCCTGAGCGCTCGAAACCGGTAACCTATGCAGCTGTTTTTTTGCATATCTTCGAGGTAGCACCCGTGTTTTCCCAATTCGCCCTGCACGAACGCCTGCTTAAAGCTGTGGCCGAGCTGAAATTTGTCGAGCCAACGCCTGTGCAAGCCGCGGCCATTCCGCTGGCGCTCCAAGGGCGTGATTTGCGGGTGACTGCGCAAACCGGTAGCGGCAAAACCGCCGCTTTCGTTCTGCCGATCCTCAATCGCCTGATCGGCCCGGCCAAGGTTCGTGTCAGCATCAAGACGCTGATCCTGCTGCCGACCCGCGAGCTGGCCCAGCAGACGCTGAAGGAAGTTGAACGCTTTTCGCAGTTCACTTTCATCAAATCCGGCCTGATCACCGGCGGTGAAGACTTCAAGGTCCAGGCCGCCATGCTGCGCAAGGTGCCGGACATTCTCATCGGCACCCCGGGCCGGATGATCGAGCAACTCAACGCCGGCAACCTCGACCTGAAAGAAGTCGAAGTGCTGGTGCTCGACGAAGCCGACCGCATGCTCGACATGGGCTTCTCCGAAGACGTTCAGCGTCTGGTCGACGAATGCCCGAACCGTCAGCAGACCATGCTGTTCTCGGCCACCACCGGTGGTTCCGGCCTGCGCGAGATGATCGCCAAGGTGCTGAACAACCCTGAGCACTTGCAGCTCAACGCGGTCAGTCAGTTGAACTCGACCACCCGTCAGCAAATCATCACCGCCGACCACAATCAGCACAAAGAGCAGATCGTGAACTGGCTGCTGGCCAACGAGACCTACCAGAAGGCGATCATCTTCACCAACACCCGCGCCATGGCCGACCGTATCTATGGTCGTCTGGTGGCTCAGGAATACAAAGCGTTCGTACTGCACGGCGAGAAAGACCAGAAGGATCGCAAACTGGCGATCGATCGTCTGAAGCAGGGCGGCGTGAAGATCCTCGTGGCGACCGACGTTGCAGCCCGTGGTCTGGACGTTGATGGTCTGGACATGGTGATCAACTTCGACATGCCACGCAGCGGCGACGAGTACGTGCACCGCATCGGTCGTACTGGCCGCGCCGGGAACGACGGCCTGGCGATCTCGCTGATCTGCCACGGCGACTGGAACCTGATGTCGAGCATCGAGCGCTACCTCAAGCAGAGCTTCGAGCGTCGCACCATCAAGGAAGTCAAAGGCGTCTATGGCGGTCCGAAGAAGGTCAAGGCCTCGGGCAAAGCCGTTGGCGTGAAGAAGAAAAAGACTGACGCCAAGGGCGACAAGAAGAAAACTGCCGCCAAGACGCCGACCAAGCGCAAGAGCGTCAACCGTCCTAAGCCGGACTCGTTGGTCAGCAGCGACGGCATGGCGCCGCTCAAGCGCCGCAAGCCGGCAGAGCCAGCGGCTGAATAAGTCGTTTCAGGCGCACAAAAAAACCCGGACAGTGTCCGGGTTTTTTTTCGTCCATCAGTTGCCGAGTTGGCCACTGGTGTCGGCGTCGAAGCGCCGCTTGGCTTGCTCGGCTGCCGGCTTCAACTGCACCAGTAATGCCGCTTCAGCGTACAACCGGGGGCTCGCCAGTTCCTTCGGGGTCGGCTCGATCGGGATCAGCACATCTTCGCCAGCGGAGTGCAGCCAGATCGCCACAACGTGCAGTGCCGAGACAAACAGCACACGCAGTTCGACGCTTTTACCCTGCAACTGCGGCGCCTGCTCCGCCAGTTTCAGCGCACTGACGGTGGCAGCGGCATGGCTGCCGTGGTTGAGCGAGGCGAACTCGACGTGGCCGCGAACCTCGGCCAGTTGCGCATCGGCAATCGTCACGCCATCGGCAAACACCAGGTAATGCCAATCGCCGATCCGCGCGTCTTTCAGGCCTTTGCCGTTGCTCAGGTCATCCAGGCTGAGCGAGTAGCCACGATAGGCTTCACTGAGGCTGATTTTCGCAGGTGCAGCGTTGGCGAACTGGCGGTTGGCGCCAAAACCGTGGGTTTGCAGTGCGGCTTGCAGCGCCGGGCGCAAAGTCTGTACGCCGTTGGAAGGCGCCTTTGGATAAGTCAGTTGCATGATGTCGCCCTCCTAGTTTTTGACCGTGAAGTAAGTGTGAGTCCAGTTGCCGCCACCGTTGTAGGCACGGGGAAAGGCATTCAGCGCACGGGTCGAATAACCATAGATCGAGTCCGCGACCAGCACGTAATCGCCGTTGGTGCCGTAGATCGTCAGGAAGTGCGCACCGCCGCCGTACCAAGCGCAACGCAGGCCGACCGGGCGGCCCATGCTGATCTGGTTCTGGATCGCCGACATCTGCAACGAGCCCTGATTCATGCCGTTGTAGCTGCGGGTGGTTTGCAGCGCCGAATCCAGATAGCCGTAAACATTGCACGGCCCCGGCTGATTGCAGCAATTGCGATCGAGCTGAGTGCTGGCGACACCGCACTGCGTCCAGTTGCCGGTGCCGTAGTAGTTGCCAACCGAGGCGGACACGGCAGCCCAGCACCAGTTGGTCTGGGTTTGTTGCTGCATGTTGAAGTTCAGGCTGCCAGCGGCAAGCGCGCTGGCATGTTCGGCCGCTTCGACTTCGACCAGTTGTGGGTCGAGCAGATGGCCGATGAGGCACCTTGGCAGTGATTCACTGGTAAAGGGTCTTGCTTCAGTGGTTAACATTTTCAATCCTCCATGAATGAAAACAAGCGTCCCGCTTGTAAGGGTGTTGCCGAGCGATCGGCGCTTCAGGGTTGCCATCTCCGATGGCGGTTGCCGATCTCTTTGCTCGATGTAACCGTAGATGCGGATATGCGTTTGTGCAAATAAATAAATGCATTTGTGCATTTATAAAGGCAAAAGATCGCAGCCTGCGGCAGCTCCTACAGGGTTTGGTGTAGGAGCTGCCGCAGGCTGCGATCTTTTTCTTTTAGCTGTCGGCTTTCTTTTCGGCGGTACCCAACTCTTTCAATCGCTGATCAATCAGCTGGCACTTGTCCGGCAAATCCTTGCTGGCCGTGCCCAGATCCATCTTCTGCAACTCGGCGTTGATCTCTTTGGCCTTGGCCGGATTCTGTTCGGTGAGCTTGGCAACTTCCTTGGCCAGTTGTTCACGTTTGGCGGTGGCCTCTTCCGGCGTACAGGCCCAGACGGGCAGGGCGCAGGCGAGGGTGGCGGCGAGGGTGAGCTTGATCAGGGTTTTCATCGGGGCAGGCCTCAGTTCCGGTTAAGGCGGGTTAACCGGTTGAGGCCATGAGAGGGCGAAAAGTTCATTGCTCATCACTCGGAGTGACAGCAACTCGACCTGGAATCGCCTTCATAACGATCATGATGCCGCACCCACTCCATGATCTCGTCCTCATTGCGGCCCTTGGGCGTCAGGTCGAGGTAGTTGTAGGCGCCGACCAACATGTCCAGGCCACGTGCGTAAGTTGAATAGGTGTGGAAGATGTCGCCCTTTGAGTCGCGATAAAACACGCTCAGCCCCGGCATTTCCTCCTCGGCGCTGTCAGTCTTTTCGTAGTTGTACGTAGCCTTTCCAGCGGCGACATCTTCAGCACGGGCGCACACGCCGAAGTCATAGTTGAAGTCGCAGCCCTCTGACGACACCCAGTCAAACTTCCAGCCCATCCGCCGTTTGAAGTCCTGAAACTCATTGAATGGCGCGTGAGAAACAGCCACCACCGCAATGTCGTGATGGGCCAGATGCTGGTTGGCGCCGTCGATGTGATCGCTGAGGAAGGAGCAGCCCTGGCAGCCTTCCTCCCAATCCTTGGCGAACATGAAGTGGTAAACGATCAACTGGCTGTGTTGGCCAAACAGGTCGGCCAGTTTCAGTTCGCCGCTCGGGCCTTGAAAGTGGTAGTCCTTGTCGACCTTCACCCAGGGCAAGGCACGACGTTGGGCGCTGAGGCGGTCGCGTTGTTGGGTGAAGGCTTTTTCGTCGGCGAGATGTTGTTTGCGGGCGGCGAGCCATTCTTCGCGCGACACCACTGGATGATTCTCAACGTTCATGATGATTTCTCCTGCGGGGTTGAAACCGTCTGTTTCAGACTAGTCGTTTAACCCGGCGTGAAATCGACAGACCGCCGGTCGGTCGCCGTAGAACATGCGGCTGAACGGCTGCGAGCTACTCCGGTCACAACCTATGAACGCGCCATTAATCACGCGCACCGGAGGTTGTATCAGGATGACGACTTATAACTGGGATTTGATTGAACGTTTGCTGCACGAAGTGCAGAACAGTGCGGGCCACAGCTTTGCCCCACGGGCTTATGCCGAAGACTATGCGGCGGAGAAAGCCAGCGCCGGCGAGCCGATCGAGAACCTTGATCACCTGAAAACACTGGCTTGCGACTATGAAAGGTTGTTGCTCCTGCGCGGCTATATCGCACCGCGCCCGGATGAAGAGGGCAGCACGGGAAACAATTTTGTGCTGACCCCACGCGGTTCCAGCCTGCTGAGCCTGATCGACAGCAGCATCCCCGGTAATGACCACCCGCGCCAAGTGCTGGATGAGCAGGAGGATCCGCTGGCCGAGGCGACGTTTGATGAAGTGGCTTCAAAAGCCCAGATCGCCTGAGTTCACGCAGATCCCCTGTACCCTGTAGGAGTGAGCCTGCTCGCGATAGCGGTCTTCCAGTCAACATTGATGTCACTGGAAGTCCGTTATCGCGAGCAGGCTCACTCCTACATTGGATTTCGGTATGTTCAGTTTTTTTGCGCGGCCTTCAGGCACTTGAGGTCGTTGAAATCTTTGCGCACCCCCTCAATCTTCTTCAACAACCGCTGCCGCTGTTGCGGCGTGCTTTCAGCCATCAGGTCAACCGCCAGCGAGCGTCCCTGCGCCTCGGTATCGGCGAAGGCCTTGCGGTAATCCGCTGTCCATAAACTCTCGCGATTGACCAGCAGCGTCTCGATTCTCTGTGGGAATTCGGGGCTTTTACGCTGTGCGACGGCTGCACTGAACTGCTTCTGCCAATGGGCCCGGTTGGCGATCCATTGGGTGTATTGATCGCCCAGTGCGGTCGACCACGCCATTACTCGCTGTTCCTGCGTAGCGCTCAACGGCCCCAGCCAGTCGTTCAGGCGTTTGACCATGCGTGCGCCACGCTCGGCAATCTGTTGATCAAGCGGCGGTTTGAGGTATTCCTGCTGACGCTTGCGCAGGTCCTTGGCAAACGCGTCATTCATCTCGGCCACTTGTTTATCGTCCAGGCCTTGCAACAACTCGATGGCCGAAGGCGTGATTGCCTTCGCCGTTTCGGCAATCGCCTGCTTGGCTTCGGCAGTGCGCGCCTGCAACGCGGCGTCGGTGATCTGGTTGCTCTCGACCATGCTCTGTAAACGATCCAGCCAGTCCAGATAACCTGGCAGTTGCGTGGTGCAATGCCAGTTCAGGTGCTCTTTGAGTCGCTCGTTAAACCAGTCCTTTTGCTCGCCGTTCATGTCCAGATAGTCGCTGAGCGTCCACGGAATGATCACGTCGAGGTTGCGATAGGCCAGGCCGACGCGACTGCAGGCGCCGAGGGCGAGGGTGAAGATCAACAATGCGGCGATGTGCTTGAACCAGCGAGACATGGGCGAATCCTTGCGATGGCCTGGCTTCGAAAGTCTGATTCTTATGTGATGCAGGATGCGCGCGGCAGTTCAGCCAATCAATAGAACGCGCGTTCGGCCTTGAGGGTGACGAGGCCGTCGCACTGGCTGTTGTGCCCGGAATAGGCCGAGCAATCGCTGCCGCTGAGGCTGGAATTGCTGTAGATCAGGTCGAGGTCGACACCCATGAACGGCCGGGACAGTTTCACCGACCAATCAGTGAAACTGCTGACGTACCCACCGTCCACGGCCACTGGTGTGTTCAATTGGTGAGTGGTGTATTTCATGCTGACACCGATGCCGAACGGCTGATTGCCGCCAAGGTCGGCAAACAGGGTGTTGTTCTGTTTATCCGGGTCGTTGCTCAGGGCCACGCCGAAACGGCTGCCGAGAAGGGTCAGACCGCCGAACAGCTCTTGGCTGTCGAGGGTTTCCACGCTGGGATAGCTGTAGTGGATCATCCCGACTTCATAGCCGAGAGTCTGATCAAAAGGCTGCTTGAAGCCGACGTAGGAGTCGATTTCCAGATTCTTGCCCGGCGTGATGCCCATGCTCGGTGCGTACTGGCCGACGTAGAGGCCGCTGTCGTGGCTCAGATCGAGACCGCCATGAAATGAACCGGCTGCCGAAGGTTTGACCAGGCCCTGGGCCATGCTCCGCGTGGGTGTAGTGCCGAGCTTGAGGTCGAAGTCGCCGAGTTCACGCTGGAAAACCTGGGCGTGCGCGCTCGTGCCAGCCAGCAGGCTCACAAGCAATAAACAGGATGTTTTGCGCATGCGTCACTCCATGAACAGCGAGCGCAGGGCATATGGCCTGCTGAAACGCTTGATCTAGACGCGTGCAAGGATACCGGCGAATGCTCGGCATTGATGGCCGTTCGTCGATTTCTGCAATTTTGCTATTGGGTTGGTTTAAAACGGAGGGGGTGTTGCGCGGTGCCAGTCCAGACGCTTCGAAGCTCAAAGCGCCTCTGGACGGGTGTAAAACCGGGTATTACTTTTTGCCCAGGCTGATCTGCTTGGACGGGCCGAACGTCTGGCCACTGACGCCTTTGGCAATTTGCTGGATCTCGCCGCCGGACTTGAGGAACGCTGCGATCTGATCGTTGATCGATTCGCTGGTTTCAACGGCTGGAGCTGGCTTTGCTTTGCTGGTGGATGCTTTTACACGCATGGCGGCCATTAACCTGTAGAAAAGTAACTCGGCCAGGCATCGTACAGGAATAACTTGACAATTGCTTGGTAAATATCCCCCGGAATAACCAACCTGCGCGCTGCATTACTCTCGATTCAATCTTCGAAATATCGGTCTAACCTGCTGTTTTAAATAAGAACATTTAATAGAAAATGCACTGTGGCGATTTGCCGCGAGGTGCTGCTCCGGACTGACGAGCGGCGCCCCGAGCAGGCGCGACCACGGCAAATCAGAGCATTGCGCGGGATTTTCCGTCATCCAAGGATCTGCCGGCCAACGTTCACGGCAAAAACGGGTAGAATGCCGCCCACGCAATGAGGGTTCTGGAAATGGCTTTAGTCGGGCGTTACAACAGTTTGCAAGTGGTTAAACACACTAACTTCGGTTTATATCTGGACGGCGGTGCCGACGGCGAAATTCTTTTGCCCAACCGTTATATCCCTAAAGATATTCCCAGCGAAGATGAAGACTGGCTCAACGTATTTGTATATCTGGACAGCGAAGACAAACTTCTCGCTACCACGGAAAAACCAAAAGTTCAGGTCGGCGAATTCGCCAGCCTGAAAGTTGTTGAAGTCAACAGCATCGGCGTGTTCCTCGATTGGGGCCTGCCGAAAGATCTGTTGTTGCCGTATTCCGAAGAGAAACGGCAGATGACCGCCGGTGAATACTGCGTGGTGCACGTCTACCTCGACAAACACACCCGCCGCATCACCGCCACGGCGCGTCTGGATCGCTACCTCGACAAGACCCCGGCCAACTACAGCCAAGGCCAGGAAGTTGATTTGCTGGTTGCCGAAGCTACCGACATGGGCTTCAAGGCGATCATCAACAACAAGCACTGGGGTTTGATCCACAAGAACGAAATCTTCAAGTTCATGCGCGCCGGCATGAGCGAGAAGGGCTACATCAAGGAAGTGCGTGCCGACGGCAAGATTGCCCTGAGCCTGCAACCGGTTGGCCAGGAAGCGGCCAGCAGCCTGAACTCGAAGATCCTCGCCAAGTTGCGCGACAACAGCGGCACGCTGCCGGTCAGCGACAAGAGCGATCCGGCCTTGATCAGCAGCCTGTTCGGCGTCAGCAAAGGCAACTTCAAGAAGGCCATCGGCTCACTGTACAAAGAAGGCAAGATCGTCATCCATGCCGATCGCATTGAACTAACCTGAGCCACCGCTGGCCCCATGTAGGAGCTGCCGAAGGCTGCGATCTTTTGATCTTGTCTTTTAAAAACAAAGTCAAAAGATCGCAGCCTTCGGCAGCTCCTACATTGAGGGCGGTGTGATGAAAAGAACGCTGATGGCTTACGTTGCCACGCTGGTGACGTTTCTGCTGCTGGATGGCATCTGGCTCGGGCTGTTGATGGCGCCGACCTATCGCGAACTGCTCGGTTCGCTGATGCTCGAAAAACCGCTGCTGGTTCCGGCAGCGGTTTTTTATTGCCTGTATGTTTTTGGTTGTCTGGTGTTTGTGGTGTTGCCGGCAGTGAGCTGGCAGCGGGCGGCGAAGATGGGCGCCTTGTTGGGGCTGGTGGCGTATGGCACGTATGACCTGACCAATTGGGCGACGCTGCGCGGGTGGTCGGTGCAGGTGTCGTTGATGGATTGGGCGTGGGGGACGTTTGCCACTGCTGTGGCTTGTACCGTCGGGTTTTTGTTGGCTAAACGACTGCATTCAGATCCATGAGCAGGGTTGATTGAACTGACGCCATCGCTGGCAAGCCAGCTCCCACAGGGTTTGGTGTTGAACAAACATTCAGTGAGCAACCCGTTCACTGTGGGAGCTGGCTTGCCAGCGAATGGCGGCGCAGCCGACAGCCATTCAGCGCTGACGCCACTGACGAACTAAATGTCTTTTCCAGACGCCTTTTTCCGTCTGACTGATTGATAATCCCCGGCACTGTTTTTTGACCATTGGATGGCCTGCCATGTTGTGTGTGTTCGAGGTGTTACGGTGATTGTCGAGCGGCGTAATGCCGACCGTTTTGCCCTGCAAGTGATGATCGGCCTGTGCCTGATCTGGGGCGTGCAGCAGGTGATGATCAAGTGGGCCGCGCCGGACATAGCACCGGTGATGCAAGCGGCGGCGCGCTCGGGAATCTCTGCGTTGCTGGTGGGGTTGCTGATCTGCTGGAAGGGCGGCTGGGATCAGGTCGGCGTTACCTGGCGTGGCGGTCTGCTGGCCGGTGCGTTGTTCGGCCTGGAGTTCTTCTTCATTGCTGAAGGCCTGCAACTGACCACCGCCGCGCACATGTCGGTGTTCCTCTACACCGCGCCGATTTTCACCGCGCTGGGCGTGCATTTCCTGTTGGCCAGCGAGCGCTTGCGACCGTTGCAATGGTTGGGGATTCTGCTCGCATTTATCGGCATCGCGATTGCTTTCGCTGGCGGCGTGTCGTGGGACAACCTCGACCGGCGCATGCTTCTGGGCGATGCCTTTGGTGTGTTGGCGGGTGCCTGCTGGGGCGCGACCACGGTAGTGGTGCGCGCTTCGCGATTGTCGGAAGCGCCGGTAACGTTGACCCTGTTTTATCAGTTGATCGTCGGCTTCCTCGGCCTGCTGTTGATCGCGCTGTTCAGCGGTCAGATCACCCACGTCAGCCTGACCACCGTGGCGGTGGCCAGCGTGCTGTTCCAGGGATTGGTCGTGTCGTTCTTCAGTTACCTGGTCTGGTTCTGGTTGCTGCGTCGTTATCTGGCGGCCAATCTGGCGGTGTTCTCGTTCATGACGCCGCTGTTTGGCGTAACCTTCGGCGTCTTGCTGCTAGGCGAACAACTGAGCCTGAACTTTGTCATCGGCGCCGTGCTGGTGTTGCTCGGCATCACCTTTGTCAGCGCCGAGCAGTGGGTGCGTCGACGTTTGCGCAAAGCGCTCGGCCAGCGCTAACCGATTGCAGGGCCAACCCGCCGGCAATCAGCAAACCGCTGCCGGCAATCACCAGCGCCGGGTGCAGGCTGGCGCTGTAATGATTGCTCAGTGCTGCCAATAAAGGGCCGCTGAGCTGGCCAACGGCGAAGCACGCGGTGAGCAGGCCGGCATTGCGTTGAGTGGCATGCGGCGCCAGTTCCCGCGAGCGTTGCATCACCAGTTGCATGCACGCGAGGAACGGCGTGCCACACAGGATCACACCCAGCGCCAGGCCGAATCCGCTGCTCAGCAGGCAGGCAAACACCCCGGCCGCTTGCAGCCACAGTGTCGCCGCCAGCCAGTGCCGTGTGGTCTGGGGATCATGCCGACGCAAGCTCACCAGCACCACACCGATCGCAGCCCCCAAACCAAAGCACGGCCAGAACAGATCGGCCTGCCACTGCCCGTGAAACTGCGCGTTGGCCATCTGCGACAGAAACGTCGCCGGGATGATGTAGCCCACGCCGTACAGCGCATAGATCACAGCCAGACGACCGATACCGCGATTCGACGCATTGACCTGAGCCGGGGCTATCGACGCAGCGGCGGCAGGTTGCGGCAAAAAGCGCCAAACCCCAAGCATCATCACCAGCGCCGCCGCGGCGTAAATCAGCCAAAGCGTTGCCGACGTCTGATGCAGCAGATGTGAGACCAACGCCAATATCCCCGTCAGAAAAATCCCCAAACCCGGCCCGGCAAAAACCAGCGCGCCCAAACGCGGACGACCCGCGGCCGCCGCCAGCGGCTGACTCAACGAGGTGATCATCACCAGCACCCATGCACTCGCCACCCCGGTGCCAAAACGCAGCACCAGGTGCGACCAGAAGCCGTCAGCCCAGAACGATGCGAGCGTCAGCAACACACACAACCACAGGCCGCCGTGCAGGCGGCGCTGCACCTGCTGCGGGCGATGGGCAAACATTGCATCGACCGCACCGAGCAGGTAACCGAGATAGTTGGCCGCCGCAATCAGACCGGCGGCGGTCAGGTCAAACTGACCTTCGCTGAGCAGGTGGGGCATTTGCGGAGTGAGGGCGAAACGCCCGATGCCCATGGCCATCATCAAGGCCACGAAGCAGGCGGATAAGCGAATAAGGGGGGACATGGTCCGAATTCCGTAAGGGCTGCAATGACCGTCAGGCTAGGACTGATTGACTTTCTTTAAAATTGAATAATAGTGAGTAACTTGTTCTGTTATGGAGAAAGCTTGTGGAATTCAGCCAACTGCGGATTTTTCAGGCGGTGGCCGAGGAAGGCTCGATCACCCGCGCCGCCGAACGCCTGCACCGAGTGCCGTCGAATCTGTCGACGCGGCTCAAACAGCTGGAAGAGCAACTCGGCGTCGAGCTGTTCGTTCGTGAGCGTCAGCGCTTGCAACTGTCGCCTGCGGGCAAGGTTCTGCTGGACTACACCGGCAAGTTGTTTGCCCTGCGTGACCAGGCCAGTGCGGCAGTGATGGGCGGGCAGCCGGCGGGGGATTTTGTTCTCGGCACCATGTACAGCACGGCGGCGATTCATCTGCCGGCGTTGTTGGCGCGCTATCACAAGGCTTATCCGGCAGTGAATCTGCAGGTGCAGTCGGCGCCCAGTGGCGAGTTGCTCGAAGGTCTGTTGACCGGGCGTCTTGATGCCGCACTGGTTGATGGTCCGCTGGAGTTGGCCGGCCTCGATGGGGTGCCGTTGTGCGAGGAACGGCTGGTGCTGATCACGGAAATTGACCATCCGCCGGTTCGCAGCGCCCGCGATGTCGAAGGGCGTTCGGTGTTCACCTTTCGCCGCGGCTGCTCCTACCGCATGCGCCTGGAGGCGTGGTTTGCGCACGACCACGCGGCGATGGGCCGGGCCATGGAAATCGAGTCGTATCAGGGCATGCTCGCCTGCGTGATTGCCGGCAGTGGCGTGGCGCTGATGTCGGAATCGATGCTCGCCAGTCTGCCGGGCCGTGACAGTGTTGCGGTGCATCCGCTGGCCGAGCCATTCGTGGGTGCGACAACGTGGCTCATGTGGCGTAAAGGCATGGTCGGGGCCAACTTGAACGCCTGGGTGGAAGTGCAGCAGGCGGTCTATCCTGCGGCTCAGATCGACACCCGCGAAACCGCCTGAACCAATGTCGGCGAATTCTGTTCAATTCAGTAACAGATCATTGCGGATTTGGCCGAGCATTGCGTAGGACTTCGGACTATTATCAGTGCGAAGCGGCCTCAGAATTCCGGCCGCTCAGCACCACCCTGAAGGGGGCATGACGATGAAAGAGAAAATTCAGAACTGGCTACACGACTTGGGTGTTGCCCTCGGCTTGATCGAACCGCCTCTGCAACCTGTACCGATCCGCACGGACGACGAACAGCGTCGGCGCCAGCCTCGTCGGCGGTAGTGCATTAATAAAAGATCAAAAGATCGCAGCCTTCGGCAGCTCCTACACGGATCAATGTAGGAGCTGCCGAAGGCTGCGATCTTTTGCTTTCAGTGCCGGCCAATCTCAAGCAAAAACCGGCTCAAGTCATTCGCGGTCTTCGCGGTCTTGAGCATGCGGTCTTCTTCTGCGGTGAACGCCGTCAGTCCGAATTCATCTTCCAGATGAAAGATCAAATCCTCAATGTCGGCTTTCTCCAGGCCCAATTGCACCAGGCTGGTGTGGTCATTGAATTCGCGGTTTTCCAGCAGACGCCGAATAAACCGGTGCACGGCGGCACGCACGGCAGCTCTTCTCATGGCAGATCTTTCTGATAGTTATTCTGCTTGAGTGAAGCAGGCCTCACGCGTGCCCGCGCAACCATTCGTCAATCATCGAACGCAAACGCTCCCCGGCAAAACTGCCGAAATGCCCGCCATGCACGGTGCGGATCGGCAACGCCTGCAAACGTCGCAGACTGGCGGCGTAATCCTGCAGATTGGAATGGTAGGCGTCTTCGATCAGCGGCCCGTCGTAAATGATGTCGCCACTGAACAGCGTTTCAGTCGCGGCCTCATACAAGCTGATCCCGCCCGGCGAATGCCCCGGTGTGTGCAGCACCTGCAGCGTGCGATTGCCCAGATCGAGCACATCGCCGTCCTCGACAAACCCGGTGGCCGGCGCGGCTTTGACCCGGTATTCGGCGTAACACAACGGGCAATCTGGGTGCGCTTCGAACATGTCGTCGCCGACAAAGGCTCGGCTCAGATCATTCTCGCCATCCGGCGCGGCGAGGATGTCGGCTTCGGCGCGATGCACCAGCCGTTCAGCAAATTCATGATGCCCGGCGATATGGTCGAAATGGCAATGACTGGCCACCGCCACCAGTGGCCGCTCGGTAATCCACGGCAACTGCTCGCGCAGGCTGACCAGCCCTGAGCCGCTATCGAGCAACAGGTCTTTGTCGCGGCCCTGCACATGCCACAGGTTGCAGCGATAGAACGGCCGAATATACGGCTCATGGATCAGCCGAATGCCATCGCTCAAGTGCTGCACTTCAAACCACTGATCGCGCGAAACGATCTTCATAAATCATTTTCTCCAGACGTAAAAAAACGGGTGTGGCAACCGACGCCACACCCGTCGAAGAAAGCATCAAGTCGTTACATCAAAGCTTAGATCGCGCTCGCCACGGTTGCCGGGCGAGGGGAGACCAGGCTGACCACCACGAAACTGATCAGACCCACAGCCAGGCTGTAGTAGATCGGCGTGTTCGCGTCCAGACCGTCCTTGAACATGAACAGCAGCGCGGTGGCAAAACCCAGACCCATGCTGGCGATGGCGCCGGCGGTGGTCGCGCGTTTCCAGAAGATCGCACCGATCAGCGGGATCAGCATGCCGCCCACCAACAGGTTATAGGCGAGGGTCAGCGCGCTGATGACATCGTTCACTACCAACGCGATGCCCAGCACGAGCATACCGGTCAGCAGGGTGAACAGGCGGTTGATCGCCAGGCTCGACTGTTTGCCGCCGCGCAGTTTCGGCAGCAGGTCTTCGGTGATGGTGGTGGCAGCGGCGAGCAGGCCGGCGCTGGCGGTGGACATCATCGCAGCGAGTGCCGCAGCGATCACCAGACCCCGGATGCCGTCCGGCAGCGACAGTTTGACGATGGCGGCGAAGGCGTTGTTGACGTTGTCCAGATCCGGGATCAGCACGTGAGCGGCCATGCCGATCAGCGCGCAGGCGAGGCCGTAGACGATGCAGTAGATGCCCGCGATGCTGCCGGCGTATTGCGCGACTTTCGCGGTCTTGACGGTGAACACCCGTTGCCAGATGTCCTGACCGATCAGGATGCCGAAGAAGTAGATCATGAAGTAGGTGATGATCGTGTCCCAGCCGATGGTGGTGAAGCTGAAGGCAGTGGCCGGCAGTTTCAGCACCAGCTCGTCCCAACCGCCAACGCGGTACAGGCAGATCGGCAACAGGATGAACATCAGGCCAACGGTCTTGATGATGAACTGGACGATGTCGGTGAGGGTCAGCGACCACATGCCGCCGATCGCCGAGTAGATCACCACGACGCCACCACCGACGAGTACCGAAACCCAGAATGGCAGGTCAAACAACACTTGCAGGACGGTGCCGATCGCCAGGATCGAGGTCACGCCGATCATCAGTGCGTAGGCCAGCATGATTGCCGCGCTCGCCGAGCGGGCCATCGGGTTGTAGCGTTTTTCGAGGACCTGGGTGACGGTGTAGATCTTCAGTTTCAGCAGCGGTTTGGCGAGGAACAGGTTCAGCGCGACGATGCCGCAACCGAGTGCCGCGCACAGCCAGAAACCGGAAATGCCGTGCACGTAGCCCAGGCGCACGGTGCCGACGGTCGACGCACCACCGAGTACGGTCGCGGCCATGGTGCCCATGTACAGGCTTGGGCCGAGGTTACGCCCGGCGACGAGAAAGTCCTCGTTGGTCTTGGCTTTGCGCATGCCGAAGTAGCCGAGCAAGAGCATGCCGGCGGCGTAGATGAGGACGACGAATAAATCCAAAGCCATGATGGCGTGTCTCCGATTGTCTTTTTTATGTTGAGGCCAAAATCATTTCCTGTAGGAGCAAGGCTTGCCCGCGATGGGCGCGCCAGGGTCAAGCAGGCTGACCGCGTTATCGTTCTTCGCGGGCAAGCCTTGCTCCTACGGTTCATGCGTAAATCAGGCGGCTTGGCGCAGTTCAGGTTTTTCTATGACTTGGCTGCGCTCATCCTTCGGGCCGAACACCTCGCGCGGTTCCGGGAACAGGCTCAGCAGCGTCAGGTACACCACCGAGGCCAGGCCGAGGGTCACCGGCAAGCTGATGTCGATGCCGCCGGCCATTTCACCCAGCGGGCCAACGAATTGCCCCGGCAGGTTGACGAAGCACAGGCCGACCGCCGCGCTCGGGATCCATGCGCCCAGACCGCGCCAGTTCCAGCCGTGGTTGAACCAGTAGCGTCCGCCCTGTTCGCCGCGCGTGAACACTTGCAGGTCATCCGGGCAGTAGAAACCGCGACGTACCAACAGGCCGATGATCATGATCACCATCCATGGCGTGGTGCAGGTGATGATCAGCACGGCGAAAGTCGACACGCTCTGCACCAGGTTCGCCGCAAAGCGCCCGATGAAGATGAAGGCGATCGACAGCACGCCGATCAGCAGCGTCGCTTTCACTCGCGAGAGAACACGCGGGAACACGCTGGACATGTCCAGCCCGGTGCCATACAGCGAGGTGGTGCCGGTGGACATGCCGCCGATCACCGCAATCAGGCACACCGGCAGGAAGAACCAGCTCGGCGACACCGCGAGCAAACCACCTACATAGTTGTTCGCCGCGATGTAGTCCGGCGCCTTGATCGCGACGATGGTCGCGGTGGTCAGGCCGAACAGGAACGGGATGAACGTGGCGATCTGCGACAGCACCACCGCCGCCATGATGCGTTGCTTGGAGGTGTCACGGGGGATGTAGCGCGACCAGTCACCGAGGAACGCACCGAAGGAAATCGGGTTGCTCATGGCCACCAGTGCAGCGCCGATGAACGCGGCCCAGAAGCCCGGCTGACCGAGGCTGACGGTGCCGGCGTAATGCGCGTCGAAAGGACCGGCGAAGGCGAAAATGCCCAGCAGGAATAACAGGCTGGCGCTCCACACCGCGATCTTGTTCACCCACAGCAAAAAGCGGAAGCCGTAGATGCACACGGTCAGCACCAGAATCGCGAACAGACCGTAGGCCAGGCCCAAAGTCAGGTCGGTTTCCGGCAGGCCGATCAGGCGTTTCGCACCACCGATCAGCGCATCCCCCGAACTCCACACCGAGAGCGAGAAAAACGCGATAGCGGTCAACAGCGACAGGAACGAACCGACGATGCGACCGTGCACGCCGAAATGCGCACCGGACGACACGGCGTTGTTAGTGCCGTTGAGCGGGCCGAACAGGCCCATCGGTGCGAGGATCAGCGAGCCGAGCAGCACGCCCAGCACAATCGCCCAGACGCCGGCCTGAAACGACAGACCGAACAGCACCGGGAAACTGCCGAGCACGGCGGTGGCAAAGGTATTCGAACCACCGAAGATCATCCGGAACAAGTCCGTCGGGCCTGCGCTGCGTTCGTGGTCCGGGATTTGTTCGACCCCGTGGGTTTCAATCTGCGTAAGGCTTTGGTCGTTGTTGTTGTTATTCATGATCTGCTCCGATCATAAAGGCGCGCCTCATCGTGCGTGAGGCGTCACCTGTTTGGCTAAGGGGATGGCAGCCCTTCCGGCATTGCGGACAAATGTTCGTGACAGGCCAGCCAAAGGCCTTGTTGTTCTAGGCTCGACGTTTGTTTCTTGAAAACAATCGTCTCGCGCTCCTGGCTGAAGTGTTGCTCCCCTTGCATGCGCAGCTCGGTGGCCACGTCATGGATGAAAATCGCCACGTCACCTTGCAGGCTGACGAAGGCGTTGCTCGAGGTGCACGCAAGCACCTCGAAGCCATCCTCGGCGCGCCAGCTGTCCCACAAGGCCTGATAGGCATCGCGCGACAGCAGCGGCTGTTCGAGGGTGTAGAAGACGAAACTTGCATCGGCGCTGAAGGCGCCGAAGTAAGCTTCGCGATCGTTACGGGCGAAGGCGGCCACCAGCTCGGCGGCCGCTTGCAAAACCTGATCACGTTCGTTCATGACCCGACCCTCAGCGATGGACCACGCCAGGCAGTACGCAGAGCATTTCGTACAGCAGGTTGGCGGCCAGCAGCGAGGTGTTGCCGGTGGTGTCATAAGCGGGCGAGACTTCTACCAGATCGCAACCGATCAGGTCGAGGCCTTGGCAGCCACGGACGATTTCAATTGCCTGAATGGTCGTCAGACCACCGATTTCCGGGGTGCCGGTGCCCGGTGCCCAGGCCGGGTCGATGCCGTCGATGTCGAAGCTCAGATACACCGGACCGCCGCCGACTTTCTCGCGCACTTCGGCCATCAGCGGTGCCAGCGACTTGTGCCAGCACTCTTCCGCTTGTACGACGCGGAAGCCCTGATCGCGGCTCCAGTTGAAGTCGTCAGCGGTGTAACCCTGGGCGCGCAGACCGATCTGCACGACACGGTCGCAATCGAGCAGACCTTCTTCGACGGCGCGACGGAAGGTGGTGCCGTGGGCGATTTTCTCGCCGAACATGTGATCGTTGACGTCCGCGTGGGCATCGATGTGCACCAGGCCGACCTTGCCGTGCTTTTTATGAATCGCACGCAGGATCGGCAAGGTGATGGTGTGGTCGCCACCCAAAGTCATCGGGATCACGTTGTGCTCGAGGATGTTGTCGTAGGCTTCTTCGATGATGCGCACGGCGTCGAGCAGGTTGAAGGTGTTGATCGCCACGTCACCGATGTCGGCCACGGCCAGCGAATCGAACGGCGCAGCGCCGGTGGCCATGTTGTAAGGGCGGATCATCACCGATTCGGTGCGGATATCGCGTGGCCCGAAGCGGGTGCCGGGGCGCAGCGAAGTACCGATGTCCAGTGGCACGCCAACAAAGGCAGCGTCCAGGCCGGCAGCGGTCGGTACATGGGGGAGTCGGAGCATGGTGGCGATGCCGCCGAAGCGCGGCATTTCGTTGCCGCCCAGTGGTTGGTGAAGAATCTTGTCCACGGGTAAGGCCTCATCGTCTTTGTTTTATTTATATCGGCGCGCCGTTCAGCAAAGGGTCCGGGCGCCGCTGTGGGGCCGATGATGCGAAATGTAGTGCGGCGAAAGAATCGCTACGGGCAAAAACTTAGTTCAGATTTTTCTAAACTAATGCCAGACTTCCACACCTGCTCGTTCCCATGCTCCGCGTGGGAATGCATCTACGGACGCTCCGCGTCCAGCCGTACTCGCAGGTGACGCAGAGCGTCACGGGCTGCATTCCCACGCAGAGCGTGGGAACGATCCTTGGAGTAGACATGGCCAACGCTTTACCCGACCTGAAACTTTTGCGCATCTTCGTCAGCGTCGTGCGTCATCAGGGTTTCGCCAACGCGCAGCAGGAACTCAACCTGTCGACCTCGGCGATCAGCACCTACATGAGCCAGCTCGAAGCCGCGCTCGGTCTGGTGCTGTGCCATCGCGGGCGCGGCGGGTTCAGCCTGACCAGCAAGGGCGAACTGTTCCATCAGGAAACCTTGCGCCTGCTCGCCGAACTCGAAGGTTTCGAGCAATACGCCGCTGCGCTCAAGGGCGAATTGCGCGGCACGCTCAACCTCGGCGTGATCGACTCCACGGTCAGCGACAAGGCCTTGCCCTTCGCCGAAGCCATTGGCGCCTACAGCCAGGAACACCCGGCGGTGCATTTGCATTTGTCGGTGATGAGCCCGTATGAACTGCAATTGGGCGTGCAGGACAACCGCCTCGACCTGGCCATCGGTGCGTTCTCCACGCGCATGAGCGGCCTGGTCTACATGCCGCTGTACCGCGAACAACATTGGTTGTATTGCAGCAGCCGCCATCCGTTATTCAACGAGCGGCGCATCCCCGAGCAAGTCATCACCCAGCAACGCATGGTCGGACGTGGTTACTGGAGCCAGGCGGAACTGGCCCGGCACGGTTTCAAACACAGCGCCGCGACCGTGGAAAGTATGGAAGCGCAGCTGATTCTGGTGCTGTCCGGCGCCTACATCGGTTACTTGCCGGAGCACTATGCTCAGGCCTGGGCCGACAAGGGTGATTTGCGGGTTTTGCTGCCGGCGACCTTTGGTTATCAGGCTCCGTTCTCGATGATCATGCGCCGGGGCCGCAGCCGTGAGCCGCTGATCCAGACCTTCCGCGATTTGCTCAAAGCCCAGCTCAATCAGGCTTAGCTTGTAGGAACAAGAAGTATGTCCAGACCTCAATGCCCGCGCTGCCTGCGCCCACAAACCCATTGTCTGTGTCCGCTGATCCCGAGCCTCGACAGCCGCACGCGGGTGTTGCTGTTGCAGCATCCGAGCGAGGTCAATCATGCGTTGAATACCGCGCGGCTGGCGGCGTTGGGGTTGAGCAATGCCGAGCTGGTCGTTGGCGAGGTGTTCGAGGATTTGCCGGCGTTGCTGAATCAACCGGGATATCGGGCGCGGCTGTTATTTCCGGCGGAGGATGCGCAGCCGATGCAGGCTTATGGCGAATCTGATGAGCCGCTGTTGCTGGTAGTCCCGGACGGCACCTGGCGCAAGGCGCGCAAGATGCTGCACCTCAATCCGCTGCTGGCGGCGTTGCCACGGGTGACGCTGGCCGAGGGCGGCGTGTCGCGCTATCGCCTGCGCAAGGCACCGGGGCCGGGGGCGTTGTCGACGATTGAAGCGATTGTGCAGGCGTTGCAGACGCTGGAAGCGCCGAGGTCATTCGAGCCGTTGCTCAAGCCGTTCGAGGCGTTGATCGAGGGGCAGATTGCGGCGATGGGGGAGGAGACCTTCCAGCGTAATCATGCTGAAAAATAGTCGCTGTTATTGCTGGCGTCATCGCTGGCAAGCCAGCTCCCACAGGTTCTGAGGTGTTCATAGGTTTTGTGGCCGACACGGACACTGTGGGAGCTGGCTTGCCAGCGATGACGCCAGTCAATTCACCACAAAATCCGGATATCTCTAGCGTTCGCGCATCGCCTCGGTCCGCGCTTTCAGCACCGGTTTGAGCAGGTAGTCCAGCACGCTCTTCTCGCCGGTAATAATGTCCACCGTTGCCACCATCCCCGGGATGATCAGCAACGGTTTTACATCCCCGCCCAAATGGTTTTTATCGGTGCGCACCTGAATCAGGTAAAAACTGTTGCCCTTGTCATCAGTGATTGTGTCAGCCCCGATCAACTCAAGTTTGGCGCTCAGCCCGCCGTAAATCGTGTAGTCATAAGCACTGAACTTGACCATGGCTTTCTGCCCCGGATGCAGGAACGCGACATCCTGCGGGCGCACCTTGGCCTCGATCAGCAAGTTGTCTTCCAGCGGTACGATTTCGACCATGTCACTGCCCGGCTGGACCACGCCGCCGATAGTGTTGACCTTCAATTGCTTGATCACCCCATGCACCGGTGAGGTCACGGTAGTGCGGGTGACGCGGTCGTCAATGGCGATGCTGGTGGCGGTGATTTTTGACAGGTCGGTGCGTTTCTCATTCAGTTCTTTCGCCGCTTCCGAGCGGAAGGTTTGCTCCGACTCGTCGATCTTGCTACGGATCTCGGCAATCGCCGATTCGGCGCGGGGAATCGCCAGCGTTGTCGCGTTCAATGAGCCTCGGATTTCTACCGCACTGCGCTTGAGCCGGAGGATTTCAACCGGTGACACTGCACCGGTTTTTACCAGCGGTTCGGACATGTTCATTTCCTGCTGCAGCAACGCCAGGCTGGAGCTGAACTGACCTTGCTTGGAGCGAAACTCCGCGAGTTCCTGGGTCTTCTGCCGCAGTTGTTCGCTGAGGGTGCGTTGCTCGCTGGCCAAGCGGCGCTGGCGTTGTTCGTACAGCGAGCGCTCGTCTTCGGCGACTTGCGGCGCCTTGGCGATCACTTCATTGGAGAGTTTGAATGGCCGACCCTCGGCCTCCGCTGACAGCCGTTCGACCTGTGCCGTCAACGCATAACGATCGGCTTCGCTTTCGCCCTTGTTCGAGCGAAAGCGCGTGTCATCCAGGCGCAGCAGCGTGTCGCCCTTGTTCACCATCTGACCTTCGCGCACGAAAATTTCGGTGACGATGCCGCCCTCAAGGTTCTGGATCACCTGAATCTTGCTCGACGGAATCGCCTTGCCTTCGCCCATGGTCACTTCTTCGAGCACGGCGAACTTGGCCCAGACCAGCGCGCTGATCAGCAACCCTGCCGCCAGCCACACGGTGATCCGCGACCAGCGCGGCGAGTCCTGCAACGAGGCGCCGGCGGTTTCCGGCATGAACTCGGCTTCGGCACTTTTGCCGAAACTGTCGAAGTAGCCGCGTGATTTGCTATCTGAAGATGCCGACATGGGGCGATACCCCTCAGTTAAGAAACATCAAACTGGATGACCCATCAGTGGCCAGAGAACTTCCCCTTGGCCACAAACCTCCCTGTGCCCAGAGAGCTTCCGGTATTCAGAGAACTTCTCTGCTGACCACAGAAAATTCCTGTGGCCAAAAAGCGTTCCTGTGTTCAGAGAACTTCCCTGGTGACCACAGAAAATTCCTGAGGCCAAAAAGCTTTCCTGTGGTGAGGGGATTTATCCCCGATGGGTGGCGCAGCAGCCCCAAAAAACTCATGGGCGCTGCGCACCCAATCGGGGATAAATCCCCTCGCCACAGGTTTTGTGCAAACCACAGGTTTTGTGCAAACCACAGGTTTTGTGTAAGGCACAGGTTTTGTGCAAACCATAGGTTTTGTGTAGGCACAGGTTTTTGTGCAGGGCACTTTTTTGTGAAAGCCATAATTGTGGGTCAGCATCTACACCGCCGCCGAGCCGACGCGGCCCTTGCGCAATGCATCAATGACCGCTTCTTTCGGGCCGTCGGCGACGACCCTGCCGTTGTCCAGCACCAGCAAACGATCCACCAGGCTGAGCATCGAGGTGCGGTGCGTGACCAGCAGCAGGGTTTTGCCCTGGACCCATTCGTGCAGCTTCTGCCGCAGTTGGTCTTCGCTGCTGTTGTCCATGGCGCTGGTGGGTTCGTCGAGCAGCATGATCGGCGGATCGAGCAACAAGGATCGTGCGAGCAACACCGCCTGACGCTGGCCGCCGGAGAGCAATTGCCCGCGTTCGCCAACCGGCCGGTCGAAGCCTTGTGGATGCTGGCGGGCAAGCTCGGTGACGCCGGTCAGCTCAGCCACTTCAAGCATCCGTGAATCGCTGATATACCGCGCGCCGAGGGTGAGGTTGTCACGCAGGCTGCCGGCCAGCAGCGGCAGGTCATGGGCGACGTAACCGATCTGCTGGCGCAGGTCGGCGACGTCCAGTTGGCGCAGGTCGAGGCCGTCGAGCAGCAACTGGCCTTCTTCCGGTTCATAGAAGCCCATCACCAGCCGCGCCAGGGTACTTTTGCCCGAACCGCTGCGACCAATGATGCCGACCCGTTCACCGGGTTTCAGGCTGAAACTGACATTGCTCAGCGCCGGCGCATTCTGCCCGTTGTAATGAAACGTCACGCCACTGACGTCCAGCGCGCCTTGCAGTTGCGTGCGTTCCAGCGGCCGCTGTTTGCCGTCGCGCTCCTGCGGCAACGACATCAGCGCGTCGGTGCTTTTCATGGTCAGTTGTGCTTGCTGATAACGGGTGATCAGCCCGGCGATCTGCCCCAGCGGCGCGAGCACGCGGCTGCCGAGCATGTAACTGGCGACCAGCGCACCGACGCTGAGGTTACCGGCGATGATGCTGTAGACCCCGGCAACAATCGTCGCCATCCCCGAGAATTGCTGAATGAACAACGTGCCGTTGGTGGCCAGCGCCGACAAGTTACGCGCATGGCTGTCGAGGCGGGTGAGGGCGCCGTGGGTGCTTTCCCATTTGTGCTGGCGCTCGCTTTCGGCGCTGCAGGCCTTGAGGGTTTCCAGGCCACCGAGGGTTTCGATCAACACGGCCTGACGTTCGGCACCGAGGCTCAGGCTTTTCTGCACGGTGTCGCGCAGGCGCACCTGGATCACCAGGGCGAAGATGATGGTGATCGGAAACGCCAGCAGCGGAATCACCACCAGCCAGCCTCCAAGCAATCCGATCACCACCAGCATCAACACCACGAAGGGCAGGTCGATCAGGCTGGTCAAGGTGACGGCGGTGAGAAATTCGCGCAGTCCCTGGAAGTCATGAATGCTCTGGGCGAAACCGCCGATGGTCGCCGGCCGCGCCTTCATCGACATGCCGGTGATGCGCTCGAACAGCGTCGCGGAAAGGATCACATCGGTTTTCTTGCCGGCGGTGTCGAGCAAGTGCGCGCGCACCACCCGCAGCACCAGTTCGAAACCGGTGCCGATCAGCAGCCCGATCGACAGCACCCACAGGGTCGACGTCGCCTGGTTCGGCACCACGCGGTCGTATGTCTGCATGACGAACAGCGGCACCATCAGCCCTAGCAGGTTGATCAGGAAACTGGCGAGGATCGCGTCGCTGTAGAGCCATTTCGACAGCTTCAATGTGTCGCGAAACCACGCATGCACACGCGGCACCAGCGGTGAACGGAGGTCTTCGAGTTCGTGGCGCGGGCGGGCGAACAAGGCCTGGCCGCTGTAGTGTTCAGTGAGTTCTTCACGGCTGACCCATTGCTCGCCGCCATCGGCTTCGCTGGGCAGGATCAGCGCTTTGCCGTCGTCGCCGAAACGCCGCAACACAGCGGTGCGGCCGTCGTTGAGCAACAACAGGATCGGCAGGTTGAGCGGCGAGATGTCTTTCAGATCACGGCGCAGAATGCGCGCCTGCAACCCGGCCCGTGCCGCGGCGCGCGGCAGCAGGTCCAGGCTCAGGCGTTGTTTGTTCAGCGGTAGCCCGGCACTCAGGCTGGCGCGGCTGACCGTCGCGCCATGCAGTTTGCAGAGGATCAACAGACCGTCGAGTAACGGATCATCGAAGCTCAGCCGCGGATCGATCCCGGTGTGGCCGGGTTCCATGCTGGTCATATTGATCGCTCCCGTGAAACGGTGGCACTGGCTACACAAAACTGAACGGAACGCTTGATCGTCTATCACCCCAATCACGTGTAGGAGCTGCCGCAGGCTGCGATCTTTTGATCTTGATCGTAAACAAAAACGTCAAAAGATCGCAGCCTGCGGCAGCTCCTACAGGGAGTTGGTTATTTCAGTTCGGGCAGGCGGGCTTCGTTTTTGACTTCGCTGGACGCGATCGCATCGGCCGGCAGTACCACCCGTTGTTTGCTCAGCAACTGGCCCATGTTCGCCAGCACGCGGTACATCGAATATTCCTCGGTGTAGCGGATTTCGGTGTAGCGACGGTTGGCGTTGTAGAGCTCGTTTTCACTGTCGAGCAAGTCGAGCAGGGTGCGTTGGCCAAGGCCGAACTGATCCTGATAGGCGGCGCGTACACGCTTGGTGGTTTCGGCGTATTCGCGGGCGGTCGGGGTCTGTTTCTTCGCGTTGACCATGGCGTTCCAGGCCAGACGAATGTTCTCGTTGAGCTGACGCAGGGCGTTGTTGCGGATGTCCATCGCCTGATTGATCTGGTGCGCATCGGAGGCCAGGCGCGCCTTGTCGCTGCCGCCCCGGAACAGGTTGTAGTTCATCACCACACCCACGCGCCATTCGTTGTCGTGGCCTTCATCGCCTTGCACGTTATTGTTCGCACCGACCGCTGCTTCGGCATCGAAGCGCGGGTAGAACGGTGATTTGGCGACTTCGTACTGGCTCTCCGCCGATTGCACGTCAGCCTGGGCGGACTTCAGGTACGGGTTGTTGTCGACCATGCTCTGTTGCGCTTCACGCAATTCGGTCGGCAGTTCGCCGCGGGTCGAGGCTGGCGTTTCCAGCTCGTCGGGCATGCGTCCGACCACGCTGTAGAAGTTGGCTTCGGCGTCAGACAGGTCGACTTCGGCGGTGTCGAGGTTGTTCTGCGCCAGCGCTTTACGGGCGACCGATTGATCGGAGTCGGCGGTGCTGCCAACACCTCGCTCGGTGCGCAGGCCGATCTGGTCGTTGACGCGCAAGTGCGCCTGCAGGTTGTTGCGGGCCAGGGTCACCAGTTCGCGACGTTTGAGCACTTCGAGGTAGACCTCGATGGTGCGCAGGGCCAGATCCTGGGCAGTGCCTTGCGCGTAGTACGCGCGTGAGTTCGACACGCCTTTGGTGCGCTCGACCTCATTGGCGGTGTTGAAACCGTCGAACAGCATCTGCCGCAGGCGCAGCTCGGACTGGGTGTAATTGAGAATTCGCGTGTCGTGATTGCCGAAGGCGCGGGTGTTGGTGTTGTCGCTGTAGCCGCGACCGTACGCGGCGTTCAAATCGACGGACGGATAGAAGCCGCCCTTGGCGACTTTGATTTGTTCATCTGCCGACAGGCGGGCGTCCACGCGCGAGGCCAGTTCCGGGTGGGTGGCGATGGTGCTTTGGATCGCCTCGGTGAGGTTCATCGCCTGGGCTTGAGAAGTGCAAGCCATGGCCAGCAAAACCGCGCTGCAGAGGGGGGTTAGAACGCGCATGGGTGCATCTCCCTGAGTCCTGATGGTGTGTTACTGTCGCCAAATATTTGACGATATTTTTAGGTCTAAGCGTTTCACTCTTGTAACAACAGAGCTAAGAACATCCTAGAGCGTAGCTAAGAAAAATTTTTCATAAGGCTTATGCCGAAAAAAACTTATGCGCTTTGTAAAATCCGGCACATTGTTCAGCACGAAAGCCTTTGTTTTATGCGCTTTAGGGAGCTCAAAAAGGCTTGAGGAAAGTTCCACTCACTTTGCGACATACGGCGAAGTACTGCTGAAGGGGAGGGACGCGTAGCGGCTGATGAGCGACAGATTTTTGTCACTCGGGTGATTCACCGCCGTTACGTAGCGTTAGTGGGCGGGCTGTTTGAAACGGGCGGTGCAAGTGCTTGATAGCGCTTGGATTTCTCTTCAAATGACCCCCGCGAAACGAACTGTCGAGGGTGCGAGCGTCGCCCCCGGCAACCCGATTGAGCCATGGGCTGCTTCGCGAACCAGTGCTGACGGTGGTCAGCAGCGGAGGAATTCACATGGCAACGCTCATCGGTACAGTCACTAAAGTCATTGGTCAGGTATTCGCCCAGGCCGCCGACGGCAGCAAACGCGCACTGGTTGAAGGGGATCGCCTGTATGCCGGCGATCAACTGATCACCGGGGCCGAAGGCGCCGTCGCCGTCCATCTGCAAAACGGCCAGGAACTCACTCTCGGTCGCGACAGCAGCCTGACCATGACCGGGCAATTGCTCGCTGATCAGGCCGCACATGTGAACGCGCCAGAGGCTCAGACCCCGAGCGAAGCGCAACTGACCGATGTCGAGCAAATCCAGAAAGCCATCGCTGCCGGTGACGACCCCACCAAAACCGCTGAAGCGACTGCTGCCGGTCCCAATGCACCGGGCGGCGCGCCGGGTGAGCTGGGCGGCGGCCACAGTTTTGTTCTGCTGACAGAAGTCGGCGGCCGGGTCGACCCGATCATCGGGTTCCCCACTGCCGGGTTCGGCGGTATTCCTGAGTTTCCTGACTATCGGTTTGACGCCGTGGTGGACAACGGCGATGACACTGTCACGCCGGTTACTCCGCCACCGCCGCTGGTGGTCAACAATCCGGTGATCATCGACGGCCTTGCCGTGCCGGGCGGCGAGTTGAACCTCAATGAGGCCAACCTGCCTGACGGTTCGGCGGCCAACCCGTTTGCACTGACGCAGAGCGGCAGTTTTACGGTCTCGGCTCCGGATGGCTTGAGCAGTCTGAGCATCGGCGGCATCAACGTCATCGTCGCGGGTGTGCCGATCGGTTTCCCGCAATCGATCACCACGCAACTGGGCAACACCCTGACCATTACCGGCTACAACCCGGCGACTGGCGCGGTCAGCTACAGCTACACCCTCAACGGCAACGAAACCCACGCCGCCGGCGATGGCGCCAATAACCTCAGCGAACAATTCACCGTGATTGCCGGCGACAACAATGGCGACACGGCCACCGGCACGCTTGACGTCAACATCACTGACGACGTGCCTCGGGCGATCGACGACAACAATGGCACGGCTTCCGAAACATTACTGACACTGACCGGCAACGTCCTGACCAACGACGTGCAAGGCGCCGACCGCGTGCCCACCGGCCCCAATGCCGGGCCGATCACGCCGGGCACCTTTACTGGCACATACGGCACCCTCGTGCTCAACGCCAACGGCACGTACACCTACACGCTGAATACCAATGACGCCGACTTCAAGAACCTGCACGGCGGCGGTAACGGCACCGAGACCTTCACCTACACCCTCACCGATGCCGACGGCGACAAAAGCACGGCTAACCTGGTTTTGCAGATTCACAACAACGACGACCCGGTGATCATCAACGGCTTGAACGTTGAAGGCGGCGAGCTGACCGTCTACGAAAAAAACCTCAGTGACGGCAGTGCGCCGGACTCCACCGCATTGACCCAAAGCGGCACCTTCACCATCACTGCACTGGACGGCGTCACCACGCTGACCGTCGGTGGCATTGCCGTGGTCACCAACGGTGTGGCCGCAGGCTTTCCGCAATCGGTCACCACACCGCTGGGCAGCACACTGACGATCACCGGTTTCAACGCTACAACCGGTGTGGTCAGCTACAGCTACACCCTGGTCGATAACGAAGCACACCCGACCGCCAATGGCGCGAACAACCTGCCTGAGCAATTCGCCGTCACCGTGGTCGATGACAACGGCACCACTGCCAACGCCACCCTCGATGTGAACATCGTCGATGACCTGCCCAAAGCCGTCGATGACAGCAACACAACCACCGCTTCGGAAACTCAACTGACCCTGACCGGCAACGTGCTGACCAATGACGTGCAAGGCGCGGATCGCGTACCGACAGGTCCCGTGACGGCTGGCACATTCACCGGGACCTACGGCACCTTGGTGCTCAACGCCAATGGCACCTACACCTACACGCTAAATACCAATGACGCAGATTTCAAAAACCTGCACGGCGGCGGCAACGGCACGGAAACCTTCGCCTACACCATCACCGATTCGGACGGCGATACCAGCACCGCCAACCTGGTCCTGCAGATCCACAACAATGACGATCCGGTTATCATCAACGGCCTCGACGTCAATGGCGGCGAACTGACCGTCTATGAGAAAAACCTCAGCGACGGCAGCGCACCAGATTCCACCGCGCTGACTCAAAGCGGCACGTTCACCATCACTGCACTGGACGGTGTCACCACGCTGACCGTCGGTGGCATTGCCGTGGTCACCAACGGTGTGGCCGCAGGCTTTCCGCAATCGATCACCACACCGCTGGGCAGCACACTGACGATCACCGGTTTCAACGCTACAACCGGTGTGGTCAGCTACAGCTACACCCTGGTCGATAACGAAGCACACCCGACCGCCAATGGCGCGAACAACCTGCCTGAGCAATTCGCCGTCACGGTTGTCGATGACAACGGCACTACCGCCAACGCCACCCTCGATGTGAACATCGTCGATGACCTGCCCAAAGCCGTCGATGACAGCAACACAACCACCGCTTCGGAAACTCAACTGACCCTGACCGGCAACGTGCTGACCAATGACGTGCAAGGCGCCGACCGTGTAGCCAGCGGCCCAGTGACGGCCGGCACATTCACCGGGACCTACGGCACCTTGGTGCTCAACGCCAACGGCACCTACACCTACACGTTGAATACCAATGACGCCGATTTCAAAAACCTGCACGGTGGTGGCAACGGCACGGAAACCTTCGCCTACACGATTACCGATTCCGACGGCGATACCAGCACCGCCAACCTGGTTCTGCAGATCCACAACAATGACGATCCGGTGATCATCAACGGCCTCGACGTCAATGGCGGCGAACTGACCGTCTATGAGAAAAACCTCACCGACGGCACCAGCCCTGACACCCCGGCGCTGACCCAGAGCGGCACGTTCACCGTCACGGCGCTCGATGGCTTGCAAACCCTGACCGTGGGTGGCATTAACGTGGTCACCGGTGGTGTGGCCGCAGGCTTTCCGCAATCGATCACCACGCCGCTCGGCAGCACGTTGACCATCACCGGCTACAACCCCATTACCGGTGTGGTCAGTTACAGCTATACCCTGGTCGATAACGAAACCCATCCGAACGGTAACGGCGCCAACAGCATCACCGAGAATTTTAACGTGGTCGCCACCGATACCGATGGCAGCACCGCCAGCGGCCAGATCAACGTCAACATCGTCGATGACTTGCCGAGCGCACACCCTGATGCGGCGTCGGTGGCGGAGGGCGGCACCGTCAGCGGCAACGTGCTGGACAACGACATTGGCGGCGCGGATGGCCCGGCCGTCACCGGTGCAGTGGTTGGCGTGCGTGCCGGCTCCGACACTTCGACCTCGGCCATTGGCGGCCTCAACAGCAACATCAACGGCACTTACGGTTACCTGACGCTCGACGCCAACGGCAACGCCGTCTACCACAGCAATCCGAATACCGTGAGTGGCCCGGGCGCAGTGGATGTGTTCACCTACACCGTGCGCGATTCCGATGGCGACGAAAGCACCACCACCATCACCATCGACGTCTCCAACAGCAAACTATGTGCGACCAGCGACACCGACGTCACCGTTTACGAAAAAGCCCTCGACCTGACCAAGGATGGCGCCGACCTGGCGCCGGGTACGGTCATCGGCAGCGACCCGACCAGCACCGGCGAAACCGCGTCCGGCACGCTGGTCGGTTCGGTCACCGGTGCGGTCGGCGCGATCAGCTATGCGCTGGTCGGCAGTGCCACCGGCAATTACGGGCAGATCGTCCTCAACCCCAACGGCACTTACACCTACACCCTGACGTCGCCAGCGAGCACCACGCCGCATGCCGACGACGGTGCCAACACCCTGACTGAAACCTTCACTTATCAAGCCACCGATTCGCTGGGCAACATTGTCACCAGCACCATCGTCGTCAGCATCGTCGATGACGTGCCTAAAGCCGTGAACGACAGCAACGCCACCAGCGCGTCGGAAACCCAGTTGACCCTGACCGGCAACGTGCTGACCAACGACGTGCAAGGCGCGGATGTGGTGGCGACCGGGCCGAATGCCGGGCCGATCACCGCCGGTACGTTCACCGGAACCTACGGCACGCTGGTGCTCAACGCCAACGGGACTTACACCTACACGCTGAACCCTAACGATGCCGATTTCAAAAATCTGCACGGCGGCGGTAACGGCACCGAGACGTTTACCTACACCCTGACCGATGCCGATGGCGACACCAGCACCGCCAACCTGGTGCTGAACATCCACAACAATGACGATCCGGTGGTGCTCAACGGCCTCGACGTCAACGGTGGCGAACTCACCGTCTACGAGAAAAATCTCAGCGACGGCACCAGCCCCGACACGCCGGCGCTGACCCAGAGCGGCACGTTCACCGTGACCGCGCTGGATGGCCTGCAAACCCTCACCGTCGGCGGTATCGCCGTGGTGACCGGCGGTGTGGCGGCAGGCTTCCCGCAGTCGATCGTTTCGCCCTTGGGCAGCACGTTCACCATCACCGGTTACAACGCGACGACCGGCGTGGTCAGTTACAGCTACACCTTGGTCGATAACGAAACGCACCCGAACGGCAACGGCGCCAACAGCCTCACCGAGAACTTCAACGTGGTGGCGACCGACACCGATGGCAGCACCGCCACGGGTCAGATCAACGTCAACATCATCGATGACCTGCCAACCGCCAAACCCGACACCGGTTCGGTGGCAGAGGGCGGAACGGTCAACATCAGCGTGCTCGGCAACGACGTCAGCGGTGCCGATGGCGCGGCCACGGTGGTCGGCGTGCGCGCCGGCAGCAACACCGGAACTTCTGCGGTGGGCGGCCTCGACAGCAACATCAACGGTAACTTCGGCTACCTGACCCTCGACGCCTTGGGCAACGCTGTCTACCACAGCAACCCGAACTCGGTGAGCCCTCCGGGCGCCACCGATACGTTCACCTACACCATCCGCGACAGTGACGGCGATGAAAGCACCACGACCATCACCATCAACGTCGCCGACAGCAAACTGGTGGCCTCGGTCGATCAGGACGTGACGGTGTATGAAAAAGCCCTCGACCAGACCAAGGATGGCGCCGATCTGGCGCCCGGTACGGTCACCGGCAGCGACCCGACCAACACTGGCGAAACCGCAACGGGCACACTGGTTGGCGCGGTCACCGGCGGCAGTGGCGCGATCACCTACACCCTGGTCGGCAGCGCCACCGGCACCTATGGGCAGATCCAGCTCAACGCCGACGGCACCTACACCTACACGCTGACCTCGGCGCCGAAAACCACGCCGAACGCCAACGACGGGGCGAACACCCTGAGCGAAAGCTTTACCTACAAAGCCACCGATGCACTGGGCAACAGCACCACCAGCACCCTCGTGGTCAACATCGTTGACGACGTGCCGAAAGCCGTGGCTTCGGACCGTTCAGTGGCAGCGGTGGAGATCGATTCCAACCTGCTCATCGTCCTCGACATCTCCGGCAGTATGGCCGACGCCTCCGGCGTGCCGGGCCTGTCGCGGCTGGCGCTGGCCAAGCAGGCGATCAGCGCCTTGCTCGACAAGTACGACGACCTCGGCGATGTGAAAGTGCAACTGGTCACCTTCAGCAGCAACGCCACTGACCGAACCACGGTGTGGGTCGATGTGGCGACAGCGAAGACGATTCTCGCCGGTTTGACGGCGGGCGGCGGCACCAACTACGACGCCGCCGTGGCGGTGATGCAAACCGCGTTCAACACCTCGGGCAAACTCACTGGGGCGCAGAACGTCGGTTATTTCTTCTCCGACGGCAAACCCAACGAGGGCGACATCAATGCCGCTGACGAAGCCGCGCTGAAAAACTTCCTCGATGCCAACAACATCAAGAACTACGCGATCGGCCTCGGCAGCGGCGTCAGCAACGCCAACCTCGACCCGCTGGCCTATGACGGCATCAGCCACACCAACACCAACGCGGTGGTGGTCACCGACCTCAACCAGCTCAACTCAGTGCTATCCGGAACTGTGGTCGGCGCACCGGTCACCGGTTCGTTGCTGGGCGAGGGCGGTACGTTCGGCGCCGACGGCGGCTTCATCAAATCCATCGTGATCGACGGCACCACCTACACCTACGATCCAAAAGCCCTCGGCGGCCAAGGCTCGCTGACGCCGAGCGGTAGTACCAATCACGGTACGTTCAACACCGTGAACAACACGCTGAGCATCGCCACCAACAATGGCGGCACACTGCTGATCAATCTCGACAGCGGCGAGTACACCTACACCTCGCAGAAAACCACCGCCGTGGTGATCACCGAGAACATCGGTTTCACCGTCAGCGACAACGACGGTGACCTTGCCAGCTCGACGTTGACCGTAAAAGTGATCCCCAACGCGCCTCCGTTGGCGGCAGACGACCACGTCATCACCAACGTGCTGTCGGGCAACATCGTCGTGCCGGGCGAGCTGCTGCTGGCCAACGACACCGATCCCAATGGCGACACGCTCAATGCCACTCCGACCAGTTTCAACACTGGCTGGATCTCGAAAGCGGCGGACTTCACCGGCACTGGCGCGATCAACTTCACCGGCACTAACGTCAATACCGCCGCCAACCAGAACCTCGCCAACGTGCGCAACTCGTTCAGTGCCAACGCCGCGACGATGACCGCCGTACTGGTGGTCAGCGGTTACCTCGGCGCTGTGACCAACAGCAACGCCAACGATGAAGACCGCATCACCGTGAACCTGCGCCAGGGCGAAACTCTCAACCTTGACCACAACCTGGCGGCCGGTCACGTCACCATGGAGTACTCGATCAACGGCGGCGCCTACATCGCCCTCGCGGACGGGCAAACCCTGACCGCATCGGCCGATGGCGTCTATCAGATCCACATCACCAACATCGCCAATCCCAGCGGCGGCGGTAACCCCAACGCGGCGGAAAACTATCAGCTGACCATGACCCTCAACTACGCCGGGGCGCACGACATCACCCCGGACTTCCATGGCAGCTACACCGCCAACGACAACCATGGCGGCAGCGACACGGCCAACGTCAGCATCAGCTATCAGGACGGGCACACCCTTACTGGCACTTCAGGTGACGATGTGTTGGTGGCCGGCACCGGCGACAACATCCTCAACGCTGGCGACGGCAATGATGTGTTGACCGCAGGCTCAGGCAACAACGAGCTGCACGGCGGTGCCGGCAATGACTTGCTCTACAGCGGCCCGGGCAATGACCTGCTCGACGGCGGCAGCGGTATCGACACGGCCAGCTACGCCCACGCCACCGCCGGTGTGACGGTAAACCTCGGCCTGCTCGGTGCGCAAAACACCCTTGGCGCTGGCACGGATACCCTGACCGGCATCGAAAACCTCGTCGGCTCGAACTTCAACGACACCCTGACCGGCGACAACAATAACAACGTGATCAACGGCGGGCTGGGCAACGACATCCTCAACGGTGGCGGCGGTGACGATCTGTTGATCGGCGGCATGGGCAACAACACCATGACCGGTGGGCCTGGCGCTGACACCTTCCAGTGGCTCAAGGGCAACAGTGGCCATGACTTGATCACCGACTTCACCCCCGGCACCGACAAGCTCGATCTGTCGCAACTGCTGCAAGGCGAAAACGGCACCACCGCCTCACTGGATGACTACCTGCACTTCACCGTCACCGGCACCGGCGCCTCGGTCCTCACCAGCATCGACGTCAGCGCCATGGCCGGCGCCACGCCGAACCAGACCATCGACCTGGCCGGCGTCAACCTCGCCAGCCACTACGGCGTAACGCCGGGAGCGGGCGGGGTGATTGCTGGCGGGCACGACACCGCGACGATCATCAGCGGGATGTTGAACGATCATTCGTTGAAGGTGGATACGGTGTAAGCGCCGTCTGAAACGAAAAAACCCGCCGTCACGTACAACCGGGACGGCGGGTTTCTTCTGCCTCACGTGATCGTTCCCACGCTCTGCGTGGGAATGCAGCCCGGGACGCTCCGCGTCCCTTCCAAAGCCGAACGCGGAGCGTCCGTTGAGGCATTCCCACGCAGGAGCGTGGGAACGATCATCGCGTGTCGCTACTGCGGCAACTCCAGATTATCCATCACCCGATTCACCGCCAGCTCCCCGAGCATGATCAGTTGCGCAATCCCCAACAGCGTCCTGCGCTGCGACGCGGGTATGAGGTGGGCGAAGTCATGAGCGATGGTTCTGGCTGAGGCGAGTGTTTCGATGGCATCGGCCAGCAGTTCTTCGTTTTTGAAGTCTGCGGTCACGGCGTACATCCGGCGGGTTTTTCGCGGCGGTGGGGTTGAGCCGGGTGGGCAGAGATAGTGGTCGAGGGCGCGCTCGGCGGCGTCGTTGAGCTTTTTTGAATCGAGGGATTCGTAGGGTGAGGCGAGATCGGTTTCGGGCGGGTTGGGTGTTGGTTTGATCATGGTGAAGCTCCTATAAGAGTGGAGCCGCCCAGAACTGTCGCTAAACAGGAAGGTGGCGGCTGTACGCAGGTTAGCGAACCGGTTATAGGCACCCGGCAGACCCGAGGGTCTCCCGCATACAGCCACCATAGCGAAGTTGCAGACATTGAATCTGCCACAAAGCATGGAGCGCTGATGCACCTATTACAGATTTGGGTCGCTAAACCCGATCGCTGACTCTTCAGCGACCGCACCACAATAGAACCCGACCCCAAGGCGCACAAGCCGGCGGATTCTGGCGTAGCTGTAGGCAAAGGCGCAAGAATTTGTAGCCTGGAAGGCGTGTCTGAAGGTGTCTTTTAAACAATGTTGTTTAAAGGCAAAGAGGCTCAGGATTTGCGCAGAGTCTTCTGCCGCAAAATATAAACCGTCACCAACACCGCACTCGTCAACATAAATCCCCGCGCCCACGGCAGTGGCACCAGATAGCACGAGAACAGAATGCTCGCCCACATCAGCCCGATCGCATAGACCTTGCCCTTGAGCGGAATGCCGTTGCCATCGAGGTAGTCACGAATCCATGGCCCGAGCCTTGGATGCTCGACCAGCCATTGATAAAAACGCGGGGAGCTGCGCGCGAAGCAGGCCGCTGCGAGCAGGAGGAAAGGGGTGGTGGGCAGGACGGGCAGGAAGATGCCGATCACCCCCAATGCCACGCTGAGCCAGCCGATGGCCAGCAGAATGTAGCGCAACATCAGGGAGCGGTTGCCTATGGGATTGTCCATAGGCCGGACCTTAGTGGTGACGTGGCTTGAGGATCGCCGGTTTTTCGTCGGGCGCCTGGCACAGCAGGTACAGGGCGGTCAGGGCTTCCGGGATCTGCACGATCATGTCGTCCATCAGGTTGGCGTCCTTGGCGATGTCTTCGAACTCTGGCTGTTCGTCGAACAGGCCCGAACCGACCATGATCGGCAGGAGCATTTCGCTGACTTCATCTTCAGCGGTTTCGAACCAGGCTTCTTCGCGCAGGAACACGCCTTCCATGAAACCGATGCACCAGCCGCGCAGTTCGGAATCATCCGGCTCTTCACCCAGATCCAGATCGCATGGCAGCTCGAACTCTTCATCGGAGGCCAGTTGACGGGCGATGTGCGCCTTGAGGCCGATCAGCGTGGCTTCGATTTCTGCGCGCTGGGCGTCATCGGCGTAATGCGGCTCTTCGGCGAACAGGGCGTCGATCCACTCACGCTCCGGTACGTCTTCGGCACAGATCGACAGCGCGGTCAGGTAACCGTGCGCGGCCACGTAATCCAGCGCCTCGTCATGCAGCTCGTCGGCATCGAGGAAAACTTGCAGGCGGGTCAGTTGCTCAGCGAAGGACATTACGGGGCTACCTTGGGGGAATAAACAATGCGGGAATTCTAGGCCTTCTTGCGCTCTCAAGCCAGCCGCACGGCAGATTTGCCCGGCTGCGCCCTGCATATCCCCTGTAGGAGCTGCCGAAGGCTGCGATCTTTTGATTTTATTTTTTTAAAGATCAGCATCAAGATCCAGATCAGAAGATCGCAGTCTGCGGCAGCTCCTACCGGGCGTGACTGGATTCGAAGGTATAAGCGGCGCCCTGTGCAGGGGAGGGCTCGGGTATACTGCCGCGTTTTGCGCTCCCTGCCCGCATTGCGGCCGTCATGCAATGCGTTCTTACGATTCTGCGGTGCAGCCTTGGCCGTCATGAACCAGCCTTGCAGGGATGTTTTTGTGATTTTTGGAGTTTTTATGCTCGAACAGGCTCAACGCGTCCTCAAGGACATCTTCGGCTACGACAGTTTCCGTGGCCGTCAGGGTGCAATCATTGAGCGCGTGGCCAGTGGCGGTGATGCGCTGGTGCTGATGCCTACCGGTGGCGGCAAGTCGCTGTGCTTCCAGGTGCCGGCGCTGCTGCGCGAAGGCCTGGCGGTGGTGGTGTCGCCGCTGATCGCGTTGATGGACGACCAGGTCGCCACCCTCGAAGAGCTGGGTGTGGCCGCCGCTGCGCTCAATTCGACATTGAGTGCCGAGCAGCAGCGCGACCTCGCCACGCGGATCAAACGCGGCGAAGTGAAGATGTTGTATCTGGCGCCCGAGCGCCTGGTTCAACCGCGCATGCTGTCGTTCCTGCAAGGCTTGAACATCGCGTTGTTCGCCATCGACGAAGCGCACTGCGTATCGCAGTGGGGCCACGACTTCCGTCCGGAGTACCTGCAACTGGGTCAGTTGGCCGAGCTGTTCCCGGACGTGCCGCGTATCGCCCTGACCGCCACCGCCGACAAGCGTACCCGCGAAGAAATCGTCACGCGCCTGCATCTGCAGAACGCCGAGCGCTTCCTGTCGAGCTTCGACCGCCCGAATATTTTTTATCGCATCGTGCCCAAGGAACAGCCGCGCAAGCAGTTGCTGGCGTTCCTCGCCGAGCGGCGCAGCGACGCGGGCATCGTTTATTGCCTGTCGCGCAAGAAAGTCGAAGAAGTCGCAACGTTTTTGAGCGAGCAGGGCTTCCCGGCGCTGCCGTATCATGCCGGTCTGCCGAACGATCTGCGCGCCTTCAACCAAAAGCGCTTCCTCAATGAGGAAGGCCTGATCATGGTTGCCACCGTGGCGTTCGGCATGGGCATCGACAAGCCCAACGTACGCTTTGTCGCGCACCTCGATCTGCCGAAATCCCTGGAAGCGTATTACCAGGAAACCGGTCGCGGCGGCCGTGACGGTCTGCCCGCGGATGCGTGGATGGCCTACGGTCTGCAAGACGTGGTGATGCTCAAGCAGATGCTGCAAAACTCCGAAGGCGACGAACGGCACAAGCGTCTGGAGCAGCACAAGCTCGACGCCATGCTCTCGCTCTGCGAAGAGACTCGCTGCCGTCGCCAGACCCTGCTGGCGTACTTCGACGAAGACATGCCCGAGCCATGCGGCCATTGCGACAACTGCGTCGATGGCGTGCAGACCTGGGACGCCACCGAGCCTGCACGTCAGGCGTTGTCGGCGATTTTCCGTACCGGCCAGCGCTATGGCGTCGGCCATCTGGTCGACGTGCTGCTGGGCAAGGACAACGAAAAAATCCGCAGTTTCGGCCATCAGCACCTGTCGGTGTGGGGCGTCGGCAAGGCGTTGAGCGAGAGCGAATGGCGCTCGTTGTTCCGCCAGTTGGTGGCGCGCGGGCTGGCCGATGTCGATCACGAGGGCTACGGCGGTCTGCGCCTGAACGACAGTTGCCGGCCGTTGCTCAAGGGCGAAGTGAGCCTGGAGCTGCGCCGCGATCTCAAGCCGCAGGTCGCCGCCAAGAGCAACAGCAAGAGCCCCGCCAGCCAACTGGTGCGCGGCGAAGAGCGCGAACAGTGGGAAGCGTTGCGTGCGCTGCGGCGCAAACTCGCCGAAGAACACGGTGTGCCGCCGTACGTCATCTTCCCCGACTCGACGCTGCTGGAAATGCTCCGCAGCCAGCCGACCTCGCTGGCGGAAATGGCCACGGTCAGCGGCGTCGGTGCACGCAAGCTGGAGCGCTACGGCGAGGCCTTCCTCGAAGTGCTTGGCGGCGCAGTCGAGGCGCCGAAAGCGGTCGCCGATGTGCGCCACGAGCTGATCACTCTGGCCCGTGCCGGCATGACGCCGTTACAGATCGCCGGTCAGTTGCAGTGCTCGGAAAAGAACGTCTACACGATGCTCGCCGAGGCGATTGGCAAGCAACAGTTGTCACTGGAACAGGCGCTGGACTTGCCTGAAGAGCTGATGGGCGAAGTGCAGGACGCGTTCCTCGATGGCGAAGGCGAGTTGCCGTCGGTCGCCGAAATCGCCGAGCTGTTCGCCGGTCGTGTGCCGGAAGGCGTGCTGTATTGCGTGCGGGCTGCGCTGCAATCGGAATTCGAAATGTGAGGTGGCGTTTGCGCCAAGCCCTGTACAGTTGTAACGATTCAGTACAGGGCGACTCTTGCCTATAACTGCAGCTCATGCTTAGCTGGCTAATAATTAGAAATTCTTTATTTTTCAGTCTAACCGTGAGTGTTTTATGCCGTTAACCGATCAACACCGCTTTGGCATGCAACTGGCCCAGATGTCCCGTGGCTGGCGCGCCGAACTGGACCGCCGGCTCGCCGGCCTCGGCCTGTCTCAGGCGCGCTGGCTGGTGCTGCTGCATCTGGCACGTTTCGAAGACGCACCGACCCAGCGTGAGCTGGCGCAAAGCGTCGGCGTCGAAGGCCCGACCCTCGCACGTTTGCTCGACAGCCTGGAAAGCCAGGGCCTGGTGCAACGCCAGTCCGTAATGGAAGACCGCCGGGCGAAAAAAATCGTCCTTTGCGCCCCGGCCTTGCCGCTGATCGAACAAATCGAAACCATCGCCACGCAATTGCGCCACGAATTGTTCGAGGGCGTCGACGAGGCGGATTTGAAGGTGTGCATGCGTGTGCACGGGCACATCCTGGCCAACCTGGAAAAATCTTGAGGCACAAGCCTGTGCCGTTTTTTTGAGAGATCGCGCTGAGCCGACTATAAGAACTACTGGGCAATATCGTGTTCGTACCGGATGTGCGAACGCATAGAAGTCGGTTTTGCTTATTTAAGGGATGCTCATGCTCGCAAGTTGGCAGGTGGTACTGCGCGGTGGCGCCAAAGGGCTGCTGGTCGCTGGCATATTCAGCTTTTCGACCGCGTCGATGGCACTGGGGCTGGGTGACATTACTGTTCACTCAGCCCTCAATCAGCCGCTCAAGGCCGACATCGCATTGGTCGATGTCGGCGCGCTGACGCAAAATGATCTTTCGGTGAGCCTGGCCACGGCCGATGAGTTCGGCCAGGCTGGGGTCGAACGGGTGTTCTTCCTCAACGACCTGAAGTTCGTGCCGATCCTGCATGGCAATCGCCAGATGATCCGCGTGACCTCCAGCAAACCGGTCAATGAACCCTTTCTGAATTTCCTCGTACAGCTCAGTCAGCCCAACGGCCGCTTGCTGCGCGAGTACACCGTGTTGATCGACCCGCCGGGTTCGCCGGGTATCGTGCCGGCCACCGACGAGCCGGACCCACGACCACAATCTTCCGGTTTCCCTACTGTAGAACCCGCTACCGCGCCGCCTCAGGCTGCGCAGGGCAAGCGCGAAGCCACACCGGCGCCACCACCGCCGACGGCAGCCGCCGATCCTGCTCTCAGTGAGCAATTGGCGGCCAGTGTCTTGCACAACCAGCAATTGCAGAAAACCATCGAAGAGTTGAACGCAAAATTGCAGGAACAGCAGTCGCTGATCGCCGATGGCAAAAAGCACATGGGTGAACTGCAAACTCAACTGGTCGAGCTGCAGAAGGCGCCGCCGGCAGCGCCAGCCCCGCCAGCCCCGGCACCGGTCACTGTACCGGTTGAGTCCGCTGACGATGCGCCGAACGGCTGGCTGCTGGGCGGATTGTTGCTGTTGCTGGGCGTGCTGATGGGCGGATGGTTCCTGCGCCGGCGTCGTCAGGCAACACCGGGTGAAATGCCACTGCCGTTTCTGCCTCCCGATAATCAACCCGAGAAGGTTGACGCTGACACCAGCCATGCCGTGACGGCGCACGCCGCAGAGGAGCATCGCGAAGAGCCGGCGGCGGGCGATGTGCTGGAAGCGGTAGGGATTTATCTGGCGTATGGACGACTGGGGGAGGCCGTCGGGCTACTGCGCGACGCTTTGCACAAGGAGCCGGAGCGTCTCGACCTTGGCGTGCAGTTGCTTGAAGTCCTCGGGCGTCAGGGTGATAGCGCGGCGTACGAACAACAGGAACATCACTTACGTCAGTTGGGTGTCGATGAGCAGCAATTGCAGACCATTCGTGACCGTCATCCGAAGTTGCTGAGTGTTGCGCCGTTGGCGGCCGCTGCGCCAGTGGTCGCCAGTGTCGCGCCCATCGTCAAAGCCGCTCCCGCCCCCGAGCCGGCAGCGCCCGAGGACGATTTCGAATTGAATCTGGGCGAGCTGTCGATGGATTCCAGCTGGGATCTGGACGACAGCCGATCAACACCGAGTCAGCCGGCTGCCGATGAGTCTGCTTTTGGCTCGAATCTGCAGATTCTGCCGCAGGATTTCGAATTGCCAGAACCCGAGGCCAGTGAAGAAGCGGAGCTGGAGTGGATCCCCGAGCCGGATGTACAGGCGCTGGATGATGAATTCCTCAACGAGTTCGGTGATTCACAGCCATCACTGGTACTCGAACCGCTGGATTTGCAGAAGCCTGATTCGCCGCAAGCCGCCCACTCCGGAAAGCTGGAAGAGGCACAGAATTGCATTGATGACGGTGACATCGACAGCGCGATTTCGCTGTTGAACGAACTGCTCAAGGACGGCGACGAGCCACTCAAGCAGACGGCGCGAACGCTGCTGGCGGGGATTCGCTAAGGCCTGATAGTTCTATGGGCTAGCGGATATGGTCATCGCGAGCAGGCTCACTCCTACATTGGAATGCGCTCCCCTGTAGGAGTGAGCCTGCTCGCGATAGCGGATTTTCAGGCGACGCGATCAGAAGGTCTGGCCGAGGTTGAGGTACACCGCCTGCTCGTTCGCATCATTCAGTCCGTAACTGAAATTCAGCGGCCCCAGTGGCGTATCGAAGCCGATGAACACGCTTGCCGCATTGATGTAGCCACTGTCGAACTCATTGTCGTTGTTCCACGCCCGACCCCGTTCCAGCGAAGCGCCGGCGTACAGCGGGAAGTCCAGCGGCAGGTACGAACGCGGCGTCAGCCGGCGGTAGTACACCGCGCGCATCAGGCTGACGTTCTGCCCGGACACCGCATCCTCGCGGAACCCGGACAACTGCCGCGCACCGCCGAGCAGAAAACTCGACGTCACCACATTGGCATCGTCCAGCGTACGGCCGTAGCGGCCACCCAGGATCAACGTATCCGGCCCGTGACTCATGGCTTTGTCGAGTTTGAACTCCCATTGACGATAGCGTGTGTCCGAGCCCAGGCCGGGCTCGAACTGCATGAAGGTCAGGCTGACGTCCTTGCCCTCGTGGGGGAAGTAGACGTTGTCCAGCGAGTCGTACGAGTACTTCAAGCTGTAGAAACCCTCATTGAAACTCTCGCTCGGCAGATCCTGATCGCCAATGCGCACATCCGCCTTGCCCCAGGCCTCACCCACCCCGAAGCGCACTTCGCCGTTGTTGCCGATCTGCCGACCGAGGTTCAGACCGAAGCCATAACGCTCTACGCGATACTGCGCGATTGGGTCGTTATCGAGCACCGAGTCGACGTTCTGCGCCTCGAACGAGGCATACGGTGCGACGAAGTAGCGCGAGCCGACGTCCAGCGGCTGATAGAACTCGGTGTACAGCTCCTGTTTGTCGCCGATCTGCGCCCGGGTCAACCATTCCGCACCGAGGCGGTTGATGCCGTTGATGCGATAACTGGCGCCGAGGTTGAAGGCGCTGTCGCCACGCATGTCGTCTGACAGGTTGAGGCCGACGCGCAAGTAATCGGTGCCGCTGCGCTTGCCACGGGCGCTGATCACCAGCGTGTGTTCCTGGCCTTTGTGCACTACGCGGTATTGCACCTGCTCGAAGTAGTCGAGGCCATACAAGGTGCCCATGTCCGAGTGCAGTCGACCCAGGTCGAGGGGCTCGCCGATGTGCTGACGGATGTAGTAGCGGATCACATCGTCGTCGACTTTCGAGTCGTTCTCGACGCGGATCGCGGTGATGATCGGCGTCCGTTGGCCCGGCGAACGGGCGGCGTTGAGCTCTGCGTCTTGGGCTTCTTTGGGTTTGAGCACGGCGAGGCGCGCATCGAGAACTCGGGTGGCGCGGTAGCCGGCGTCGATCATTTCCTGAGCCTTGCCGAAATCGGTGGCATCGAATGCCGCCAGCGGCGGCTGGATCAGCACATCAGACGATTTCAGCGCCGCCAGTTGTTCTTCCGAGTTGCTGCGAGTCATCAGGGTAATCGACTGGTTCAACACGTCGACCACGGTGGTCAACTGCTTGCGGTTGCGCAGCGGTGTGCCGATATCGACGACGATGGCCACGTCGACGCCCATTTGCCGTGCCACATCGAGAGGGATGTTGTCGGTCATGCCACCGTCCACCAGCAGGCGGCCGTCGAGTTCAACCGGGGCAAACACGGCCGGGATCGACATGCTCGCGCGGATCACCTGAGGCAAGTGACCTTTGCGGAACACCACTTTTTCGCCATTGGAAATGTCGGTGGCGACGGCGCGGAACGGGATTGGCAGTTTGTCGAAATCGCGGGTGTCACTGGTGTGCGCCAGCAGGCTTTCCAGCAGCAGCGCAAGGTTCTGGCCCTGAATCACCCCCAGCGGCAGGCCAAGGCTGCCGTCGTCACGGAAGCTGAGTTTCTGTTTCACCAGAAAGTCGCGGTCATCCTGCTTGCGCCGAAACGGCACGTCTTCGCGCGGCGGGGCATCGGACAGCGCGGCTTGCCAGTCGATGTTCAGCGCGAGTTTTTCCAGCTCATCAATCTTGTAGCCCGAGGCATACAGGCCGCCGACCACCGCGCCCATGCTGGTGCCGGCGATCGCATCGATCTTGATGCCTTGTTCTTCCAGTGCTTTAAGCACGCCGATATGCGCCAGCCCGCGCGCCGCGCCGCCGGACAGCACCAGACCGACTTTCGGCCGTGGCGCGTCACTGGCGTGAACCAGGAGTGGAAGGAAACCAAGCAGCAGGCAGAACAGCAGACGGCGCATTGTGAGTCTCGGGGCAAGCGATAAAGCCGGCTATTATAGCGGCGCCCTCTGTCTCATGAGTTGTAGCGAACATGACCGTTGCTAAAGCCGAAGTTGTCATCACCTATTGCACCCAATGCCAGTGGTTGCTGCGCGCCGCGTGGCTGGCGCAGGAACTGCTCAGCACGTTTGCCGATGATCTCGGCAAAGTCTCTTTGGTGCCAGGCACCGGCGGGGTCTTTCACATCACCTGCGCAGGCGTGCAGATTTGGGAGCGCAAGGCCGATGGCGGTTTCCCTGAGGCCAAGGTGCTGAAACAGCGAGTTCGCGATCAGATCGATCCAGATCGCGACCTCGGCCACAACGACCGTACTCAGTGAGACGCGGCCTCGGCGGCGACGGTTTTCTTGTCGGCATTGCCTGACATCCGCGCCGACACGACGATGGCGACAATGATCAACGCGCCGCCGATCAACATCTTCGGCGTCGGGTTTTCATTGAACAGCAGCCAGGCGACGGTGATGCCGTAGACCGGCTCCATCGCGAACACTACCGCCGCCGTGCGCGCCTTGATCACCGCCAGGCTGGCGACGAACAGGCTGTGGGCGACGCCGGTGCAGAACACGCCGAGCAGGGCGATCCACAACCAGTCCAGCGCGCGCACTTCGCTCAGTTGCGGCGCCGCGACCGGCAGCAGACACAGGGCCACCACCACGTTTTGACACAGCGCCGCCTGCACCGCCGGGATGCGTCCGGAGCTGGCGCGGTTGGTCAGCGACAGCAGCGAGAACAGCAGGCCGGACAACACCGACCAAAGCAAACCGACGGTGGCGCCGCTGCCCAGATCGAACGCCGGGGTCACCAGAATCAGGCCGATGCTGACCAGCACCACCAGCAGAATTTCATTGGCACGGATGCGTTCGCGGAAGATCAGCCCTTCGAGAATCACCGTGAATGCCGGGAAGCTGGCAAAACCCAAGGTGGCGATGGCGACGCCGGCGATCTTCACCGAAATGAAGAAGCTCACCCAGTGCCCGGCCAGCAACACGCCGCTGAGGGCCAATCGACGCCAGTCCACGGCCTGAAGTTTTTGCCAGCCCTGTTGGCTGGCAAAACGGGCGAAAAACGCCAGGGCGAGCACGGCGAAAGCGGCGCGCCCGAAGACGATTACGGCGGGGGAGGCGACAGCGAGTTTGCCGAACACACCGGTCAGGCCAAACATCAAAGCACCAATGTGCAGAGCGCCGAGGGCGGTACGCGGAGTCATTGCAATCCTTCTATCGCAAACACAATCATTGACAAATCTCACTGTAGGAGCTGCCGAAGGCTGCGATCTTTTGATCTTGCTTGATCGTTCCCACGCTCTGCGTGGTAACGCCGCTAGGGACGCTCTGCGTCCAGTGACGCGGAGCGTCACGGCTGCATTCCCACGCGGAGCGTGGGAACGATCAACATCAAAAGATCGCAGCCTGCGGCAGCTCCTACATTTAAGCGTGTAGAGGTCAGTAAGTCTGTCGGCGGACTATCGTCTTTTGTCGCGGGAATCGCGCCGAAGCTGGCCGGGTGATGCGCCGAACTCGCGCAGGACGGCGGCCGAGAAAGCACTCTGTGAGCTGTAACCGACGCGACTGGCAATTTCGCCCATCGGCAACAGCGTGTCGCGGAGCATTTGCACGGCCAGATGCAAGCGCCGACTGCGGATGTAATCCATCGGCGTCTGCCCGCACTCGGCCATGAAGCGTGCATGCAGGCGCGCGCTTGAGAGCCCGGCAACCCGCGCCAGATCGGCAACCTGCAGCGGATATGCGGCGTTTTGCTCGATGTGCGCATCCAGCGCCGCATAGGGCAGGCGTCGGGCCGCCAACTCGGCCGGCCGCGCCTGATTGAGGCTGGCCAGGAGCAACACTGAACCTTGCTGCGCGATCAACGGATCGCTGACCGGGCTGTTCGCCAGCCAACTGACCAACTGACTCTGCCCGGAATCCAGCGACAGGCGCGCGGGCTGATCAAGCAAGCGGCGGCTGGCGTCGGCATGATCGCCCAGCGAGTCGGCCAGCCATTGCCCGTCAGGAATATCCATCACCAGACAGCGGCTGCCATCGGGGCTGCCGCAAGCGTGATGCGCACCCGAAGGGATCACCACAAAACTCTGCTGACGTACCTGGCTGCCACAACCCTCGACTTCGAAGTCCAGCGCGCCGGACAGCCCGAACACCAGTTGGGGGTGTTCGTGGCTGTGCACGATCAGATCGTGGGTGTACTGACGCAGGGTGAGAATCGGGCGCATGAACAAGTCTCCGGGCAGGCCTGCAGTCTACACCGACCCGCATCGGGTGCGTTGTCACACGACTGACGCGCGCTTGTCATGGTCGATTAACAGGGCGCGCGCACAGTGGCGAAAACATCGCAGAGGGTTGCCCATGACCAGCGCCGAGCTCGCCAGACCCAGTCGCAAACAACGGGTGCGAACCCTGTGGATCTCCGACGTGCACCTGGGCACGCGCGATTGCCAGGCCGAACACTTGTCGACGTTCCTCAAGGGCTATCACGCCGACAAGATCTATCTGGTCGGCGACATCATCGACGGCTGGAAACTGCGCGGTGGCATGTACTGGCCGCAGGCGCACACCAATGTGATTCGTCGATTGCTGACCATGAGCAAGCGCGGCACCGAAGTGATCTACGTCACCGGTAATCACGATGAGTTTTTGCGCCGTTATTCGAAGCTGATTCTGGGCAATATCCAGTTGGTCGACGAGGCGGTGCACGTCACCGCGGACGGGCGCCATCTGTTGGTGATTCACGGCGATCAGTTTGATGTGATCACCCGATATCACCGCTGGCTGGCCTTCCTCGGCGACTCGGCCTACGAAGTGACCCTGACGCTCAATCGCTGGCTCAACCATTGGCGTGCGCGTTATGGCTACGGTTACTGGTCGCTGTCGGCGTACCTCAAGCACAAGGTGAAGACGGCGGTGAGTTTCATCAGCGACTTTGAAGAAGCCATCGCCCATGAGTGCGTGAAGCGCGAGTTGCACGGGGTGGTCTGCGGGCACATTCACCATGCCGAGATCCGTAAGGTCGGCGAGGTGGATTACCTCAACTGCGGCGATTGGGTGGAATCGTGCACGGCGCTGATCGAGCATTGGGATGGCACGATCGAGTTGTATCGGCTGGCGGATGCACAGGCGCGAGAGGCGGAGCTGAAGGCCGCCAAAGTCGCCGAACTTGCCTGATTCTCGGGTTTTTTAGAGGGCCTCATCGCTGGCAAGCCAGCTCCCACATGTTTTATGAGCGCCACAGAATCCTGTGGGAGCTGGCTTGCCAGCGATGAGGCCAGAACAAACAACATCAAACCGTGCTGTGTTCTTCCATCGCGGCCTTGTAAATCGAGTTCTTCGGCTGTGCAAACAACCGCTCCATCATCGGCTCGAAAAAGCTCAACGGCAGCGTGTCATAGTCAGGATCAAACGCCGCCGCATCGTACTTGGCGCAAAACTCGGCCGTCGCCTGATACTGCGGATGCCCGGCGAACTGCTCGCGCAAATGCCGATCCATGCCCAAGTGATGAAAGAAGTAGTAACCCTGAAACACCCCATGCTTCTCGACCATCCACAGATTCTCGGCACTGACGAACGGCTTGAGAATCGCCGCCGCAATGTCTGGATGGTTGTAAGAACCCAGAGTGTCGCCAATGTCATGCAGCAACGCGCAAACCACATATTCCTCATCGCGACCATCACGGAAGGCGCGGGTCGCGGTTTGCAGCGAGTGGGTCAGGCGATCCACCGGGAACCCGCCGAAATCACCTTCGAGCAATTTCAGGTGGGTGAGGATCCGCGACGGCAATTGTTTGGCGTAAGCGCTGAAGTCGGCGGCGATGATCGCCCAGTCTTCCTGTGTTCCGTCCTTCATATGGGTGAAACGGGCATTGGCATTCATCGGCAAACCTCTGGTTCTTATTGTTCAGAACGCCACGCGACCCAGAATCATGTCGCGGTACATGACGAAGTCGCCAAGCAGGCTGTACAGCGGATGCTGAAACGTCGCCGGGCGGTTCTTTTCAAAGAAGAAGTGCCCGATCCAGGCGAAGCTGTAACCGGCCAGCGGTAAGGCCAATAACAGCAGCCAGGCGCCCTTGGCGATGGTCATCGCAAGAATGAAAATAACCAGCGTGGTGCCGATGAAATGCAGGCGCCGGCAGGTGCTGTTGCTGTGCTCACTGAGGTAATACGGATAGAACTCGGCGAAGCTGTTGAATTGCTTGATATTTTCCACGACCGCGGTCTCTGTGGTTATTGTTCTGGCGACGAGTTGTTCTGCGGGTAGCTTATTTGAGTCTAGAGTGATCATTGGCGTGGGCCAGTGACAATCGGCGCCACTTTAGTATCCTTCGCAAATCAGGCCGTAGCATGCGGCCCCTCATGTAAAAGAAAAACGCCATGAGCGAACGAACGACTTCTGCAAGCTGGGCGATGGGGATTGTCAAAGCATTGGAGATGGACGGCCTGGACTGCCGGGTTCTGTTCAAGCAACTGGGGCTCGATTACACGGCTCTGGATGATCCGGATGCGCGCTTCCCGCAAGACTCAATGACCCGGCTCTGGCAACGGGCAGTCGAGCTGTCGGGTAATCCGGCGATCGGCCTGAACATGGGCAAAGTGGTGCGACCGGCCTCGTTTCATGTCGCCGGTTACGCGCTGATGTCGAGCAATACCCTCGCCGAAGGCTTTCAACGGCTGGTGCGCTATCAGCGGATCATCGCTGAAAGCGCCGACTTGAGTTTTCGTCTGCTGGAGGAAGGCTACGCGCTGATTCTGACGGTGCACGGCGATCATCTGCCGCCGACCCGGCAAAGCGCCGAAGCCTCGCTGGCCTGTGCCCTGGGCCTGTGCGGCTGGTTGAGCGGGCGTACGCTGCACCCGGTCAAGGTGCTGGTGCAGGGCGCCCAACCCGCCGATCTCGAACCGTATAAACAAGCCTTCCATGCGCCGTTGGTGTTCAACGCGCCATACGATGCGCTGATCTTCGAACGCGCCGACATGGAAGCGCCGCTGCCCACCGCCAACGAGGCGATGGCGCTGCTGCACGATCGTTTTGCCGGGGAATATCTGGCGCGGTTTTCCGAGAGTCGGGTCACGCACAAGGCGCGGCAGGTGCTGTGCCGTATGCTGCCGCAAGGCGAGCCGAAGCGCGATACCGTCGCGCAGACCCTGCATTTATCTCAGCGCACGTTGCAGCGGCGCTTGCAGGAGGAGGGCACGAGTTTTCAGCAACTGCTCGATGACACCCGTCGTGAACTGGCCGAGCAATATCTGGCGCAACCGAGCATGACCTTGCTGGAAATCGCTTATCTGTTGGGCTTCGCCGACCCGAGCAATTTCTTCCGCGCCTTCCGCCGCTGGTTCGACACCACGCCCGGCGATTACCGGGCGCGGCTGCTGCAGGCGCCAGGTACGGTCAGTGACGCCAAAAGGCCGGAATACACAGCACAAACACCGTAATGATCTCGAGTCGGCCGAGCAGCATGCCGAACGACAGAATCCACTTCGCCGCATCCGGCAGGGTGGCGAAGTTGCCCGCCGGGCCAATGGTTTCGCCCAGGCCCGGGCCAACGCCGGACACGGTGCTGGCAGCGCCGGTCAGCGCGGTCATCCAGTCGACGCCAAGCAGCGACAGCAGCAGGGCGATCACGCAGATAGTGATGGCGAAGAAAAACGAAAAAGTCAGAATCGAACGCACGATCTCTTCGTCGAGGCGATGACCGTTGTACTTCTGCTTGATCACCGCGCGCGGGTGAATCAGCTGATTAAGGTTGGCCTTGAGCAGGATGTAGGCGACCTGGAAACGGAAAATCTTGATCCCGCCAGCGGTCGAGCCGGAACAGCCGCCGACGAAGCCCAGATAGAAGAACAACATCAACGAGAAGTTGCCCCACAGGCTGTAGTCGCCGAGGGCGAAACCAGTGGTGGTCACTACCGAGGTCACGTTCAGCGCCACGTGGCGCAATGCGTCCAGCCAATGCAGGTTGGTCGTCCACCAATACCAGGTGCCAAGCACCAGCCAGGTCACCAGCAACATGCCGAGCAGACCCTGCACCTGCTGATCGCGGATCAGCGCCTTGCGGTTGCCGCGCATGGTCGCCACGTACAGGGTGAACGGCAGACTGCCGAGAATCATGATTACCACCGCCACCCAGTGCACCGCCGGTTGCGTCCACTTGGCCAGCGACTGGTCGGAGGTCGAGAAACCGCCGGTGGAAATCGCCGACATCGCGTGGTTGATCGCATCGAACGGGCTCATCCCGGCCCACCAGAATGCGAGGCTGCCGACAATGGTGATGCCGACGTACGCCGCCACGATCAGGCGCGCCACCATGTGCGAGCGCGGCATGACCTTTTCCGAACGGTCGGATGATTCGGTCTGGAACAGGCGCATGCCACCGATGCGCAACAGCGGCAGGATCGCCACCGCCATACCGATAAAGCCGATGCCGCCGATCCAGTGCAGCAATGAGCGCCACATCAGAATGCCGGGGGACATGTCATCGAGATGATTGAGCACGGTCGAACCGGTGGCGGTGATCCCGGACATGCTCTCGAAAAACGAGTCGGTGTAGCTGATGTGCTGGGTCAGCAGAAACGGCAGCGCGGCGAAAATACACACCACCAGCCAACTGCTGACGGTCAGCAAATACATGTCACGCGGGCGCAAGTGAATGTGTTCGGGGCGGCCGGGGATCACCAGCGCGAGGCCGGCGACGAAGGTGATCATGCTCGCCCAGAGGAACGACGGCAGATCGCTGGTGCGATCAAAGATCACCAGGGTGGCCATGGGCACGACCATGGCGACAGCCAGCGTGATCAGGAAGATGCCGATGATGAAACCAATGATCCGTAAGGTCGGCAACGCCATGAAGTCCGCTCGGGCTGTGGTGGGAAGGGCGCCATTCTACCTGCGGGGCAGGGCATGTAAACCGGCATCCTGTTGGCAGATAAAGCTAGAATAGCCGCACATATTTTTCAGGAGGTGGCCGATGCAGGCTCTCGACGCGTTGCTCAACCGTGTTTCCGTTCCACGACTGGTCGAACCGGCCCCCACTGCCGAACAGCGTGAAGTCTTGTTTGCCGCAGCCTTGCGTGCGCCGGATCACGGGCATTTGCAGCCGTATCGCTTCTTGACCGTCGAAGGTGCTGCGCGCGAGCAGATGGGCGAGTTGCTGGCTGAAGCTGCGCAGCAGCAGGCAGGCGAAGTCACCGAAGCGATGATCGACAAGGCCCGCAATGGCCCGCTACGGGCGCCGCTGGTGGTCGTGGTGATCGCCAGGTTGCAGGATCACGTCAAATACCCGAAAGCTGAGCAGTTGCTCGCGGCGGGGTGTGCGGCCCACGGGATTTTGCTGGCAGCGTATGCGCAGGGGATTGGTGCGGTGTGGCGTACCGGGGATTTGGCGTATTCCCGGCACGTGGCGCAGGGCTTGGGTTTGGCTGAGGGTGAAGAAGTGATCGCGTTCTTGTACCTCGGCACGCCGCAGAAAGAACCGCGTGTGGCGGAGAAGGTTGACCTGGCTGAGTTCGTCAGCGCCTGGCCGGGTAAAGCTTAGAGTCAAAAGATCGCAGCCTGCGGCAGCTCCTACATTGGAATGCGTGTTCCTGTAGGAGCTGCCGCAGGCTGCGATCTTTTTGCATCACCGAAAATCTACGGCTGAACCACCGCGCCCGGCACCAACGGCAATTCCAGGCTGGCAATAAACCCGCCCTGCGGATGATTGGCCAACGTCAAACTCCCGCCATGCCGTTCCGCCGCTCGCCGGGCAATCGCCAGGCCCAAGCCATGTCCCGCCGCCGTCTGCCCCGGCGCCCGATAGAACGGCTCACCCAACTGACTCAAATGTTCGGCCTGCACGCCCGGCCCATGGTCGCGCACGCTCACAATAATTTTCTCGCCCTGACGTGACGCTTGCATTTCAATCGCCTGACCTTCCGGATTGAAACGCTGGGCATTGCGCAGAAGATTATCGACGGCCCGCTCAATCATCGTTGGCCAACCTTTGAGTTGCAGATGCGGTTCCACGTCCAGACGTACCGTCTGCTCAGGCGAACCGAGTTTCGCGTCCTTCTGCAAAGTGCCGAGCAGTGCATTCAGATCCACGTCTTCCGCACTGGCGTTGTCGGCATCGACCCGTGCCAGTACCAGAATCTCACTGATCAACGCTTCCAGCCGATCGCACTCGCGGGTCAGGCGCGGCCAGAGCTTTTCGCGTTCTTCAGGGTTGGCTCGTTCGGCCAGCGCCAAGGCAATGCGCAGCCGCGCCAACGGTGAACGCAGTTCATGAGAAACGTCGCGCAGCAACTGGCGTTGACTGCCGATCAGGCTTTGCAGTCGCGCACCCATGCGGTTGAAGTCGGTGGCGAGTACGCCGAATTCATCACGGCGGTTGGCCAGTTTCGCCAGGCTGTTCTGCTGATAGGTGGTCTGCCCCAGATCATGTACAGCACCGCGCAGACGGCTGAGCGGGCGGGTGATGGAGAAGGTCACCAGCAAACTGAACAGGGTCAGCACCACCAGCGCGATGCCCAACGCACTCAATGGCCAGAGCAGGCTTTCGCGGTGCCAGGCGTCGAGTTCCGGGTGCGGGATGCGGTAGATGAACAGGTAGGTGTCACCGGTTTTTTCACTGGTGAATTCGTCAGTCAGGCGCCGCCATGGCAGGCGGCGGTCATCGTTGTTCTGCCGCGCTTCGAAGGCGGCGGCGCGGCGCGGGAAGGTGCCGCGCACCACCGGATCGCCGGATTCGTTGAGCACCTGGACGTCGATGTGATATTGGCGTTTGCGTTGTTCGAGGATGTCCTGCGCGGCTTCCTCGCCTTGGGCTTCGTATGACTGCGTCCATTCGCCGGCGAGGCTGTTGAGGCCCGGATGGCGACTGAGGATCCACGCGTCCTGATTGAGCATGTGCCCGAGCAGAATCGACAACCCGGCCACCAGAGCGATGGCCAGCCAGAAGCTCGCGAGAATACGCCAGAACAATGAACGCACAGAAAATCCTCAATCAAACATAAACCTCTGTAGGAGCTGCGGCACGCTGCGATCTGATCGTTCCCACGCTCTGCGTGGAAATGCAGCCGGGGACGCTCTGCGTCCCACAGTCAAAAGATCGCAGCGTGCCGCAGCTCCTACAGGGGCAAGTGCAAACAGGCCCGACGGGGTTAGCCGTCGGGCCATGGTCAGAACATTATTGCGCTTTTTGCGGCTGTTGCGCTTTCCACGCCTTGAACTCGGCCCATTCAGCGCGGCGTTCGGCCTGTTTCTTCTGGATCTCGTCGAATTTTTTCTGTTGATCCGGTTTCAGCACCGCACGCACATCGGTCTCGGCTTTCTTGTGGTTGGCTGCCATCTCGTCTTTCATGGCTTTCTGGTCAGCCGGCGAGAGTTTTTCCAGGTACTTGTCGACCACTTGCTTACGCTCGTGCATCTGCTCGCCCATGATCTTGCGGATCTGCTCGCGTTGTTCGCGGGACAGGTCGAGTTGGCTGTACGGGCCTTTGCCGTGCATGCCGTGCATCTGACCGCCGTGGCGTGGGCCGTCGAGCGGGCCACCCATCGGGCCGCCATCTTGCGGCATGGCCATGGCGACGGTTGGCAGAGCGGCAGCGAACATCAGAGCGATAAGAGTCTTGCGCATGGTGTATCTCCTTGTCTCGTTCCCGGTACGTTCCGGATGAGTTCAGATTACGGAGATCAAGGTCAGCGGCGGTCAGCACTGCGTAAAGCTTGGGTAAAGACGTTTCGTCATCAACCTTACACATATCCCTGTAGGAGCTGCGGCACGCTGCGATCTTTTGATCTGTCTTTTAAAAACAAGATCAAAAGATCGCAGCCTTCGGCAGCTCCTACAGGGGGAGGCGTCGGTTATCGTTGGCCGGGGGATGTGTGCGGTTCAGAGGCTGTAGTAGTAACCGCGGCTGCGCAGGGCGACGATGCGTGGGCGGCCATCCGGGTGCGGGCCGATCTTTTTGCGCAGGTTGCTGACGTGCATGTCGAGGCTGCGGTCATACAGGGTCAGCTTGCGGCCGAGGGCGAGCTGCGCCAGTTCCTGCTTGTCCAGCGGCTCACCCGGCTGTTTGAGCAGCGCTTCGAGCAGGCGGCTTTCGGACACGGTGAGGGTCAGTTCTTTCTCGTCGATGCTGACCACGCCGCGCACCGGGCTGAAGCTCAGGTCGCCCAGTTCCAGCTGCGTCGACACGGCGGCCGGGTGACTGCGGCGCAACACGGCGCGCAGGCGAGCGGTCAGCTCGCGCGGGTCGCACGGTTTGGCCAGATAATCATCGGCGCCGAGCTCCAGGCCGAGGATACGGTCCAGCGGCTCGCCACGGGCCGAGAGCATCAGCACCGGCAGGTCGGCATGGTCGCTGCGCAATTGCTTGAGCAACTCCAGACCGCTGCCGTCGGGCAGCATGACGTCCAGCACTACCGCCGCCGGGGCGGTTTCGGCCAACGCCTTGCGGGCGCTCTGGCCGTCGTGGCAGGCGCGCACCTGGAAGCCTTCCTGGCTCAACCAGCTACTCAGGAGTTCACACAACTCCTGGTCATCATCAATCAATAACAGCTCGCTCATGACTCACTCAATTTAGCCATTGCCGACGTTTTCGGCTTGCTCCACTGGCAAAGATACCGCAGAGCAGCGCCAATAGCGCTACTCCGGCTCCCGTGACGAACCACTGCTGCTGATCGGTCAGCAAGCGCGGCAGCGGGCTGGCCTGGGCTTCCTTGAGTTGCAGCTTGAGGCGCTGGTTCTCTTGGCGCAGTCGGGCGAGCTGAGCGCTTTCGCGTGCAGTGTCGGCACTTTGCAGTTGTTTATTCAACTCTTCCCGCTGCTGCTCGCTCGCTTTGAGGCGCTGTTGCAGCTCGGTGATCTGGCTGCCGGCGCTTAACGACAATGGCGTGGAGCTGCCGCCTTCGGTGGTTTCCTCACCATGGGCGGGCGCCATGATCGACAACGTCACCAACATCAGACACAACGGACCCTTGCGCATCGCGACACCTGCTTCCAAATGGATATTGGGCAGGTTGTCGGCAGGCAAACGAGAATAATGAGCGATTGAGATGGGTGAGAGGCGAGAAGGTTCAGTGCGCGGGAGGTGATGTTGGTGGCTGATGGGATTTTTGTGGCAGATGAGGGTTTTGTGGCAGGTGGGTATTTTTGGACAGATGAGTATTTGAGCCAGATGACTATTTGTGGCGAGGGGATTTATCCCCGTTGGACTGCGTAGCAGTCCTGAAATGGGAGCATGCGGTGTGTCAGGCACACCGCATTGGATGGCATTGGGGCGGCTTCGCCACCCAACGGGGATAAATCCCCTCGCCACAGAAATCCCCTCACCACAGGAATCCCCTTTGTCACAGTAACCCTGTAAGGCCCTGTCTTCAGCCTTAAGGCAGGACTTGTTTGAATGGTTTGACGACGACATTGGCATACACGCCAGCGGCGATGTACGGATCAGCATCAGCCCACGCTTGAGCAGCGCTCAGGGAATCGAACTCGGCGACGATCAGGCTGCCGGTAAAACCCGCTGCTCCCGGGTCATTGCTGTCGACGGCCGGGTGCGGGCCGGCCAATACGATGCGGCCTTCGCCCTTGAGCGCTTGCAGGCGTTCCAGATGCGCAGGGCGCGCGGCCAGGCGTGCTTCCAGTGAGTTGGCGACGTCGGTGGCAATGATTGCGTAGAGCATGTCAGTCCTCGGTTTTTGGTGTTGTTGTGGTATCGGCATCGTGCAGGTGGCGCGACAGGTAAATGCCCTGTGCGACCAGGAACAATACGGTCATGCCCAGGCTGCCGAACACCTTGAAGTCCACCCAGTAGCTTTGGAAGGTGAAGGCGACGAACAGGTTCGCCGCGCCGCAGAACAGGAAGAAAACGATCCAGGCGATGTTCAGGCGGGTCCAGACCGGATCCGGCAGGGTCAGCGCGTGGCCCATGATGCGTTTGATCAGCAGGCGGTCACCGATGAAGTGGCTGCCGATGAACGCGAGGGCGAACAGCCAGTTGACCACCGGCGCTTTCCATTTCAGGAAGGTCTCGCTGTGGAAGGTCAGCGTCAGGCTGCCAAACACCAGACAGGCGATCAGGGTCAGCCATTGGCTCTTTTCCAGCTTGCGCTGTTTGATGAAAAGCGCGCCGTACACTACCAGGGAGCTGATGATCAACATCGCGGTGGCGCTGTAAATACCGCCTACAGTGACTTCATGGCCAGCGATGTCGACGACCCGTGGATCAAGTTTGTAAACGATGAAGAACAGCAGAAGCGGGATGAAATCGATGAATTGTTTCACAGTGAGAGCCAGAAGCTGGATGTGGCGGCATAATAACAAACATATGGGCGCGCGATAGCGCCAGCTGATTTGAGGTTACAACTCCCCGTGAATGTTGATTTGCACTGCCATAGCACGGCCTCCGATGGCGCCCTGGCGCCTGCGGTTCTGGTTGCGCGTGCGTTCGAAAACGGCGTGCGAGTCCTGTCGTTGACCGACCACGACACCCTCGAAGGCCTCGCCGAAGCGCGTGTGGCTGCCAATGAGTTGGGCATGCAACTGGTCAACGGCGTCGAATTGTCCTGCACCTGGGGCGGCGCGACCATCCACGTGTTGGGCTACGGATTCGACGTCAACGCCGCGCCGTTGGTCGAGGCCATCGCCAAATTGCACGATGGCCGCTGGCTGCGGTCGGAAGAAATAAGCCGCAAGCTCGCCCTCAAGGGCATGCCCGGGGCCCTCGACGGCGCGCGGAAAATCCAGCAGGAGCTGGGCGACAGCGGCAACGCCCCGGCCCGTCCGCATTTCGCCGACTGGATGGTCCGCGAAGGTTTCGTCAAGGATCGCGCCGAGGCATTCCGCAAATGGCTCGGCGCCGGCAAGCTGGGCGACGTCAAGCTGCACTGGCCGACGCTGGAAGACACCGTGGGCACGCTGCGCGCCGCCAATGCCTGGGTCAGCCTGGCGCATCCGTGGCACTACGATTTCACCCGCAGCAAGCGCCGAAAGCTGATTGCCGACTATATTCAAGCAGGCGGGCATGCAATCGAGGTGGTCAATGGCCACCAGCCTGCGGAACAGGTGGGCAGCCTGGCAATCCTTGCCCGTGAGTTCGGTCTGCTGGTCAGTGCCGGCAGTGACTTCCATGGCCCTGGCGGCTGGTCCGAGATCGGCCAGTACCGGCCGGTTCCCGAGGACCTTCCACCCCTGTGGTGTCGGTTCAAACATGACACAGATATTGCCGCCGTCTGAACAGGTAGAGAATGTGAGTCAATTTTTCCAGATCCATCCGGAAAACCCACAAGCGCGCCTGATAAAACAGGCGGTCGAGATCATCCGCAAGGGCGGAGTGGTGGTTTATCCCACGGACTCTTCCTACGCCATCGGCTGCCAGATCGGCGACAAGACCGCCATCGAACGCGTGCGACGCCTGCGCCAGCTCGATGAAAAGCACAACTTCGCGCTGATCTGCAGCGACCTGTCGCAACTGGGCAACTACGCCAAGATCGACACCGGCACCTTCCGCATTCTCAAGGCGCACCTGCCGGGGCCTTACACTTTTATTCTCAACGCCACCCGCGAAGTGCCGCGCCTGCTGCTGCATCCAAAGAAGCGCACCATCGGCCTGCGCGTGCCCAGCCATCCGATCGCGCTGGCGCTGCTGGCCGAACTCGGCGAGCCGCTGATGAGCGTGACCCTGATCATGCCCGGCGATGAAGATCCGCTCAGCGATCCTTACGAAATGCGCCAATTGCTCGAACACCAGGTGGACTTGATCGTTGACGGCGGTTTTGGCGGCATCAAAGCCTCCACCGTGATCGACCTGACCGGCGACGACCCGGAAGTGGTCCGCGTCGGTTGCGGCGATCCGACGCCGTTCATGGTCGAGGCCTGAATGTCCGCAGTGGAAACCGTTGTCGATCCCCAGGCCGATGCCCAGCAAGAACTGCCGTTTGCCATGGTCTATGGCCAGGCGGTCATGGAAATGCCGCTGGACCTTTACATCCCGCCGGATGCCCTGGAAGTCTTCCTCGAAGCCTTTGAAGGCCCGCTCGACCTGTTGCTGTACCTGATCCGCAAACAGAACATCAACATACTCGACATCCCGGTGGCGGAAATCACCCGTCAGTACATGGGCTACGTCGAGTTGATGCAGTCGGTGCGCCTGGAACTCGCCGCCGAGTATCTGGTGATGGCCGCGATGCTCGCCGAGATCAAGTCGCGCATGCTCCTGCCGCGTGCTGAAACGGTCGAAGACGAAGAAGACGACCCGCGCGCCGAACTGATCCGCCGCTTGCAGGAATACGAGCGCTTCAAAGCTGCCGCTGAAGGTATCGACAACCTCAGCCGTGTCGGCCGCGATGTGGTCGTGCCCAAGCTCGACGCCCCGGAAGCCCGGGCGCGCAAGCTGCTGCCGGACGTGGCGCTGGAAGAGATTTTGATGTGCATGGCCGAAGTGCTGCGCCGTGGCGACATGTTTGAAAGCCACCAGGTCAGCCGCGAGGCACTGTCCACCCGTGAGCGCATGAGCGATGTGCTGGAACGGCTCAAGGGCGGCGGTTTTGTGCCGTTTGTCGAGCTGTTCACCGCCGAAGAAGGGCGACTGGGTGTGGTGGTGACCTTTATGGCGATCCTTGAACTGGTCAAGGAATCCTTGGTCGAGCTGGTGCAGAATGAGCCGTTCGCCGCGATCCACGTGCGAGCCCGAGCCGAATAACGAGTCGAAACATGAACCTGACTGAACCCCGCGAGCTGGCGCCCCTGCTTGAAGCCTTTCTGTTGGCCTCGGGAAAGCCGCAATCCCTTGAGCGTCTTTTTGAACTGTTCGAAGAAGGCGAACGGCCCGAGCCGGCAGTCTTCAAGAAAGCCCTGACCCTGCTCGGCAAGTCCTGCGAGGGCCGTGCGTTCGAGCTCAAGGAAGTCTCGTCCGGTTATCGCTTGCAGATCCGCGAGAAGTTTTCGCCGTGGGTTGGCCGCCTCTGGGAAGAGCGCCCGCAGCGTTATTCCCGAGCCTTGCTGGAAACCATCGCGCTGATCGCCTATCGCCAGCCGATCACCCGTGGCGAGATCGAAGACGTGCGCGGTGTGGCGGTGAACAGCAACATCGTCAAAACCTTGCTGGAGCGTGAGTGGATTCGTGTCGTCGGCTACCGCGACGTGCCGGGTAAACCGGCGATGTTTGCCACCACCAAGATGTTTCTCGATCACTTCAACCTGAAGAACCTCGAAGACCTGCCGCCACTCGCCGAACTGCGCGAAATGGAAACCGATCCGGTGCTCGATTTCGACGACGCGCCGGTGCCGCAGAGTCTGCAAGAACTAGCCGACGCCAGCGCCGAGCCGGAGGAAGAGAAGGAAGAAACCAGTTTCCACACCTTGCTGCTGGAGCTGGACAGCATGGAGGAGGGCATCAAGACCGACTTCGACGATTTGCTGCGGGATGCGGCGGATGGTGAGGCGCCGACGTCCGAGCCTGAAGTCGAGGTCGCTGAGCCCGTCATTGAAGTTGAACTTGAAACCGAGCGAGAAGCCGAACCGGAAGAGGACATTCTTGGCGTCGCCGAAGCCCGCGAAAAGCTGTTGGCCGCCGTCGCCGCCCTCGAACAACCCGCGCCCGAACCCGAGCTGAGCGAAGAAGAAGCCGAAGCCCGAGCATTGGCCGAAGCCATCGAAGCCGAACGCCGCGAGTTTGAAGACTGAGGGGCGCCGAAAAGATCGCAGCCTTCGGCAGCTCCTACAGGGGCCGCATTCCAATGTAGGAGCTGCCGAAGGCTGCGATCTTTTGATCTCCCAAAGGTACCCAAATGAGTTCAGCAAAAGCCCCCTGCATCAGCCTCTGCAAATTCACCGACGACATCTGCCTCGGCTGTGGCCGCAGCAAACGCGAAATCAAAGCCTGGAAGAAACTCGACAAGGACGACAAGCGCACGGTGCTCGCCGAAGCCGCGTTGCGCCTGATCAAACTCGGTAACGCCGGCCGGCGGAAAAAGAAATAACTGTCCATTGATCAGCTAGTCTCTGATGCGCGATGGCGCACATCCGCGTATGATTTGCGACCCTTCGCCGATCCCTTCGGCCGAGAACCCAGATTTCAATGCTTCAGGCGCCCAATTCAGAGCGCCTGAACAGACCACACCGGGAGGTGCCCAGATGAGTGACATTAATCAGAAAGACGACCAGGAAATCGGCCCAGCAGGCGAAAAGCTGCAGAAAGTCCTCGCCCGTATCGGCGTCGGCTCGCGCCGTGACGTGGAATCCTGGATCAGCCAGGGCCGGATCAAGGTCAATGGCAAAGACGCCACCCTCGGTCTGCGTGTCGATCTGCACGACGCCATCACCATTGATGGCAAGGTGATCAAGCGCGAAGAAGCGGCCGAATCGGTTCGCCGCGTGATCATGTACAACAAACCCGATGGCGAGATCTGCACCCGTGACGATCCGGAAGGCCGTCCGACCGTGTTCGACAAGCTGCCGCGTCCGAAAGAAGGCCGCTGGATCAACATCGGTCGTCTCGACATCAACACCACCGGTTTGCTGATGTTCACCACCGACGGTGAACTGGCCAACCGCCTGATGCACCCGTCCTACGAGATGGACCGTGAATACGCGGTGCGTGTACGCGGTGAAGTCGATGACGAAATGATCGAACGTCTGAAAGCTGGCGTGGTGCTGGAAGACGGCCCGGCCAAGTTCACCGACATCAAGCAGGCTCCGGGTGGTGAAGGCTTCAACCACTGGTACCACTGCGTGGTGATGGAAGGCCGTAACCGTGAGGTTCGTCGCCTGTGGGAATCGCAGGGTCTAGTGGTCAGCCGTCTGAAGCGCGTGCGTTTCGGTCCGGTGTTCCTCAACTCGGACCTGCCGATGGGCCGCTGGCGCGAAATGAGCCAGTACGAAGTCGACATCCTCAGTGCTGAAGTCGGCCTGACGCCGGTGGCGATGCCGCAACTGAACGCCAAGAGCAAAGACAAGCTTGAGCGTATGCAGCGCAAATCGTCGCGTCCGATGGGCAAGACCGAGCGCGTACGCACGCTGCGTCCAGCCGCTGGCGCGCCGACCGGCCCACGCCCAAGCCGCGAGCCGCAGATCGAAGGCGAGCGTCCAGGTCGCAAGCCAGTTGCCGCCCGTGACGGCGAGCGCGCCCCGCGTCCGGCAAACGGTCGCACTGAACGTGGCGAGCGTGGCGCTCCTGCCGGTCGCGGTACGCCAGTGGCGGATCGTCCAGCAGACACTACCAACAAGCGTCCGGCCAAGCCTGCGCCGAAGCGTCCGGGCATCAAGCTGGTTGACGGCGACAAGCCGTCGGGCAAGCGTCGTGGTGCTCCGGCAGGTTCGGGTCAGCGTCCGGGGTTTGGTCGCAAGAAGCCGGAATAAGGCAGTTGTGAGCTTCTAGCGGCAAGCTTCAAGCTCAAGCAAAAACGCCAACCTCAGGGTTGGCGTTTTTTTTTGTCTGACGAAAGTGTTGTGGTGGCTGGGCCGGGCCCATCGCGGGCAAGCCCGCTCCCACAGGGTTTTCTGTCGTTCACAGAGTTTGTGTATACCCATGAAACCTGTGGGAGCGGGCTTGCCCGCGATGAGGCCGGAAGCAGTCCCGTCAATTCCAGCCTTAAAAGACAAAGCGGCCATCAAACACAGGTTTGTCATCCAGCGCCAAAACACCGCCCGAGAAGATCAGGTCCAGGTGATGACTGCCCTTGGCCCCGCCGCCCAATCCCAGATGCAACCCACAATGTCGCTCCTCAAACCCGGCATTGCGTGCATACAAATCCTTCACGCCTTCATTGGTGCCGATCCCCAATTCCTCGATGCGCCGGTTCGACGGATTGGCGTCCAGGTACTTGTTGAAATCATGCTCCAGCCCCGGCACATCCGTGGCGATACGGCTGATGGTCGAGTTCTCGATCCACAACTCCAGCGGTGATTCCAGCACGCCGTATTTGCGCGCAAACGGAATGGTGCTGAGAAACGTACCTTTGAACTTCACATGGCCATTGATCGCTTCACTGTGCGTGGCGATTTCGCCGGGCGCCAGGTCGAAGTTGCCGACGCCGTTGATGTCGGTCCATTTCTTGATGCTGCTCAGCGGCGTTTCAAACCATGAGCCTTCGTCGTCCTTGAAACTCAGCGTGGTCGCGTGGGACATACGCTGGATCAAATGGCTGTTCAATCCGGCAATCCGCTGCGGCGTGACACTGAAGGTGTCGTAGAAATAATCACCGTAATCCTTGAACAGCAGCGACTTCTTCCAGTTTTCCGCCATCACGCTTTGCAGTGCACGGACAAACTCCGGGCCGTCAGGGCGTGGATGGGGCAGGGTGGAAGAGTCGTAGAAGAAAATGTACAGATCGCTGTCGGTAATCGCCGAAGTCAGCGCTGCGGTGCTTTCCAGATCCAGGCGTCGAGCGCTGAACTGGAAGCGTGGATGATCACCGGCCTGTTCGGCGATGGCGCCGGTCAGTGCCTGGTAATCCTCCGTGTGGCCGAGCAAAACCCGCGCCGAATCGAGGCCGGCGAGGGCTGGGTGATGTTCGAGGTAGTAAAGGAAATGCGAGATCGCGCGGGGCTTATCCATGAGTCCTCCCTGACTGACCGAGAAGAAAAGCGGCAGGCACGACCGGCCGGATCGTGCCTGCCCGGGGATGTCTTACAGAGGCCACATCGCCGTGCCGAACGGAACCACCGCGTCGGCTTGCATCATTTCCACGGCGGCTTCGTGGGTCGGTGCTTCAAACCATTCGTCCAGTTGCAGTTCGGTATCCAAGTCTTTTTCCAGTGCTTGCATGGTCGATCTCCCAGATGGTTTTTTCACGGTTGTGACTGGCCGGTCAGTTGTCCGGCGAGACGTGAAGAACCTAGTTGAGGGTTTTTTGTTATGCAAAAAATTATTTATTTAATTTTTAAATAGACTTTTTATTCCGTTTTTCTGGGGTGGTTTTCTCATTTAAAAACAGAAAACTATCCGAGCCTTTGGATGCGCACGACAGCCACCGTCAATTTGCAGACGTCCTACAGATATTTCTGAATTGGCAATATTGCGTTACGCATCGTAAAGAAATATTTACGGAAAGTGCGCTAAACCCCAGTGGAACCATCCTTGATCCGGCGCTGTAAGGAAAAGCTGCCGCAAGCCCGCCGTTCGGCCACCGTGCGCGGCTCTGGCGCGCTTGTTTCAGCGACGTTTGCAGGGTGAGATGCGCCCCATGCCTGCCGTGCAGGTGCATAACAAGAAGGAGGCGCAATGAACGCCGTGACTGATCTCCACTTCTCTCCGTGGGACGGTTTTTTCCTCGTCCTCGTCGATGGCCCGCAAAGGCCTGACTCATTTTTTGCAGCCGCTCGGGCCTCCCGAGGCGGACACACGCAATCCCGGCAACCGCCACGCTGATCCAGCGGGGTCTGGCAGCAGGGGGTTAGCGGTGTACAATGCGCCGCGTTTTAACTGTGACCCTCTGCGTAATCGCGCAACCTCAAGGCCATCCGCCTTGTTCACTCCGCCGCGCCACAAGCGTGTCGGGTTCGATTTCGTCACAGATAAAAACAAACAGGTGACGCATGACCGTTGTAAATAAGCTGAACTCCTGGTGCCTGCGCTGGGGTTTGATCGGGGCTGCTTGAAATCGCAACCTTGCAGCAACGTCTACTGAACATCATCAAACCTTGCGTGAGACCTTTTTCATGAGTGGACAACCCTCGCAATCAGGCGAGCTGAAACGCGGCCTGAAAAATCGCCACATTCAACTGATCGCCCTCGGTGGCGCGATCGGTACCGGATTGTTCCTCGGCTCGGCCGGGGTACTGAAATCCGCCGGCCCGTCGATGATCCTCGGCTACGCCATCTGCGGCTTCATCGCCTTCATGATCATGCGCCAGTTGGGCGAGATGATTGTTGAAGAGCCGGTGGCCGGTTCCTTCAGTCATTTCGCGCACAAGTACTGGGGCGGCTTTGCCGGTTTCCTCTCGGGCTGGAACTGCTGGATTCTGTACATTCTGGTGGGTATGTCGGAGCTGACGGCGGTCGGCAAGTACATTCACTACTGGGCGCCGGACATCCCGACCTGGGCGTCTGCAGCAGCCTTCTTCGTACTGATCAACGCGATCAACCTGGCCAACGTCAAAGTCTTCGGTGAGGCCGAATTCTGGTTCGCGATCATCAAGGTCGTGGCAATCGTCGGCATGATTGCGCTCGGTAGCTACCTGCTGGTCAGCGGCAACGGCGGCCCGCAAGCATCGGTAACCAACCTGTGGTCGCACGGCGGGTTCTTCCCCAACGGCGTCAGCGGTCTGGTGATGGCCATGGCGATCATCATGTTCTCCTTCGGCGGTCTGGAAATGCTCGGTTTCACCGCAGCGGAAGCCGACAAGCCGAAAACCGTGATCCCGAAAGCGATCAATCAGGTCATCTACCGCATCCTGATTTTCTACATCGGCGCGCTGGTCATCCTGCTGTCGCTGACCCCGTGGGACAGCCTGCTGGAAACCCTCAACGCGTCCGGCGATTCGTACAGCGGCAGCCCGTTCGTGCAAGTGTTCTCGATGCTCGGCAGCAGCACCGCCGCACACATCCTCAACTTCGTGGTACTGACTGCGGCATTGTCGGTGTACAACAGCGGCACCTACTGCAACAGCCGTATGCTGCTGGGCATGGCCGAGCAGGGCGATGCGCCGAAAGGCCTGGCGAAGATCGACAAGCGTGGTGTGCCGGTGCGTTCGATTCTGGCCTCGGCAGCGGTGACCGTGATTGCCGTGTTGCTCAACTACCTGATCCCGCACAGCGCGCTGGAACTGCTGATGTCGCTGGTGGTTGCGACGCTGGTGATCAACTGGGCGATGATCAGCTTCTCGCACTTCAAGTTCCGTCAGCACATGAACAAGACGAAGCAGACGCCGCTGTTCAAGGCGCTGTGGTACCCGTACGGCAACTATGTCTGCCTGGCGTTCGTGGTGTTCATCCTTGGCGTGATGCTGCTGATCCCGGGGATTCAGATCTCGGTGTACGCGATTCCGGTGTGGGTCGTGTTCATGTGGGTTTGCTACGTGATCAAGAACAAGCGCAGTGCGCAAACTGCGTTGCCTGCGACCGCCAAGTAACCGCGCGCGCAGAAACGACAAACCCGGCCAAAGTGCCGGGTTTGTCATTTCTGCACATTCGCCCTGTAGGAGCTGCCGCAGGCTGCGATCTTTTGATCTTGCTTGTTAAAAGATCAAAAGATCGCAGCCTGCGGCAGCTCCTACAGGGTTCATGGCGTATCCTGTGCGCTCTGAATACGGACGCTTTTCCATGCTGGTGATTTCCAACAACGTGCATCTGCCGGATGCCGAGATCGAATTGACCGCCATCCGCGCGCAAGGCGCCGGCGGACAGAACGTCAACAAGGTCTCCAGCGCCATGCATCTGCGCTTCGATATTCCGGCCTCGTCGTTGCCCGAGTTTTACAAGGAGCGCTTGCTGGCGTTGCGCGACAGTCGCATCACCAGCGATGGCGTGTTGATCATCAAGGCCCAGCAATACCGCACGCAGGAAGCCAATCGCGCCGATGCGTTGGAGCGTCTGGTCGAGTTGATTCTCAGTGCCACCAAAGTCGAAAAGAAACGCCGCCCGACCAAGCCGACCCTTGGTTCAAAGAAGCGTCGGCTCGAATCGAAAACCAAGCGCGGCAGCATCAAGGCCGGGCGCGGCAAGGTGGATTTCTAGTCTTCGCGATACTTGGCGGTGTGCTTGTACAGATAGACGCTCAGGGCCAATCCGCTTAGCGAGGCGAGGGCGGCGAAGAGGAAGATCGAGGCAAAGCCGAATCCTGCCGCAATCGCGCCGGCCAATGGCCCGGTGATCCCCAGCGACAAATCGATGAACAGCGAATAGGCGCCGACCGCTGCGCCACGGCTGGACGCAGGCACCAGATTCACCGCTTCTACGCCCAGCGCCGGGAACACCAGCGAGAAACCGAAACCGCTCAACGCTGCACCGGCCAATGCCCAGTGCGCATCCGGGGCCAGCCACAGCAGCAGCAAGCCCAGCGTTTCCACGGACAGACAGGCAATCGCCACGCGGAAGCCGCCGAGGCGGTTGATCAAGTTGCCGAACAGCAGGCGCGCACCGATGAAGCTGGCGCCGAACAGGCTCAGGCACAGCACGGCGTTGTCCCAATGCTGGGTGGCGTAATACAGGGTGATGAAGGTAGCGATGGTGCCGAAACCGATCGAGCCCAGCGCCAGACCGCAGCCGTGGGGAAATACTTTACCGAGCACATGCATGAAGGGCAGGCGTTCACCGACGACAATCGGTGCGGCGGTTTTCGGCCACGCCAGCAGCAAACCAATGATCGCCAGCAAGATGATGCTGACGCCCATGCTCCACAACCCCAGTTTGTCGACCAGCCAGACACCGAACGGTGCACCGATCGCGAGGGCGCCGTAACTGGCGATACCGTTCCAGGAAATCACCTTGGCGGTGTTCGCTGCGCCAACCCGGCCGATGCCCCAACCAATTGAACCGGAACCGACCAGACTTTCGGCGCTGCCCAGCACCAGTCGACCGATCAATAAACTGATCAGGCTGAGCATCGGCATGTTCGGTGTCCACGCCGAGATCAGCATGAACACCCCGCTCAAGCCGCATCCGGCCAAACCAATCATCACCGCACGTTTGCTGCCCTTGTTGTCGATGATCTTGCCGGCATACGGGCGGCTGAGCAGGGTGGCGAGGTATTGCACGCTGATCACCAGGCCGGCGATCACCGCACCGAAACCGAGGTCGCTGTGCACGTAACCCGGCAACACCGCCAGCGGAATGCCGATGTTCAGGTAACCGATGAAGGTGAAGAGGACGATGGAAACGACTTGCAGCGTGACCGCCAGGGGACGCTGGGGTTCGGACATAGAGGACGACATGGGTAACGATCCACGGGGGGCGGCAGATTAGATAGGCTGCTTATGATACCGGCGCGGACGCGTCTGGGGCGGGAAAAGTAAAACTATTTGCCGGGTGGCGGCTTCAGGATTTGTCCGGGGCAACCAGTTGCGTGGTGACCAGGGCGGCCAGGGCGTTTTCTTCGCTGCCGAAACGGGCGAGCAGGGCGGCGCGTTTTTCCGGGGAGAGGCGGTTCCAGATCTCGATCATCTTCTCGGTGGCGCCGATCAGTACGGCAGCTTGGCTTTCAGAGAATTCGTCGGTCATGGCGGGCTCGGGGTTCAGGCAGTGTGGAAAGCGCATGTTAGCGCTTTCCACACGGTCTGTACGACGGGGTCTTACTCTTCGTTGTCGGCCGGACGGCTCTCAACGGCTTCTTTCGGCTCGGGCTGTTGGGCGCCGGCTTGTTGCGTGGTCGTCTGCTCAGGTACGTGCAGGCTTGGGAAGGGGAGATTAGGAATCTCGTGCATGGTTGCGCTCCTCGCTAAGTCTGTTGATAGATCTGGTAGATCCGCGCTTTTACAAAGCCTGCGCAGGATACAGCAGGAAAAATGACAATCAGACTTTTAATTGAAAATAATGCGACAGATGGCCGCAGGGGCGCGCAAAACCAAAGGTCACCACAAAACAAATGTAGGAGCTGCCGCAGGCTGCGATCTTTTGATCTGTGTTTTTAAAATCAAGATCAAAAGATCGCAGCCTTCGGCAGCTCCTACAGGGGGATTGCGGTGTTATTTGCTGACGTTGGCGATTGCTTCGGCCAGCAGCGCGAGGCGCGTGGCGTCGATGCCGGCGACGTTCGCCCGGCCTGAGCTGACCATGTACACACTGTGATGCTCACGCAGTTGTTGCACTTGCTCCGGCGACAGGCCGGTGTAAGAGAACATGCCGCGCTGCACGCCAATGTGCGCAAAGCGCTCGCGCAGACCGTGAGGCTCCAGCGCTTCAACCAGACCGCTGCGCAGTTGCGCAATGCGCAAACGCATGGCTTCCACTTCATCGGCCCAGCGCGCTTTCAGCTCTGGATCGGCGAGGATCGTCGCGACCACCGCAGCACCGTGATCCGGCGGTGTCGACCACAAGTTGCGGGCGATGTTGGCCAGTTGGCTGCGGATGTCGATGAGCTTGTCGGCGGTTTTCGCGCAGACAATCAGCGCACCCGTGCGATCACGATACAGGCCGAAGTTTTTTGAGCAGGAACTGGTGATCAGCAACTCCGGCAGTTCAGCGGCGAACAACCGTGTCGACCATGCATCCTGCTCCAGACCGTCGCCAAAACCCTGGTAGGCAAAGTCGATCAGCGGCAGCAGATTGCGGCTGCGCACCACATCAAGCACGCGCTGCCAGTCGTCGTGGTTCAAGTCGAAACCGGTCGGGTTGTGGCAGCACGCGTGCAGCAGCACCACATCACCTTTCGGCACTTCATTGAGCACGGCGAGCATGGCTTCGACGTCGAGGCGGTTGTCGCTGCCCACATACGGGTAGTGACTGACCTTGACCCCGGCCGCGGCGAAAATGGTTTCGTGAATCGGCCAGGTCGGGTTGCTCAACCACACGCCTTTGCCTGGCAGGCATTGGGCGATGAAGTCCGCCGCCAGACGCAGGGCACCGGTGCCGCCCGGCGTCTGAGTGGCGCCGGCGCGTTGTTCGGCGATCAGCTTCGAATCGGCGCCAAGCACCAACTCGTTGATGACTTTGCCGAACAGCGGGTTGCCGTGGCCGCCAATGTAGGTCTTGGTGTCCTGGCTTTCGACCAGTCGCGCTTCGGCGATTTTCACCGCTTCAGGGATCGGCGTCAGGCCCTGGGCATCCTTGTAGACGCCAACGCCCAGGTCGAATTTGCGCGGGTTGGAGTCCTGCGCATACGCCTCCATCAAGCCGAGGATCGGGTCGCCGGGTACCCGGCCGATGGCGTCGAAGTGCATTACTTGCGTCCTTCTGCAGTCTTGGCCACTTCGTCAGTGCGCGCGGCCATGATGAAGTCGTTGCGGTGCAGGCCTTTGATCGAGTGGCTCCACCAGGTCACAGTGACTTTGCCCCACTCGGTCAGCAGACCCGGGTGGTGACCTTCGGCCTCGGAGATTTCACCGACGGCGTTGGTGAAGGCCAGCGCGTGCTTGAAGTTCTTGAACAGGAAAACTTTCTCCAGCTGCATGATGCCGTCGCGAACTTCGATGTTCCAGTCAGGGATCTGCTTGATCAGGATCGGCAGTTCTTCGTCGCTGACTTGTGGCGCATCGGCGCGGCAGGCTTCGCAGTGGGCTTGGTTCAATGTGGACATGGTCGGTTCCTGAATTCGATTCTTGTTGGAAATTACTATCTTTGCACGCAAGTCGCGAGCGGGTTCTGCTCAGGCCGCTTTCGGCTTTGGCGGAAATTTCGGCGCATGCAGGCCCAGCTGCATGCCTTGTTTGACCATGGCCATGATGTCTTCATGGGCCACGTCGAACAGGCGCTTGAGGTTCGGCAGGACGAAGTACAGCGGTTGCAGGATGTCGATGCGGTATGGCGTGCGCATTGCTTCGAGTGGATCGAAGACTTGATGCTCAGGCTCGTCCGACAGCGAATAAACGGTTTCTTTGGGCGAAGACAGAATGCCGCCGCCGTAGATGCGTTTGCCCTGCGGGGTGTCGACCAAGCCGAACTCGATGGTCATCCAGTACAGACGCGCCAGGTACACGCGTTCTTCCTTGGTCGCTTGCAGGCCGAGTTTGCCGTAGGTGTGGGTGAATTCGGCGAACCACGGGTTGGTCAGCAGCGGGCAGTGGCCAAAAATCTCGTGGAAAATGTCCGGCTCTTGCAGGTAGTCCAGTTCTTCGCGGGTACGGATAAAAGTCGCGACGGGAAACTGCTTGCTGGCGAGCAATTCAAAAAAAAACTGGAAGGGAATCAGCGCCGGAACCCGCGCGACCTGCCAACCGGTGGTCTCGCCGAGCACCTTGTTGATCTCGCCGAGTTGCGGAATGCGGTCGTGGGGCAGACCGAGTTTTTCGATACCGTCCAGATACTCCTGGCAGGCACGCCCTTCGATCACTTTCAACTGGCGAGTGATCAGCGTGTTCCACACCGCGTGTTCTTCGGCGGGGTAGTCGATAAAACCTTGCGCATCGGGCTCGCGGGCCACGTATTGCGTCTGCTTCATACTGCTCTCCTGCTAGGGGAATTCGTTCTTGTTATGTCCAGCGATGGACTCAGAATTACCTGAGAGCGGGTTGATGTGCAGCAGGTTGAATGGCCTGCGCGTAGGAAATTTCTCTTTAATTCGTAAAGTTATCGTTACGGTTTGACCGCCGTCGCGCATTTTCGGTGATTTTCAGGTTTGAAAAGCCTGATGGCTGTCACATAATCTTGACAACTATCTGCGTGCCACCACAGAAAAGTCTGGCGCGGTCCCCTGTAGGCCTTCGCCTGCTCGCGATAGCGGTGTATCAGTCAGCATCAATATCAACTGACCCAAAGCCATCGCGAGCAGGCGAAGGCCTACAGGTTCCTCATCGTTTATTCGGGCGATTTATATGCGTATCAAAGTCCACTGCCAGAACCGCATCGGCATCCTGCGCGACATTCTTAACCTGCTGGTGGCCTACGGGATCAACGTCGCGCGCGGCGAGGTCGGTGGTGAGCACGGCAACGCGATCTACCTGCATTGCCCGAACCTGATCAACATTCAATTCCAGGCGCTGCGGCCGAAGTTCGAGGCGATTGCCGGGGTGTTCGGCGTCAAGCGGGTAGGGCTGATGCCCAGCGAGCGTCGGCACATGGAACTGAACGCCTTGCTCGGCGCGCTGGAGTTTCCGGTATTGTCGATCGACATGGGCGGTTCGATCGTCGCGGCCAACCGCGCGGCGGCACAATTGCTCGGCGTGCGGGTCGATGAGGTGCCGGGCATTCCGTTGTCGCGGTACGCCGAGGATTTCGATTTGCCGGAACTGGTGCGCGCCAACAAATCGCGGATCAACGGCATGCGCGTCAAGGTCAAGGGCGACATCTTTCTCGCCGACATCGCGCCGCTGCAGTCAGAGCATGACGACAGCGAAGCCATGGCCGGTGCGGTGCTGACATTGCATCGCGCGGATCGTGTGGGCGAGCGTATCTACAACGTGCGTAAACAAGAGCTGCGTGGTTTCGACAGCATCTTCCAGAGTTCGAAAGTCATGGCGGCGGTGGTGCGTGAAGCCCGGCGCATGGCACCGCTGGATGCGCCTCTATTAATTGAAGGGGAAACCGGCACCGGCAAGGAATTGCTGGCGCGCGCCTGTCACCTCGCCAGCCCGCGCGGGCAATCGCCGTTGATGGCACTCAACTGCGCTGGCCTGCCGGAATCGATGGCCGAAACCGAGTTGTTCGGCTACGGCCCTGGCGCGTTCGAAGGCGCTCGCGCCGAAGGCAAGCTCGGCCTGCTGGAACTGACGGCGGGCGGCACACTGTTTCTTGACGGCGTTGGCGAAATGAGCCCGCGCTTGCAGGTGAAGTTGCTGCGCTTTCTGCAAGACGGCTGCTTCCGTCGTGTCGGCAGCGATGAAGAGGTTTATCTGGATGTGCGGGTGATCTGCGCGACGCAGGTCGACTTATCGGAATTGTGCGCGCGCGGCGAGTTTCGCCAGGATTTGTATCACCGTTTGAACGTGCTCTCGCTGCACATTCCGCCACTGCGCGAATGCCTCGACGGCTTGACGCCGCTGGTCGAGCACTTCCTCGATCAGGCCAGTCGGCAGATCGGCTGTTCACTGCCCAAACTGGCGCCGGCGGCGATGGATCGGCTCAGTCATTACCATTGGCCGGGCAACGTGCGGCAATTGGAGAACGTGCTGTTCCAGGCGGTTTCGTTGTGCGATGGCGGCACGGTGAAAGCCGAGCATATTCGCTTGCCGGATTACGGCGTGCGTCAGCCGCTTGGCGATTTTTCGCTGGAGGGCGGGCTCGACGAGATTGTCGGGCGCTTCGAGAAAGCGGTGCTGGAGCGTTTGTATTCCGAGCATCCGAGCAGCCGGCAGTTGGGCAAACGACTGGGGGTTTCGCACACCACCATTGCCAACAAACTGCGTGAATACGAAGTCGGCAAAGACCCCGAAAGCTAAAAGCAACACAGTGGTGAGAAGAACTTTTGTGGCGAGGGGATTTATCCCCGATCGGCTGCGCAGCAGTCGCAAAACCTGCAAATGAGGTCGTCCTGAAGGAAAAGCGGGGCGGCTTCGCCACCCATCGGGGATAAATCCCCTCGCCACAGGGTTATTCATCCAGCCCGAGATCGGTATTGCCGCCAAGCGGCATAACACCGCCGGTTTTTCGACTTCGATACATTTCAAATTTCCCCCCATCATCCCCCAAGTCCTTTGTTTACCGGGCCTCGCGCCGCCAGAAAAAAGTTGGTCTGCAAATTGCTTATGGCTCAGCAGTACAGCGGTGGGCGGCAAACGTCCGGCATGCAGAGGAAAGAGTGTGGACAAGTACCTTTATGTGGCAATGACCGGCGCCAGCCAGAACGCACTGGCGCAAAAGGCGCATGCCAACAACCTGGCGAACATCTCCACCAACGGTTTTCAGCGCGATCTGGAGCAGGCGCGTTCGATGCCGGTGTTTGGTGACGTCTTTCCGGCGCGTGCGTTTGCCATGAGCGAACGGCCGGCCACCGACTTCACGCCGGGCTCGCTGGTGCAGACCGGTCGGGACCTCGACGTCGCCGTGACCGGCAACGGTTTTATCGCCGTGCAGAACCCTAACGGTGGCGAAAGCTACGTGCGCACCGGCAGCCTCAACATCGACGCCCTTGGCGTACTGCGCGCCGGCAACGGCATGCCGGTCATGGGCAACGGCGGTCCGATCGCCGTGCCGCCGGAGCAGCAAGTCGAAGTCGGCGAAGACGGCACCATCAGCATTCGTGCAATGGGTGAAGGCCCGCGCGTCATGGCGGAAGTCGACCGCATCAAGCTGGTCAACCCCGACATCAAGAACATGAACAAAGGCCTCGACGGCTCGATTTATACCAAGGACGGCCAACCGGCGCCGGCCGATGCCAACGTCAAACTGGTCTCGGGTTTCCTTGAGTCGAGCAACGTCAATGCCGTCGAAGAGATGACCTCGGTGCTGGCGCTGGCCAAGCAGTTCGAGTTGCACGTCAAGATGATGAACACCGCCAAAGACGACGACCAGGCCATGGCTCGGGTCTTGCAGATCAGCTAATTATCAGAACGTCGCGCCGTAAAACAGGCGCACGAGGAGAATCGAATGCTTCCGGCTCTATGGGTTGCCAAAACAGGTCTGTCCGCCCAGGACACCAACCTGACTACTATTTCCAACAACCTGGCCAACGTCTCGACCACGGGTTTCAAACGTGACCGCGCCGAGTTCCAGGACCTGCTGTATCAGATCAAGCGTCAGCCAGGCGCCCAGTCGACTCAGGACAGCGAACTGCCGTCGGGTCTGCAAGTGGGTACCGGTGTGCGCATCGTCGGCACGCAGAAAAACTTCACTGCCGGCAGCCTGCAAACCACCGAGCAGCCGCTCGACCTGGCGGTAGACGGTCGCGGTTTCTTCCAGATCCTGCAGCCGGACGGCACCACGTCCTACACCCGTGACGGTACCTTCCACCTCGACTCCAACGGTCAGGTGGTGAACGCCAGCGGCTTTGCTCTGGAGCCAGCGATTGTCATCCCAAACAACGCCCAGACCTTCACCGTCGGTCGTGACGGCACCGTGTCGATCACCGTTGCCGGCAACCCGGCTTCGCAAGTGATCGGCAACCTGCAAACTGCCGACTTCATCAACCCGGCCGGCCTGCAAGCCGTGGGCAACAACCTGTTCCTGGAAACCGCCGCTTCCGGCGCACCGCAAGTCGGTACGCCAGGCCTGAACGGTTTCGGTACCACGCTGCAGAACACCCTGGAAACGTCCAACGTCAGCACCGTTGAAGAGATGGTCAACATGATCACCACTCAGCGCGCCTACGAGATGAACTCCAAGGTGATCTCCACCGCCGACCAGATGCTCTCGTTCGTAACGCAGAATCTGTAATCAAGTCTATGAGGCGGCCATGAGGTCGCCTGCAACACCGTGAGGTAGGGTCATGAATCGCTTCGTATCTGTTCTGGCATTGAGTGGGGTCGTCTCGCTCGCGGGCTGCGTCGCTCCGACGCCCAAGCCCAATGACCCTTACTACGCTCCGGTGTTGCCGCGCACGCCGTTGCCGGCGGCCGCCAATAACGGCTCGATCTATCAGGCCGGCTTCGAGCAGAACCTGTACAGCGACCGCAAGGCGTTCCGGGTCGGTGACATCATCACCATCACCCTGAACGAGCGCACGCAGGCGAGCAAGAACGCCAACTCGCAGATGGACAAGAACAGTGACAACAAGATCGGCCTGACCTCGTTGTTCGGTTCCAGCCTGACCACCAACAACCCGATTGGCGGCAACGACCTGAGTCTGAACGCTGGCTACAGTGCCGACCGCTCGACCAAGGGTGATGCCAAGTCCGGGCAGAGCAACAGCCTGACCGGTTCGATCACTGTGACCGTCGCCGACGTGCTGCCCAACGGCATCATCGCCGTGCGCGGCGAGAAGTGGCTGACGCTGAACACGGGTGACGAATTGGTCCGCATTGCCGGCCTGGTGCGCGCCGATGACATCGCCACGGACAACACGGTGTCGTCGACCCGGGTCGCCGATGCTCGCATCACCTACTCGGGTACCGGCGCGTTTGCCGATACGAGTCAGCCAGGCTGGTTCGACCGTTTCTTCCTCAGCCCGCTGTTCCCTTTCTAGGTGGCTACGTTGAATTTCAAACACCTGATGCTGGCTGCGACCTTGATGTCCGCAGCCTTTGGTGCCCACGCCGAGCGGCTGAAAGATATCGCCAGCATTTCCGGCGTGCGCTCCAACCAGTTGATCGGTTACGGCCTGGTGGTCGGGCTTAACGGCACCGGCGACCAGACGACGCAAACCCCGTTCACCCTGCAGACCTTCAACAACATGCTCTCGCAGTTCGGTATCAAGGTACCGCCGGGATCGGGCAACGTGCAGCTGAAAAACGTCGCGGCGGTGTCGATCAGTGCCGACTTGCCGGCGTTCGCCAAACCGGGTCAGCAGGTCGACATCACCGTGTCCTCGATCGGTAACTCCAAGAGCCTGCGTGGCGGCACCCTGTTGCTGACCCCGCTCAAGGGTATCGATGGCAACGTCTATGCGGTCGCTCAGGGCAACCTGGTGGTCGGCGGTTTTGATGCTGAAGGCCGTGACGGTTCGAAGATCACCGTCAACGTTCCGTCGGCCGGTCGCATCCCCGGCGGTGCTTCGGTGGAGCGTTCGGTACCGAGTGGTTTCAATCAGGGCAACAGCCTGACGCTGAACCTCAACCGTTCCGACTTCACCACTGCCAAGCGCATCGTCGACAAGATCAACGACATGCTCGGCCCTGGCGTGGCCCAAGCCATCGACGGCGGCTCGGTACGTGTGACGGCACCGCTCGATCCGAGCCAGCGCGTCGATTATCTGTCGATCCTGGAAAACCTCGAAGTCGATCCGGGCCAGGCTGTGGCGAAAGTCATCATCAACTCGCGCACCGGCACCATCGTCATTGGCCAGAACGTGAAAGTCTCGCCAGCCGCCGTGACCCACGGCAGCCTGACCGTGACCATCACCGAAGACCCGATTGTCAGCCAGCCAGGTCCGCTGTCCAACGGCCAGACCGCTGTCGTGCCACGCTCGCGGGTCAACGCCGAGCAGGAAGCCAAACCGATGTTCAAATTCGGCCCGGGCACCACCCTCGACGAGATCGTGCGTGCGGTGAACCAGGTCGGCGCGGCGCCGGGTGACTTGATGGCGATCCTTGAAGCATTGAAGCAGGCCGGCGCGTTGCAAGCCGACCTGATCGTGATCTGAGGCCGACCTTTATGGATATGCGCAAAAGCGGTCTGGTCAGTAGCAGCGATTCGGGGTCTTACTCTGACCTCAATCGTCTGAACCAGCTCAAGGTCGGCGACAAGGACAGCGATGCGAACATGCGCAAGGTGGCGCAGGAATTCGAATCGCTGTTCCTCGGCGAAATGCTCAAGTCGATGCGTTCGGCCACTGAGGCACTGGGCCAGGACAACCCGCTGAACACGCCGGCAGCCAAGCAGTATCAGGAAATGTACGACCAGCAATTGGCGGTGTCGCTGTCCCGTGAGGGCGGTGGTATTGGCCTGGCCGACGTGCTGATGCGCCAGATGTCGAAGAACAAACCGCTGGCGCCGGGCGAGGCGGCTGCCGCGTCCGCCGCCAAGCAGGAAGCCGCCCTGGCCAAGGCCGCTGCCGTGGCAACGCCGATTGCTGCCGGCACCGTCGCCACCAATGGGCCGTTGTCGCGCCTCAATGGTGAGCGTCCGTTGTGGGCGTCGCGCTCGGTGAATGCACCGAACACGCAGTTGGCGCATCGCAATGACATGGAAATGATCAACCAGCGCCGTCTGGCCTTGCCGCCGAAACTGGCCGACCGTTTGCTCGCCGGCCTGGTGCCGTCGGCCACGACCAATGCCACGACGCAATTGCCGCAACGCGCAACGACGGCGGCGGCGACGACCGGCTCCGGCGCGTTGTACAACGGCGACTGGCTGGCCCGTGCGGAAAACGAAAAAGCCTCCGGCGGCCAGATGCAGGTTTACGGTCGCGCCATGGCGCAGATTCCGTTGGCACCGGCGAAGAAAGCCTTCAGTTCCGCCGACGAATTCGTCAACACCATGCTGCCGATGGCCAAGGAAGCTGCCGACCGCATCGGCGTCGATCCGCGTTATCTGGTGGCGCAAGCCGCACTGGAAACCGGCTGGGGCAAATCGGTCATGCGCGCACAGGATGGCAGCAGCAGCCACAACCTGTTCGGCATCAAGGCGAGCAGCAACTGGAAGGGCGATTCGGCCCGTGCGATCACCAGCGAGTTCCGCAACGGTGCGATGGTCAAGGAGACGGCCGAGTTCCGTTCCTACGCCTCGTACAAGGACAGCTTCCACGATCTGGTGACTTTGCTGCAGAGCAATAATCGCTATCAAGAAGTGCTGAAGTCGGCCGATAACCCAGAACAGTTTGTACGTGAGTTGCAAAAGGCCGGTTACGCCACCGACCCGAACTACGCGACAAAGATTTCGCAGATTGCCAAGCAGATGAACGTAACTCAGAACTACGCTGCGGCGGGCGTTACGACAACGCCTCTATAAAACATAAAGTAAGGTTTGAACCATGAGTTTGCTCAACATCGGGATGTCGGGTTTATCCGCTAGCCAATCTTCGTTGATGGTGACCGGCAACAACATTGCCAACGTCGATACGGCCGGCTACTCGCGCCAGCAAACCGTGCAGAATTCAAAAAGCTCGATTCAGAACGGCAACCTCTGGATCGGCACCGGTACCACCCTGGCCGACGTGCGCCGGGTGTACAACAGCTACATCGACGCCCAGTTGCAGACCACCACCTCGCTCAACAGCGATGCAGCGGCGTATCTGGGGCAAGCCACCCCACTGGACAAGTTGTTGTCCGACAGCGGCACCGGCCTCAATGGCGCGCTGACCAAGTTCTTCGCCTCGGTGCAGAACGTCAACGCCAAGCCGGGTGATGATGCTTCGCGCCAACTGCTGCTCAGCGATGCGCAGGCCTTGAGCGCGCGTTTCAACTCGGTGTCCAGCCAGTTGAATGCGCAGAACCAGGACATCAACGGCAACCTGTCGAGCATGGCCGACCAGGTCAACAAGCTCGCTGCGACCATCGGCCAACTGAACCAGAAGATTTCCGAAATCTCCAACGCCGGCGGGCAGCCCAACGAGCTGCTCGATGCGCGTAACGAGACGATTCGTCAGCTGTCGACCTTCACCGGCGCACAGGTCGTCGAACGTGACGGCAACATGGACATCTACCTGGGTAACGGTCAGCCGCTGGTGATGGGCAGCACGGTCAGCAAGCTGGAAGTCACGCCAAGCAAAACCGATCCATCGCGCATGGCCCTGCAGCTCAATAACGGCTCCAGCACCATCGACATCACCTCGGGCATCACCGGTGGCGAGATTGGCGGCCTGCTGCGTTATCGCAGCACCGTGCTCGACCCGGCAATGAACGAACTGGGTCGCGTCGCGCTGGTCGTTGCCGATCAGATGAACACGATTCAGGCGCAAGGCATCGACAAGAACGGTGACTTCGGCGGCAACCTGTTCAACAGCATCAACACCGCTGCCAACATGTCTTCGCGCAGCACCGCCACGATTGGCAACAGCGTCGGTTCAGGCAAATTCGATGTCAGCATCGAAGACACCGGCAAGTTGACCATCAACGATTACAAAGTGACTTTCACCAGCGCCACGGACTACACCGTGCAGCGTCTGCCGGAAGGCACCGCGATGGGCGCGTTCAGCACCACCACCAACCCACCACCGGTCATCGACGGCTTCTCGTTGAAACTCACCGGCGGCACGGCAGCGGCGGGCGACACGTTCAAGATCACCCCGACCCGCAATGCCGCCACCAACATCAAGACCGAGATGACCGACTCCAAACGTCTGGCCATCGCCGCTCCGTTGGGCGCCGCCATTGCTCCGGGCGGTAGCGGCACGCTGTCGATTCCGGCCAGCGGTCAACCGACCCTGACGACCCAGTTCGACATCTACGATGCGACGACCACCACCGCGATGCAGAACGGCATGAAGTATTCGACGCCGGTCAAAGTGGTGTTTGGTGATCCGTCGGCCGATGGCACCAGCCAGGGTTATCAGTTGCTGGATGCCAAGGGTGGCGTGCTCAGCAGCGGCACCATCAAGCCAGGACAAAGCAATACCTTGAGCCTGAGCATTCCGCTCAAGGACTCGACCGGTGCGGCGATTCCGCCAGCGCCTGCGACTCAGTACTCCGTCAGCTTCGACATGACCATTGCCGGCTCTCCAAGCTCGGGTTCGGCGATCAACGTGTCGCTCAGCCAGCCCGGCACGCTGGACAACCGCAACGGCACCGCACTGGCTGATTTGCAGACCAAGCAAACCGTCGACACCGGTTCGGCCAGCAAAGGTATTTCCCTGACCGACGCCTACGGCAAGCTGGTCGAAGGCGTGGGCGCCAAGGCCGCCCAGGGCAAACTCGACAGCGCCGCCACTGAAGCGATCCTCGCCAACGCCAAAGGCGCTCGCGATTCGCTGTCCGGCGTCGACCTCGACGAAGAAACCGGCAACCTGGTCAAGTTTCAGCAGTACTACACCGCGTCCTCGCAGATCATCAAGGCTGCGCAGGAAATCTTCAGCACACTGATCAACAGTCTTTAAGGAGTCGTAAACCATGCGCATTTCTACCGGCCAGTTTTACGAGTCCTCGGCAGCCAACTATCAGAAAAACTTTGCCAACGTGGTCAAGAGCAGCGAAGAGGCAAGCAGCCTCGTGCGCGTCAACACGGCGGCAGATGATCCGGTGGGTGCCTCGCGTCTGCTGCAATTGGGTCAACAGGCTTCGATGCTGGATCAGTACGAAACCAATGCCACCACCATCAAGGGCACTCTGGGTACAGCCGAATCGGTCATGACCAGCATCACCAACGTCCTGCAGCGCGCCCGTGAATTGGCTGTCGGTGCCGGTAACGCCGGTTACACCGACGCCGACCGTCAGGCGACTGCTTCGGAGCTGGGGCAGATCGAAGAGCAACTGCTCAGCCTGATGAACAGCAAAGATGAAAACGGCAAGTACATTTTCGCCGGTTCCAAGGGCGACACCGTTCCGTTCTCCCGCAACGACGACGGCACCTACAGCTACAACGGCGACCAGGTGACCCTCGATCTGGCGATTGGCGACACCATGAAAATGGCCACCAACGTCACCGGTTGGGAAGCGTTCCAGCAAGCCGTCAACACTAGCCGCAGCCAGGTGTCCATGACTGCGCCGGCCGTCGATGATGGTCGCGTGACCCTGTCCAATGGCCAGGTGTCCTCGAGCGTGACGTATAACAGCAAGTTCCGCAGCGGCGAGCCGTACAACGTGTCGTTCGTCAGCGGTACGCAGTTGAAGATCACCGACTCGGCGGGTAACGATGTGACCGCCGAAGCCAGCCAGGGTGGTACGTTTGATCCGACCAACAAGGCCGGTCAGACCGTCAGCTTCCGCGGCGTCGATCTGAACCTGAACATCAATCTGCAGGCGGGTGACGTGCCTGGCACAGTGTTGCCGGGCCACACGTTCACGTTGGCAGCCAAGCCGGACAGCTTCACCGCTACCCGCAGCCCGGGCAACCCGTCTTCGGCTCAGGTGACTGGCAGCAGCATCAGTGACCCGGCGGCGTATCACGCCAGTTTCCCGACCGGTTCGGCGGTGATGAAATTCACCAGCGCCACCGCGTTTGATCTGTATGCCGCGCCATTGACGGCCGACAGCAAGCCAGTATCCAGCGGTACCGTGGTTGCAGGTGTTGCTACCGCATCGGGCGTGAGCTTCAATCTGACGGGCACCCCGGCGGCAGACGACCAATTCAGCGTGGCCGTCAACACCCACGAAACCCAGAACATTCTGGACACCGTGAGCCAGTTGAAAAGCGTGCTGAACACGCCAACCAATGGTGATCCGATCGCCACGCAGAAATTGCAGGCAGGTCTGGCTTCCGGTCAGGCCAACCTGGCCAGCGGCACCGATCAATTGTCCAGCGCGATCAGCTCGGTCGGTGGTCGCGGCGCCTCGCTGGTCACCCAGAGCGATACCAACCAGTCGCTGGTGCTGGCCAACGCGCAAACGCAATCGTCGATCCGTGACTCGGATCCGGCCGAAGTGATGACTCGCCTGACCCTGCAACAGACCATGCTGCAAGCTTCGCAACTGGCCTTCAGCAAGATTGCGCAACTGGGCTTGTTCAACAAGATCTGAGTCGTGCCTGTCGAGTTGCCAACCGTCTTTTCCTAAGCGGTTACGGGGTCTCTGCCTGAACAGGGCAGGGACCCGCCGCTCGAGAGTTACCCGCCGTGAATCAACACCCCCTCGTCAGCATCGTCATCCCCGCTTGCAATCCGCGCTTCTTTGAACAGGCGTTGATGAGCGCCCTCGCGCAGACTTACGAACATCTTGAAATTGTTGTCTGCGATGACTCTGCGGATGAGCGTATTCGCGACATCGTCGAATCGTTTGTCGAGCCGGCGTGCCCGGTCCGTTACCTGCGTAATCCGCAGCGTCTGGGCTTGCAGAAGAATGTCTTGCGTTGCATCGAAGAGGCGCAGGGCGAGTTCGTCAAAGTGTTGTGCGATGACGATCGGCTGTTCGCCCCGAGCATTGCGCTGCAGGCCCAGGTGCTGGTGGAGCACGCTGACGTCAACCTGGTGTGCGCATTGCGTATGTTCAGTGATGCGGGCAATTTCATCCTGCCGCCACGGGTCGACAACTGCCGTTTTTCGCCCCAGGACGCCGTACTGAAAGGTGAAGACATGCTGGCGATTTTTGCCAGCACACCGAAGAATTTCATCGGTAATTTCAGCTCGACACTCATGCGTCGCGCCGATGTGCTGGAGCTGTTGCCGTCGCTGATTCAAGAAGGTGCCGGGTTTGTCGCGATGCTCGATTTCGCCTTGTTCGTGTGCCTGCTGCGTCGCGGCAACATGGCGGCCTTGAGTACGGTGTTGAGCACCGAGCGGCTGTACCCCGAGCGCTTCAGTAAGACCCCCGAAATGCTTCGCGCTGCAACCGTCGAGTGGACGTGGCTGACGCAAATGCTGGCCGCCCGCACGGGTGAGGCGGCGCCTGCGTCGGGCTGGGTGCGTTACATCGAACTGAGCAAAATCAACGGCCCGCTGCATGCCTGGGAAGAACTGTGCGTGGCGCGCATTCTGGGTAATCGCAACACTGTGGTGAACGGCCGCGTCGGCGGTAGCAGTGAGAGCTACGCGGATTTCTATCGCGAGTGGCTGGCGATCCGACGCTTTTCCGACATTGAGCAGAAGCTCCTGCCGCAACGCATCGACCGCTGGGCCTCACGCGCGAAAATCGTGCCGATCATCATCGACAGCGGTGCCGATGCCGGGGCGCTTGAGGTCACCCTGGCGAGCCTCGACGCCCAGCTCTATTCTGCGCAAGCGGTGTTGCTCTTGTCCGATGCGATGTGCCCGGCCCGTGAGCGGGTTGTCCAGTTACCGTTCCAGCAGGATTGGGCGCGCCAGCTGAATGCCGTGGTGCCGCAACTGGAAGGTGCCGACTGGTTTTATCTGCTGCATGCGGGCGATCGGCTCAGCGAATCTTCCCTGCTGATTCTGGCCGAGCGCATCAGCGCCTCGCAACACATGCAGTGCGCCTACAGCGATGAAGGCGCATTGATCGGCGGTGAGTCGATTGATCCGGTGTTCAAGCCCGACTTCAATCTCGATCTCATGCGTGCCTATCCGTATGTCGGGCGCACGCTCGCGTTCGCGTGCCAGGGCTTTATCGAGCACGGCGGTTTTGACCCGGTGCAAGGTGAGTTGGCGCCGCACGATCTGCTCTGGCGCCTGGTGGAAGCCGCCGGGCCCCAAGCGATCGAGCACATTGCCGAGATTCAACTGGAGTCGAGCCTGACGTACGCCGACTGGCTGTCGTTGCCTGCGGTGATAGAGCGCAACGCGGCGATGGTTTCCGCGCATCTCGACCGTATCGGCGTGGCGCATGCCATCCGCCACGACGCCTTGCCGTTGATCAATCGCGTCGATTATTTTCTCGAAGGGCAGCCTAAAGTCTCGATCATCGTGCAGGCGGGCGATGCGTTGTTCGCCTTGCAGCGTTGCGTCGAAAGCGTGATCGAGCGTACCGCCTACGGCCATTACGAGATCCTGATCGTTGACACCGGTGCCGGCGACACAGCCATGGGCGAATGGCTTGATGCCATGGCTCAGCTGGGGGCAGCGATGTTGCGGGTGGTGCGTTATGCCGGCGATGCGAACGACGCGGCCATCCGTAATTTCGCCGCCGAGCAAGCCTCGGGTGAATACTTGTTGTTGCTCAGCGCACACAGTGTGATTTGCGAAGGCGACTGGCTCGACGAGTTGCTCAACCATGCGCGACGTCCGGAAGTTGCCGCCGTCGGCGCGAGGATTCTCGGGCCCGACGGTTCAATTGTCAGCGCGGGGATGATTCTCGGGTTGGCGGGGCCGGTGGGCTCGCCTTTTTATGGCGAGGACGCAGCTTCGCGCGGCTACATGCAACGTCTGCATGTCACGCAGAACTGGAGCGCGCTCAGCAGTCACTGCCTGATGCTGCGCAAGCAAGTCTTCGAAGAGTTGCAGCAGTTTGACGAGCAGACTTTCAGCCTCGGCCTGAGCGATGTCGACCTGTGTCTGCGTGCCGGTCAGGCGGGCTATCTGCTGGTCTGGACGCCTTACGCCAGCGTGGTCCTCGCGCCGCACGCAACACCTGCAGCGGGGGCGGCCACGGCGGCGCTGCGCGAGCAGGAGCAGGAAACCTTCTATCGTCGCTGGCTGCCGAAGATCGCCAAGGACCCGGCCTACAGTCCGGCGTTGAGCCTGGGGGTGTCGAGCTTCAGCCTGGAGCCGTCGTTGCGCGATAACTGGAATCCGTTCTGCAGCCGTGATTTGCCGCTGGTGCTCGGGTTGCCCGTGAACAGTTCGGCCGTGGGTTTTTATCGGGTCACGGCCCCTTTGAGTGAACTTGAAGCTGCCGGCCGAGTGATTGCCCGGGTGGCATACGAGTCACCCTCGACCGTCGAGATCGAACGCCTTTCACCGGACACCATCATCCTCCAGGGCCGCTACAGCGAGGGCGCTGCCGGGGACATTCTGCGCATGAAGAAATACTCCGGCGCATTACGTATTTTCGAACTCGACGACTACATCGTCAGCGCGCCGAAAAAGAACACCCACGCGCGTAATAAACCGGTCAATACCGAACAGATGTTGCGCGAGGGCATCGGCCTCTGCGATCGCGTGGTTGTCACCACACAGCCACTGGCCGATGCGTTGTCGAGCATGCACAGCGAGATTCGCATCGTGCCGAATATGCTCCCGCCTGATCCGTGGGCGACCTTGACCAGTCAGCGTCGCACCTCGAAAAAACCCCGCGTCGGCTGGGGCGGTGGCACCAGTCATACCGGCGATCTGGAAATCATTGCCGACGTCGTGCGCGAGCTTGCCAATGAAGTCGAGTGGGTGTTCTTCGGTATGTGCCCGGAGGGATTGCGCCCCTATGTGCATGAATTCCACTCGACCATCGGCCTGCAAAGCTACCCGTTCAAACTGGCGAGCCTGAATCTCGATCTGGCCCTGGCGCCGTTGGAGTTCCACATCTTCAACGACTGCAAAAGCAACCTGCGCCTGCTCGAATACGGAGCCTGCGGCTACCCGGTGATCTGCACCGACACCGAGGCCTATCGCGGCCATTTGCCGTGTACCAAGGTCTACAGCAACAGCACGGCCGAGTGGTTGCAGGCGATCCGCATGCACCTGGCCGACCCGGACGCCAGTTACCGCATGGGTGATGAACTGAAAGAGGCGGTGCACCGCGATTTCATGTTGCGCGGTGACAACCTCAATCACTGGCTGTGGGGCTGGCTGCCGGACTGATCCGAGGTCGGTGGTTACGAAAAAACGCAGGCAACTTCACGGTTGTCTGCGTTTTTTTTTGCCTGTACCTCAGCCTTCGATATTTTCGGTCGATAGATGACAGATGTTCGTCCATTCGAATGCGTGAGGGATCGCATCAGGGACAGGTTTCAACCACAACGCAGGGAAGACACACATGGCTGTGATCAATGGAACGAGTGAAACGGATTCTCTTCTGGGTACCACTGAAGATGATCAACTCTATGGGATGGAGTCGGATGATTTTCTGATTGGCAGCAAGGGCGCGGATCTGCTCGATGGAGGAGAGGGGTTCGACACCGTGTATTACTACGGTGATGGCGTAGAGTCTGTGCACGTCGAGTTCAACAACGGCGTGTTGGCTGTGAGCGGTGGTGATGCTGATGGCGACACGCTGGTCAACATCGAAAAGGTCGTTGGCACCTATGGGCGTGACACGTTCGTCGGCAACTCTGCGGGTATTACCTTTGATGGCTATCTGGACGATGACCTGTACATCATCGGCAGTGAAGGGGTGACCGTCATTGAGGTTGAGGGTGGTGGCTACGATGAGATGCAGACCTCCCTCAATACGATCAAGCTTGACGCATACGTTGAAAAACTGGTGTTTACCGGCTCGGGTGATTTCACTGCCTACGGCAATGAATCCGACAACGTGATCATCGGCGGCGCCGGCAATGATGTGTTGCACGGTGGTGCGGGTGCCGATGAGTTCTTCGGTGGCGCAGGCTTTGATATGGTCAGCTACGCCGACAGTGATGAAGGCATCATTTTGAACCTGTCACTGGGTGGCGGGGTGTCGGGCATTGCAACGTCTGACCGTTACACCGACATCGAAGGGTTTCGTGGTTCGGACTTTGACGATGTGTTTATTTCAGGTGATACGCCCACCGTGTTTGACGGCGCCGAAGGCTACGACATCGTCGATTATTCGAGTTCCGCAGAGGGTGTAAATGTCGAATACCGCGACGGAATTTTCCTGCCCGGTGTGGGTGGCAATGCCGAGGATGATGTACTGCTGAATGTGGAAAAAATCGTCGGTAGCTATTCGGCGGATCATTTCACCAGCAACACGGCCGGGGTCATTTTCGACGGCGGAATGGGCGATGATGTCTACACCGTCGGGGTTGCCGGTGTGACCCTTGTCGAGGCGCAGGACGGCGGTACCGATTCGCTGTTCACCAGCCTGACAACGATGACCCTTGATCCGTTTATCGAAAACCTGACGTACACCGGTACAGCCGACTTTACCGGTTACGGTAACGCCGAAAACAACGTGATGATCGGCGGCAGCGGCAATGACCTGTTCTTTGGCGGCGCGGGAGGTGACGCATTCAATGGTGGCGAGGGGGTCGATACCGTCAGCTATGGCGACAGTGACCAGGCGGTGGCTATTGATCTGACTTGGGGAGGTCACGGTACGGGGATTGCCCAGGGTGATGCCTACCTGGATGTCGAAAACTTTCGCGGCAGTCAGTTTGACGATGTCTTCTACGCGACACAGGCGCCATGGCCGACGTTCGACGGCGCCGAAGGCCGTGATCTGGTCAGCTTCAAGTATTCGATGATGGGCGTGACGATTGATTTGCGTGCCGATGCGCCACCTGATCGTGATGGCTACTCTGCTGCGCATTTCACCAGCATCGAATTGTTTGAGGGCAGCGATCAACGTGACAGCTTCATCGGTTCCAGCGCCGATGACATATTCATGGGCGGCGGCGGCAGTGACTTGATCGACGGTGGGGAAGGGCTGGACAGCGCCTGGTATATCACCAGTGCCGAAGCGGTAACCGTCAACCTGCAAACCGGTATCAACCAGGGCGAAGATGCACAGGATGATCAACTGACCAGCATTGAATGGGTGATGGGCAGTCATTTCAATGATGTCCTGACCGGCAACGATGCGGGCAACTACCTGGAGGGCGGGCGCGGCAGCGACCTGATTTATGGTGGCGAGGGTGCCGATCATCTCTATGGCGGTCTGGTCTCCAATATCGGCCCGATCAGCCTTGCAGGCGTGGCCGACGACGCGCAGGCGGACATGCTTTACGGTGGCGCCGGCGACGATGTGATCCAGAGCGCGGAAAACGACCTCGGTACCCAGGCGTTCGGTGAGGCTGGCGACGACAGCATCAGCGTGGTCAACGGCATGGCTGATGGCGGTGTCGGCCGCGACGTGCTGACGGGCAGCGGTAATGCCTACCAATTGTTTGGTGGCGACAACCAGGATCGACTGGTGCTCAACCTGCCGGGGCAAAACGCTTCCGGTGGTTTCGCCGATGGCGGGCAAGATGACGACACTTACGTGGTGAACACGACAGGGTTGGTGACTATCCAGGACAGCGGAAATAGCCTGAACGATACCCTCATCCTCAACGCGATCGCCAATGCCAGCCAGTTGAGTGTCAGCCGGATCGGCGATGACGCTTATTTGCACAGTGCCAATGATGGCAATACCGGCATCCCTGTCAGTGGCGTCAAGCTGCAGAACTGGTACGCGAATGGCAACACCATCGAACACATTCAGACGGCTGACGGGCAGGTCTACGACTTGCCAGCCACCGGCGATGCGTTTGCCATGTTCGGCTGATCGGCTGATCGGCTGATCGGCTGATCGGCTGATCGGCTGGATAGCTTCAATTCGATAATGTGAACGCTGCATTGATCAAGGGACGAATCCACTGTCGGATTCGTCCCTTTTTTATGCCCGGGCACGCCACCGACGTAGAGCCTGCGCAGCTGGCGCGTTTCCTGCAAGTCCTCCTCAAATCGCCATAAAACGAGCGCTCGCGGCCATTCCAGCGGTGCCCGAATCGGCAAAAGGTTTAGCCAGCAGGCCCGCGAAGCTCAAGAAAGCTGCGCGCAGCCCGGTGAAGAACAAGAGGGGAGACGATGAAGGCAGTTATTTTGGCGGGTGGCCTCGGCACGCGCATCAGTGAAGAGTCGCACCTCAAGCCCAAACCGATGATCGAGATCGGCGGCAAGCCAATTCTCTGGCACATCATGAAGCAGTATTCCGCCCATGGAATCCACGACTTCGTGATCTGCCTTGGCTACAAGGGCTATGCGATCAAGGACTTCTTCGCCAACTACTTCCTGCACACCTCCGACGTCACCTTCAACATGCGCGAAAACCGCATGGACGTGCACCAGAACTACAGCGAGCCGTGGAGCGTCACGCTGGTCGACACCGGTGAGGAAACCATGACAGGTGGCCGTCTATTGCGCACGGCGCCGTACCTGAAAGACGAAAAAGCCTTTTGTTTTACCTACGGTGATGGCGTCTCGGATGTCGATATCGGTGCACTGCTCAAATTTCACGAAGCTCATGGAAAAATGGCCACGGTGACGGCTGTTCAGCCACCAGGACGCTATGGCGCCCTGCAACGTACCGGTGATCAGGTCATGGGGTTCACTGAAAAACCCCGTGGCGACGGTGGCTGGATCAATGGTGGTTTCTTCGTTCTGTCGCCGCAGGTTCTGCCCTACATTGCGGGTGATTCGACCAGCTGGGAAGCCGAACCGTTGATGCAGTTGGCCGAGCTTGAGCAACTGCGCGCGTATGAGCATTCGGGCTTCTGGCAGCCGATGGACACCTTGCGCGACAAGAACCATCTCGAAGCACTGTGGCAGAGCGGGGAGGCCCCATGGAAGCAATGGGACTAAGCCCGCAATTCTGGCAGGGCAAACGTGTACTGGTGACGGGCCACACTGGCTTCAAAGGCAGTTGGCTGACGCTCTGGCTGCAAAGCCTGGGGGCCGACGTCACCGGTTTCGCCCTCGATCCGTCGACCGAGCCGAGCCTGTTCGAACTGGCCCGGGTCCATGAAGGCATCAACGATCAGCGCGGCGATCTGCGTGATCTCGGCGCCTTGCTGGAAATCATTGCCGACACCGAACCGGAAATCGTTTTGCACCTGGCGGCACAACCGCTGGTGCGTGAGGGTTATCGCGATCCGCTGGGCACCTACTCCAGCAACGTCATGGGCACGCTCAATCTGCTTGAAGCGATTCGTCAGGTCGGTTGCGTGCGTGCCTGCGTGCTGGTAACCACCGACAAGGTCTACGCCAATCGGGAATGGCTGTGGCCGTATCGCGAAGACGAAGCCCTCGGCGGCCACGATCCATACAGCAGCAGCAAGGCGTGCTGCGAGCTGTTGGCCCAGTCGTATGGCGCCTCGTTTTTCCCGATCGAAAAGTACGCCGAACACGGTCTGGCGCTGGCCACCGCGCGTGCGGGCAACGTCCTGGGCGGAGGTGATTTTGCCCCCGAGCGCTTGATTCCGGATGTGCTCAAGGCCTGGTCGGCCGATGAACCGGTGACCCTGCGTTATCCGCAAGCAGTGCGCCCCTGGCAGCACGCCCTGGAGCCGTTGGCGGGTTATCTGCAGTTGGCCGCCGGGCTTTACGAGCAAGGTCCGGAGTACGCCGGTGCGTGGAACTTCGGCCCGGGCGAGGCGGACATGTGCAGCGTCGGTGAGGTGGTTGAATTACTTGCCAGCCGCTGGCCGCAAGCGCGCGGCCTGCGCATCGAACCGAGTGAATTGCACGAGGCCGGTCTGCTGCGCCTGGACAGCAGTCGCGCGCGTCAGCTGCTGGGTTGGCAGCCGCGCTGGTCATTGCAGGACTGTCTGACCCAGACCCTCGACTGGCACCTGGCGTGGCAGAACGGCGATGACATGCGCGGCGTCACCTTGAAGCAATTGCATCTGTACCAGGAGCGCTCATGACCGATTTCACACTGCAGGCCACCGAACTGGAAGGCTTGTACCTGATTGAGCAAAAGGTCTTTTGCGATGATCGCGGGCGCTTTGCCCGACTGTTCTGCCAGACGCGCTTGACCGCCCAGGGCCACCCGTTTGCTATCCGCCAGATCAATCACTCGCGTACGGTCGAAAAAGGCAGTGTGCGCGGGCTGCATTATCAGAAAGCCGGGTATGCGGAATCCAAGCTGATCACCTGTGTACGCGGTGCGGTATGGGATGTTGTCGTCGATCTGCGGCCGCAGTCGCCCACCTATTTGCAATGGCACGCCGAAGAGTTGCGGGCTGACGACGGGCGCAGCCTGTTGATTCCGGCGGGGTTCGCCCACGGCTTCCAGTCGTTGACCGACGATTCCGAGGTGCTGTACCTGACGGACGCCGACTACGCGCCGGATCACGAGGCCGGCCTGTCGGTCAACGACCCGACGTTGTCGATCCCGTGGCCGTTACCTGTCAAAAACTTGTCACTGAAGGATTCGAGTCATCCATTGCTCGACAAGGACTTTGCGGGAGTGGCGTTGTGACAAATCCACCAATGAGTGTGCTGGTGACCGGCGCCACCGGTTTTGTCGGCCGGCACCTGGTCAGCGCGTTG
>NZ_JBODOE010000010.1:0-285077 GCF_051913165.1 Pseudomonas sp. SM4 | reverse complement strand
AGTGGCAACAGTGCTGATCATTGTGGAAAAGGCGTCGGCATAGCTTGAATTGATGCCATCTGATCCACCGCCATCGCGGGCAAGCCTTGCTCCTACAGGTATTTGTGTTGTTCACACATCGTCAGTCAGCGCAAACCCTGTGGGAGCTGGCTTTCCAGCGATTGGGCCATCGACCACACCTCAGGAATCGGCATTGACCCCTCGCCCAAACCGCTCGCGATACACTGAGGGCGGCACGCCGACCACCGTGCGAAACGCCACCCGAAAACTCTCCACCGAGCGATACCCGCAACGCTGAGCAATCTGCTCGGTGTTCTGCGGCGTGCTCTCCAGCAGCTCCCGCGCTCGCGCCAGTCGTTCGTGCTGCAGCCACGCCTTGGGTGATTGGCCACTGGCCTCGGTAAATCGCCGCAGAAAGGTCCGTTCGCTCATCGCCGCCTCGCTGGCCAGGTCGCGCACCTCCAGCGGCTCATGCAGACGCTCGCGGGCCCATTGCATGACGCGTGACAGATCGTTGCGCGGCGTCGGGCTCACGGGCGTCGGAATGAACTGCGCCTGGCCGCCGGTGCGTTGCGGCGACATCACCAGTCGGCGAGCTACGGCGTTGGCCACTTGAGTGCCGAAGTCCCGCGCCACCAGATGCAGGCAGGCATCAATCCCGGCAGCGCTGCCAGCGGAAGTGATCAACTGGCCAGAGTCGACGTACAGCACATCTGGATCGACCGCGATGGCCGGAAAGCGCTGCGCCAGTTCCGTGGTGTAGCGCCAGTGCGTCGTCGCGCCATGGCCGTCGAGCAAACCGCTGGCCGCCAGCACGAACACTCCGGAGCAGATCGACAACAGCCGCGCCCCTCGGGCGTGGGCCTGACGCAGTGCGTCGATCAGTGCCGGCGGCACCGTGGCGTTCCGGTCGCGCCAGCCGGGGATGATGATCGTGCGGGCTTCGGCCAGCAGTTCCAGACCGCCATCGGCCAACACCTGAATCCCGCCCATGGCGCGCATCGGGCCTGGATCGACCGCCGCAATCGCGTGTTCGTACCACGGAAACTCGAACTCGGGACGCGCCAGGCCGAAGATCTCCACGGCAATGCCGAATTCGAACGTGCAGAGGCCGTCGTAGGCCAGAATCGCAACCAGACCTGGTGATGTCGGCATTTGGCGGAAAATTCCCGGTGAGTGTCTTGTGCGCCACTGTAGCGATTCGCGGCGGCTGGATAAAGTCTGTTCATCCCCAACGAGACACAGGAGCAACCCCTTATGCCTAGCCTGGTTCGCGACATTCCCGCCGCCCCTTCGGCCATCGCCCTGATGCATTTCAGCAACCGTCTGACCTTCGAAACCGATTGTTCCGACGTCTACAGCAGCCAAGAGGTCGCCGAGGTCGACTTCGTGCTGGTCGACGTGCGCGGGCCGCTGGCCTTTGAGCGCGGCCATGTACCCGGGGCCATCAATATTCCGACGCGATTGCTCACGGCTGAAGGCTTGGCGATTTACCCGAAAACCACGCTGTTCGTGGTCTATTGCGCCGGCCCGCACTGCAACGGCGCGAACAAGGCGGCGGTAAAACTGGCGGCGCTGGGTTACCCGGTCAAAGAGATGATCGGTGGCGTGACCGGGTGGCTGGACGAAGGATTCCAACTGAGCGTGGCGCAACCCGCCCGCAGCGCATTCCCCTGCGAATGCTGAACCTTGTAGGAGCTGCCGCAGGCTGCGAACTTTTGATCCGTGTCGTTAAAAAGATCAACAGATCGCAGCCTGCGGCAGCTCCTACAGGGGGATTGGTGTTTTTCCTACAGCCTTTGATGTTGCTGAATTGTCTCGCCGGTTTTTTGTAAGTATTTGTCGCATCAACACAATTTACCCTGTGCGCGCCGCCATAGACTGCCGGCCACTTCAGTATTTGCCGCCAAATGGCCATGACTGAACGCTGAATCGAAAGCTGCCAATAAAAGCCTCCGCACACAGGAGTAATAAATGAAGAAGCTAGTGATGTTCGGTGCCCTGGCACTGTCGATGTTGTCCCTGACCGCTGTGGCCGAAGACGCCAAGCCGATCCGCATCGGTATCGAAGCCGGTTACCCGCCATTCTCGATGAAAACCCCTGACGGCAAACTCGCCGGTTTCGATGTGGACATCGGCGATGCGCTGTGCGAGCAGATGAAAGTCAAATGTACCTGGGTCGAGCAAGAGTTCGATGGCCTGATCCCGGCACTGAAAGTGAAAAAAATCGACGCGATCCTGTCCTCGATGACCATCACTGATGACCGTAAGAAAAACGTCGATTTCACCATCAAGTACTACCACACCCCGGCCCGCTTCGTGATGAAGGCCGGCTCGAACATCACCGACCCGCTGACCCAGCTCAAAGGCAAGAAAGTCGGCGTGCTGCGTGCCAGTACCCACGACCGTTTCGCCACCGAAGTACTGGTTCCAGCCGGGATCGACCTGGTACGTTACGGTTCGCAGCAGGAAGCCAACCTCGACATGACTTCGGGTCGTCTTGACGCGATGCTGGCCGACTCGGTCAACCTCAGCGACGGTTTCCTGAAAACCGACGCCGGCAAAGGCTTCGAATTCGTTGGCCCGACCTACGAAGACGCCAAGTACTTCGGCGGCGGCGCCGGCATTGCTGTGCGCAAGGGCGATACCGCGCTGGCCGAGCAATTCAACAAGGCAATCAGCGAAATCCGCGCCAATGGCAAGTACAAGCAAGTGCAGGACAAGTACTTCGACTTTGACGTTTACGGCCATTAATACGCCGTAGGAAAAAAGTGGCCCCGTTTGCGCGGTGGCCACTTTTTTTGCGTTTTAATTGTGACCAGACCCTGTAGGAGTGAGCCTGCTCGCGATAGCGGTATGTCAGGTGCCATCGGTGCTGAATGTAAAACCGCTATCGCGAGCAGGCTCACTCCTACAGCGGATCTGTGTGATCCAGCTATTGAGGAGTCTTCCCATGCAACGTATCGATCATGTCCTGCCTTGGAGCCACTTGGGCAGCGAGCGCTCCCTCAGCGTGTTTCGTTATGGCGCCGGCGCGCGCAAGGTGTACATCCAGGCCAGCCTGCACGCCGATGAATTGCCGGGCATGCGCACCGCGTGGGAACTCAAGCAGCGCCTAAACGAACTTGAGCAGCAAGGGCGTTTACACGGCGTGATCGAGTTGGTGCCGGTGGCCAACCCGATTGGTCTCGATCAGCATCTGCAGGGCGCGCACATGGGGCGCTTCGAGCTGGGCAGTGGCAAGAATTTCAATCGCGCTTTCGTCGAACTGAGCACCCCGGTGGCGGCGTTGGTCGGTGAGCGCCTGGGCGCGGATGCCGCCGCCAACATCGCGCTGATCCGCCAAACGATGCTCCAGGTTTTCGATGACTTGCCAGCCCCGGCCTCGCAACTGGAGGCGCTGCATCGTCTGCTGCTGCGTCATGCCTGCGACGCCGACATCACCCTCGACCTGCACTGCGATTTTGACGCTGCGATTCACTTGTATGCGTTGCCGCAACACTGGCCACAATGGCAATCGCTGGCCGCACGCCTGAAAGCCGGTGTGGCGCTGTTGTGTGAAGACTCCGGCGGCAGCTCGTTTGATGAATCCTGTTCTTCGCCATGGCTGCGTCTGGCGCGCACCTTTCCTGACGCGGCAATTCCCCCGGCGAACCTGGCAACCACGCTGGAGCTGGGCAGCATGGGCGATACTCGGGTCGATCAGGCGCAGGCCAATTGCGAGGCGATTCTGGGCTTCCTCGCCGAGCAGGGCTTCATCGACGGCGAATGGCCGGCGGCACCGGCCGACTGCTGCGAGGGCTTGCCGTTTGAAGGCACCGAATACCTGTTCGCCCCGCATCATGGTGTGGTGAGTTTCCTGCGCAATGCCGGCGAGTGGGTGGAGAAGGGCGATGCGCTGTTCGAAGTGGTTGATCCTTTGCAGGATCGCGTAAGCACCGTGCGCGCCGGCACTAGCGGCGTGCTGTTTGCGATTGATCGTGGGCGTTATACGGAGCCTGGGATCTGGCAGGCGAAAGTGGCGGGGCGGGTAGCGTTTCGTACCGGGAAGCTGACTAACGACTGAGGGTTTACGCTGAATCCGCTGGCCTCATCGCTGGCAAGCCAGCTCCCACAGTGAATGAAGGTGTTCACACAAATCCTGTGGGAGCTGGCTTGCCAGCGATGTCGGCATCGAAAGCACCGCCGCATATGGATCTTTGCCGGGGAATGTTAGGCTCACCCGCAAACCCGACACTCTGTGAAGGAAGGCTCTATGTTGAAGGCGTTTGCTCTGTTGACCCTGTTGGCGTCCACCGCCGTTCATGCGCAAACCACGCTGCAAAACGATCTGCCGCTCAAGTACATCGAGCAAGTTCACGCGGACGCCGAGCCGCGTCCGCTGGTGATTTTTCTGCACGGTTACGGCAGTAACGAAGCTGATCTGATCGGCATGAAATTCCAGCTGCCAGCGCAGTACAACTACCTGTCAGTGCAGGCACCGTTGTCGTTGGGCGAAGGACGTTATCAATGGTTTCGCAAGAAAGGCGAAGGTGCCTACAACGGCGAGACCGATGATCTGAAGGTCAGCGGCCAGAAACTGCGGGATTTTGTCGCGCAAGCGGCGAAGAAATATCACACCACCCCGGACAAGGTGTACCTGATCGGTTTCAGTCAGGGCGCGATGATGACCTACGAAGTGGGCTTGCGACCGCCGGCAGCTGTTGGCGGTATCGCGGCGTTGAGCGGGCGCTTGTTGCCGGTGTTAAAAACCGAGCTGAAGGCCGAACAACAACCGCTGCCGCTGAGCATCTTCATCGGCCACGGTACTGCCGATGATCGAGTGCCGTACCACGACGGCACCGAAGCCAAAGCCATGCTGGAGAAGCTCGACTACAAACCACAATTTCACGCTTATCCCGGCGTCGGCCACAGCATCAGTGCGGCCGAACTGCGGGATTTGAACGGTTGGTTGCAGCAGCTCAATCCTTGAGGATGGTTTTCACCAGCTTATCGTGGCCAGCCTTGTCGCTGACCCGGGAAATCACCTGAACCAAGGCCATGTGCGTGCCGGAGCCGGCCATCAACGTGGTGTTGAGGGTCTGGCCGCCACCTTGGGTAGCGGTGCTGTCGACTTGGCGCAGGCCGAGGCCGCTGCTTTTCTGCGTCAGACTTTTCTCGGTGAGTTTGTTGAAGTCCGGCAGCGCCTTACGTTGGGCGTCGATGAAGTCCGACACGGTGCCGTCGAGGAACGCACTGTCGTTGTCCTTGACGTTGTTGCCTTCGGGAATCACGTTCTCGGCGGCGATGACCACGGTTTTGGTGGTCTGGTTGGTGTACATCGTGCCTTTGGCGCCCGTCGGGCCGGCCGGCAGCGGGTCGGCGACGAAGCCTTTGGGCAGGACGAAGGTGAACTTGCCATCGAGCATCGAGACCTTCTCGCTGCCCGTGTCCTTGGCCTTGGCCGCCTGAGCATTGATGGCGCCGAGGCCGGCGACTGCCGCGAGTAAAAGGACAACGGCTTTTTTGCTCAACAATGACATTCGAATCTCCAGGGGATGGTCGCGCTTGGGCGGGCGATCATCCCATGCAGAGGACTGGCACTCCAGCCCGGCTCGTCTGAACATGGTTTTGAGTTGGCGACTTACCTGTGGCGAGGGGATTTATCCCCGCTGGCGTGCGCAGCGCGCCCATCTTTTTTACGACTGCTGCGCAGCCGAGCGGGGATAAATCCCCTCGCCACAGGGGACGGTTTCAACTTTGAGGCTGGGGCGTTTTAGAGGAAGGCGGTTTTGCCAGCAGCTTGCGGGTAACGCCAAGCATCGCCACCGACACAGCCACACCCACCGCAAACCCACTCAGCCCCATGCTCGGCAACGTCAGCGCCGACACCAGGCAAAACGCCGAAAACGAATACATCCCCGTCGCCGTCGCGCGCAGTAATGCTGCGGTAAACGCCGGGCCGCGTGTCTGCTGGGAAAACACCGCCATCACACTGCCGAGCACCGGGAACACCGCGAGCAAACCGCTCCAGCGTTCGCCGACGGTGCTGGCGAGCATCGTCACCAGCAACGTCAAAGCCGCACCGGCAATCATCCGCCAGATCAGTTTGTCCGACTTCGGCGCCGTACCATTCAGCACCGGTTGCACATCCGGAAACAGATATGGCGAGGCGAGCAGGGCAACCGCCGCCGCCACCACCGAAAACGGCAGCGACGGTGGAATCAGCGACAGCAGCAGCGCCAACACAGCCCAGACTGTCATTGATATCGCCAGCGCCCACGGCCAGTTCGCCCGTTGTGCGACCTGCGCATAGGTGATGCAGAAGGCAATCATTGCGAACATCGCCGACAGCGCCGCCACTGCTGAATGCGCGGCAAACTGCGGCCCCTGTTCGATGGCGAGGAAAAACAGAATCGGCCCGACCACCACCGGCAACCCCGACAGCCACCCGGCCACACTCGGCCCCCAACGCTTGCCCGCCAGAGAAATCAGCAAGAGAAATCCGGGAATCAGCAGCAGTTTGAGGATCAGCACGCAGGTGGCTCCGTCGAGTGAGAGACGCTCACGTTAGCATCGTCGATCGTGGATTGCTGCATCGTTGTACGAAAATTGTATACAAAGTGCTCGGGCGGATAGCCGACTATGCTCTGATTATCAGGGCTTGCCGGAGTCGATGCCGCGATGAACAGAACACCGAAGGTGTTGCGGGGATGCTGCGGCATAGGCTTGTGGGCCCTGTTGTTGACGCCGACCTGGGCCAATTGGCAGGACGCCGTGCCCGGCGCGCAAATCATCGGCACCGGCGATTTCAGCGTATTCGGTTTCGATGTCTACAACGCCCGGCTTTGGAGTGCCGCGCGGCCATTGGCGGAGGGGCAGCCCTTTGCGCTGGAACTGATCTACCGCCGCAACATTTCTCGCGATGATCTGGTCAAGGCCAGCCTCGATGAAATCAAGCGCCTGGCCGGCCCTCGCGTCAGCCCGGCGCAACTGGCCGGTTGGCAGATTCAGATGCAGCAATCCTTCGTCGACGTGCAGGCCGGTACGCGCATCACCGGCGTCTATCTGCCGGGGCAGGGCGCACGGTTTTTCGTCGGGCAGCAATTGCAGCATGAAATCGATGATCCACAGTTCGCCAGGGCGTTTTTCGACATCTGGCTGGATCCGCGCACCCGTAGCCCCGAATTGCGCGAGCAATTGTTGGGCGCGAGCCGATAAGATCAAAAGATCGCAGCCTGCGGCAACTCCTACAGGTGCGATCTTTTGATCTTCAACGTCACCGCTGAAACGTCTAAGCTGCGTCTTTCCGACTTGTTTCTGGATGTGTGCGTGAAATTCAGTTTGCCCAAAATCGCCACCGCGCCGTTTTGCCCACCGGAAGTGGCCGGCAGTGTCGCGGTCGACCCCAACGCCCCCTTCTTCAAACGCGTGCTGCGTTTCGCCGGCCCCGGTTTGCTGGTGTCGATCGGCTACATGGATCCGGGCAACTGGGCGACTGCGATCGAGGCCGGTTCGCGGTTTGGCTACAGCCTGTTGTTCGTGGTGTTGCTGGCGAGTCTGGCGGGCATGGTGGTGCAATGTTTGTGTTCGCGGCTGGGCATCGCCACCGGCCGCGATCTGGCGCAACTGTCGCGCGAACGCTACAGCACGCCGACCGCACGCTTGCAGTGGGTGTTGGCGGAAATCTCGATAATCGCCACCGACCTCGCCGAAGTACTTGGCTGTGCGTTGGCGTTTCACCTGTTGCTCGGTTGTTCGCTGACCTTCGGCATTGCCCTGACTGCATTCGACACGCTGCTGGTGCTGGCTCTGCAGAACCGTGGATTCCGCCGACTGGAAGCGATCATGTTGGTGCTGGTCGCGACTATCGGCGTGTGTTTCTTCGTTGAACTGGTACTGATCAAACCGTACTGGCCGGACGTCTTCCAAGGTTTCAAACCTTCGTTGTCGGCGATCAGCGACGCGGCGCCGCTGTACCTGGCAATCGGCATTCTCGGTGCGACGGTGATGCCGCATAACCTCTACCTGCACACTTCGATCGTGCAGACCCGGATGATCGGCAAGGATCTGGCGAGCAAACAGGACGCGGTGAAACTGGCGCGCATCGACACCATCGGCTCGCTGGCGCTGGCGTTGCTGGTCAACTCGGCGATTCTGATTCTCGCGGCAGCGGCGTTTCACCAGTCGGGGCATACCGACGTGGTCGATATTCAGGACGCCTATCACTTGCTCGATCCGCTGGTCGGTGGCGCGCTGGCCAGCGTGTTATTCGGCGTGGCGTTGCTGGCCTCCGGGCAGAGTTCGACCTTCACCGGCACCATCGCCGGGCAGGTGATCATGGAGGGGTATCTCAATCTGCGGATTCCGTGCTGGCAGCGCCGTTTGATTACGCGCGGGCTGGCGCTGATTCCGGCGTTTATCGGCGTGTGGTTGATGGGCGATAACGCGGTGGGCAAGTTGCTGGTGATGAGCCAGGTGGTGTTGAGTCTGCAACTGCCGTTTGCGCTGTATCCGCTGATTCGCATGACCAATGACAAACAACTGATGGGGCCGTTTGTGAATCGGCTGCCGACGCGGGTGTTGGCGTGGGGATTGTTTGTGGTGATCAGTGGGGCGAATGCCTGGTTGATCCTGCAGTTGGCTGGCTGAGGTTTTGTGGTGCCAGGGCTGGCCCCATCGCTGGCAAGCCAGCTCCCACAGGGGTAGTGGGTGTACACAATATTTGTAATCACCATCAATCACTGTGGGAGCTGGCTTGCCAGCGATGGGGCCTTAAAGCACAACACAAAATCCAGACAAAAAAAGACCCGGTGCAACGCAAGCTGCACCGGGTTTTTTGTTGCCGGCAACCAGCGGATGTCGTGGGTCCGCCGCCCGCCGTTGAACTCTTGCTTACGCGCGCTCCAGCGCCAGCGCTACACCCTGGCCGCCGCCAATGCACAGGGTCGCCAGACCCTTTTTCGCATCGCGCTTGATCATTTCATGCAACAGCGTCACCAGCACACGGCAGCCCGATGCACCGATCGGGTGGCCCAGCGCGATGGCGCCGCCGTTGACGTTGACCTTGCTCAGATCCCATTGCAGATCCTTGGCCACCGCCAGCGATTGTGCAGCGAAGGCTTCGTTGGCCTCGATCAGGTCGAGCTGCTCGATGTTCCAGCCAGCCTTGTCCAGGCAGCGGCGGGTTGCCGACACCGGGCCGATGCCCATGATTGCCGGGTCAACGCCCGCGTTGGCATAAGCAGCGATTTTCGCCAGCACTGGCAAACCCAAGGCTTTGGCTTTTTCTGCGCTCATCAGGATGACTGCGGCGGCGCCGTCATTCAGCGACGAAGCATTACCAGCGGTGACGCTGCCGTCCTTCTTGAACGCTGCACGCAGTTTCCCCAGCGATTCAGCGGTGGTGTCGCCGCGTGGCTGCTCGTCGACCTTGAATGCAACAGGATCGCCTTTGCGCTGCGGGATCAGGATCGGGGTGATTTCATCGACAAAGCGGCCGGCCTCGATGGCAGCGGCGGCTTTCTGCTGCGACGCAGCAGCGAAGGCGTCCTGTTGCTCACGGCTGATATCGTATTTGTCGACCAGATTTTCGGCGGTGATGCCCATGTGGTAATCGTTGAACGCATCCCACAGACCATCGCTGATCATGGTGTCGACGATTTGCGCGTGGCCCATGCGCAGACCGGTGCGTGCGCCTGGCATCACATAATTGGCCAAGCTCATGTTTTCCTGGCCGCCGGCGATGATCACGTCCGCGTCGCCGCAACGGATTGCCTGCGCGCCCAAATGCAGCGCCTTGAGGCCAGAGCCACAGACTTTGTTCAGGGTCAGCGCCGGTACTGCGTGCGGCAGGCCAGCCTTGATCGCCGACTGACGCGCGGGGTTTTGACCTGCGCCGGCGGTCAACACCTGGCCCATGATTACTTCATCAACCTGCGCACCGTCCAGACCGGTTTGTTCGAGCAACTGGCGGATCACCGCCGCGCCCAGATCCACCGCCGAAACGCTGGCCAGGGAGCCCTGGAAACTGCCGATCGCGGTACGCGTGGCGGCAACAATGACGACGTCTTGCATTTTCGAATTCCTCACTCGGCAGCGAACTGCATTTCCGGTACGTGATCCGGGACGATCAGTTTACCAGCGGTTTTGGCGACGATTTCCTCGACGCTGACGCCAGGTGCGCGTTCCTTGAGGACAAAAGCGCCATTTTCGATTTCCAGGTAGGCGAGGTCGGTCAGTACGCGCTTGATGCAACCGGCGCCGGTCAACGGCAGGCTGCATTTGGACAGCAGCTTGGACTCACCATCTTTCGACGCGTGGGTCATGATCACGATGATGTTGTCGGCGCCGGCCACCAGATCCATCGCGCCGCCCATGCCCTTGACCAGTTTGCCGGGGATCATCCACGAAGCGATGTTGCCTTCGACGTCGACTTCGAACGCGCCGAGCACGGTCAGGTCGACGTGGCCACCGCGGATCATCGCGAAGGATTCGGCGGAGTTGAAAATCGACGCGCCGATGCGTGCGGTCACGGTCTGTTTGCCGGCGTTGATCATGTCGGCGTCGATGGTTTCTTCAGTCGGGAACGGGCCCATGCCGAGCAGGCCGTTTTCCGATTGCAGCATGACTTCCATGCCTTCAGGAATGTAGTTGGCGACCAGGGTCGGAATGCCGATACCGAGGTTCACGTAGAAGCCGTCCTGCATTTCGCGGGCGACGCGCTGAGCCATTTGTTCGCGGGAAAGTGCCATGTTGTTATTCTCCGTCAGCCTGAATTATTTGCGGATGGTGCGCTGTTCGATGCGTTTTTCGAACGTGCCGCAAATGACCCGATCGACGTAGATGCCCGGGGTGTGAATCTGCGTCGGATCCAGCTCGCCGGGTTCGACGATTTCTTCGACTTCGACCACGGTGATCTTGCCGGCAGTGGCGGCCAGCGGGTTGAAGTTCTGCGCGGTGTGACGGTAGACGACGTTACCGAAATGGTCGGCTTTCCAGCCTTTGACGATGGCGAAGTCGCCGGTGATGGATTCTTCCATCAGGTACTTGCGACCCTTGAACTCTCGCACTTCCTTGCCATCGGCGACGGGAGTGCCGACGCCGGTGGCGGTGAAGAAGGCCGGAATGCCGGCGCCGCCCGCGCGCATTTTTTCAGCGAGGGTGCCTTGCGGGGTCAGGATGACTTCGATGTCGCCTTTGAGCAGTTGCTCTTCGAACAGCTTGTTTTCGCCAACATAGGAGGCGATCACTTTGCTGATCTGGCGATCGGTGAGCAGCACGCCAAGGCCAAAGCCGTCGACGCCGCAGTTGTTGGAGACGACGGTGAGGTCGCGGGTGCCTTTGCGCTTGATCTCGGCGATCAGGTTTTCCGGAATGCCGCACAGACCAAAGCCGCCGGCGATGACGGTCATGCCGTCTTCCAGCCCGGCCAGGGCTTCCTCGTAGGAACTCACGCGCTTGTCGAAACCTGCCATATGCACCTCTTTTATTATTTGCGGGCGGCTGGCTAGCCGAATGGTTGGAGTGTCGCGCTGGGGGATATATTTGTTAAGTTGATTTTTAAGGTTGATTGATTGATAAAGCTCAACAATCACCGAAATCGTCGAATACCTGTGGCTGATCGTTCCCACGCTCCGCGTGGTAACGCCTCCATGGACGCTCCGCGTCCAGTGACGCAGAGCGTCACGGGCTGCATTCCCACGCGGAGCGAGGGAACGATCATGCATCGAGAATTCTGAGGCTTGAGTATGACCATCAAACAGATCCGCGCTTTCCTCGCCGTCGCGCAAAGCCTGAGCTTCGCCGTGGCCTGCGAGCGCCTGCACCTGTCGCAATCGGCGCTCAGCCTGACCATCAAGGCGTTGGAAGAGGGCCTGGGCGGGCGCTTGTTCAGCCGTAACACGCGCAACGTCGCATTAACCCCGGAAGGCGAATCGCTGCTGCCACTGGCCCGCCGCCTGATCGCTGACTGGGACAACGCCGAAGATGAAATGCGCCAGCGCTTCAGCCTGCAACGCGGACGCGTGACGCTGGCGGCGATGCCGTCGTTTGCCGGCAATCTGCTGCCACCGATCCTCAAGACTTTTCGTGCGCGCTATCCGAACGTCAACGTTACGGTCAACGATGTGATCAACGAGCAGGTGCTGGAAATGGTCCGCGATCGCCAGGTTGAACTGGGCGTGGCCTTCGAGCCGATGCAGAACACCTCGATGACCTTTACGCCGCTGTACATGGATCGCTTCGTCGCAGTGGTGCCGAAGGATTCGCTTTTGGCCGCCCGCAACGAGATCGACTGGCAGACGTTGTTGCTGGAACCCTTTATCACCCTGCAACGACCCTCAACAGTGCGGGTGATGCTGGAGGAGCACTTGCAGGCGCGGGGCATGAAGTTGCCGGTAGAGTTCGAAAGCCACCAACTGGCAACGGTCGGGCGCATGGTCGCCAGTGGGTTGGGAGTGAGCGCAGTGCCGGCGTTGTGCGCCGAGCAGATGCAAGAACTCGGCGCGCATTGCCTGACACTGATTGATTCAGTCGAGCGGGCCATCGGCGTGCTGACCGAGCCGGGCAATGAACTGTCGGCGGCGGCGCAGGCACTGTTCGATATTCTTCAGCAGGAACACTACGCCTGAAACACATATCCCCGGTAGGAGCTGCCGAAGGCTGCGATCTTTTGATGTTGGTTTTAAAGATCAAAAGATCGCAGCCTTCGGCAGCTCCTACAGGGGGGTATTCAGGTGGTGGGCGAGCAGGGGCAGGAGCTGTTCGCAGGAGGCTTCGATTTTCAGGTCAAGCAAATCGTCTGCGCGGGTCTTGCCCAGATTGATCGCAATCAACGGTTTGCCGCGATCGGCAATCACCCGGCACAGGCGAAACGCCGAGTACGCCATCAACGATGAGCCAACCACCAGAAGGCCTGCCGCATTCTCTGCCGCAGCCATGGCCCGCGCCGCTGTCTGCGCCGCCACATTTTCGCCAAAAAACACCACATCCGGTTTCAGCCGCTCACCCGCGCAGCGCGGGCAGCGCGGGGTCTGAAAGCGTGCTTCGAAGGCCGGATCGAGCAAGGTATCGCCGTCCGGCGCCTGCACCGCATCGACGCCGGCCAGGTACGGGTTCTGCGCCTCCATCAACTGCTGGATCGCATCGCGCTCGCTGCGCTGGGCGCAATCCAGGCACAGCACCCAGTGCAGGCTGCCGTGCAATTCAATCACGTCATGGCTGCCGGCCTGATCGTGCAGGGTATCGACGTTCTGCGTGATCAGGCCGCTGATCTGGCCTTGGCGCTGCATCGTGGCCAATGCCTCGTGGGCGACGTTCGGCTGGGCCTGGCGCACACGCGGCCAGCCGAGCATGGCCCGCGCCCAATAGCGGCGGCGTGATTCGGGGGCGGCGAGGAATTCCTGATACATCATGGGTTGCCGGCCCCGGCGTACGCCCTCGCTGTCGCGATAATCCGGAATGCCGGAGGGCGTGCTGATGCCGGCCCCGGTCAGTACCAGGAAGTCGCCGTCGGCCATCGCCTGTTGCAGCGTGTCGAGGTGTTCTTGGGTCGGGCTGTCGAACATGCTCAGCACTCCGAAGTGGACAGTGCCAGCAGGTTAGCACCAACCTCTGTGGTGGGGCGGATTGTGGCGAGGGAGCTTGCTCCTGCGGGATCGCCAAGCGACCCCGGGATCGGTTAATGATGTGTGTCAGGCACGGCGAGTTACGGGTTTTGCGACGACTTTGTCGCCGATCGGGGATAAATCCCCTCGCCACAAGGGTTGTCGTCACGCCTTTATTTACGCGCCTCGAGGATCAGGTTGAAGGGTGTTTGGGTGGCCCGGCGGAAGTGTTTGAATCCGGCTTCAGTGAAAACTTTGCGCAGGCGCATTTCCCCAGCCTGCGCGCCGAGTCCGAGGCCGACTTCCTGGGACAGCGAGTTTGGCGTGCAGATAAACGTTGACGCCGCATAGAACAATCGGCCGACCGGATTGATGTTGTCGTCCAGCGTGTCGTTGGCGAAAGGCTCGACCAGCAGCACCGTGCCGTCGTCTTTCAGCGAATCGTAGGCATGCCGCGCAGCACCGACCGGGTCGCCCATGTCGTGCAGGCAGTCGAAGTAGCAGATCAGGTCATAGTCATCGCCCGGATAGCTTTTGGCTGTGCCCTGGAAAAATTTCGCCCGACTGCTGACGCCGCCTTCTTCCGCACGTTGGCTCGCCACGGTGATCGACGGCGCGTGGTAGTCGAAACCGACGAAACGCGAGTTGGGAAACGCCTGGGCCATGATCACCGTCGAGGCGCCATGACCGCAGCCGACGTCGGCAACTTTGGCGCCGTCTTCAAGTTTGGCGACAACGCCGTCCAGCGCCGGCAACCATTCGGCGATCAGGTGGCCTTTATAGCCGGGGCGAAAGAACCGTTCGGTGCCGGTGAACATGCACGGATGGTGATCGCCCCAGGGCAGGGCGCCGTTGCCGCGCATGGCTTTGACCAGTTTGTCCTTGTCATGGAAAAACGACGCCACCACGCCGAGCCCGCCGGCGACATACACCGGCGAATCCTCCACAGCCAGCGCCAGCGCCTGTTCTTCCGGCAGGCGAAACTGGCCGTCGTGGTGTTCCATGTAGCCGGACGCCGCATGGGCGCTGAGCCATTCACGCACCAGGCGTGGGTTGCAGGTGGTTTTTGCAGCGAGGGCTTCGGGGCTGATCGGTTGGCTGTCGGCCATCGCCCGGTAGAGCCCGAGTTCTTCGCCGACGATGACATTGGCCAGCATCGCCGCGCCGCCCATGTCATTGACCAGTTTGCCCATGAAGTCGTTGAGTCGGGCCTCGTCCATTGTGTGTGCTCCTGAAACAGGATCACAGTCCGGCGGCGTTGAGGGTCGAGGCATGCGCCACCGGGCGGTGGTCGGGGATACGGGCAGGACGTACGCTGCGCCCTGCGGCCCCCTCGACTGGGTCATGAATGAGTCTAGCCCGACTGCGCCCCGTCACAACCCTCCTTGTAGGCGCTGCGGCACGCTGCGATCTTTTGATCTTCAAAACAAGATCAAAAGATCGCAGCGTGCCGCAGGTCCTACAGGGGAATGTGTCGGGTTCAGAGGTTGCGCACCATCAGCCATTGTTCGTTGTCCCAGGCGCGAAACCGCTCCAGAACCTGCCAGCCACGCTTGGCGTAGTAGTCCTGCTTGTTCTGAGTGTGCAGGTACAGACGCGCGATCCCACGATCTTTCGCCTCCCGACAAATCCCCTCAATCAGTCGCTCCGCCAAACCCTGGCCGCGCGCTTCGGGGTCGACGAACACGCAGGCCAGCCACGGCCCCAGATCGGGCCGATGCGCCAAGTCATCGCGGGCCAGCGCGGCACCTCCGACCAACTGTTCACCGTCCATGGCAATCAGGCACGACCAATCGCCGTTGCTTTGCCCTTCGGCAAATTCGCGCTGCCATTCGGCTAACGGTTGGTGGGCGTATTCGTAGTGAAACTGTTGGTGAATCCATTCGGCATAGTGGTCGCTGTGGTGCAAGTGATGAGCCAGCCAATCGAGGTGCAGTGACATCAGGTGAGTCCGTTGCAGAGGCGAGCGTGCATCAGAAACCAATCCGTCGGCACTGGCAATCCCGGAGGTGTTGCAGCGCCTTTACAAATTCTCGCCACTCATCGGCAAAGCCTCGGTTTTACAGGGTTGCCGGACGATTGACAGGGACGCCGGCACGACTCGGCGCGATAGTGGCCGAGCAGGCTCATCAACAGCCCTGTGCCCCATAACAAGAACGCAGCGGAGCTCGACTTCATGAGTACCCCGATTGATCTGACTGCCTTGAAGGAACGCCAGAAAGTCGCCTGGGCCAGTGGTGACTACGCCGTGATCGGCACCACCTTGCAAATCGTCGGCGAAAACCTCGCCGAAGCCTGTGATCTGCGTTGCGATGAGCAGGTGCTGGACGTCGCCGCCGGCAACGGCAATGCGACGCTGGCGGCGGCGCGGCGCGGGTGTCTGGTCACATCGACCGATTACGTCGCGGCGCTGTTGGAACGCGGACAGGACCGAGCGCGGGCCGAGCATCTGGACGTGACGTTTCAAGTCGCCGACGCCGAGGCGCTGCCGTTCGCAGATGACAGTTACGACGCGGTGCTCTCGACCTTCGGCGTGATGTTCGCCCCGGATCAGGACAAGGCTGCCGCCGAGTTGGGCAGGGTCTGTCGCCGTGGCGGGCGGATTGGCCTGGCAAACTGGACGCCGGAAGGCTTCGTCGGGCAGATGTTCAAAATCCTCGGCCGCCATCTGCCGCCACCCGCGGGAGCGCAGCCACCGTCGAACTGGGGCTCGGACGCGTGGCTGCACAAGCACTTCGATGATCGCGAATTTCTGGTGCGGGTCAGCCGGCGGGAATTCAACTTCCGTTATCGCTCGGCGGCGCACTTCATCGACATCTTCCGGCATTGGTACGGTCCGGTGCACAAAGCGTTCGCAGCGTTGCCGCCGGAGAGCGGGCAGGCACTGGAAAGTGATCTGGCGGAGTTGCTCAATCGCTCGAACCGGGCGGGGGAGGGTTCGCTGGTGGTGCCGAGCGAATACCTGGAAGTCGTCATCAACAAACGCTGAAGCCGCTCCCCGGATCAATGAAATCCCTGTGGGAGCTGGCTTGCCAGCGATGACGGACATTCAGTCGACTTATTTGCCGACGGGTGTACCGCCATCGCTGGCAAGCCAGCTCCCACAGGTTTTGTATTGAGTTCGAGGGGCTTATTTCAGATGCGGCCGATCAAACCACTCCAGTGCCGTGCGCCAGATGCAGATGCCCAGAAAGTACGCCGACATCAATAACCACAAGCCCATCACCAGCGGGTTGATCGCCGGGTGATTGAGCACCAGCGACAAGCTGCACAGCAGCCAGATCGCCGTCACCGCAATATTGATCGGCATGAATCGGCGCACGCGGAACGGGTGCAGGAACTTCATCTGCGTGACCGTCAACAGCGCCAGGCCGATCACCGTCAGGAAGGTAATCCATGGTCCCGGGCCGATGATGTACAGGCACAGCGCAACCACATTCCACGCCGCCGGAAAGCCGACAAAGTAGTTGTCCTTGCTCTTCATATTGACGTTGCAGAAACAGAACAGCGACGACACCAGAATCAGCGACACCGTCAGCAGCAGGGTGTAGTCAGGCAACGGAATGTAGCGATAGATAAACAGCGCCGGAATGAACACATAGGTCAGGTAATCGATCACCAGATCGAGGATCGAACCGTCGAAGCTCGGCAGCACCGATTGCACATTGACCTTGCGCGCCAGGGCACCATCGAGGCCGTCGACGATCAGCGCCACGCCCAGCCACATCAGGCAATGGGTCGGTTGGTTTTCCAGCAGGGCGAGGGTGGCCAGGAAAGCTGTGACCACGCCAGTCGCGGTAAAACCATGGGCGCCCCATGCTTTGAGCCTGGCGATGTGTACGGTCGATATCACGGGGGCGTTCTCCAGAAAGTGAAGCAAGCCGGTTATCACCCTTGGGCAAAGGGCGCCGGCAAACCGGGTCGGGGTTGCAGCTATCGACCGGTCTGGCCGGGATAAGGTTCACCACCCTTGAATCTTAGCTGGCGGCTGGAAAAATTCCCGGGCCAAACCCGCCCAGGCCTTGAGTGTCGGCCAAACGGTGCTGGCGCTATGGCCGCAGAGGTCTAGAGTTGCCTGACGCAGTCACTGCCAATGCCTGAGGATGACGTCATGAACACCAGCGATTTGCTCGAACAACTGCTGCGAGGCCAGGCCTCGGCTGGACAACAAGGTAGCGCCTCGGCCGGCGGAGGGCTGGGCGGGCTCGGCGGTTTGCTCGGTGGCCTGCTCGGCGGCGGTTCCGGTGCTGCCAGTGGCGCGGGCTCTGCTGGTGGGCTTGGCGGCCTGGGTGGTTTGCTCGGTGGGTTGCTTGGCGGCGGGGCCGGCGGTGGCCTGGGCGGCGCATTGGGTGGGGCGTTGGGCGGTGGTGGCGGTGCGGGCGGTACGCAAAGCCGTTCCGGCGGCAGCAATTACGCGGCACTCGCGTCGCTGGGAATGATGGCCTATCAGGCGTATCAAGCCTGGCAACGCAGCCAGGCCAGCGCGGCGCCGCAACAGATCCCGCAAACCGCCAATCTGCTTGCAGGCCCCGAGGTGGAAGAACACAGCCATGCGGTGCTGCGCGCGCTGATCGCGGCAGCCAAGGCTGACGGTGAGATCGATGACCGGGAACAGCAGATGATCAACATTGAAATCAGCAAACACACCGACGATCCACAATTGCAGCAGTGGTTTGAAATCGAAGTCGCCAAACCGCTGGATGCGAACGAAGTCGCCCGAGCAGCCAACGACGACCCTGCAGTGGCCGCCGAGATGTATCTGGTCAGCGTGATTCTGGTGAACGATCAGCAGGACGCCGAACGCAGTTATCTCGATGAACTGGCGGCGGCGTTGCAGATTGATCCGGATTTGCAAGTGCACCTGGAGCAGCAGGCCAAAGGTCAGGCCTGAAGCAACGTCAAAAGATCGCATCCCACAACGGATAATCTCCCAAGCGCCGAACCAACCCCGCGCGCAGAGGGTTCATCACGATATACCGTGCTGTCGCCTGAAGATTCTCATCGCGCCGTAAAGCCCGATCGTGATACCCGCGCTGCCATACCCGCCCATTGCTGCTGCGGCAGAGATTGATCGAACGACAACTGCGTGATTTGACTCGACACATCAGCTCTGCCAAAGAACCTCGCTTCAGCTCAACCAACCAATGCAAGTGATCGGGCATCAATACAAAGGCCAGCGACCGCACCATTCCTGATTCTTCTGCCAAGCGCAATTGCTCAACTAACAACCGCCCCAATCTCCAATCAGCGAAAACCGCCACCCGCTGGTCTACGACAACCGTTAACAAATAAACCTGACCCACCTCCGAATACCGCCCCTTCCTCAAACCACATCCTTTTGCCGCAACAGGCATTCCCTTGCCCTCCAAAAATGATCGTCCCTAAACCCTAGCCATCCCTGGCCCCTGCGCGAATCCAACCCATTGCACGATGTAACCCATTGCACCAACCAACCCCATTGCACACGTAACCCATTGCACGATCTAACCAAATTGCACGATCTAACCCATGTAGGAGCTGCCGAAGGCTGCGATCTTTTGACGTTGTTTTTAAGATCAAAAGATCGCAGCCTTCGGCAGCTCCTACAGTGAGTTTCAGCAGTTTCAGCAGTTTCAGCAGTTTCAGCAGTTCCAGCAGTTCCAGCAGTTCCAGCAGTTTCGCCAGTTTCCGGGGCTGCGAAAGCGCCGTAGGTCGCCGTCCGTCCGGGCAAATTTCACGTCGATTGAATTTTTCACAGGCGCACACCCTCTGCTGCTCTAGAGGCGTGTGAAACAGCGCCCTGCCAAAACCGACCGAGAACATTGCCATGACTGTCCTGACACGCCTGCACTCCGCGCCGGCCCAGCCGCAAGCGATCAATCCTGCCGGGAACCTTCGGCAAATATATGAGGCTCTGCTGCGCGAGGATGATCCTCAGGCCCTCGCGCAAGCGTTCTTGCAGGAACAACTGCAAGACGCTGCGCAACTGACCGACCCGCTGCCGGCTGACCCGACGACGTGGCACGCGTGGGTCGCCGACCATTGCACCGACGTCGGGCGCCAATACGCCGATTACCTGCAACATCGCAAGGCTGGCGGGCCGCGCCAGTTTTTCGCCTGCAAGGCGCAAGCGCTGTACTTTCTGCAAGCCGTGGCGCCGACCAAACTGGTTGACGGCGCCTGGCTCGCCGGCCTGCTACCGCAATGGCAGGATCCACGTTTCAGCGACTTGCTGACCACCTATCTTGAAGAACTCGGCGACGGCAACCCCGCGCAAAACCATGTGGTGATCTACCGCAAACTCCTTGCCGAACATGACTTGCAAGACAGCAGCGCAACGGCTGATGAACACTATCTGCAAGGCGCTTTGCAACTTGCCCTCGGCATCGCCGGTGTCGATTACTTGCCTGAGGTGATCGGCTACAACCTTGGCTACGAACAACTGCCGTTGCACCTGTTGATCAGCAGTTACGAACTCAGTGAGCTGGGGATCGATCCGTACTACTTCACCCTGCACGTGACCATCGACAATGCCAGCACCGGCCATGCGCAAAAAGCCGTGCAGGCGGTTCTCGACCTGATGCCGCTGGAGGCCGATCGCGCGGAGTTTCTGCGCCGGGTATCGCTGGGGTATCGGCTCAATGATCTGGGGCAGGGCAGTCGCGCGATCATCGAAGGTTTCGACCTGGAGCAAGCGTTGCTGGCGATGCTTGAGCGCAAGCGCCCATTCGGCCAGCACATGCATTCCGATTACTGCCGCTTCGAAGGGCAGACCGTCAATCAATGGCTGTCAGCACCTGAGCAATTGCCCGGGTTCCTTGAGGCCTTGCAGAACAAAGGCTGGATCAAACGCCATGAAGACCCGCAGGCAAGTCGCTTCTGGCAACTGATCGCGGGCGACGGCGCGGCGATGTTCGGCGTGTTCAATGCTTATGAAAAGCAACTTGTGCACGACTGGATTGCCGGTGACTGGACGTCGTCGGAAAAACCGCGAGCGCCGCGGCGGCACGGTCAGATGGCGGCAGCCATCGAGGTCCCTGAACAGGATCCGGATGTGCAGCAACTCATGGCGGCGCTGCAAGGTCAGGACGCCCTCATGCAAATCGCGACACTCTTGCCTTGGCTCGCGCCAGCGCGGCATGCACACCCGGCCGGGTTGCTCGCCACTCGGCGCTTTATCGAACTCAAATCCCGCCTGCCTTAAGGAAGCCGCCAATGACTCAGGAAGAACAACTCGACAGCAACGACTTGGCGTTGCTGCAACTCGGTCGGCGACTGCAGGCCGACGGTTATCGATTCATCACCCCGACGCCGCTCACGCATCAGCGCGTCAATCAGCGCGACGAAGGTCAAGCGGCCGATTGCCTGCGCGATGTGTTCGGCTGGTCGCGTCCGTTCCAACCGGGATTGTTGTCTGCCGATGAGCAACGGCAACTGCAAGACGCGCAGATCATCGATGCATACGACGGCCATTTGAAAAGCCGGGTGCGTTGGTCGAGTCTCGACGATTTGCTGTTCGTGCATTCATCGTTTCCCACTGACGCGGCGGATGCAGTGTTCTTCGGGCCCGACACCTATCGTTTCGCCCAAGTGATTCACGCTCATCTGCAGCAGAATTTTGCGCCGATCCGTCGCGCCGTGGACATTGGTTGTGGTGCCGGCGTCGGCGCCATCGTGATCGGTCGTGCCCGTCGCGAAGCGCAAGTGCTGGCGCTGGACATCAACCCTGCTGCGCTGCGCCTGACCACGATCAACGCCGCGCTGGCCGAAGTGGCCAACGTCGAGGCACGCGCCAGTGATCTGCTGCAAGGTGTCGATGGCGAGTTCGATCTGATCGTCGCCAACCCACCATACATGGCCGATCCGGCGGGGCGCGCGTATCGCCATGGCGGCGGCACGCTGGGGGCCGGGTTGTCGTTGCGGATTGTCGAGCAGGCACTGAATCGGCTGGCACCCGGTGGCTCGCTGTTGCTCTACACCGGTGTGGCGATGGTCGACGGTCGGGATCCGTTTCTCGACACGGTATTGCCACGCCTGGACGAAAAGCGCTTCGGCTGGACGTATCGTGAACTCGACCCCGATGTCTTCGGCGAGGAATTGCTCCACCCCGGTTACCAGCGGGTTGACCGGATCGCCGTGGTGGCGCTGACCGTGACCCGATTGGGTTGACACAAGGCAGGTGTGTGATGAACAGGAACCTCGACGACTACAACCGCATGCGCGATTTTTCGGCGACGTCGGAACCGGCCGCGACCAAGCGCCGGGGGGGTAAAACCGCCACGGATCACGCCCTGCAGTTCTGCATCCAGAAGCACGACGCTTCGCACCTGCATTACGACTTTCGCCTGGAACTCGATGGCGCATTGAAGAGCTGGGCGGTGCCGAAGGGGCCGTCGCTCGACCCCAAGGTCAAGCGTCTGGCGGTGCATGTCGAGGATCATCCGCTGGATTACGCGACGTTCGAGGGCAGCATTCCAGAAGGGCATTACGGTGCCGGCGACGTCATCGTCTGGGATCGCGGCGTGTGGATTCCGCAGGAGGACCCGCAAAAGGCCTACGCCAAGGGCAAACTCAAGTTCGAACTGCAAGGCGAAAAACTCGGCGGCATCTGGAATCTGGTGCGCACGCACATGCCGGGGAAAAAGGAGCAGTGGTTTCTGATCAAGCATCAGGACAACGCCGCGCGCCCGCAGGATGATTACGACGTGCTGGTCGCCGAGCCCGACAGTGTGCTCAGCGAACGCACGATCGTCGGCAAACCCAAACTCGCTGCCGAGCAAAGCAAACCGGTCAAGAAACCCGCCGCCAAAGCGCGCAAAAAAGCCACCGGCACGCTGACCGGGGCGCACAAAGCCAAACTGCCCGCGCAGCTCAAGCCCGAGCTGGCGACGCTGGTCGACAGTGCGCCGGAAGGCCAGTGGAGCTACGAAATAAAATTCGACGGCTACCGGATCATGGCGCGGATCGATCATGATCAGGTGCAACTGTTCACCCGCAACGGCCACGACTGGACGCACAAATTGCCGCAACAGGCCGAAGCCCTGGCTGCGCTGGGGCTGGAATCGGCCTGGCTGGACGGCGAAATGGTCGTCGCCAACGAACACGGTGTGCCGGATTTTCAGGCACTGCAAAATGCCTTCGAAGTCGGGCGCAGCGCTAACATCCTCTACTACTTGTTTGATTTGCCGTACCTCAACGGCGTGGATTTGCGCGAAGTGCCGGTCGAGGAGCGGCGAGCTGCGCTGTCGACCATCCTCGGCGCCCAGAAAAATCCACTGTTGCGCTATTCCGAAGCGTTTGACGAAACCCCGGACGCCTTGCTCAACAGCGCCTGCCAGATGCAGATGGAAGGGCTGATCGGCAAGCGTCTCGGCTCGCCCTACGTGTCCCGACGCAGCGGCGACTGGATCAAGCTCAAATGCAAACATCGGCAGGAATTCGTCGTGGTTGGCTACACCGAACCGAAAGGCTCGCGCAGTGCCTTCGGCGCATTGTTGCTCGGCCTGCATGATCGCGACAGCGGCGAATTGCGCTACGCCGGCAAGGTCGGCACCGGGTTCAACGAAGCGACGCTGAAAAGCATTCTTGCGCAACTGAAACCGCTGCAGACAAAGAGCGCGGCCGTGGTCAATCCACCCACGGGACTCGAAGCCAAAGGCGTGCACTGGCTGAAACCGAAACTCTTGGCCGAAGTGGCTTTTGCCGAGATGACCAAGGACGGCTCGGTGCGCCATGCTGTGTTTCATGGTCTGCGCAATGACAAACCGGCCAAGGACATCAACGAGGAGCGAGCGAAGCCCGTGAAGACTTCCGAGAGCAAAACCGCTGCGAAGAAACCGGCGAAAAAAGCGCCTGCGGAAAAAGCTGACACGGCGCCATCGCAACTCGGTCTGGCCAGCGGCAAAGTGCGCATCACCCACCCGGATCGGGTGATCGACGCTGTCAGCGGCACCACCAAGATGCAACTGGCCGAGTATTACGCCAGCGTTGCGCAGTGGATCCTGCCGCAGCTCAAGGATCGCCCGGTCGCCCTGGTGCGTGCGCCGGATGGCATTGCCGGCGAGCTGTTCTTTCAGAAGAACGCCGAGCGTCTGGCGATCCCCGGCATCACCACGCTGGACAAAGATCTCACCGGGCAACCGGTGATGCTCATCAACAATGCCGAAGCGCTCATCGGCGCGGTGCAGATGAGCACAGTCGAACTGCACACCTGGAACGCGACCACCACTGACCTGGACAAGCCTGACCGCTTCGTCCTCGACCTTGACCCGGATCCGGCGTTGCCCTGGAAAAGCATGGTCGAAGCGACGGCCCTGACCTTGACGGTGCTCGATGAACTGGGGCTCAAGGCCTTTCTGAAAACCAGCGGCGGCAAGGGCATTCACCTGGTGGTGCCGCTGACGCGCAAGCTGGGCTGGGATGAGGTGAAAGACTTCAGCCACGCGATTGTCAGTCACATGGCCAAGCTGTTGCCGGACCGCTTTTCGGCGGTATCGGGGCCGAAGAATCGCGTCGGAAGGATCTTCATCGATTACCTGCGCAACGGCCTCGGCGCCACGACCATTTGCGCCTACGCGGCGCGCACTCGCGAAGGTCTGCCAGTGTCGGTGCCGTTGTTTCGCGAAGAGGTTGCCGAGATCAAGGGCGGAAATCAGTGGAACATCCACAACGTCCACGAACGCTTGGCCGAAGTGGGCGACGAACCGTGGGCGGATCTGAAGAAAACCCGCCAGAGCATCACCGCCGAGATGCGCAAACGGGTCGGCATGAAGAAATGATCAGGTGTCGCGCAGCAAGTCGTTGGCGTTGAGCAATTCGAAGGCGATTTCGGGGTTGTTATTCAGGCCACGACGAATCGCGGTGGGAATCGCCTTGCGCGTCTTGCGGCAGAGCCCCGGTAACTCGTCGATCTCTATTTCGATACCGAGCATGGTGCGCACTTCGTGAAAGCCGGGCGCGACCTCGACGCGGATACCCAACTGCTCGAACATGCGCTTTTGCAGATGCTTCAGATCATCGAGATTCTTCAGTTTTTCCAAGCGCGCGAGCAAGACTTTTTCTTCCTCGCGGGTCAGACGCAAGATGCGCAGATCCGCGCCGGGTTGCTCCAGCAACGGATCGCGCCCGCAGATGCAGGCGCCGGGCGGGCAGGGTGAACGCAAGGGCACGGAAGTCGTCATGGCCTCCATCATAGAGGCCGTCGGACAGTTTTGCCTATGCGCCTTCAGCGGCCATCCATCGGCTGCCTGATCCGTGAGCGCTACTGATTCAAACCTTCGTAATGCACCAGAATCGCATTGGCGAGGTCTTCATCGCTGGCGTTCAGGCCAGGGTTGTCCTGGCGAACCTGTTGCAGCACCGATTCAAGATAAACCCCACGAATGGCCCCGCCACTGGCGACAAATGCAGACAAGTCGTCACGGGCCGGAATCACCATTTTGTGATCCTTGAAGGTCGAGTACAGCGACGCGGAGACACCGGCCGAGGTAGCGACATCTCCGGCATCGACTTTTGCCAGAGCGGAGCCAACGGGCAGGCATAGGAGTAAAGAAGAAACGAGCACTAACTTGCGCATGACGGTGTTCCTCCACAAGCGCGAAGCAAAAAGGGAAGGACTACATAATGTGAGAGGGGCTTGGTGGGCGGGAGTTCCATGGCAGGGCAAAGTCTGCGTTTTTGCAAAGCAGACGCAGGCAGCGCCACGGCGGGGCTGCCCGGTCTTTTCCACGGAGAAGCGTCAGATCACCCCGCAGGCCATGCGATCACCGCCACCGCCCAGCGGCTTGGGCATGTCGGCGTGGTTGTCGCCACCGGCGTGGATCATCAGCGCGTGCCCTTTGATCTCGGAAATCTTTTTCAGGCGTGGCGCCAGTACGGGATAGTTGGCGATGCCGTCAGCTGTCACGTAAACCGCCGGCAAGTCGCCGAGATGGCCATCGGCGTAAGGGCCGAGGTGTTTGCCGGTTTTTTGCGGGTCGAAGTGGCCGCCGGCAGCCAGTGCTGCGCCTTTGACACCGTCTTTCATACCCGCCTCGCAACTGCCGTTTTCATGCACATGAAAGCCATGGATGCCGGCCGGCAGGGATTTCAGATCAGGGGTGAACAACAGGCCGTACGGCGTCTCACTGACAGTGACCGAGCCGATCGCCTGCGGCGCACCGTCGGCGCTGACCAGATTGATGGCGACTTTTTCTGTCGCTGCCTGCGCGGTGCCGATGGCGAAAGTGCCGAGCAGTCCTAACCACAGAGCGCGTTTCATAAGCGTTTCCTTGTGCATGAGGGTTTTTCAACGACGGACTCAATAGCCGGCCGGCATTAACCGGCGATGAAGGCCTCGGCCGCCTGCGTGCAAAGTGTGACTTGTCACGCAATCGGAAAGTTTTCTGGCATTCAGCCCTCACGCGGACACCTGCTGACACGCACTGGCCCGGCAGACCTGCGCAGATAGGCTTAACTGAAGGTCTGACAAGCGTTTACGGGCGTGACCAAGGAGGAAAACCCGGTGTCGATCAAACTGCGTTTAGTGTTGCTGATTGTTACTAGCCTGCTGACGGCGTTGCTGGTCAGTCTGGTCAGCTATGTCGGCAATCAGCGGATGGCCACGGCAGTCAGCGATAACGCGGTCAGCATGAGCGCGCTGCGCAACCACATGGAAGCCGACATGATGCACGACGCCCTGCGCGCCGATGTCTACTCGGCAATGCTGGTCGGGCTGGGCAAAAGCACCAGCACGGCAGTCGAAGCGCGAGACTCGATAGACGAGCATGCGGGGCATTTCCGTGAAGTGCTGGAGGAGAATCTCAAGCTGCCGATCAACCCGACGTTGCGCACGGCGTTGGAGCAGATCAAGCCGAGCCTCGACACCTACATCAATGCCGGTGAACGGATTGTCGGTCTGGCGCTGGACAATCCGCAGGCTGCGCAGCAGGAACTCGGCACGTTCAACAGCGCCTTCAGCCAGCTCGAAACGCAGATGGCCGCGTTGAGCGAGTTGATTGAAAGCAATACCCGGCAAACCAGCGAAGCCACTGAAGCTGCCATCCGCAACGCCAACATCGCCCTCGCTGTCGTGTTGCTCGCCGGTTTGCTGCTGTTAATGGTGGAAGGGCGCTGGGTGATTCGCAGCATCACGGGGCCGTTGCAAACCGCCAGCCGCATCGCCGAGAGCATCGCCCACGGTAATCTGAGCGAGCCGATCAACGAGCCAACCGGCAAGGACGAAGCCAGCGCCCTGATTCGTACGCTGGCAACCATGCAGCGGGATTTGCGCAACATGATCGACGTGGTACGCAGCAATGCCCATGGCGTCAGCGGCATGAGCGAGCAGCTCAGTCACGGTTGCCATCAGGTCGCGGACAGCAGTCAGCAGCAAAGTGTCGCCGCCAGCACCATGGCTGCCGCGGCCAGCCAGATGACCGCGAGCATCGAGGAAATCACCCGCCACGCCGAACGTGCCTTGAGCATGGCCAGCCAGGCCGAAAACCTTGCCAAGGAGGGCGGCGGGGTGATTCATCAAGTGGTCAGTGACATGGATGACATCGCCCGTTCGGCGCAACAGTCGGCACAGGTGATCCGCACGCTGGATCAGGAATCCGAAGGCATCTTCAACATCATTCAGGTGATCAAGAGCATTGCCGACCAGACCAACCTGCTGGCGCTCAATGCCGCGATCGAAGCCGCTCGCGCGGGAGAACAGGGTCGGGGCTTTGCCGTGGTGGCCGACGAAGTGCGCAGTCTGGCAGCGCGCACCAGTGCTTCTACCCAGGAAATCGCCGCGATGGTCGCGCGTATTCAAAGCAGCACGCGCGAGGCAGTCAGCAGCATGGAAGCGGGGGTGGCGCAGGTCGACAAAGGCATGGCGGTGACGGCGGATGTCGAGCGGGCGATCCGCGAAATCCTCGACGCCACGTTGAGCACGACGCAACTGGTCAACGACATCACCCGCACGATTGGCGAGCAGAGTCAGGCCAGTAACGAGATTGCCCACCAGGTGGAAATGATTGCCGGAATGTCGGAGGGCAACAGCCGGGTGATCGGGCAAACGGCGACAACCACCGATGAGTTGTCGAGCCTGGCAGGGCAGCTGGCGCAGTCGGTGGATCGGTTTCGGTTGTGACAGCAGGGCGGTTCTATGGTGTCGGGCCTGACGCCATCGCGGGCAAGCCCGCTCCCACAGTTTCTGCGGTGTAAATACAAACCTGGTAACACCATCAAACTTTGTGGGAGCGGGCTTGCCCGCGATGAGGCCAGACCAGTCACCCTGACGCTATTGATAAAACACACGGTCATGTTCAGCTGCTATCGGCCGATAAGCCCCTGAGCGGAAAAAGACTCTCAAGTCGGGAACAGACGCGCGGGTTTGCCCTGACGTGATATTCTGCGCGCCAACTTGGTTTGACCTAATTCAGTTTGCTTGCCTTCGGGCGGGCTGACGGAATCCCTGTCGCTCAAGTAGCTGAAGCCAATAATGATAAAAAGTCAGTTCAGAAGGGACATTAACTGAGGTCGATGCAGCACGTCGGCCTTGTGTGCCCACCCGTCAAAATTGAAGTGTGCCGGAATCTGCGACGCTAGCCTGAGCGTCATCAAAGCGGATCGCATACAGATAACAGCGGCGGGCGGAAGGCGTTTTATCATAGGTGCAACAGATGTTTAAAAAAGTGAACACAGCCCTGCTGGGTCTGGCTTTGGCGATGGGGATGACATCCGCCAATGCTGACGAAGCAAAGAAAGTCGACGTTCTGCTGATCGGCGGCGGCATCATGAGCACCACCCTCGGTGTGTGGATCAATGAGCTGGAGCCAAGCTGGTCGATGGAAATGGTCGAGCGCCTTGATGGCGTCGCCCTGGAAAGCTCCAACGGCTGGAACAACGCCGGTACCGGTCACTCGGCTCTGGCTGAGCTGAACTACACCCCGGAAGACGACAAAGGCAACGTGACGATCCCGAAAGCCGTCGAGATCAACGAAGCGTTCCAGGTGTCCCGTCAGTTCTGGGCCTGGCAGGTTCAGCAAGGCGTTCTGAAGAACCCTCGCTCGTTCATCAACACCACGCCGCACATGAGCTTCGTGTGGGGTGATGACAACATCAAGTTCCTGAAAAAGCGCTACGAAGCCCTGCAAGCGAGCCCGCTGTTCGCCGGCATGCAGTACTCCGAAGACCCGGCTGTGATCAAGAAGTGGGTTCCGCTGATGATGGAAGGGCGTGACCCGAACCAGAAAATCGCGGCCACCTGGAGCCCGCTGGGTACCGACATGAACTTCGGCGAAATCACCCGCCAGTTCGCTGCCCACCTGCAAACCAAGCCTAACTTCGATCTGAAACTGTCGAGCGAAGTCGAGGACATCACCAAGAATGCCGATGGCACTTGGCGTGTCAGCTACAAAAACCTGAAAGACGGCACTAAAACCGAAACCGACGCCAAGTTCGTGTTCATCGGCGCTGGCGGCGGTGCACTGCACCTGCTGCAGAAGTCGGGCATTCCTGAAGCCAAGGAATACGCTGGCTTCCCGGTAGGCGGCTCGTTCCTGGTGACCGATAACCCGACCATCGCTGAACAGCACTTGGCCAAGGCCTACGGTAAAGCCTCGGTTGGCGCACCGCCGATGTCCGTTCCGCACCTGGATACCCGTGTTCTGGACGGCAAGCGCGTGATCCTGTTTGGCCCATTCGCGACCTTCAGCACCAAGTTCCTCAAGGAAGGTTCGTACCTGGACCTGCTGACCAGCACCACCACCCACAACATCTGGCCTATGACCAAGGTCGGCATCAAGGAATACCCGCTGGTCGAGTACCTGGCTGGCCAACTGATGCTGTCGGATGAAGACCGCATGAACGCGCTGAAGGAATACTTCCCGAACGCCAAAGCCGAAGACTGGCGCCTGTGGCAAGCCGGCCAACGCGTGCAAATCATCAAGCGTGATGAAGCCGCTGGCGGCGTGCTGAAACTGGGCACCGAAATTGTTGCTGCACAAGACGGCTCCATCGCCGGCCTGCTGGGCGCATCGCCAGGCGCGTCGACCGCTGCTCCGATCATGCTGAGCGTGCTGCAGAAAGTCTTCAAAGACAAAGTGGCTAGCCCAGAATGGCAAACCAAGCTGCATCAGATCGTGCCAAGCTACGGCACTCAGCTGAACAGCGATCCAGCCAAAGTGGCTGCAGAATGGGCTTACACCGCCAAGATCCTCGAACTGCCGACGCCTCCAGTCATCGGTCAGGTAGCTGCTCCGGCCGCACCTGCTGCTGAAAAAGCTGAAGCACCGAAGGAAAACGCTGCACGTGACATGGCTCTGTAACTAGACCCCTGACACACAAAACCCACTGAACCGGCGACGGTCAGTGGGTTTTTTTATGCACTGTCCCCCTGTAGGAGCTGCCGAAGGCTGCGATCTTTTGATCTTGTTTTTAAGATCAAAAGATCGCAGCCTTCGGCAGCGCCTACAGGTCCATTCAGGGTTTGGCGGAGGCGAGGTACGCGCCGAGTCGACGGCCCATCTCTTCACCCAGCGCCTGCAATCCGCTCAGCGGCCGCACCATCACTTCAAACTCGACAATCTTGCCGTGCTCATCAAAACGAATCATGTCGATGCCTTTGAGCTCCTTCGCTCCCACCTTGGCGCTGAATTCCAGAACCACGTTCAAACCATCCGCTGTCGCCAGTTCACGGTGGTAGTGGAAGTCCTCAAACACCTCGAACACCGTATTGAGGATCATCGACACCACCGGTGCGCCGGGATAGGGCGTGTGTGCCATTGGCGAGCGAAACACGGCTTGCGCATCGAGCAGCTCGGGCAGGGCGCTCAAGTTGCCGGTGCGGATCATCTCGTGCCAGCGGTTCAGGGATTCTGCAACGTTGGCTTGCAGCTTCAGCTCAGTCATGTGCACTCCGGTTATTTTTGTTGTTGTTCAGACGATGGCGATGACTCTAGATCAACACGCCAACAAGGCAACCTTGTTGCTATCCCCTGAATATCCCCCCATGCACACCTGTAGGAGCTGCCGCAGGCTGCGATCTTTTGACTTTCAATCTGGAAAGAAAAGATCAAAAAATCCCAGCCTCGGCAGGATCAGATGTCATCTGATACGCTTTTTTCGCTTCAATCTGCCTCTGTAACCGGTTCAGTCACAGGCTCAGAATAGCTGCGCAGTCCGGTCACTCGCGACAGTTCTTCATCCCGAAGCGTCCGGTGCACCGCAAGCTCAGCAATGGAGAGAGCAACATGAACAAGATGGCTTTTTTTCTCGGTGGATTTCTGACATTGACCATTCTGATCGGCATGCTGGCAACCATTTCTCCGGTCTGACCTCACAACGACGTCTGAGCGTGTGAAGTTCACGGATTGGGGCGCATTAATCATGTTTTAATGCCGCGCCCAAAAAACTGCAAATGGACTTCACACTCATGGCCGAACAACGTATTCGCGCGCTCGCACTCTGCGTCTTTCATGACAAAGGCCGGATCCTCGTCAATCAGTTTCACGACCCCGTCACACAGCAGACGATCTACCGGCCTGTCGGCGGTGGCATCGAATTCGGCGAAACCAGCGCCCAGGCAATTGCCCGAGAAGTCGAGGAGGAGTTGGGCTTTGCGATGACCGCGCTTCAACTGCTCGGGACGCTCGAAAGTCTGTTCGTCTACAACGGCACGCCCGGCCACGAGATCGTCCAGGTCTATGACGCTCACTTCGCCGATTCCAGCCTCTATGAGCGATCCCACCTTGAGGGGCATGAAAGTGACGGCGCTGCCTTCACCGTGCGCTGGCATGACAGCGCCAGCTTCAGCGAACAGACGCCGTTGGTGCCGGTGGGGCTGGAGGCGCTGCTGAAGAACGCCGGGTTGCTTGATTGAGTTCAGCGCAAGGTCGTGATGTGCGCCTTGCGCCTGATTGCAACGTGCATCGCCTCAATGATTGCGTGCGTACTCGATCAGGTCTTTCGGGTAGAACATGTGATCGATTTTGCTGTCATCGATGTTGTACAAAAAGGCAATGGCTGCCGCTTCGATCGCCCAGTAACCGACGAAGTTGCCGCACTCGCCCTGCAAGTGAGTGTCATGCCAGGGAGCGTGTTCGAAGGACGCGTACCAGCCCTGGCAAAACTCATCCAGGCGCGCCGAAGCCGCCTCAGCCGTCTCCACGTAAATCGCCTGAACAAGCGGCGTATAGGCGTCGTGATACCACTGATCGATGTCATGCCGCCCCGGCAGCACTTTTGTCAGCAGATCCTCATACAGCGTGTCATCGCCGGCATAACCAGCTTGGTCCAGCAGTTTGACGAAGCGTGCCAGCAAGTCGTGGCGGTGCAACAAAATGCACAGCCCCATGACTTGAACCGCTTCTTGATACTGGTCTGGCCAGTCATCGATCGCCAGCGGGGAAATATGTTCAAGTTCGTTATAAATCTCTAGCGCACGCTGGACCACTTCATACTTTTCAATCACATCCTCAAGCAATGGCACCAGTAACTCGATGGCTTCTCCGGCCGTGTAAGTCGCCAGTAGCTTATCCAGGGCGAGGCCCTGCATGTGTCTCGCACGCAGGGAGGCTTCTTCTTCGTCGGAGTCGGACTGGAATCGGTTGGTCTTGCAAAACTCGATCACCTCATCGTGTTCTTTGAAGAAGTTTTCGTAGTGGCGCGCACTGAAATACGGCTGACGCTCGATTGGCATACAGGGATCCATCCATTGGAAAAAAACGCGCAAAGGGTGCGGCATTCGGGTAGGCCGATCAAGCGCACGAACGTATTCTTTTGATCTTGAAAAACAACATCAAAAGATCGCAGCCTGCGGCAGCTCCTACATTGGAAGGGAAATCAGGGGGCGCCGAACAGCATTGTCCAGTAAACCCCTTCATCGCTGCGCGCCTCACTGGCAAAACCGGCGCCGACCTGTGTGAACATCGGGTTCATGAGGTTGGCGCAATGCCCGGGACTGGCCAGCCATCCGGCCATCGCCTTGCCCGGTGAACTCTGCCCGGCGGCAATATTTTCGCCGACCTGTCGACCCCTATAACCCGCCGCTTTGGCACGATCCGCCGGCAGATCACCATCAGGATCGCGGTGGGCGAAATAGTTGCCGTACGCCATGGCTTTGCTGTGGCCCTGAGCCGCTGCGCCCAACGCCGCATTCCAGCTCAATGGTCGCGCCGCCGCGAAACGCTGGCGGCCGCACATTCTTGGGCGGGCGCGGGCGGCGTTGACCTCGGCGAGCAACGCTGTGCCGACACTGCGATTGTCACCGACACGGCTGTCGAGCACCGGGCGGGCCAGCACCACTTGCCATTCGCTGCGAGTACGACGGATGCCGATGTCGGCGTAGGTTGCATCCAGCAATGCACCGCAATAGTCGCTTTGCAGTCGGTCGAAGGCTTCTTCGGCATCCTGCGCACCGACGATGCGGATACTGCGCACGGCCACCGCCGAATACCCCGCTGACTTCAGCGCCTCGCGCATGCCGCCGCTGTAGCGATAACCGTTGGGTAGCACCAGATTGGATTTCAGTGCCAGCGGTGCCAGCCGTTGGGCGGGGCGCCGATCACAGCGCTGTGGGTGAGCGCGGTAATCATTGATGGCAGCCACCAGTTGCCGTTCTGCACCGGCGTGGGCGATGGTGGTGAAGAGGGGGGAAAGGATCAGCAGGCACAGCGAAACAAGGCGAGACGAGCGAACGGCGTGGCGCATGGGGTGGATGGCTCAGAAGGAAGACAGCGCTCAAATGGGTTGCGCCGCAGAAAGCGGCGCGAATAGGACTGGGGTTTCTGGACTTGGTTCACAGACGGATAAAGGCTTTGCATGGCGCCGACATGTTGCGTGTTTCAGGGGCGTTGATGGCTATCTAGCTGGCCTCATCGCTGGCAAGCCAGCTCCCACAGAGATTTGAGTCGTACACGTCATTTCTATTCATCACAAAAATTGTGGGAGCTGGCTTGCCAGCGATGGGGCCATTCCAGGCACTAGAGGGACATCAGGGGAAAAACATCACCGATTCAACACATCCCCCATCCACCGCCAATACTCCCGACGCTCGGAAATCGAGTTATGCCCCGATTCCGGCACGATTTTCAGCGTCGCCACGCCGTTGGGGAAATTCTCCAGCAAGCGCTGCGTACTGTCCCGCGCTATCACCTCGTCATCACTCGCCGCCAGCAGCAACGTCGGCACGCGTAAATGCGCGGCGTACTTGCCCGACTCGTAGCGATCCTTGAGCAACCATTTCACCGGCACCCACGGATACTGTTTCACGGCGACTTCTTCGAGGCTGTTGTACGGCGTCACCAGAATCAGATTCTGCACCGGCCGCTGACTGGCCAGACGCACGGCCACCCCCGAGCCCAGGCTGCGCCCGACCACGGCGATTTGCGGATGGCTGGCATACACCTGATCAAACAGCGCCAGGGCATCCTCGGCAATCGCCTCTTCGGACGGCGAACCGCCGCTGCCACCGAAGCCACGGTAGTGCAGGAAATACAACGCGTAATCGGGAAATGCTGCGGCGAACTCCGGCACGTTGCGCGAGACGTCTTCGGCATTGCCGCCAAAATAGATCAGTGCCCGCGCGCCGACGCGCTCGTGCGTGCTCACCCAAACGTCCGCATCGGGCATTGCCAGTTTCAGGCGCGAATCTGCCGAATTCACCGCACTGGGCTGCGGAAAATAGATCAACGAGCGCTGAAAAAAGAACAGCGCCGCACACAGCGCCAGGTACACGGCGACGATCAATACGACGAGTGACATCAGGGTTCGGGACATTCGGCTACTTTTAACGGGACAAGAAGGTTTGCTGTCGCAGTGTAGTTCAGGGGTTTCACCGGGCAGCCTGCGCACACAACATGCAACAGATCCACGCAGCAGGGGAACCAGCATGAGCCACACTGAGGGTTACTCCCGTCGCCGATTGCTCACGCTGGCTGCCGGGGTTTCGGCGGTCTTCTCTTTTGATCGGGCGTTGGCCGCTGCCACGCCTTCCGTGACTATCCGAGGCCAAGCCATGCAGACCCGCGCCATCCCCTCCAGCTCAGAGTCATTGCCCCTGGTCGGTCTGGGCACGTATCGCGGTTTCGATGTGGCGCCGGGCGACCCGGTTTATCGGCAACTGCCCGCGGTACTCGATGAGCTGTTCACCAAGGGCGGCACGGTGATCGACAGCTCGCCGATGTATGGCCGCGCCGAGCAGACCACCGGTGAACTGCTGTCGATCCATGAACCGCGTTCGCCGGCGTTTCTGGCGACCAAGGTGTGGACACGCGGGCGCAAGGAGGGCATCGCACAAATGGAGCAGTCGTTCAGCCTGTTGCGCACCGAACGCATTGACCTGATGCAGATCCACAACCTGCTCGACTGGCAAACGCACCTGCCGACCCTGCGCGAATGGAAAGCGCAGGGGCGCATCCGCTACATCGGCATCACTCATTACACGCCGTCGGCCTACGATGAAGTCGAAGCGGTGCTGAAGGCCGAACAGCTGGATTTTCTGCAAATCAACTACGCCCTTGATGACCGGGGCGTCGAGAAGCGGATTCTGCCGCTGTGCCGCGAGCGAGGGGTCGCGGTGATCTGCAATCGGCCGTTCGGCGGCGGTGGTTTGCTGGGCCGGCTCAAGGGTAAACCGCTGCCAGCGTGGGTGTCGGACGTCCAGGTCAACAGCTGGCCGCAACTGGCACTGAAGTTTCTGCTGGCGCATCCGGCGGTGACCTGTGTGATTCCGGGGACGAGCAATCCGCGTTATATGGCCGACAACGTCAGGGCCGGATTCGGGCCGATGCTCACGGATGCGCAGCGGCATCAGTTGATTGCTTTACTGGGCTAGTCTGCGGGGATATCCAGCTTGTGCCATGCGCGCGGGCCAACTCTTGCAACAAATTCTGCAGGAGCCGAGCTTGCTCGCGAAAGCGCTGTATCAGTCAGCGAAAATATCGACTGATATGGCCTCTTCGCGAGCAAGCTCGGCTCCTACAGAAAGCAGGTTGGCGGTTGGGGTCAGGGACGATAGCGCAACGCTTCCAGCAACAACGCAAATGCCGGTGCTGCCTGGCGCCGGCTCGGGTAATACAGGTGGTAACCGGCGAAGGTCGGGCACCAATCCTCCAGCACTTGCACCAGGCGCCCGTCGGCCAGATACGGTGCAACGATGTTTTCCGGAATGTAGCTCAGACCGAAGCCATCCAGCGCCGCATCAAGCAACGGGTAGACGCCGTTCAAGGTGATCTGCCCGGACACCCGCACTTTCAGGCTTTCGCCATCCTTCTCGAACTCCCAGCTGTAGAGCCCGCCATTGGTGGGCAGGCGCAGATTGTTGCAGGCGTGGTCGGTCAGGTCGCGTGGGGTTTGTGGGGCGTTGCGTTTGGCGAAGTAGGCGGGCGAACCGACCACCGCCATGCGCATGTCCGGGCCGATGCGCGTGGCGATCATGCCTTGCGCCACGTCTTCGCCCAAGCGCACGCCGGCGTCGAAACCCTGCCCGGCGATGTCGACGAAACCGTAATCGCAGCTGACTTCGACGGCGATGTCGGGGTATCGGGGCAGGAATTCCTTGAGCACCGGGCGCAGCAGCCAGTCCAGCGAATGGTCTGTGGCGTTGATGCGGATCTTGCCCGCCGGGGTTTCGCGCAGGTTGCTCAGGGCGGCCAGTTCCACTTCGATCTCTTCGAAACGCGGGCCGATGGTTTGCAGCAGGTGTTCGCCGGCTTCGGTGGGAGAAACGCTGCGCGTGGTGCGCGTCAACAGGCGCAGGCCGAGGCGTGCTTCGAGCGCCCGAATGGTGTGGCTCAGCGCCGATTGCGAGACGCCGAGCTTGGCGGCAGCTTTGGTGAAGCTGCGTTCGCGGGCCACGGCGAGGAAGGCGAGCAGGTCGGTGGCGTTTTCTCGGAGCATTGATGAGTGTCCTGCATAAGTTTTTTCGAATTCTAGTCGATTATCAAAAGAGTGCGGGTCGGTAAAGTGATTGCATTGATTCTGAGGAGGACATTGCCATGAACCCGATTGCTGCTTCTGCGTTGACCCTGTCCCTGCTGGCGGGTGAGGTACAGGCCAATGAAAATCCCCGCGTGAGCGTTACGCCCAATGGCTCGCAACCTTCGGCCCGTGGCCCGGCGGATTGGTTCACCGGCACTGTGCGCGTCGATGCGCCGTTCAAGGGCTCTGATGAAGCGCGGGTCAGTGGCGCGACGGTGACCTTTGAGCCGGGTGCGCGCACCGCTTGGCACACGCATCCGCTGGGACAGACATTGATCGTCACCGCCGGGGCGGGGTATGTGCAGGAATGGGGGCAGCCGGTGCGCGAGATTCGTCCAGGCGATACGGTGTGGATTGCGCCGGGCGCCAAGCATTGGCACGGGGCGGCAGCGACCACGGCCATGACCCACATCGCCATTGCTGAAGTGCTCGATGGCAAAGTGGTGGAATGGATGGAGCAGGTGAGTGCCGAGCAATACCCACAGATCGACTAATGGTCCATGTAGGAGCTGCCGCAGGCTGCGATCTTTTGACTTTTGATTTTTTAAAAGCAAGATCAAAAGATCGCAGCCTGCGGCAGCTCCTACAGAGTTAGATCATTTCGGGGAGTGAAGAGAGGATTTTATCGAGGGTGATCGGGTAATCCCGTACCCGCGCTCCAGTGGCGTTGTAGATGGCATTCGCCACCGCCGCGCTGACGCCGCAGATGCCCAGCTCACCGACCCCTTTGGCCTTCATCGGCGACGAGATCGGATCGGTCTCATCAAGGAAAATCACCTCCTGATGGGGAATGTCGGCATGCACCGGCACCTCGTATCCGGCCAGGTCATGGTTGACGAAAAAGCCGAGCTTTTTGTCCACCGACAACTCCTCCATCAACGCCGCACCGACGCCCATGGTCATTGCCCCGATCACCTGACTGCGCGCCGCTTTCGGGTTGAGAATTCGCCCAGCCGCGCACACCGCCAACATCCGCCGCACGCGCACCTCGCCGGTTGCTGCGTCCACCGCGACTTCGACGAAATGCGCGCCAAAAGTCGATTGCTGATACTGCTCGGCAAGGTCGGCGAACTCGATACCGTCCTCGGCGGTTATTGCGCCGTTTTGCGCCGCATTGCGCAGCGGCACATGCTTGTCGCCTACTCGTACCTGACCGTCGACAAACTCCGCTTGATCTGCTGCCAAACCCAACTTGCCGGCTACTGCCTCGCGCAGTTTCATGCACGCGGCGTAGACGCCGGCGGTCGAGCAGTTGGCGCCGAATTGCCCACCGGAGCCGGACGAAACGGGGAAGCTCGAATCACCCAGATGCACGGTCACATCCTTCAACTCAACGCCCATCATTTCCGCTGCTGTCTGCGCGATGATCGTATAGCTGCCGGTGCCGATGTCGGTCATGTCGGTTTCCACCGTGACCCTGCCGTCGCGCTCCAGCCGTACCCGCGCGCCGGACTTGACCAACAGGTTGTTGCGAATCGCCGCTGCCACGCCCATGCCGATCAACCAGCGACCTTCGCGCCGTGTCCCGGGTTGTGCTTTGCGTTGGTTCCAGCCGAACTTTTCAGCGCCGACTTGCAGGCATTCGATCAACTGTCGCTGAGAAAATGGCCGGTCGGTTTTGACCGGGTCGACTTGAGTGTCGTTGAGGATGCGGAACTGAATCGGGTCGAGTTTGAGCTGCTCGGCCATTTCATCCATGGCAATTTCCAGCACCATCAACCCCGGGGTTTCGCCCGGCGCGCGCATGGAGTTGCCTTCTGGCAGATCCAGCGGTGAGAGACGCATGCTGACCAGACGATTTTCAGCGGCGTAGAGCAATTGGCTAGGCTGCGCCGCAACTTCGACCTTGCCTTCTGCGAGGTTGCCCGACCAGCCTTCGTGGGCGATCGCGGTGAGTTTGCCGTCCGCCGTCGCGCCCATGCGAATGTGCTGAATGGTGGCGGGGCGGTGGGTGGTGTTGTTGGCCATCTGCGGGCGGGCGAGGGCGACCTTCACCGGTCTGCCAGCCATGCGCGCACCGAGGGCCGCAAGGATGGAGTCGGCGCGGATGAACAGTTTGCCGCCGAATCCGCCGCCGATGTAGGGCGAAATCAAGCGGACTTTTTCCTTGGGTAAACCGAGGGTGGCAGCGATGTCGGCAACGCTCCAGGCGATCATCTGATTCGACGTCCACAGAGTCAGTTGATCGCCTTTCCACGCGGCCAATGTTGCGTGCGGCTCCATCATCGCGTGGGACTGATCCGGCGTGGTATAGGTCTGGTCGAACTGCACCGGTGCGGCAGCAAAAGCCTTGGCGAAATCGCCGTGTTTGACATCAGGCAACTCGTCTTTCGGCTCGACGCCTTGGTCGCGCACGCTGGCCAGGTCGAACTTGCCTTCGGCGGTAACGTAATCGACCTTGACCATTTGCGCAGCGGCGCGGGCCTGTTCGAAGGTCTCTGCGACCACCAGCGCTACGGCCTGGTGATAGTGCTGAATCTCGGGCCCGGCCAGCAATGGCGCGGCGTTGTATTTACCCTTGCCGAGTTTGCCGGCGTTGGCGGCGGTGACAATGGCCAGGACGCCGGGCGCGGCTTTGGCGTCCTCCAGATCGATGTTGTTGATTCGCCCCTTGGCGATGGCCGAGCCGACCATGAAGCCGTAAGCCTGATTGGCCACGGCCTCATGTTGCTCATAAGCGTACGGTGCCTGACCACAGGTTTTCAACGGACCTTCGATGCGGTCGGTGGCTTTGCCGACGACCTTCAACTGGTCGATCGGGTTGGTGGTGGCGGGCGTGTCGAATTTCATGCTTCGTCCCTCGCTTGGGCCAACACTGAGCCGAGCGTGCGCTCCACCAAGGTCAGTTTGAATTGGTTGTCATGGGTTGGCGTCGCACCGTCGAGGAGACGTTGGCTGACGGCTTTTGCGCCTTTGGGCAACAGCGCTTCAGCGGCTTCCACGCGCCACGGTTTCGGCGCAATGCCGCCGACCGCAATCCGCCCGCTGCCGTCCTTTTGCAGGATCAGGCCGACCGAAACCAAGGCGAACGCGTATGACGAGCGATCGCGTACCTTGTGGTAAATGTGTGTGCCGCCGACGGGCGCCGGCAGTGTCACGGCGGTGATCAATTCGCCGGGCGTGAGGCTGGTTTCGATGTTCGGCGTGGTACCTGGCAACTGATGAAAATCGGCCATGGCGATGCTGCGTGTGCTGCCGTCGGGTTTGATCGTTTCAATCTGCGCATCGAGGGCACGCATGGCGATGGCCATGTCGCTGGGATGCGTGGCGATACAGGCGTCGCTGACACCGATGATCCCCAGTTGCCGACTGACTCCGCCAATCGCCGCGCAACCGCTACCGGGTTGGCGCTTGTTGCAGGCCTGATTGGTGTCGTAGAAGTAAGGGCAGCGCGTGCGTTGCAGCAGGTTGCCGGCAGTGGTCGCCATGTTGCGCAGCTGTCCGGAAGCACCGGCAAGTAATGCACGGGAAAGCAAACCGTAATCCTTGCGCACGCGTTGGTCGGCGGCCAGATCGGTGTTGCGCACCAGCGCGCCGATGCGCAATCCACCTTCGAGCGTGGCTTCGATCTGATCCAGCCCCAAGTGGTTGACGTCGATCAGGTGCAGCGGGGTTTCGATGTCGAGTTTCATCAAGTCGAGCAGATTGGTGCCGCCGGCAATGAAACGCGCGCCTTCGACTTGCGCGGCTTGCGCAGCGGCGGCGGGGGAATCGGCGCGGCTGTAGCTGAACGGTCTCATGCTGGCACCTCCGCGACTTCAGTGATGGCTTCGATGATGTTCGAGTAGGCGCCGCAACGGCAGATGTTGCCGCTCATGCGCTCTTGAAATTCCCGGGCGATCAACTGCGGCGCTTCGGTGAGGCTGTCACTGACGTGGCTTGGAATGCCGTCACGAATTTCCTTGATGACAGCCACTGCCGAGCAGATTTGCCCGGGCGTGCAATATCCGCATTGATAGCCGTCGTGCTTGATGAACGCGGCTTGCATCGGATGCAAATTGTCGGGCATGCCGAGGCCTTCGATGGTGGTGACTTCGCTGCCGTCGTGCATCACTGCAAGGGTCAAGCACGAATTGATCCGCCGGCCATCGGCAATCACCGTGCAGGCGCCGCATTGGCCGTGGTCGCAGCCTTTTTTGGTGCCGGTCAGTTGCAGGTGTTCGCGCAGGGCATCGAGCAGGGTGGTGCGGGTGTCGACATCAAGCGCGCGCGGCTTGCCGTTGACGTTGATCGTCACTTTGCTCATGGCCGGTTGCTCCAGGTTGGCCGCGTAGGCCTTGAGGCTGATAAATGGCGGCATCGCGAATGCCGTGGCGGTCACGGCGCCGAGGATCAGAAATCCGCGTCGGGAAATCGTCATGGTTCGATTCCTTTTCTCTCTCAATCAGGGCAGCAGGGTCGTCGATGGCCCAAGCGGGCAGCCAGCGTGATCGCCGGTCTCGTTAAGGAGTGACTGCTGGAGAGAGGAAAAGGTTTTTGCGGATTTTCGCTATAGAGTTATGCGCAGGGCTCATCAATCGCGGGTGCGACACGCATTACATGTAGGAGTGAGCCTGCTCGCGATAGCGCCCTGTCAGCCAACCTAAGTGTTGAATGACATGGCCCCATCGCTGGCAAGCCAGCTCCCACAGGGTTGCATGTTGTGAGTGAGATTGTGTTTACAGCACAAATCTCTGTGGGAGCTGGCTTGCCAGCGATGGGGCCAGATCACCCAACCTTAATGCCCGCCAACCACCATGGAGGTGAACGGCGCCACGTAGGCCTGCAATGTCACCAATCCACCGACCAGTATTGCCAGCACGATCGAGTGGAAGAACACGTAGCGCAGAATCTCACCCTCATGCCCATACCAACGGGTTGCGGTGGAAGCGACCACGATCGACTGCGCATCGACCATTTTGCCCATCACGCCACCCGAACTGTTTGCCGCCGCCATCAGCACCGGACTGATGCCGAGTTGCTCTGCCGTCACTCGCTGTAAACCGCCAAACAGCACGTTCGAGGCCGTATCGGAGCCGGTGAGCGCCACCCCGAGCCAACCGAGCAACGTGCCAAACATCGGGTAGAAAATCCCCGTCGCCGCAAACGCCAGCCCCATGGTTGCGTCAAGCCCCGAGTAGCGCGTAAGAAACCCCAGCGCCAGCATCGCCGCAATGGTGATCAGCGAAAAACGCACCACCCACAGCGTGCGCAGGTACTGCTTGATCAGTTGCGGAATCGAGTAGCCCATCAGCAACCCGCCGACGATTGCTGCCAGCAATATCCCGCTGCCAGTCGCCGTGAACCAGGTGAATTTGTACACGGCTTCTTCAGCCTTCGGCGCGGCCACCACCGGCGGGACTTTTTCGATCTGCAGGTGCAAAGAAGTGAAGATCACAGCCGGGGCGAAAAACGGGTTGGCCTCATTGACTGGTTTACCTTGCGGATCGAGCTTGGCCGAATGGGTGACTGGATCCATCGCCGGACGCACGTCGAAGATGTTTTTGAAACCCTGCGTGCCCCAGGCAAATACGAACACGGTGAGGATGATCCACGGCATCCACGCACGCATGATGGCCGGGCGCGCCTGATCGCTGAATGCGGCGCTGGCGTTGACTTTCTCTTCATCGACTTTCGAGTTGTCGACCCGCCCGGAAAGCGCCGCCGAGGTGTGGATGGTCGCCGGTTTCCATACCTTCAAAAACAGCGTCAGGCAGGCCATGGAAATCAGTGCGGCGATCACGTCCACCAGCATCGGCCCGTGGTAATTCGACACGAGAAACTGCGGCACGGCGAAACTGACGCCGGCCACCAGAATCGCCGGCCAGATTTCCAGCATTTTGCGCCAACCGGCAAAGGCCCAGATCAGCCAGAACGGCACCAGCACCGAGAAGAACGGCAACTGCCGACCGACCATCATCGACAACTCCATTTCATCCAGCCCGGTGACTTTTGCCAGGGTAATAATCGGCGTGCCAAGTGCGCCAAACGCGACCGGAGCGGTGTTGGCGATCAGCGCCAGGCCAGAGGCTGCCAATGGCGAAAAGCCGAGCCCGATCAGAATCGCCCCGGTGACCGCCACTGGAGTGCCGAATCCTGCCGCGCCTTCAAAAAACGCGCCGAAGCAGAAGGCGATCAGCAGCAACTGCAAACGACGGTCATCGGTGATTCGGGCGAGGGAATCCTGTAGCACTTTGAACGAGCCGTTCTCGGTGGTCAGGCGATGCAGAAAGATGATGTTGAGGACGATCCAGCCAATCGGCAACAAGCCATTTGCCGCGCCGAACAACGCCGCCGAGCCGGCCATGCTCGCCGGCATGCCGAAGGCGAAGATTGAAATCAACAGCGCCGATGCCAACGCCAGCAGCGCTGCGAGGTGAGCCTTGACGTGGAAGAACGCCAGCGCCGCGAGCATCACCACCACCGGCACGGCGGCCATCAGTGTGGAGATCAACGGATTGCCGAACGGGTCGTAGATTTGCTGCCAGACCATGGTCCACCTCTGCTTGTTGTTATTGAGGGCGCAGATCCATTGCGTGGGGCTAGGTAGCAAGGAGTATAGGTGGCATTTCGCCGCCGTCCGCACAGGGCCGGCGGGGCGACAAACGGTCGCTAGTGGCCAGTGAATCAACCTCGATTTGCCCGGTCGTATCTGCGGCTGCGCGCACCGCGTCCTGAAGGCGTGGGCAGCGTGGCCGATTCCGTCGTCAAGACCTTGGTTTTAGGGAAGTGTTGAATGAAGCGCGCTACAACGATGCTGCTGACCGTGACCGCCGCCGTTTTGCTCGGTGGCTGTGTGGCGGATTTTGATGATGACCACCGCCATGGCCGGCATTACGACCGCGACCATGGCCGTAATTACGACCATGACCGCCGTTGGGATGACCGTGACGATCGCCGCGATGGGCGTCGCTACTACCGTGATCGGGATGATGATTGATTGAACAGAAAAGGGCGTCCCGCAATGGGACGCCCTTTGTTGTTAAAAATGAGCGCTCGCCTGGACGCTGGATCGCGCAGGCACAGAGGCCTCGATGTCCAGCAAATGGGTGGCGAGAATGTCGCTCAGAAAGCGGAACTGATCGTTGATGCCCACCACTTCATTGCTGAAATGATTGGTGGCGGCGGGCATCAGCAAATCTTCGAAATCTTCGTTGAACAGCAGCGCCTGCGCTTTGTGCGACACCGCGTGCTGGTCGTAGTAGTTGCTGCCGAACACCGGGAAACTCACGGAGAGGGTGACGTGGGTATGAATCATGCTGTGTGCTCCTCGTTGTGTCTCGGATGGGGTAATCGTGCCTATCGTTGGCGGCGGGCGGAAGGCAATCGTGGCGATGGTGAATATCGACGGCAGTGATGGTTCGGGTTTTTGTGTGAATTTGCGGGCCCCATCGCTGGCAAGCCAGCTCCCACAGGGAGCCATGTTGTGGCTAAGGTTATGTTTCCAACATAAGTCTTTGTGGGAGCTGGCTTGCCAGCGATGAGGCCGGTACATCCACCATCAGGCCCGGCTGATCCACCTATAATCAAAACTGCCTCTTCCTCATTCAAAGGACGCCCTCACCGTGAACCTGCGTGCGCTAGTCGTCGCCGCACTGTTCCTCCTGGCCGGCTGCGCCACGTCGGCGCGGGCCCCGGTGTCAGCGCCGCAGGCCGTGGTGGTTTCGCCTGCGACCTGGCAGCAGATCGACCGCGAAATCGTCAGCGCTTCGCAACAGGCCACCGAGCAGGTCAAGCTGTTCGCCCGTGGCTCGATGGAACATTGGCGTACTCGCGTCTATGAGCAAACTGAAGAAAATTTCATCCCGTGGTTCAGCAGCTACTGGACGCAGGAATGGCTGTCGATGAAGGTCAGTTGGTACACGATCAGCGCTGGCGGAGAGCAGGATGCTTCGGCCAAGCGTCTGGCGACGTATCTGCTTGAGCAATATCAGGAAAAAGTGCTGGCGCCGGTGGCGGTGGAGATTGATCCGGATGCGATTCTGGGTCAGGCCACGGCGTTCTATGCGCAGTTGATGGCGCAGCAAATGCCGCTCATCGCCCAACGCCATGGCGTGCCGGTTGCGCAGCTCAATGGCCGTCTGCAAAAGATTCCGGCGATTGCGCTCGGCCCGCCCCCGGCGCGCGATGCTTCGCTGTTTCAGGTCATCAGCACCGAACCGCTGAACACCTTGCCGGCCTATGCCGCGCTGATTGACAAGATCCACACCGATGGCGGCGCCAAGGGCATTGCCTCGACCGACGCCGGCATGGCGCCGGTGGCCAAGCGGGCCAGCCAGCGCATTGAAGCGGAAATGGCGCCTCGCGGTGCGGCGAGTGCCGTCGCCGCTGCCGCGGGCAAGCTCGCCGGGGCAATGATCTCGGTGGGCGTGGTGGGCATCCGCGCGATCATTCAGGCCAACGATCGCCCTGACAGCGAAGCACTGATCCGTAGCAGCCTGGGCAACACCTTCGACAAGGCCTGGTTGAAACTGGTGCAGAACCCGACCACCGGCGTCATGGCGGGTACGCTGCACATGGCCGGGCAGATCGAGCGCAATCTCGGGGCGAGTGACGCGCCGTCGGTCGGGTTGGGTGCCAATCGTGTCGAATGGCAGCCACCGCAATCGACCAATCAGCAGATCGAACCCAACGTGCAAGGAGAATGATCATGGCTTACATCGATATTTTTGTAGCACCCGTGCCGACCGCCAATCGTGAGCAGTACAAGCAGCACTGCATCATTGCCGCCAAGCTGTTCAAGGAATACGGCGCCCTGAGCGTGGTCGAGTGTTGGGGAGATGACGTGCCGGACGGCAAGCTCACCTCGTTCCCGATGGCAGTGAAGCTCAAGGACGGCGAGACCGTAGCGTCCGGCTGGCTGATCTGGCCCGACAAAGCCACCCGCGATGCCGGCATGGCAAAAATGATGGAAGACCCGCGCATGCAACCGGACGTCAACCCGATGCCCTTCGACGGCCAGCGGATGATCTACGGCGGCTTCCAGGACCTCCTCGAACCCTGAACCACACCCACACCCCTGTAGGAGCTGCGGCACGCTGCGATCTTTTGATCTTTTTTTACAATCAACATCAAAAGATCGCAGCGTGCCGCAGCTCCTACAGGGAGTGTTGTCACTCGGAGGAGGGGGTGATTCGGCAGCTTTTGCGCTCGCGAATCTGTTCGTCCGTGGGGCGTTCGCGGACGAATTCGAAGCGCGGTTCACCCTCGCTGTAATGCACCAGCCAGCCCCATTCCAATTCCTGTTCGTCCTGCCCGGGCTGCGGCGGGCGGGCCCACCATGGCTCTTTGCTGAGGATCTCGCGCATGGCGGCCTCCGTTGATGGCAATCCTTGAACTATAGCTTCCCGTGACGAGTCGTCAGTTCAGGCTGTGTAGAATCCGGCGGATCAGGATAAACAGGGGAGCAGGGCCATGACCGATGAAGCGAAGCGACTTTTTTTCGCCCTCGATTGCCCGCCGGTGCAGCGCAAGGCGATTGCTCAGTGGCGCGGGGAGTTGGGTTTGCGCACCGGTAAGCCGGTGCTGGCGGATAACTTTCATCTGACATTGCTGTTCCTCGGTGCTGTGCCGCTGGCGCAGATCAACGAGGTTTGCGAGGCGGCTGGCAACGTGCGAAAACCGGGTGAGCCGTTGCGGATTGCGCTGGATCGTTTGCAGGTCTGGCATCGCGCCGGCGTTTTGTCGCTGGCGCCGGAGCAGGCGCCACAAGCGTTGCTGCGGCTGGTCTACGCGCTGGAGCAGGCGATGCTGCCGTTCGGCCTTGAAGAGACTGCCCGCGAGTTTCGTCCGCACCTGACCTTGGCCCGCGACTACCGCGCACCGGAGCCGGAATCCGCCACGCCCCCGGAGTTTTTCCTGCGCGCTGAACGTTTTGCCTTGTTTGAATCGCACAAGGGCCGCTATCGGATTGTGCAGGAGTGGTCGCTGATTTGAAGGCACAAAAAAAGGCGCCCGAGGGCGCCTGAATTCACCTGAGCCGAGGGAGCCAGGTGAGGCCGTTCATAGCAGGGTGCAGCGGTGGTAAGGCGCTGCGCGAACGGGAAATAATTAATTCTTTAAGTACGTAAAATCGGCATTGGGTACTGTATTCAATGTGATCAAAAATCCTGTGGGAGCTGGCTTGCCAGCGATGGGGGCGGCACGTCCAGCATCATCGTTACCTGACCCACCGCTATCGCTGGCAAGCCAGCTCCCACATGTTCATCAGTGTTGTTGGAATCCCAACTCCGTAAGTTACTTACCGAGTTTCACCCGGGTCCAGCCGCGCGTCATGATGCGCTGGGTGGCAATCGGCTGATCCGGCACGGCGTACAGCGTCGCCATCACCGCTTGCGACGGGTACGAGCCCGGGTCGTTGCGGATCGCTTCATCCACCAATGGCGTGGCCGCCGCGTTGGCGTTGCTGTAGCCGTTGCTGTTGGTGATCTCGGCGATGATGTCCGGGCGCATCAGGAAGTCCATGAACAGGTAGGCGTTGTCGACGTTGGCGGCATCGCGCGGGATCGCGACCATGTCGTAGAAGCTGCCGGCGCCTTCCTTGGGAATGCTGTAGTCGATCACCACGTTGTTGCCCGACTCCACCGCGCGAGCCTTGGCCTGCAGCACGTCACCGGAGTAACCGACCGCCACGCAGATGTTGCCGTTGGCCAGATCGGAGATGTATTTCGAGGAATGGAAGTACGCCACGTTCGGGCGAATCTTCATGAACAGCGCCTCGGCTTCCTTGATGTGCGCGGTGTCCTTGTCGTTCACCGGGTAGCCCAGATAGTGCAGGGCGGCCGGGATCATCTCGGTCGGCGAGTCGAGGAAACTGATGCCACAGGCTTTGAGTTTTTCAGCGTTTTCCGGCTTGAACAGCAAGTCCCAGGAATTGGTCGGGGCATTGGCGCCGAGCACTTCCTTGACCTTGGCCGGGTTGAAACCGATGCCGATCGAGCCCCACATGTACGGGAACGCGTGGGCGTTGTCCGGATCACTGGCGGCGGCGTTTTTCAGCAGCACCGGGTTGAGATTCTTCCAGTTCGGCAGCTTCGATTTGTCCAGCGTCTGATACACGCCGGCCTTGATCTGCTTGGCCAGGAAACTGTTCGACGGCACGACCAGGTCGTAACCGGATTTGCCCGCCAGCAAACGCGCCTCAAGGGTCTCGTTGCTGTCGAAGACGTCGTAGGTCACGCGGATGCCGGTCTCGTCTTCGAACTTCTTGACGGTGTCCGGTGCAATGTAATCGGACCAGTTGTAAACACGCAGCACCTTGTCGTTGGCCTGGGCGCCCATGACCATCGCGCCCATTAAGGACAGTGTCAGCAGAGTCCTGCCAAACATATTCATCGGTACAACTCCATTCTTCTTATTCAAAAACTTTAATCAAAAGCACAAATCAGCTGTACACATAACCTTGTGGCGAGGGGATTTATCCCCGTTGGGCTGCGAAGCAGCCCCTTGCAGTTCAACCTGAAAACTGTGTATTCAGGTTTTACGACTGCTGCGCAGCCGAACGGGGATAAATCCCCTCGCCACAGTTGTTCATCGGTGTTGCTTAGGCGGTCGCCGTTGCCGGTTGCTGCCACGACTCGTTTGCGGTCTGATCCATCGCTTCCTGAATCGCACGCTTGCGGTTGGCCTCTGCCTTGCGGCCGAAGTACCAGACGAGGAAGGTCACCAGCGATACCGCCAGCAGAATCAGGCTCGCCACCGCGTTGATCTCAGGCTTCACGCCCAGACGCACGGCCGAGAACACTTCCATCGGCAAGGTCGTCGAACCCGGCCCGGAGACGAAGCTGGCCAATACCAGGTCATCCAGCGACAAGGCGAACGACATCATCCCGCCCGCTGCCAGCGACGGCGCGATCATTGGAATGGTGATCAGGAAAAACACCTTGAACGGCTTCGCTCCGAGATCCATCGCCGCTTCTTCGATCGACAGGTCCAGTTCACGCAGGCGGGCGGAGACTACCACCGCCACATAGGCGGCACAAAAAGTGGTGTGGGCGATCCAGATCGTGACGATGCCACGCTCCTGGGGCCAGCCGATCAACTGCGCCATCGCCACAAACAGCAGCAACAGCGACAGACCGGTGATCACCTCCGGCATCACCAACGGCGCGGTCACCAGACCACCAAACAGCGTGCGACCCTTGAAGCGCGTGACGCGAGTCAGCACGAAGGCGGCGAGCGTGCCCAATGCAACAGCGGCAATCGCGGTGTAGCAGGCGATTTCCAGCGAGCGCACTACCGAGCCCATCAGTTGCGTGTTGTCGAGTAAACCGACGTACCACTTCACCGACCAGCCACCCCACACCGTCACCAGTTTGGATGCGTTGAACGAGTAGATCACCAGAATCAGCATCGGCAGATAAATGAACATCAGGCCGAAGATCAGCATGAACTTGGAAAAACCGAAGCGTTTCATCCCCGTGCCTCCATCTCTTTGGCCTGGCTGCGGTTGAACAGCAGAATCGGCACAATCAGGATCAACAGCATCACCACCGCCAGCGCAGACGCTACCGGCCAGTCGCGGTTATTGAAGAACTCTTGCCACAGCACGCGACCGATCATCAGCGTCTCCGGGCCACCCAACAGTTCAGGGATTACGAACTCACCGACCACCGGAATGAACACCAGCATGCAGCCGGCAATAATCCCGTTCTTGGCCAGCGGCACGGTGATTTTCCAGAAGTTGTTGAAGTTGCTCGAACCCAGATCCTGCGCGGCTTCCAGCAGGCTGCCGTCGTGCTTGACGAGGTTGGCGTACAGCGGCAACACCATGAACGGCAGGTAGGCGTAAACCACACCGATATAGACGGCGGTGTTGGTGTTGAGGATCTCGATCGGGTGATCGGTCAGCCCCGTCCACATCAGAAACGCGTTGAGCAGACCGTTGTTGCTGAGGATGCCCATCCACGCGTAAACGCGAATCAGGATCGCGGTCCAGGTCGGCATCATGATCAACAGCAGCAGGACGTTTTGCGTTTCCTTGCCGGTTTTGGTGATCGCATAGGCCATCGGGAAACCGATCAGCAGGCACATCATTGTGCTCAGCGCCGCGACTTTCAGCGAACCGAGGTAGGCCGACAGGTACAGCTCGTCTTCGCCGAGCATGGTGTAGTTGCCGATGTTCAGCAGCAGCTGGAATTTCTGTTCGGCGTAGGTGTAGATCTCCGAGTACGGCGGGATCGACAGCGCTGCTTCCGAGAAGCTGATCTTCATCACCAGGAAAAACGGCAGCATGAAGAACAGGAACAGCCAAATGAACGGAATACCGATCACCAGTTTTCGTCCGCTGGGCACCAGGCGCAGGAATTGCTGATTGAAGGTTCTCATGAGCGCAGTACCACGCCGCTGTCGTCTTCCCACCACACGTAGACTTTGTCGTCCCAGGTCGGACGCGCGCCACGGCGTTCGGCGTTGGCCATGAACGACTGGACGATTTTGCCGCCGGGCAATTCGACGTAGAACACCGAGTGACCGCCGAGGTAGGCGATGTCATGCACTTTGCCTTCGGACCAGTTGTAGCGGAACTCGGGTTGGGTGGTGCTGACGAGCATTTTTTCCGGACGGATCGCGTAGGTGATCGACTTGTCCTGCACCGAGGTGCTGACGCCGTGACCGACGTAGATCTTCTGCTGCAAGTCCGGGCTGTGGATGATTGCGTGACCTTCAAGGTCTTCCACCACGGTGCCGTCGAAGGCGTTCACGTTGCCGATGAATTCGCAGACCATGCGGCTGACCGGTGCTTCATAAATGTCGATCGGGCTGCCGATCTGGGCGATCCAGCCGAGGTGCATGATCGCGATGCGCTCGGCCATGGTCATGGCCTCTTCCTGGTCGTGGGTCACCATCACGCAGGTCACGCCAACACGTTCGATGATCTGCACCAGTTCCAGTTGCATCTGCGAACGCAGCTTTTTATCCAGCGCACCCATCGGTTCGTCGAGCAGCAACAGCTTCGGACGTTTGGCCAGCGAGCGGGCGAGGGCGACGCGTTGACGCTGACCCCCGGACAACTGATGCGGTTTGCGTTTGGCGTATTGGGTCATGTGCACCAGGCGCAGCATTTCATCGACGCGGGCATCGATTTCACTGGCTGGCAAACGGTCCTGCTTCAGGCCGAAGGCGATGTTCTGCGCCACGGTCATGTGTGGGAACAGCGCGTAAGACTGGAACATCATATTGATCGGCCGCTCGTACGGCGGCATGTCAGTGATGTCCACGCCGTCGAGCAGAATCCGCCCTTCAGTCGGCCGTTCGAAACCGGCGAGCATGCGCAGCAGGGTCGATTTGCCCGAACCGGAGCCGCCGAGCAGGGCGAAGATTTCGCCCTGATGGATCTCCAGGGACACATCGTCCACGGCGGTGGTTTCGTCGAACTTCTTGGTGACACGATCGACTTTCACCAGCACCTTTTTCGGTTGCTGATGACCTTCAAGTGCCTTCCTGTAAGTGCTGGAGGCGTTTGCCATGTGAAACTCCCAACAGGTTTCAGTCGCGCGGCCAATGTGGCCGGGCTTAAGTGGATTGCAAGCCAGGAACAACCATTCCCCTCACACATGGCCCTGTAGGAGCTGCCGAAGGCTGCGATCCTTTGATCTTGTTTTTTACAATCAACATCAAAAGATCGCAGCCTTCGGCAGCTCCTACAGGGGCCACGTTTTCAGCGGGTTGCCCTGGCTTGGTCGGCGCCGCCGTCCTGGCTGCCTGGGTCGTACTTGTTGTTATTACGGGTGTTGCTGTTCACGAATGACGGATGCGCGCAGGCACACCCGATATTCATGGGGGCAGTAAATCGTTACTAATTCCTGGGTTGGATCAGCGCTGGTTGCGCCGCGCCGCCCGTTGCCGGCAAGCCGCGCCGAATGCCTGGAAAATCTTCAGGTAGTTCGGGTTGTCGAGCACTTGCCATTCCGGGTGCCATTGCACGCCGAGGGCGAAGGTCGGGCTGTGCTCGACCGAGACCGCCTCGATCAAACCGTCCGGCGCCAGCGCTTCGGCACGCAGGCCGGGCGCGAGGCGATCGATGCCCTGGCTGTGAATCGAGTTGACCTGAAACTCGCCCGGCAGCTCCAGTGCTTCGAACACACCTCCACCAAGCACGGTCACCGCATGGGCCGGTGCGTATTGCACGGCCACGTCCGGGCTGTCGGCTTCGCGGTGATCGAGCATGCCCGGCAGCTCGTGCACCTTCTGATGCAGGCTGCCGCCGAACGCCACGTTCATTTCCTGGAAGCCACGGCAAATGCCGAGCACCGGAATGCCCGCCGCGATGGCTGCACGTAATAAAGGAAGGGTGGTGGCATCCCGCGCCGGATCGTGATCCGTGCCGGGGGCGCTGGCCGGGCCTTGATAGTGGAAGGGTTCCACGTTGGAGGGCGAGCCGGTCAGCAGCAGACCGTCGAGTTGACCGAGCAGGTCTTCGATTTCTGTCAGGTTGCCAAGGGAAGGAATGACCACTGGCAACCCTTCAGCGCCAACGCTGACAGCACGTAAGTACTTGTCGCCGCTGATGTGATAGGGGTGCAGGCCAATCTGTTTGACGCACGCAGTAACGCCGATCAATGGCTTGAATGCCATTTTTATTCACCTCGAAGTTTGACACTTGAACGAGCTTTTCCGGAGCTTAGCCTCGTTGATTTTAATTAACAACTGCCATGTAAAAAATTCTAAACGCCGTTCATCATATCTTCATGATTCTCGGGGCTCCGGCACCTGTATTGGCACTCAAGTGTTAAAAAAAGCCTGAAAAATAAACCCTGAGCGGTCATCTGTTCGCTATTGACTTCACTTTGCCGTTCGGGTTGACTGGCTCGGCGAAACAGCAGTGAACATAATAATTAACAGCTAAATAGGTGCATCATGTCGGTCCCTCTGCGTACCGTTCAACTCAACGAAGCAAACGCATTCCTTAAGAAATATCCTGAGGTTTTGTACGTCGACCTTCTGATTGCGGATATGAACGGTGTGGTGCGCGGCAAGCGCATCGAACGCACCAGTCTTCATAAGGTTTATGAGAAAGGCATCAACCTGCCGGCCTCGCTTTTCGCCCTCGACATCAACGGCTCCACGGTGGAAAGCACCGGCCTGGGTCTGGACATCGGCGACGCTGACCGCATCTGCTACCCGATCCCCGGCACCCTGAGCATCGAGCCGTGGCAGAAACGCCCAACCGCACAACTCTTGATGACCATGCACGAGATCGAAGGCCAGCCGTTCTTCGCTGACCCGCGTGAAGTGCTGGCCAACGTCGTGCGCAAATTCGATGACCTCGGTCTGACCATTTGCGCGGCATTCGAACTCGAGTTCTATCTGATCGATCAGGACAACGTGAACGGTCGTCCGCAATCGCCACGTTCGCCAGTGTCCGGCAAGCGTCCGGTGTCGACTCAGGTGTACCTGATCGACGATCTCGACGAATACGTCGATTGCCTGCAAGACATCCTCGAAGGCGCGAAAGAGCAGGGCATCCCGGCCGACGCGATCGTCAAGGAAAGCGCCCCGGCGCAATTCGAAGTCAACCTGCATCACGTCTCCGACCCGATCAAGGCGTGCGATTACGCCGTCCTGCTCAAGCGTCTGGTGAAAAACATCGCCTACGACCACGAGATGGACACCACCTTCATGGCCAAGCCGTATCCGGGCCAGGCGGGCAACGGTCTGCACGTGCACATTTCGATCCTGGACAAAGAAGGCAACAACATCTTCGCCAGCGAGGATCCCGAGCAGAACGCCGCACTGCGTCACGCGATCGGCGGTGTGCTGGAGACCCTGCCTGCGCAAATGGCGTTCCTCTGCCCGAACGTCAACTCGTACCGTCGTTTCGGCGCGCAGTTCTACGTACCGAACTCGCCAAGCTGGGGCATCGACAACCGCACCGTGGCCGTGCGGGTACCGACCGGTTCGCCGGACGCCGTGCGCATCGAACACCGTGTTGCCGGTGCCGACGCCAACCCGTATCTGTTGATGGCTTCGGTGCTGGCCGGTATTCACCACGGTCTGACTAACCAGATCGAGCCGGGCGCCCCGGTGGAAGGCAACAGCTACGAGCAGAACGAACAGAGCCTGCCGAACAACCTGCGCGACGCACTGCGCGAGCTGGACGACAGCGAAGTCATGGCCCGCTACATCGACCCGATGTACATCGACGTGTTTGTCGCGTGCAAGGAAAGCGAATTGGCCGAGTTCGAGAACTCGATCTCTGACCTTGAGTACAACTGGTATCTGCACACAGTCTGACGGTTGACCCACCGCCGTAACCCTGTAGGAGCTGCCGAAGGCTGCGATCTTTTGATCTTGCTTTTAAACAATCAAAGTCAAAAGATCGCAGCCTTCGGCAGCTCCTACAGGGGGGCGGGTTAGCAGATTTTGATCGGCGGCGTTCGTCCGCCGATCACCCCATCCCCCTTGTCGAGCCACAACAATGACAACGACCCGCAACGACTGGGAACAACGCTTCCAGTCCCTGACCATCGAAGCCCGCGCGTTCATCAACGGTGAATACCGCCCGGCCATCAGTGGCGATACCTTCGAATGCCTGAGCCCCGTCGACGGCCGTTTCCTCGCCTCCGTGGCCAGCACCGATGAAGCCGACGCCAACCTCGCCGTTGAAGTCGCGCGCCAGTCTTTTGAATCCGGCGTGTGGGCGAAAAAAGCCCCGGCCGAGCGCAAGCGCATTCTGATCCGCTTCGCCGATCTGATCCTGCAGAACCAGGAAGAACTGGCACTGCTGGAAACCCTCGACATGGGTAAACCGATCAGCGATTCGATGAGCATCGACATCCCGGCGACCGCCAACGCGATCCGCTGGAGCGCCGAAGCCATCGACAAGATCTACGACGAAGTCGCCGCGACCCCGCACGACCAACTCGGCCTCGTCACCCGCGAGCCTTCCGGTGTGGTCGCGGCCATCGTGCCTTGGAACTTCCCGCTGATCATGGCCAGCTGGAAATTCGCCCCGGCGCTGGCAGCGGGCAACTCGTTCATTCTGAAACCTTCGGAAAAGTCGCCACTGACGGCTATCCGCATCGCGCAGTTGGCGCTGGATGCCGGCATTCCGAAAGGCGTGTTCAACGTGCTGCCAGGCTTCGGCCACACCGTCGGCAAAGCGTTGGCGTTGCACATGGACGTCGACGTGCTGGCCTTCACCGGCTCCACGGCGATTGCCAAACAACTGATGATTTATGCCGGCCAAAGCAACATGAAACGCGTCTGGCTCGAAGCAGGGGGCAAGAGCCCGAACGTGGTGTTTGCCGACGCACCGGACTTGCGCGCGGCAGCACAAGCAGCGGCCGGCGCCATTGCCTTCAATCAGGGCGAAGTCTGCACTGCGGGGTCGCGTTTGCTGGTCGAGCGTTCGATCCGCGAACAGTTCATCCCTCTGTTGGTGGAAGCGCTGCAAGCGTGGAAACCGGGTCACGCACTGGATCCGGCGACCACCGTCGGCGCCGTGGTCGATCAGCGTCAACTCGACAACGTGCTGCGCTACATCAGCATCGGTCGTGAGCAGGGTGCCGAGCTTATTACTGGCGGCCAGCGCACCCTCGAAGAAACCGGCGGCCTCTATGTGCAACCGGCGCTCTTCGACGGCGTGACCAACGCAATGACCATCGCCCAGGAAGAAATTTTCGGCCCGGTGCTGTCGCTGATCACCTTCGACACCGCCGAAGAAGCGCTGCAGATCGCCAACGACAGCATCTTCGGTCTCGCCGCCGGCGTGTGGACCAGCAATCTGAGCAAGGCGCACACCTTCGCCCGTGGCTTGCGTGCCGGCAGCGTCTGGGTCAACCAGTACGACGGCGGCGACATGACCGCACCGTTCGGTGGCTTCAAACAGTCGGGCAACGGCCGCGATAAATCGCTGCACGCGTTCGACAAGTACACCGAGCTGAAAGCGACCTGGATCAAGCTCTGACTCTATTACAGCGGTGGTCGCCGTTCATTGGTGGCCCTCGGAGAAACGTATGAAACAGCAACACGTAAACAGCTACTACGCCGCCACCCGCAACGAAGTCATTGACTTCCCGGTTCTGGAAGAAGCGGTGGACTGCGATGTCTGCATCATCGGCGCGGGCTACACCGGCCTGTCTTCGGCACTGTTCCTGACCGAGGCCGGCTACAAAGTGGCCGTGCTGGAAGCTGCGAAAGTCGGCTACGGCGCCAGCGGTCGCAACGGCGGTCAACTGGTCAACTCCTATAGCCGCGACGTCGATGTGATCGAAGAGCGCTACGGCGACAAGACCGCGGAAATTCTCGGCAGCATGATCTTCGAAGGCGCCGACATCATCCGTTCGCGCATCAAGGAATACGACATCAAATGCGACTACCGCCCGGGCGGTATCTTCGCAGCGATGAACAAAAAACAACTCAACGGTCTGGCTGAGCAAAAGCGCAGTTGGGAACGTTACGGCAACCGCAATCTGAAGATGCTCGACGCGGCCGACATTCGTCGTGAGGTCGGCTCCGATGCTTACGTCGGTGGCCTGCTGGACATGCAAGGCGGGCACATTCACCCACTGAACCTGGCGCTGGGTGAAGCCGCCGCCATCGTGCGTCTGGGTGGCAAAATCTACGAGCAATCCGCTGCCGTGGAAATCACCTATGGCGAGCCGATTACCGTGCGCACTGCCAAAGGCCTGGTGCGCGCCAAGTACCTGCTGATCGCCGGCAACGCCTACCTGCCGCAAGGTCTGGACAACCGCGTGACCGCGAAAAGCATGCCGTGCGGCTCGCAGATCGTTGTCACCGAACCGTTGACCGAGAAACAGGCCCGCAGCCTGATCACCAACAATTACTGCGTCGAAGACTGCAATTACTTGCTGGATTACTACCGCCTGACTGCCGACAACCGCCTGCTCTACGGCGGCGGTGTGGTCTACGGCGCGCGCGAACCGGACGATATCGAACAACTGATCCGGCCGAAGATCCTCAAGACCTTCCCGCAACTCAAAGACGTCAAAATCGATTACCGCTGGACCGGCAATTTCCTGCTGACCATGTCACGCATGCCGCAATTCGGCCGTATCGAGAAAAACGCCTACTACATGCAAGGCTACAGCGGCCACGGCGTTACGTGCTCGCACCTGGCCGGCAAACTGATCTCGGAAATGATCCGTGGCGACGCCGAGCGCTTCGACGCCTTCGCGTCCTTGCCGCACATGCCAATGCTCGGCGGCCGCACCTTCTCGGCGCCGCTGACGGCCCTGGGCGCCGTCTACTATTCGCTGCGCGACCGCTTCGGCATCTGAGTTACCTCCCCGGCGGCGGTCCCCAAGGCCCCGCCGGTTTTTCTTATCGCAACACCGCAGATATCCAGATGTGGGCGCTGGCTTGCCAGCGATGAGACCAGCCAACACAACATCAATCCGACTGAAACACCAAAGATCAAATTGTAGGAGTGAGCCTGCTCGCGATGGGGTTAGAAAAGACACCATCACTCCCGCTGACACACCACAAAATCCTGTGGGAGCTGGCTTGCCAGCGATAGCGGCCGATCAGCAAAAGGGATGTTGAATGTGCCACCCATTCGCTGGCAAGCCAGCTCCCACAGGTTTTGCATTCAGCCCGGAATTACCACCGGCAGATTCATTTCACCCACCGTCCATCGAACCTGCTGAGCAACACCGGCAAACGTGATTTAATAGCCGCCTTTCACGGTTCCGGGACACGGGAGCAACGTGATCCGCGCCCTCGGCGCGTCACCCGCCACCCACCCCCATCGCCCTTAAGTCGTTCTCACATAAGGCTGTCATGGATACGGGTTCTCGACTCAAACTAGTACGCGAAAGCTACAAACTCTCCCAGCGCGAGCTGGCCCGGCGTAGCGGCGTGACCAATGCCACCATCTCCCTGATCGAACAGAATCGCGTCAGCCCTTCCGTCAGCTCATTGAAAAAGCTGCTCGAAGGCATCCCGATGTCCTTGGCTGACTTCTTCACCTTCGACCAGCCGCCACGCGAACATCAATACGTATTCCGCGCCAACGAACAGCCGGACCTCGGCCGCCATGGTTTGCGCCTGCTGCTGATCGGCGCCTCGGTACCGAGCCGGCAGATGCGCTTGCTGCGCGAGCAATACGCACCGGGCGCGAGTTCCGGGGAAGAGCCGATTGTGCATGCCGAGGGCGAGGAGTGTGGGCTTGTCACCCGTGGCACAGTCGAGTTGACAGTGGATGGGCAGGTGAGTGTGTTGGGGGCGGGGGACGGGTATTACTTTCCGACGACGCTGCCGCACAAGTTCCGCAATATCGGGGCGGATGAGGCTGAGATTATCAGTGCGAATACGCCGGCGAATTTTTGATCAGCTATACGTTGCGCATTTGAAGTGACTCAAGATCCAGACGATAAAGAAACCGCAGAATGCGGTTTTTTATGCGCTAGTTGAGTTCGTTCGGATTCTGGACTTTGTCTCTGATGATGCTTTTGTGCCATCATTCTGAGCTTACGGATGAATGAGTAACTAATTGTGAGCCACAACACGGATGAGAAGCTCGGTGGAACCGTTGCCGCCGGAATAGGGGCTGCGACAGGCGCTGGCCTTGGAGCTGCGTATGGAGTTACCTCGGCTGAAGCAACAGTAGCAGCGGCTTTGGCAAGTGCAGGAACCGCAGCCGCAACTACAGCAACGTTAGCTGCAGCTGGCGGGGGTAGCCTGGCTGCTGGAGGGACCGGAATGGTCGGTGGAGTTACTGCGATCACAGGGAGTGCTGCTGGTGCCGCAGTCCTTCCTATTGTCGGTTGTGCAGTTGCTGGTGCCGCCGTACTCGGATTGGTCGGATGGGGGCTCATAAAGTTGGCCTCAAGCTACTTGATAAATAACGTTAAAATAAAAACACTCTAGCGGGGGGCTTCAATTTCCGTAGCTTTCGAGGGTGCAGGACTACACTGTTCTTCTATGTGGTATGGCTAAGTTAAGGTAAGTTGCTTTGAATAAAGATGATGGTTCAGCTTGTTTGGTGGATGCTGGCTTAAATGACGAAGAAGTAAAGCCTGTTAAAGCGATCCAAGAATGTTGGTTTAGAAAGATTTCCTTGGTAGTGCTTGATGCTATCTGCCAGGTCTATCAGCGTCAACGTTATAATTTCGCATTCTTTTTTGTAATCGGTATGGTTTGCATGTTGTTAATGTTGTTCGGGGAGTATTTACCGTTCGGGAAGGATTTCCCAAAGTTTTTTCAGGGGGTTTATGGGGAGCATTTAGCCTACCGAAGTATACTAGTGGCATTTATTGGTTGCTATTTTATGGTGTTCGTAAGTTACATAAAAAAAGGTCCGCGAACCTACAAAGGTTCGAGTAAACACTCAAAGGCTTTTCTTGTTGTTAGCCGCCCTGCGCGTTTTGGTGAAGACCTTTGTTGCGTCGCCGCTGCAGTTAGTGCGCCACTGTCCTTAGCGGTGACCATATGTACCGGTGCGGTTCTCGCTGCAGTCGGATATCTGATTGGCTTGCTAATACTTGCATTGCTGTTCCGGGGTATGCCATGGCTAGTCTATAATAAGGATTTTCAGTCCGGAAATATCCGCTTTGATCGAGTGCTTTATTTTATTGGTGCCCTTGTTGCAGTTTTTGCAGTTTGGTATGCAGCTGGTCCTATGTCTAAAGCCTTTGGTTAGGTGAGTATCGTTTCCGGAATAAAGATACGCTTCATACTGGGCTTTTAGGGGGGGATCTGATGAAACTGATTTTTGCCATCATATTGTTGCTCATCAGCGGCTACGCTTCAGCCAGTTGCGGCAACATTGATGACCATGACCAACGTAACTATTGCTACGCCCGGGAAAGCGGCGGCAGTTGCGGCAATATCGATAATCATGACTTGCGCGAGCGCTGCAACGCGGAGAACGGCAATGGTTCCTGCGGTAACATTGCCGATCACGACCAGCGCGCTTATTGCAATGCCAAAAAGAGCGGCGGCAGTTGCGGCAATATCGATGATCACGATTTGCGTGAGCGCTGCAACGCAGAGAACGGCAACGGCTCCTGCGGCAACATCGGTGATCATGACCAGCGTGCTTTTTGTAATGCCATGAAGGGCAACGGAAGCTGCGGTGATATCAGTGAGCACGACTTGCGAACGCGATGCGAGTCCAAGCGTTGAGAGCAATCACCGCCACGAGAGGTGCTTGTTGAATCAATTGAGCCCGGCATGAGCCGGGCTTTTTTTGCGCTGAATTCCTGGGGGCAATACCATCGGGTCGTTTACTTCGTTTTCCAATGCCCACCCCCATTCTCACAATCAATCCGCGCCTGCGCCAAATGCTCCACGTCGTAGTAATACGTGGTCACCTGTGCGCTGGCCGGGATGTTGAGCGCCTTGGCGTTTTTGTCCTTGCTGGTGGAATGCGGGTTAGCCAGCGACTCCTGGGTGAGGGTGGCGATACACGTTGCCTGATAGTGGTCGGCGCAGTGCTCGACTTTGTTCTTGGTGCTGCTGAGCATGTCTTTGCTTTCGTTGCTGCACGACCAATCGATGGCATTGACGGGCATGCCTTCGTATTCGTAGCAGCTGTGGGTTTCGATGGCCGGCACCGAGGCGCTGGAGGATTGCGTTTGCACATCGCAACCCTCGGCCATGACGCAGGTGGGGATGACGCTGAAAGTGGCAAGCAGGAGCAGAAATCGAATGTTCATCGCTGTTTCCTCTGCGGTGACGCCATTGCCGATCACTGACAGGGCGTCTCTTTCTTTCGAGATGACGTGGCGCAGGGAGGTTCAATCAGGTTGTTCGTTTGCACCGCTCCGGTAGACTGCCAACCATCGCGACTCTCCAGCGCCCCAAGGATCGGAACATTGCCATGATCGAAATCGGCAGCCGCAACAACGCCCCCACGCCGCAACACAAAAGCCACGATGTGTATCTGTTCAGTATCGACCCGTCGCGGCCGGCGACACCGTTCTGTTTCGAGCAGTCGATTGGCGGTGGGCATGCCGAGCAGGGCGGGGCGCGCTGGCTGGCGCTGGACGAGCTGGACGCGTGGCCCGGTCAATGTCGGGAGCACCTGAAAAAAGCCGATTGCGCCTGGGTCGTCGAGTTGCTCGATGCCCACCCCGATGCCGATCAGGCAGCGCTGGTGTCGATGATTCTCAAGCAGCATGCCGAGGCGGGTACGTCCGGTGGGCGCTTGAAGGCGATTGGCGGTTGGCTCAAGCGCAATATTCATGTTGGCGGCCGCTACGGCCTTTAACCCTCGGAGACTCCCATGACTCAGACACTCGAACGCGCCATTGCCATCGCTGCCACGGCTCATGCGGGGCAGGTCGACAAGGGCGGCGCGCCGTACATTTTGCATCCGCTGAAAGTGATGATGCGCATGTCTTCGCTGGAGGAGCGCATCGTCGCCGTGCTGCACGATGTGGTCGAGGACTGTGACATCAGCCTTGAGGACCTGCGCCAGGAAGGTTTCAGCGAGGACGTGCTGACGGCCATTGCAGCCGTCACCAAAGTGCCTGGCGAGTCCTACGAGGACTTCGTCGAACGCGCGGGCCAGAACCCGATCGGGCGATTGGTAAAACTCGCGGATCTGGAAGAGAACAGCGACCTCTCGCGTATCGCCTCGCCGAGCTGGGAAGACCTCGAGCGGATCGAGAAGTATCGCCGCGCCATCGCAAGACTGCGCAACTGAAACCCCGTCTGGCTGAAAGCACGCCACACCGCATCCGGTAGGAGCTGCCGCAGGCTGCGATCTTTTGATCTGCTGTTTGAAAAAACAAAGTCAAAAGATCGCAGCCTGCGGCAGCTCCTACAGGAGGTGTGCTGCGAAGCCTTGGCGGTCGGGGGTGATTGGGTCTTTGAGGGTCAGTGCCGGAATCTCGTAGTCGCCCGCGTTCTGTTGCCGAAACGCAATCGGGCGCGTACTCCACAACTCATCCAGTCGGCGGCCTAATTCGTCGCAGGTCTCGGCATACCGCGCCGCGTCCATCCGGCTGGTGCGATACACCAGAAACGGCGGCACTACTTCAAAACCGGGGTAGTACAGAATTCCGTGCTGGATCGGAAACAGCAGATCATCCATCGGCCCGTTAATCCCGCGCGGCGCGTAATGCGACTCCCACCCACCGGTGGTGACCATCAACATCGCCCGTTTGCCTTTCATTTTCCCCTCGCCATAGCGCTCGCCCCAACGACTGTCGGAGTGTTCACCGACGCCGTAGGCAAAACCGTAGGCGTACACCCGATCGACCCAGCCTTTGAGAATGGCCGGCATGGTGAACCACCACAGCGGAAACTGCAGGATCAACGCATCCGCCCACAGCAGTTTCTCTTGCTCGCGAGCGATATCGTCGGCCTGGGTGCCTTCGGCGTAAGCGACTTTCGAGTCGAGCGAGGCATGGAACGGTTTCGTCGCATCGCGCTCAGGGGCGTCGTCGGCGTCGAGGGTAGGTTTCCAGTTCATCGCATAGAGGTCGGAGACCTGCACGGTGTGGCCGGCGGCTTGCAGGCGCTGGACGCTGAAGTCCCGCAGCGAGCCGTTGAGGGAGGTCGGTTCAGGGTGGGCGTAGACCAGTAAGACATTCATGTTGAGGTTCCTGTGCTTGAGTGACAGCAGGATCGGCGTTCACCCGGTATATTGGAAATGAATGTCTGATATGTCTGGTATAGCCGTGAATAATTTGAGACGCCTCGATATCAATCTGCTGCTCACGCTCGATGTGTTGCTGTCCGAGCACAACGTCACCCGCGCGGCGCAACGGCTGAACCTGTCGCAACCTTCGGTGAGCGTGCATCTGGCCAAGTTGCGCGACATTTTTGGCGATCCGTTGCTACTGCCGGGGCCGCGAGGAATGCGCCCGACCGCGCGCGCCGATGAATTGCGCGAGCCGTTGCGCGAAGCGTTGGAAGCACTGGAAAGAGCAGTGGCGCCGGCGAGTGCATTTGATCCGGCACAGGCAACGCACACCTGGAAAATCGCCGCCACGGACTACGGCGAATCGACCGTTGTCCTGCCGGCCCTCAGCGGGTTGCGCGAACAGGCGCCGGGCACGCGCCTGGCAGTGATCGACCTGACTCCCGCGCATTTGGTCAAGCAGGCCGAGCAGGGCGTCTTCGACATTGCTCTGCACATCAGCGAAGACGCGCCGCCGGAGTTGCACTCACGACCGTTGTTCACGGAGCGTTATGTGCTGGCCGGTCGTATCGGTCATCCGGGTTTGCAGCGCGCACCCACCCGGCAACAGTTCTGCGCATTGGAGCATGTGATGGTGTCGCGTGAGGGCGGAGGGTTTTTCGGCGTGACCGACAAGGCGTTGGCCGATGTCGGGTTGCAAAGAAAAGTGGTGTTGTCGGTGCCGCACTTTCTGATGGTGATGTCGGTGCTGGCCAGCACCGATCTGGTGGCGATGCTGCCGTCACGCCTGGTGCGTGGCAACCCGGCATTGCAAGTGGTCGACGCGCCGCTGGAAGTACCCGGTTACGAGATGACGATGTTCTGGGGCGAACGCTCGCACCGCGATCCGGCGCACAAATGGCTTCGCGAGCAGTTGCTGGCCTCGGTCTGACGGGGGTTACGCGTGGCCGAGCGCGACGGCAAACGACACGACGATCATGCACGCGAACGCGAAATTGAGATTCATGAGGTGTTCATCCTGAGCCTTATTGAAGTGCAGCCATTGTGGACAGGCTGAAAGCGAAGAAAAAATTCGCCTTGTTGATTCCAATGATCGAAACAATTGATAGCCGCTTGTTTGTGTTTGCCCGAAGCTTTCGCTAGTCTCGCTAAAACCTGCAATTACAAGCATAAACAGGCGTAACCATGCACGACCACTCCGCGTCCGAACTTCCCTCTCTGCGCCGCCAGAAAATTCTTCTGATCCTTGAACGCGACGGCAAAGTCATGGCGTCCGAGCTGAGTCAGCACTTTGCGGTGTCCGAAGACACCATCCGCCGCGACCTCGCTGAACTGGATAACGCAGGGCTTGTGCAGCGGGTTCACGGTGGCGCGCTGCCGCGTCCGAAGGACTCCGGCAAGGATTACTTCGCGCGGCTGGATGAAACCGATGAGGTGAAAATCCGTCTCGCGCAATTGGCCGCGCAGCAGATCGAGGATGGGCAGATTGTGCTGTTCGATTCCGGCTCGACGACGTTGCAGGTCGCGCGCTCGTTGCGTGCCGATATCAGCATCACGGCGGTGACGGCCTCACCGATGACGGCGATTGCGTTGTCGGAATTCAAGGGAGTGAAGGTGATTCTGGCGGGCGGGGTGTTGAACCCGAGGACCATGTCCGCGAGTGGTCATGAGACGTTGCGTTTGCTTGCGGGGATCAAGGCGGATCTGGCGATTACCGGCGTATGTGCGATCCATCCGGAGGTGGGGATTACCTCGTTGCATTTCGATGAAGTGCCGGTGAAACAAATGATGCTCGATGGCGCGGCGCGGGTGATTGCGGTGACCTCGGCGGACAAGCTTGGGGCGGTTGAGCCGTTTGTCGTGGCGGGGTGCGAGCGATTGCACACGCTGATCACTGAACGGCATCTGGCATCAGGGAGTGTCGAGGATTATCGACGCTTGGGCATCGTTGTCGAGCAACTGCCAGACTGAGACCGCCCCCCCTGTAGGAGCTGCCGAAGGCTGCGATCTTTTGATCTTGTTTTTTAAAATCAAGATCAAAAGATCGCAGCCTTCGGCAGCTCCTACAGGGGAGGGTGTTGTATCAGCGCAGCTTTTCGAGCATCTGGTAGTACCACATGCCTGCCGCCAGCATCGGGTTCCCCAGCCAATCCCCCATCGGCACACGAATGTGCTGGCACGCGGCAAACGTGTCGAACTGTTCCAGCTGCCCGGTAATCGCCCGGCTCATGATCTCGCCCATGATGTGCGTGGTGGCGATGCCATGTCCCGAGTAGCCCTGGCAATACCAGACATTGTCCGAGAGTTTGCCCAGTTGCGGGATGCGGTTGATGACGATGCCCATCGCGCAGCTCCACTGATAGTCGATCTGCACGCCTTTGAGCGCCGGAAAGGTTTGCTCGATGCAGGGCCGCAGTTCGCCGGCAATGTCGCGTGAATCCTTGCCGCTGTAGTTGGCGCCGCCACCGAACAGCAAGCGCCCGTCGGCGGTGAGGCGGTAGTAGTCGAGGACGAAGCGGCAGTCGTAGACCGCGAGGTCTTCGGGGTTGATCTGCCTGGCCAGTTCGCCCAGCGGCGCGGTGGTGACGATGCCGCCCATGGCCGGGAAGATCTTGCCTTTGAGCTGGCCCGGTTCGAGCTTGTGGTAGACGTCGCCGGCGAGCATCACTTGCTTGGCGTCGATCTGACCGTGAGCGGTTCTTACCCCTGGCGTATCGCCGTGAATGATCTCCAGCACTTCGCTGTTTTCGAAGATCAGCGCGCCGAGGCTTTCTGCTGCCCGCGCTTCGCCGATGCACAGATTCAGTGGGTGCAAATGCATGTTGCGGGTGTTCTTGATGGCGCCGTGATAGAGGTCGCTTTGCAGCAGATCGCGGACCTGGCTGCGGTCGAGCAGGCTGACTTCATCACCCAGTCCACGACGCACCGCTTCTTCGTAATCGTTGCGCAGATCGGTCATGTGGCCCGGCTTGTAGGCCGCGTGCAGATGGCCGTGTTTGAGATCGCACTGGATGGCGTATTTTTCGACACGCTGCTTGATGATCTCGTGCCCGCGCCAGCGCAGGTGCCAGATGAAATCGTCGACGTTATCGCCGAGTTTCGCGCGCATCTGTTTACGCATTGCGCCGTCGCCGGAGAGGCTGCCGGTGACCTGCCCGCCGTTGCGCCCGGTGGCGCCCCAGCCGATTTTGTTGCTCTCGACGATGGCAACTTTCAGGCCTTTTTCGGCGAGTTCAACGGCGGAGGCGACGCCGGTGAAACCGCCCCCGATGATCACCACGTCAACCGCGTGCCGACCTTGCAGGGTCGGGTAGTGGGTGTCCTGGTTGAGGGTGGCGGTGTAGTAGGAATTGCAGCGTTCGGTCATTTTAAAAGTCCACACAGAATTCGGTACGCGTTCCCCTGTAGGAGTGAGCCTGCTCGCGATAGCGGTGTGTCAGTCAAAACAGGGCTAACTGACAGATTGCTATCGCGAGCGGGCTCACTCCTACAGGGGGTAGTGGCGAGGCTTCAGGCTTCGGTGAGGTACCAACGCCAATCCTGCTCGCCCACTTCAGCCATGAATTGCCGGTACTCGGCACGCTTCACCGCCAGATACACCCCGAGAAATTCCTGCCCCAACGCATCGCGTGCCCACACGGAGTTTTCCAGTGCCTGCAACGACGTCAGCCAGTCAGTCGGCAGCAATTCCTTGGCTTGCGCGTAACCATTGCCCTCGACCGGCGCTCCCGGATCGAGGTTTTCACGAATGCCGCGATGAATACCGGCAAGGATCGCCGCCGCCGCCAGATACGGGTTGGCATCGGCGCCGCAGATGCGGTGTTCGATGTGTCGGGTGTTGGCCGGACCGCCCGGCACGCGCAGGCTGACGGTGCGGTTGTCGACGCCCCAGGTCGGCGCCAATGGCGCGTAGCTGTTGGCCTGGAAACGACGGTAAGAGTTGGCGTTCGGGCAGAACAGCAGCAGCGTGTCCAGCAACGATGCGAGCATGCCGCCAATCGCCGTACGCAGCAGCGGCGTGCCAGCGGGGTCTTCGGAAGCAAACAGATTGTGCCCCGCGCTGTCGGCGAGGCTGACGTGCATGTGCATGCCGGTACCGGCCAGATCGTCGAACGGCTTGGCCATGAACGTCGCCTGCATGCCGTGCTTGTGCGCCACGGCTTTGACCACGCGTTTGTAGCGCACAGCCTGATCCATCGCCTGCAACGCATCGCCGTGTTCGAGGGTGATTTCCACCTGGCCCGGTGCGTATTCGGAGATCGCCGTGCGTGCCGGAATACCGTGCAGTTTGCAGGCGCTGTAGAGGTCGGCGAGGAACGGTTCGATCTGCTCCAGCTCGCGCAAACCGTAGACCTGCGTATGTCGCGGTCGACCACCGTCAGCATCCAGTGCCGGTTGCGGGCGTCCGTTGTGATCGCGCTTGGCGTCGAGCAGATAGAACTCCAGTTCGCACGCCATGATCGGGTAGTAGCCCTCGGCCTTGAGGCCGTCGATGACCTTGATCAGCAGATGGCGCGGGTCGGCAATACTGGCCGGCATGCCCTCGGTCGGGTGCATGCTGACCTGCACCGCCGCGGTCGGAATCTGCCGCCATGGCAAGCGCACCAGGCTGCCTTCCAGCGGGTAGGCGCGGCAGTCGATGTCGCCGACGTCCCAGACCAGACCGGAGTTCTCGACGTCTTCGCCTTGCACGGTCAAGCCAAGGATGGTGCTCGGCAGCGGGCGACCGCTTTGATAAACGGCGAGCAGTTCTTCGCGGTGCAACAGCTTGCCGCGTGGCACGCCGTTGGCGTCGAGAATGAACAGCTCGATCATGTCGATATCAGGGTTTTGTTCGAGGAACAGGCGTGCGTCTTCAATGGCTGCGAATTTCATGGCAAACACTCAGGGGGGCGCCGCACAGGCGCGCAGATTCGGGCCGGACGACTTTAGAGGGCAAAAGCCCAGGCGTCCTGGCAGGGATATCGAAAGAGAAAGGGCCTACACGTTTTTCAGACGTGATCAGGCAGTAGCGCAGATATCCGGCGGGCGTGCGGAGTGACGCAGCTTGGAGCGGCGCAGGGCCATGGGGAGATTGACGATGCGATTCATGCGCAACCCCTGTCGCAGAGGGGGCGCACAGCGGAGACGTTCAACGATTTTAGTTGTTGTAGTGACGTGCTCATAACGCGTGTTTCCGTTGGCGGAAAACGTCGGTGGCGGGGCAGACCCGCTTACCGGTGTGCCACGGATAGTAAGGGGGAATCTGCGGGCGTGTAAACGCTCAATGTGAAATATCTTGAACACCCAAATTTGAAGAAGATTCTGTGGTGAGGGGATTTATCCCCGACGCGCCGCACGGCGGTCTGCAAAAACGCTGGGCCTGCTGCGCAGTCCATCGGGGATAAATCCCCTCGCCACAGGTTTACATTCAATCTTGTTCAGGCGTGCGCCAGGCTCCAGCGCAGCGCCGCATTCTGGTCGCAGTCGCGCGCTTGCACCCAGTGCGCGCCTTCAGGCGTGGTTTCGCGTTTCCAGAACGGTGCGCGGGTCTTGAGCACGTCCATGATGAACGCGCAGGCTTCGAACGCCATGTGCCGGTGTTTGCTGCTGACGCCGACAAACACGATCGGCTCGCACACCGACAATGCGCCCACCCGATGGACGATTTCCACACCCAGCAACGGCCAGCGCTCGCGCGCTTCGTCGGCAATCTGTTCGAGGGATTTTTCAGTCATGCCCGGATAGTGTTCCAGAAACAACTCGTTCACCGGTTGGCCAATGTTCAAGTCACGCACGTAACCAATAAACGTCACCACCGCGCCCACCCGTGGATTGCGCGCGTGCAGATCGGCAGTCAGTTGACCGATGTCGAAGCTCTTGTACTGGACTCGAATTGCCATTGGTCAGCCCCCGGTAACCGGTGGGAAAAAGGCGATTTCGTCGAAATCTTCAATTGCCTGACTCGGCTGGCACAGCTCCTGATTGACTGCGCACATCAGGTTGCCGGCACCGAGCACTTCGCGCCAAAGCTCGCCGCGCGCCATGAGCATCTGTCGAACATCTTCGACACTGCCCAAGGCTTCGCTCAGCGGAATCTTTTCCCCGCCCAGGTTGAGCCGGTCACGGTAGCTGGCGAAGTAGTTGATCAGGATCATTGCGCGTCCTCCCATTGAAAATGTCCGGAGCGACCACCCTGTTTGCTGAGCAGGCGGATGTCGCCGATGACCATCGCCCGGTCGACGGCTTTGCACATGTCGTAAATAGTCAGCGCGGCGACGCTGGCGGCGGTCAAGGCTTCGAGCTCGACACCGGTCTGCCCGGTGAGGCGGCAGGTGCTGGTGATTTGCACGCGATCCGGTGCGCAGGCCTTGAGCTCGACGTGAATCGAGCTGAGCAGCAGCGCATGGCACAGCGGGATCAGCTCGTGAGTACGCTTGGCCGCTTGAATCCCGGCGATACGCGCCACGGCGAACACGTCGCCTTTGGGATGACCGTTGGCCTGGATCATCTGCAGGGTTTCCGGGCGCATTTGCACCCAGGCTTGCGCGGTGGCTTCGCGGCGAGTGGCAGCCTTGTCGCTGACATCGACCATGTTGGCGCGGCCCTGATCGTCGAGGTGGGTGAGGGTGTTGCTCATGCGGAAAACTCCTGAACCGGGCTATAAATGCGCGGGGCGTTGCGGTGGGGTACGTGGATCAGATTGAGCCGGTGCTTGAGCGCCCAGCGCACGGTCAATGCGGTGGGTGCCGACAGGCTGACGAGGGTGCCGAGGCGGGCGCGCACGGCTTTGTGAATCAGTTCGAGGCTGCAACGGCTGGTGACCACGACAAAGCCTTGGCGGGCGTCGACAGCATCGCTGTGCAGAGCGCCGATGAGCTTGTCGAGGGCGTTGTGGCGGCCAATGTCCTCGCGACACAGCAGGGCTTCACCCGTGGCATCGAAGTACAGCGCCGCGTGCAGGGCGCCACTGCTGCGGGCCAGTGATTGAGCCTGCTCGATGCGCTGGCGGATGTTGTCGAAATGCGCCGCCGGTGGCAGCGTTGACGGCGGCAGAATCTCCAGCGGCGGCAGCGCCTGCTCCAGCGCTTCGACGCCGCACAGGCCACAGCCGCTGGTGCCTGCCATTTGGCGACGATGTTCCTTCAGCGCCCAGAAGGCGCGGTTGGAAATCTGCACGTCGGCTTGGCAGGCCTGATCGAAATGGGTGAGGCGCAGGTCATGGATTTCGTCAACGCTGGCGATGATCGCGTTGCTCAGGCTGAAGCCTCGGATGAAGTCTTCAATATTGCCGGGCGAGACCATCATCACCGCTTGATTCAAGCCGTTGTAGGTGATGGCCAGGGCGATTTCCGCCGCGAGCGCCGCGTGCGCTACCGCTGCGTCAGGCAGGTATTCGCGATACGCCACCTGCGCCGGTTGTGGTGCGGGGGCGTTGGGTTCGGTGGTGGGTTCGACGTGGCAGAGCATCTTGAAAGTCCCGAAGCGCTGAAGAGTGTTCAGGCTACGGGGGCGTAAAAAAAGCGTCCAATCGCTTGTTCCGATCTGCTGATCGGATGCATCTATCACTCCCTGTAGGAGCTGCCGCAGGCTGCGATCTTTTGATTTTGATTGTTAAAAACAAGATCAAAAGATCGCAGCCTGCGGCAGCTCCTACAGGTTCTGGATTTTGCGCAGGCTGGGTTGAACTGGTCAATTATTCGGCAGGCACCTCAACTCCAAACAGTTTGCGCGCCTCGGCAAAGCACTTCTCGGCAATCGCCGAGCGCGGTTCGGTCTTGCGCATCACCAGGCCCAATGGCGCAAGCACGCTGGCATCCGGTAACTGCATGAACGACAGATGCTCGATCGGCTCCTCAAGCCCGCTGTCCAGCGGCATGATCGAGCAGCAGAATCCCTGGTGAATCGCCTGCAATAGCTGATACGTCGAATCGCTCTCCATGATCGGCTGCGGACTGAGCCCACGGCTGCGAAAGCTCAAGTCAATCGATTTGCGGTAATGCATGCCGGTGGTGATCATGCCCAACGGCAGTTCGGCGGCAGCTTCCCAGCTCATTTCCGTGCCTTCGAAATGGAAGTGACGGTTGTCATAGAGCAGCCCGACGCGGGTTTCGCCGATCTCGAAAAACTCGAAATAGTTCGGGTTGACGTGATCGAGGTAACACACGCCCAGGTCCAGTTGGTTGTTGCCCAGCCCTGCGATGATTTCGTCGGAACTGAGCGATGACAGGCTGAATTTCAGCTCGGGATACGAGCCCGACAAGCCTTGGATGTAATTGACCGGGTTGAAGCTGCTCAGTGGCACCAACCCCAGGCGCAAGCTGCCGACCAGTTGCCCGCGACACGCCGCCGCTTCGGCGAACAAGCCGTCGTGCGCAGCCAGCAAGGTCCGCGCCCAGGCCAGCACGCGCTCGCCTGCCTGGGTAAATCCTTCAAAGCGCTGGCCACGGTTGACCAGTACCAGATCCAGCTCATCTTCCAGATTGCGCAGGCGCATCGACAGGGTCGGCTGAGTGATATGGCAGCGTGCGGCGGCCTGGCCGAAGTGACGGGTTTCGTCCAGCGCGATCAGGAACTTGAGTTGTTTGATGTCCACGATGGCACCTGCTCGATGGGAATTTTGATTGAGTATTGACGCAGCGGCGCGCAGCGCACGAAAAGCGCAGGCGGCGACGATCTCATTTAAGCGGTTATTCGTCCAATCGGAAGCATTGAAAGGACTATCGACCAGCTCTATCGGCCCCGTCGTTAGAGGCTTTCAGCGTAGTTGCGGCGGGCGATAGAGGCGCTCGATAGTCCGGTTGGCCAGAGTGATTAGACAGTACTAAGAAGAGGCACTTAGGCTTGTCGGCAATTGGATTAATTGCTGCCGGAGAATTCCCATGAGCGCGAAATCGGATGCCCTGTTTGTCCCCCTGAACATTGCCGTGCTGACGGTCAGCGATACCCGCGATTACGCCAGCGACACCTCGGGCCAGTTGCTGGTCAGCCGCTTACTGGAAGCCGGTCACACGTTGAGCGAACGTAATCTGCTCAAGGATGATTTGTACAAGATTCGCGCTCAGGTCGCGCACTGGATCGCCGACGACAGCATTCAGGTGGTGCTGATCACTGGCGGCACCGGCTTCACCGGACGCGACAGCACGCCGGAAGCGGTGGCCTGTTTGCTGGACAAGAAAATCGACGGGTTTGGCGAACTGTTCCGCGCAATTTCGATTCTCGATATCGGCACCTCCACCGTGCAAAGCCGCGCCCTGGCCGGGCTGTCCAACGGCACGCTGGTGTGTTGCCTGCCGGGCTCGACCGGCGCCTGCCGCACGGCGTGGGAAGGCATTCTGGCTGAGCAACTCGACAACCGTCACCGCCCGTGCAACTTCGTCCCGCACCTCAAATCGGTACAAGCCTGCGGAACCCGCGGATGAGTCGGGCACCGTTGATGCCGGTCGAGGAAGCCCTCGACCAACTGCTGGCCATGGCCAATGAGCAGCCGCTGGTGGATAGCGAAATGCGCTCGCTCGATGACGCGCATGGTCGGGTGCTGGCCAGTGATCTGGTGGCGACGCTGGATCTGCCGCCCTGGCCGAACAGTGCCATGGACGGTTACGCCTTGAACCTCGCGGATCTGCACCGTCAGCCGTTGGCCGTGTCGCAACGGGTGTACGCCGGTCTGGCGCCGGATGCCTTGTTGCCGGGCAGTTGTGCGCGGATCTTCACCGGGGCACCGCTGCCGCCGGGTGCCAACTGTGTGGAAATGCAGGAAAACGTTGAGGTGCTGGAAGATGGCCGTGTGCGGTTTTTGCAGCCGCTGAAGGTTGGCCAGAATATTCGCGCACAAGGTCAGGAGAATCGCGTTGGCGACATTCTGCTGCGCGCCGGCAAACGTCTTGGGCCGTTCGAACTGGCAGTGGCAGCGGGGCAGGGCGTGGCGCAAGTTCACGTTGTGCGTCGGCCACGCGTGGCGTTGTTGTCGACGGGTGACGAACTGGTCGAGCCGGGGCTGCCACTGCGTCCCGGGAGCATCTACAACAGCAATCGTGTGTTGCTCGCGCACTGGCTGCGTGAACTGGGCTGCGAGGTGATCGATGGCGGCATCCTGCCGGATCGTCCGGCACAGACGCGGCTCAAGCTTGAGCAGTTGCAAGTTGGCGCTGACCTGATTCTGACCACGGGCGGAGTGTCTGCCGGCGATGCCGATTGCCTGGGTCAGGTGCTGCGCGACAACGGTAAGCCGCTACTGTGGAAACTCGCGATCAAGCCCGGCAAGCCGCTGACAGTGGGGCATTTCGGCACGGTGCCGGTGATCGGTCTGCCGGGTAATCCGACCTCGGCGCTGGTGACGTTCGGTTTGCTGGCCAGGCCGTATCTGCTGAGGATTCAAGGGGTCGAGGAGGTGATGCCGCTGAGCTTCACGGTGAAGGCGGGCTTCGACTGGGCGAAACCGGGCAGCCGCCGCGAATACCTGCGAGCACGCCTGGAAGCGGGGGCTGCTGTGCTTTATCCGAATCAGAGTTCGGGCGTATTGCTTGGCGCCACGTGGGCTGATGGTCTGGTGGAGATTCCTGAGAACAGCACGCACACGCTCGGCGAACCGCTGCGCTTTATCCCGTTCAACGAACTCTTCTGACCCCCTGTAAATCTGTTGGAGCAAAACTTGCTCGCGAAAGCGGTTAACCATTGAACGAATATGTTGGCTGATACGACGCCATCGAGAGCAAGCTCTGTTCCTGCATCGGTGGGTTGTGCGGGCATAAAAAAAACGCCGCTCATCTTGCGATGGGCGGCGTTTTTCAGTGCGTTGTAACGTTAGGCTTGAACGACCGGAATGTTGGCGTTCGCAGCAGCTTCACGGAACTCGGCGATCTGGTCGAAGGACAGGTAGCGGTAGATATCGGCCGCCATGCTGTCGATCTTGCCAGCGTATTCCATGTACTCCTCGACGGTCGGCAGGCGACCCAGGATCGAAGCCACGGACGCCAGCTCGGCCGAAGCCAGGTAGACGTTCGCGCCGTCGCCCAGACGGTTCGGGAAGTTACGGGTGGAAGTGGAGACCACGGTCGCGTTCGGCTCTACACGTGCCTGGTTACCCATGCACAGCGAGCAGCCTGGCATTTCCATGCGTGCGCCAGCCTTGCCGTAGATGCCGTAGTAGCCTTCTTCGGTCAGTTGGTGAGCGTCCATCTTGGTCGGCGGCGACAGCCACAGACGGGTTGGCAGCTGACCCTTGACCTGATCCAGCAGTTTACCGGCAGCGCGGAAGTGACCGATGTTGGTCATGCACGAACCGATGAACACTTCGTCGATCTTCTCGCCAGCAACGCTGGAGAGCAGACGGGCGTCGTCCGGGTCGTTCGGCGCGCACAGTACCGGCTCGCTGATGTCGGCCAGATCGATTTCGATGACTTCGGCGTATTCGGCGTCGGCATCGGCTTCCATCAGTTCCGGGTTGGCAACCCAGGCTTCCATCGCTTGAGCACGACGTTCCAGGGTACGTGCATCGCCGTAGCCTTCGCCGATCATCCAGCGCAGCAGGGTGATGTTGGAGTTCAGGTACTCGGTGATCGACTCTTTCGACAGCTTGATGGTGCAACCGGCAGCCGAACGTTCGGCCGAGGCGTCGGACAGTTCGAACGCCTGCTCCAGGGTCAGACCTTCCAGACCTTCGATTTCCAGGATGCGGCCGGAGAAGGCGTTTTTCTTGCCTTTCTTCTCGACGGTCAGCAGACCGTTCTGGATGGCGAAGTAAGGAATCGCATGAACCAAGTCACGCAGGGTGATGCCAGGTTTCATTTTGCCTTTGAAGCGCACCAGGATCGATTCCGGCATGTCCAGCGGCATAACGCCGGTGGCCGCAGCAAACGCAACCAGACCGGAACCGGCCGGGAACGAAATGCCCATCGGGAAACGGGTGTGCGAGTCACCACCGGTACCGACGGTGTCCGGCAGCAGCATGCGGTTCAGCCACGAGTGGATGATGCCGTCGCCCGGACGCAGGGAAACGCCGCCGCGGGTCATGATGAAGTCAGGCAGGGTGTGGTGGGTGGTCACGTCGATCGGCTTTGGATAAGCCGCGGTGTGGCAGAAGGACTGCATCACCAGATCAGCCGAGAAGCCCAGGCACGCGAGGTCTTTCAGTTCGTCACGGGTCATTGGACCGGTGGTGTCCTGAGAACCCACGGTGGTCATTTTCGGTTCGCAGTAGGTGCCAGGACGGATGCCTTTGCCTTCTGCCAGACCGCACGCCTTGCCGACCATTTTCTGCGCCAGGGTGTAACCCTTGGTGCTTTCGATCGGTGCATCAGGCTTCTTGAACAGGTCGAACGCAGGCAGACCCAGTTCGGCGCGAGCCTTCTCGGTCAGGCCGCGGCCGATGATCAGCGGGATACGGCCGCCGGCACGGACTTCGTCCAACAGTACCGGGGTCTTCATTTCGAAGGTGGTCAGGACTTCGTCGGTGCCGTGTTTGCAGACTTTGCCAGCATGCGGGTACAGGTCGATCACGTCGCCCATGTTCATGTTGGAAACGTCAAACTCGATTGGCAGTGCGCCGGCATCTTCCATGGTGTTGTAGAAGATCGGAGCGATTTTGCTGCCGAAGCAGAAACCGCCAGCGCGCTTGTTCGGCACGTAAGGAACGTCGTCACCGAAGAACCACAGCACCGAGTTGGTCGCGGATTTACGCGAGGAACCGGTACCGACCACGTCACCGACGTAGGCGATCGGGAAGCCTTGACCGCGCATTTCTTCGATCTGCTTCATCGGGCCGATGGCGCCCTGCTGATCAGGAACGATGCCGTCGCGAGCCATTTTCAGCATGGCCAGGGCGTGCAGCGGGATGTCTGGACGCGACCAGGCATCAGGAGCAGGGGACAGGTCGTCGGTGTTGGTTTCGCCGGTCACCTTGAATACGCGCAGGCTGATCTTGTCGGCCAGGGTCGGACGGTTTTTGAACCACTCGCCGTCAGCCCAGGATTGCAGCACGGCTTTAGCGTGAACGTTGCCGTTCTTGGCTTTTTCCGCGACGTCGTGGAACGCGTCGAACATCAGCAGGGTGTGCTTGAGTTGCGCGGCAGCGACTGGCGCCAGCTCGGCGTCGTCCAGCAGGTCAACCAGAGTCACGATGTTGTAGCCGCCCTGCATGGTGCCGAGCAGTTCTACAGCGCGTTTTTTGTCCAGCAGCGGGGAGGAAACTTCGCCCTTGGCCAGTGCAGACAGGAAGCCGGCTTTTACATAGGCCGCTTCGTCCACGCCTGGTGGAATGCGATTGGTGATCAGGTCAACGAGGAATTCTTCTTCGCCAGCCGGAGGGTTTTTCAGCAGCTCGACCAGGCCTGCTGTTTGTTCGGCGTTAAGCGGCTGGGGAACGATACCCAGGGCTGCACGCTCTTCGATATGTTTGCGGTAGGCTTCAAGCACAGTTATTACCCTCATCAGTGGTCCCAAATGGGTGTCCGGGACGCTCATCCCGAAATTGCCGTACTCATGCTCCTCACGACGTTGTGGGTCGTTCGGCCAGAATTACCGGCAATTCCTTACAGAAGCTGCTTTCAAAGTTTTACGCCTGCAGAACGGGGAGCTGATGAGGGTTGGCGTTGGGCTTTTCCCCGCTGGAAAAACCCCTCGCCAACACCGCTCTGAAGGAACGACTGTGCTCGTGACGCTTTGAAAACAGCTTCTAACGGACATTGGCGCCTTAAAAGGCTGGCTGATTCTACGGCAAAAAAAAATTAAACGTAAGTTCGTCCCTGAAGTTTGAGGGGTGATGAATGTTAGACAAAGGGCTAACATGCCGACCTGTTCCGCGTTTCAGTGCCTTTGCCTATCTTATGCCCAATCAGACCATCAAGACCCCCTGCGTCGGCCTCTGCTCCACTGTTTACGGTGATCTGGTGTGCCGTGGCTGCAAGCGTTTCCATCACGAAGTGATCCATTGGAATGGTTACAACGAGGAGGAAAAACGCGCGGTGTGGTTGCGTCTGGAACAATTGCTGTCACAAGTGATGGCGGGCAAGGTCGAGATTTTTGATTCGGCGCGTCTGCGCGAGCAGCTCGAACAGCGCAAGATCCGCTTCGTGCCGCATCAGTCGGAATATTGCTGGGCGTATCAGCTGATTGCGCGGGGGGCGCGGGTGATCATTAATCTGGAAGCGTACGGCATGGTGTTGCTGCCGGAGTTTCGCGACTGGAATCTGCCGGAATTGCGTGACGCCATTGATCGGGAATTCTTCCTGCTGTCGGAAGCGCATTATCAGCGCTACATCGCCCCCGGTTTCCTTAAAGACGCCTTTGGCGCCTGAAGGTCAAAAGATCGCAGCGTGCCGCAGCTCCTACATGGGAATGCGTTCTACCTGTAGGAGCTGCCGAAGGCTGCGATCTTTAATGTTTCACCGCCAATTCCACCAAATGATCCTCAACCTCCTGCGGCTTGAGCACCAGCACGTCGCTTTCCAGCGCATCCAGCACCACTTCCGCGGTATTGCCGATCAGCGCCCCTGACAAACCGGTCCGCGCCACCGTGCCAATCACCGTCACCGCCGCCTGCAGCTTGTGCGCCATGAACGGAATCAACACATCCGCCGGCCCTTCCTCAATGTGCAGATGTTCATCGTCGACATCAAATTCCGCCTGAAACGCCCGGCATTGTTCGCGATAGCGCGCCTCGATGGTTTCGCTCAGTTGCAGCGTCGGGTCCGCCGCTGACAACATCGGTGAGGGATGCGCTGCGATCACATGCAGGTGCGCTTTGGCCAGACTGGCAATGTCGTAGCCATGATCAATGATCGTTGTGTGCAAATGCCGGTGTTCGCCATCGACATTGCCGACATCCACCGCCGCCAGAATCACTTTGTCCTTCCACGAACTGGCGGTTTTCACTAGCAGCACCGGGGTCGGGCAGTGGCGCAGCAGTTTCCAGTCTGCCGGGGTCAGCAGGGCCTTTTTCAGCGAGCTGTCGGGGAAGTGCTGCTTGATCACCAGCCCGCAGCCCTCGGCCTGCTGCACATCGATGATGGTTTCATGCAGGCTTTCGTTCCACGCCTGCTCGGTGGTGACGCTGTAACCGTCGGCCAGCAGCGCGGCCTTGAGCACGCCGAGCATTCCGGCGTGGTCGTGCTTTCTGTCGCACACCAGCAGGTGCAGATGGGCCTGGGTCACACCCGCGATCAACTTGGCGCGCTTGAGCGCCAGGCTTTCCGAATGTTCGGGTTCGATGACCACCAGAATGCTGCGAATGGCTTGCATGAGCGGAGTCTCCAGCAAAGAAAAGGCACGGCGTTGCACAACTATAGTTGCTGCTCATGCGCCCGTGACTTGATGCATATCAACGCGGGCGGCTGGTGGTCTGCGGGCAGGCCGGTATAATCGGCGCCCTTCGCTCGAACACCTTTACCGTGAGCCCCATGATCCTTCCCGAAATCCACGAATTCCTTGGCTGCCGCACGCCAGACGCCTGGGTCCAGGCCGCCCTGGCCGATCAGGAAACCCTGCTGATCGACCACAAGAACTGCGAGTTCAAGGCTGCCAGCACCGCGCTGAGCCTGATAGCCAAGTACCATTCCCACGTCGACCTGATCAACATGATGTCGCGTCTGGCACGGGAAGAACTGGTACACCACGAACAGGTCATGCGCCTGATGAAACGCCGCAAGATCGAGCTGCGCCAGTTGCACGCCGGCCGTTATGCGTCGAGCCTGCGCAAGGTGGTGCGTAGCCATGAGCCGGTGAAACTGGTGGATACGCTGGTGGTGGGGGCGTTTATCGAAGCACGCAGTTGCGAGCGGTTCGAAGCGCTGGTGCCGCATCTGGACGAAGAACTCGGCAAGTTTTACTTTGGCCTGCTGAAAAGCGAGGCACGGCATTTTCAGGGATACCTGAAGCTGGCCTATCAGTACGGCGAGGCCAAGGACGTTGAGCAAGTGATCGTGCGGGTTCGTGCTGCCGAGCAAGAGCTGATTGAGTCGCCGGACGAAGAATTCCGGTTTCACAGCGGTGTGCCTGTCGCGGCATAGCCCTGTTCGAAAAAACAACGTCAAAAGATCGCAGCCTTCGGCAGCTCCTACGGGGAAACGCATTCCAAATGTAGGAGCTGCCGGAGGCTGCGATCTTTTGCGTGTGATTGTTAAAAACTCTTAAGAGTATGAAACATCACCGATAACCGGCTTCCACCCACGAATGCCGCCATAATGTCGACCCTTTCACACATGGGTTGGCACACGGTCGTTATGGATAACCTGGGTTTTGGCAAAGTCCTGCTGGTGGAAGACGACGAGCGCCTCGCGGCGCTGATCGCGCACTTCCTCGAACAACATGGCTACGAAGTCCGCTCGGTGCATCGCGGCGATCTGGCCGTGGCCGCGTTTCTTGAATTCAAGCCGAAAGTGGTGGTGCTCGACCTGATGCTGCCGGGGCAGAGCGGTCTGCAGGTGTGCCGCGAGATTCGCAGCGTGTCGGACACGCCGATCGTGATTCTGACGGCCAAGGAAGACGACCTCGATCACATCCTCGGGCTTGAATCGGGAGCCGACGACTATGTGATCAAACCGATCAAGCCGCCGGTTCTGCTGGCCAGGTTGCGTGCCTTGCAGCGACGTCAGGTGCCGGACAGCAGCGTGGTCAGCGCCATGGAGTTCGGCCGGTTGAGCATCGACCGCAGTTGTCGCGAAGTGCGCCTGGCCGGCGAGATCATCGAAATGACCACCATGGAATTCGAACTGCTCTGGTTGCTGGCCAGTGCCGCCGGCAAGATTCTTTCGCGCGATGACATCCTCAATCGCATGCGCGGCATTGCCTTCGATGGCCTTAACCGCAGCGTCGACGTGTACATCAGCAAGTTGCGCAACAAGCTCAAGGACAACCCCCGCGAACCGGTGTGCATCAAGACTGTGTGGGGCAAGGGGTATCTGTTCAATCCGTTCGCGTGGGAGCTGTAGATGCTGCGGTTATTTTTCGGGCTGTTTCTGGTCATGACGGTGGGGCTGGTGTTGGCGTTGCAGACGGTTGAACACACGTTCGATGCGCTGCTCGATTATCAGCAACGCGACTACAACCGTGAAGCCGTGCGCGGTCAGGCCTGGACGCTCACTCAGCAGTTACGTGAACTCGATGGCCCGGCCCGGGAAAACCAGCTGCAATCGATACGCCCGCACTACGGGCTGGGGCTGACGCTGGTCGATGCCGGCCAACTGAACCTGACCGACGAGGAAAAAACCGAGCTGGCCGATGGCTTGCTGGTCATCCGCGACAAATACAGCCAATACATTTCCGCGATCGATGGCGGCGCGCAGTTGCTGAGTATTCGCCTGCCCGCCGAACCGAGCCTGATGCCTTTCTACATCGTCGCGGCGTACCTGATGATTGCCGTGGTGATCGGTATCGTCCTGTTTTTCTGGGTGCGCCCGCACTGGCGTGACCTGGAAAAGCTGCGGCTGGCCGCCGAGCGTTTCGGCGGCAACGACTTGTCGTCGCGTATTCAATTGTCGAAACGCTCGAACATCCGCGATCTGGCGGAGCACTTCAACTTGATGGCCGCACGCATCGAGGGACTGATCGCCAATCAGCGCGAGCTGACCAACGCCGTGTCCCACGAATTGCGCACGCCGATTGCGCGGTTGTCATTCGAACTTGATCAACTCAAGCAACAACCGGACGCCAGCCAGAACCGCGAACTGATCGCCGACATGTACGCCGACCTCGGCGAGCTGGAGGAGATGGTTTCCGAACTGCTGACCTACGCCAGCCTTGAGCGCGGCGCGACGGTGATCAAACGCGAGAACATTCAGGCCGCCAACTGGCTCGACAGCGTCGTCGGCAGCGTGGCCCTGGAAGCGGAAGCGGCGGGGGTGCAGTTGCTGATTGGCGATTGCCGGCTCGACACCGTGCGCATCGAACCGCGGTTCATGGCGCGGGCGGTGATCAATCTGCTGCGCAACGCCATTCGTTATGCCGAGCAGCGGGTTGAAGTGACCCTGGTGCGCCACGGCGATTATTACGAAGTGCGGGTCAACGACGATGGCCCGGGTGTGCCGCTGGACGGGCGGGAGAAGATTTTCGAGCCATTTTCTCGGCTGGATGCCAGCCGAGATCGGCGTACCGGCGGGTTTGGGTTGGGCCTGGCGCTGGTGCGGCGGGTGTCGCAGTCCCATGGCGGGCAGGTTGAAGTCGGCGAATCGGAGTGGGGCGGGGCGTCGTTTCGGATGAGCTGGGCGCATCTGGATTGAATGATGTTGCCCGTGCTGGCCCCATCGCCAGCAGGCTAGCTCCCACAGGGTTGGTCGGTGTTGCCACTGTATTGGCAACTCCGCAAGACCTTGTGGGAGCCTGGCTTGCCAGCGATGAGGCCGGTCCGCTCGGTATTTTGTGACTGCCCCACCGCCATCGCTGGCAAGCCAGCTCCCACAGGGTTGGTGGGTGTTGCCACTGTATCGGCAACGCCGCAAGACCTTGTGTGAGCCTGGCTTGCCAGCGATGAGGCCGGTCCGCTCGGTATTTTGTGACTGCTCCACCGCCATCGCTGGCAAGCCAGCTCCCACAGGGTTGGTCGGTGTTGTCACTGTATCGGCAACGCCGCAAGACCTTGTGGGAGCCTGGCTTGCCAGCGATGGGGCCGGTCCGCTCGGTATTTTGTGACTGACCCACCGCCATCGCTGGCAGGCTAGCTCCCACAGGGTTGGTCGGTGTTGCCACTGTATCGGCAACGCCGCAAGACCTTGTGGGAGCCTGGCTTGCCAGCGATGAGGCCAGCACAGGCAGCAAAAAATCAGCTGAAGATCAGAAATCCCACTTGGTCGTCAGCATCACATTGCGCGGCTCGCCGTAGAACGTCGTGTCGAAGTTGCCCAGCCCTGTCAGGTAGCGCTTGTCGAACACGTTGTTGGCGTTGACCGTAAAGCTCAAATGCTCGTTGTACTGGTAACGGCTCATCAGGTCGACAAGGGTGTAGCCACCTTGCTTGATGCGCGTGTAATCGCCGGCCGGCGCACTGTAGATCTTGCCGTAGAACGCGCTTTGCCAGCTCACACCGCCACCGACGGTGACTTTGTCGAGCACGCCGGGCAAACGGTAGGTGGTGAAAGTGCGCACCACGTGTTCCGGCTTGGTGGTCGACAGCGGATAACCGTAGATGCGCTGCTCGTCGGCATCGCGGCTGCGTGCGTAGGTGTAGCCGGCGGAGACGTTCCAGCCGTCGGCCAGTTCGCCGGCCAGTTCCAGTTCCACGCCTTTGGTGGTGGCGCCGTCGATGGCTTTGTAAATGCCTTCGTTGGTCACCGCATTGGTGCCGATCGACTCGGCAACGCCGTCCTGTTCGATGCGGAAGAACGCCAGGCTGGCGTTCAGGCGACCGTCGAAGTACGCGGCTTTAAGGCCGGCCTCATAGCTGTCGCCCTCGACCGGCGCGAGGGTCGAACCGTTGCTGTCCTTATAGGTTTGCGGTTGGTAGATGCTGGTGTAACTGGCGTACAGCGAGTAGGTGTCATCGAGGTCATAAACCACCCCGGCGTAGGGCGTGACCACGCCGTGTTCCTTGTAGCTGGCGTGGGTGTCGTCGAGCCCGGCGCCCGGGTTGTAGCCGTAGTCTTCGTTGTATTTGAAGGTGCTCAAGCGGCTGCCGAGGATCACCGACAAATCATCGGTCGGGTGCAGGCGCGTGGCCAGGTAAATGCCGTTCTGGCTCTGCGTGCGCTCGTACTTGCCGTTCTTCGGGAAATCCTGTTTTGGCAGATCGCCGCGCCAGTCATAGATGCTCCCCGGTACTTGCGAAAAGGCGCTGGTGTCGTAGGTCGAACCGGTCTGGCGCGAGTGCGCGGTCATCACGCCGGCCACCAGTTCATGTTCGCGACCGCCGAGGGAGAATGGACCGGAGACGTTGACGTCAGCCGTGTTCTGCACGCGATGGCCTTCCCAGCGGCCCCAGTACAGGAACATCCCTTCACCCGTGGCGCGATCCGGGTTGCCGCCGCTCGCCGACGCCAGGCGAGTGTCGTGGTCGGTGGTTTTCTGGTCGACGCTGACCTTGAATTTCCAGTCATTGGCCAGCGCCTGTTCGAGCGAGGCGAAGTAGGTGATGTTGTCGAAATCGCGACGGCTCCAGTCGGCACCGGAGTTGAAGTGGCGCGCAAAGTCTGTGCGGCCACCGTCGCTGAAGTACACCGGGTTGCCGGTCCAGGAGGTGCCGCGTGGGGTGGTGCTGGACTTGTCGATGCCGAAGGTCAGCAGGGTATCGTCGGTCAGGTCGGCTTCGAGGATGCCGTAGAACAGGTCTTTCTTCTGGCTGTAGTGATCGAGGTAGGAATTCTTGTCCGAGTAAGCGCCGACGAAACGCCCGCGCACATTGCCCGAATCGGTCAGCGAACCGGAGATGTCGCCGACAGTGCGGTAGGCATCCCACGAGCCGACGGTGCCGCTGATCGAGGCCTTGAATTGCTTGGTCGGCTTCTTGCGGATCAGGTTGACCGTGGCGGACGGGTCGCCATTACCGGTCATCAGCCCGGTCGCGCCCTTGATGATTTCGACGCGGTCGATGCTCGCGGCGTCGTCACCGTTGTTCGGGTTCTCGCCGTAAACACCGTCGTACGGGATGTTGATGCCGTCGTACTGGAAGTTGGTGATCGCCAGGCCCCGCGCGGAAAATTCGCTGCGGTCGCTGTCGTATTTCTGCGTCGAAACACCGGGCGTGTTGCGCAGCGCATCGCCGACGCTTTGCACGCCGCGATCGTCCATTTGCTGGCGGGTTATCACGGTGACCGATTGCGGCGTTTCGCGAATCGACAACGGCAGGCCGGTGGCCGAGGACATGCTGCCAGTGGTGTAGGCGTGAGTGTCTTCGGTGGTGGCGCCGAGGCCTTCGGCAGAAATATTGGTGGCGCCCAGTTGCAGGGCGGCGGTTTCAGCGGCTTGGGCATTAAGGCTCAGCAGCGCCAGCGCCAACGGGCACAAGGCAAAACGAAAACGGACGTACGGCATGGAGATCCCTTTGCATCAAATCGATCGGTCGTTGAAGTGCTTCTGAGGGTTAACCGAACGAAAAACACAAAAGGGAACTGCCCCGGCAAAAATCCCCACATCCCCCCTGTAGGAGCTGCCGCAGGCTGCGATCTTTTGACGTTGGTTTTTAAAAACAAGATCAACAGATCGCAGCCTTCGGCAGTTCCTACATTGGGGTGTTTATCAGGTGCTGATGCCGAGGCGTTCGTGCCACTGGGCGAGGGATTCTTCGGGGTAGACGTCGAATTGTTTGTCCTTGGCTTTGGCGTCGACCTCAACCCACGGAGCTTTCGAGCCGAGCATCAGGTGCGTGTGCTCCGGTGGCACGGGCAGCGGCGTATCGATGGCTGAGGCAAATGGATGGATCAGCTCCGGCCACTGCGGGCTGAACAGCCACAGACCGCTGCCGCACAATGAGCAGAAATGCCGTTCGGCGCTGCTGCGATGGGCACGCTTGTCGCCTTCGTCTTTCATCTTCGCGTGGTAGATGGCGATGTTTTTGCGGCCGTGAACCTTGAGCGAGGTCGCGTCGCCGCCCAGGTTGATCGCGTAGCCGCCACCGCCCTGGGTCTTGCGGCAGATCGAGCAGTAGCAACGTTGATAAGGGTAGGGATGGGCGCTGATGAGGCTGAAAGTGACAGCGCCGCAGTGGCAGGAGCCTTCAAGGTGCATGGTGGGCCTCCGGTGGGCTGGATGGGTTCGGTTCAGCCTAGAAGATGTGCGGTGTAAGTGCAGACGCCATCGCTGGCAAGCCAGCTCTCACAGGGTTAAGTGTTGTGGACGACATTAATCCTTGTAGGAGCTGCCGCAGGCTGCGATCTTTTGATCTTGTTGTTCAAAAACCACATCAAAAGATCGCAGCCTGCGGCAGCTCCTACTGGACTCGCTCAGGCGCGACGGTCAGCATGGTCGGCAAAAAGGGGCTCAAAATTCATGCGACGACTTCCCTCACTGGCCGCCCTGCGCACTTTCGAATGCGCCGCCCGTCACGCGCACTTCGGGCGGGCCGCCGCTGAACTGTGCGTCACCGACAGCGCCGTCAGCCACCAGATCCGCCAGCTCGAAGAGCAGCTCGGCGTCTCGCTGTTCATCCGCGAAGGCCGGCAGATTCGCCCGACCATCGCCGCCGGGCGCCTGATGCAGAGTCTGCAGCAAGCCTTCGAACTGATCGGCGATGCCTGCGATGAACTGCGCGATCCGTCCTCGCTGGCGGTATTGCGCCTGGCCGTCACCGCTGAGCTGGCGCAGAAATGGCTGATGAGTCGTCTCAGCGATTTCTACGCGCGCTACCCGCACATCACCTTGCACCTCTACGAACAACCGATCGACGCCAGCGCCCCCGGCGAAGACATCGACCTGGCGATCACCTACGGCACCGGCCCGGCCGACAGCAGCGCTTATTTCGTGCGGCCCTTGCCGGCGCTGCAGTTCTTCCCGGTGTGCAGCCCCGGCCTGTTCAACCAGGGCACATTGAAAACCCCGAAGGATCTGGCCCGCCACTGCTTGCTGCACGACGACCAGGACGGCAAGACCTGGACCGCCTGGCTGACCAGTCACGCCGGCGATCAACGCCCGCAGCGTCAGTTGTATTTCGCCCATGCAGGTCTGGCGCTGGAAGCGGCGGCGCAAGGGCAGGGCGTGGCGATGGGCGACAACCTCACGGCGCAGGAAGACTTGCAGAGTGGTCGGCTGGTACGGCCGTTCTCCTGGAGCATGACTGCGCTCGGCCAATATGCGCTGGTCTGCGAACGGGTGCGTATGGAGCGTCCGGCGGTGGCGCAGATGCTTGAGTGGTTCAACGATCAGCTGGCTGATTGATGAGTTGAATTCAACTGTTCCGCAATATTCATCGTTGGCGAGCCCGCCGCCAACGCCCGTACCTTGTGGTCATTCCCATCGCGAAGACGAGGTTTGACCATGGCACGTTTGCTCGACTCCACCCCTAAACACGACGGCTTCCGTCTGCCCGGCGAATTCGAAAGCAAGTCCGGCTGCTGGCTCGGCTGGCCGGAACGCACCGACGTCTGGCGCAACGGCGCCAAGCCGGCGCAGAAAGTCTGGGTGCAGATTGTCACCGCCATCTCCCACAGCGAACCGGTCACCGTCTGCGCCTCGGCCGCGCAATTCGCCACCGCTCGCCGCCAGTTGCCACCGCAAGTGCGCGTCGTGGAAATGACCTGCAACGATACTTGGTTCCGCGACAGCGGCCCGTGCTTCGTGGTCAACGACCAGAGCGGCGAAGTGCGCGGCGTCGACTTCGAGTTCAACGCCTATGGTGGTCTTGACGGCGGCCTCTACTACCCGTGGGACAAGGACGACCAGATTGCCAGCAAGATCCTCGAAATCGAGCGCTTCGACCGCTACCGCGCACCGTTGATTGCCGAACTTGGCGGCATTCAGAGCGACGGTCAGGGCAGCATCCTCACCACCGAACAATGCCTGCTCAACCGCAACCGCAACCAGCACCTGGGCAAGGACGAAGTCACCCGGCGGCTCACCGATTATCTCGGCGCCGAAAAAGTCATCTGGCTGCCGCGCGGCTGCAAGTTCGATGAAACCGATGGACACGTCGACGACCTCGCCTGTTTCGTCCGTCCCGGCGAAGTGGTGCTGCAATGGACCGACAACCGCGACGATCCACAGTGGGAAATCTATCAAGAGGCCTACGACATTCTGCGCAGCACCCGCGACAGCCGTGGGCGCGAGTTGACTGTGCATAAACTGCCGCAACCGGACGTGCTCGAATGGACCGCCGAGGAAGCCGAAGGCCTCGACCAGCAGGACAGCACCCACACCCGTCAGGCCGGCACGAAAATCTGCGCGTCGTACATCAACTACTACGCCGGCAACAGCTCGATCGTGGTGCCGCTGTTTGGCGATCGTCAGGATCGGGTAGCCCTGGCGACGCTGGCCGAACTGTTCCCGCAACACAAGATCGTCGGCATCGAAAACTCCCGGGAAATTCTCCTCGGCGGCGGTAATGTCGCGTGCATCACCATGCCGCAATACGCCGGCACGCCTGTCCACAAGAAGGGAGCATGACCATGCGCCTGCACAAACTGACTCAAGCGTTATTGCTGGTGCTTGCACCCTTGTGTGTGCAGGCCGCCGACACCGCGAAACCGGTGGTCAACTTGTACATCTGGGGCGAGTACCTGGCCCCGGAAACCTTGAAGAACTTCGAGGCGAAAACCGGCATTCATGTGGTTGCCGATCATTTCGATTCACTGGAAACCGTCGAGACCAAACTGCTCACCGGGCGCAGTGGCTACGATCTGGTGCTGACCGCAGGCCAGCACCTGTCGCGGGCCATCGAAAGCGGCGCGATTCAGCCGCTGGACAAGGCGCGGGTGCCGCACTTTGCCGGCGTCGGTGAGGAATTCCGTCAGCACATGGCGGCGTTCGATCCGGGCAATCGTTACGCCGGGATCTACGCGTGGGGCACCACGGGCGTGGGCTATCAGGAAGAGGCTGTCAAAAAGCGTTTGCCCGATGCGCCAAAGGACAGCTGGGCGATGTTGTTCGATCCAGCGGTGGTGTCGAAATTCGCTGATTGCGGGGTGAGCCTGCTCAATGATCCGAACGAGGTGTTCGCTGCGGTCATGAAGTACATGGGCCTGGACATCAACCGGCAAAACCTCGACGACCTGAAACTCGCCGAGCAGCAACTGGCGAAAATCCGTCCGTACATTCGCTACTTCGACAATGACCTGAACATCAGCGATCTGGCCAACGGCAATACCTGCGTGGCGATGTCGTGGAACGGCAACGTGGCGATTGCGGCAGGGCAGGCAGAGGCAGCGAACAAACCGTTCAAACTCAGTTACCGGATTCCGAAAGAGGGCACGTTGATCTGGTTTGACGCGATGGTCATTCCCAAGGACGCCCCGCACCCGCAGGCCGGGCTGGCGCTGATGGATTACTTGATGACGCCGGAAGTCATGGCGCCGATCACCGACACCATTCACTACGCCAATGCGATCACGGCGGCGGACGGTCTGGTCGATGCGGCGATCCGCAATGATCCGGGCACCTACCCCTCGGCCGACGTCAGGGCCACGCTGTACAGCAAAAACGACAACGGCAAAGCCTTCAATCGCGCGCTGATCCGCGCCTTCAGCCGCCTCAAATCCGGTCTCTAAGCCCCATTCCACCCGTAGGAGCTGCCGCAGGCTGCGATCTTTTGATCTTGTTCTAAAAATCAAAAATCAAAAGATCGCAGCCTGCGGCAGCTCCTACATGTTTGGGTTTTCAGCACAGGTGAATCGGTGCCATCTGACCCACCCCTGAACTCTGTAGGAGTGAGCCTGCTCGCGATGGCGGTGGTTCAGTCGATGGGGATGTTGACTGGACTGGCCTCATCGCGAGCAGGCTCACTCCTACAGGGTTCGGTGTAGCAAAAAACCTGTGGGAGCTGGCTTGCCAGCGATCAACGATAACGCGGTCTAAGTCTTGGCAACGCGCCAAAGGTACCAGGCGGCGACGGTTCTGAACGGGCTCCATTTCAACCCGATCTCGATCATCTGCTTGCGCGTCCGCTGCACCTCCAGCCCCTTCAGCCGCGGATAACCCTCACGCACGCCAAAGTCATCGGCCGGCAGGATATCCATGCGCTCCAGGCTGTAAATCAGCAGCATCTCCACCGTCCAGCGGCCGACCCCGCGCAGGCTGATCAAGCGCTCGATCAGCACTTCATCGTCCATCGCCAATGCCGTGGCGTAATCCGGCACCACGCCGTCGAGCGTTGCCTGGGCGATCCCTTGAATCGTGGCAATCTTGCCTGCTGAAAACCCGCAACTGCGCATTCGCTCAAAGTCGGTCGCGAGGATTTGTTCCGGGCGGGGAAATGACTGCGACGGAAACAGCCCCACCAGCCGCCCGACAATCGCATCACCGGCCTTGGCATGCAGTTGCTGATAGGCAATCGCCCGCACCAGCGACTCGTACGGATCGCGCGCCGGGTGCGGTTGATGCAGGCACGGGCCGACAGCGGCAATGTGCCGCTGCCAGTCGGAGTCGAGGCTGGCGAGGTATGCGCTGGCCGCTTGATAGGCGTCGGGCATGCTATTTCAGCAAGCCATTGACTTCGCCGTAGGTGAAGGCCTTGAGGTCATGGGTATCGAGTTTGCCGCTGGCGAGGAAGCTTTTCACCAGCCCGCCCATCGCGCCGTAGAGGAACTCGGCGATGCCGGAGCCGGCGCTCAGGCGGCGCACACCCAAGGCTTGCAGTTCGGCGGGCGAGGGCAGGCAGGCGAAGCCGAGCACGTTGACCGGCAGCGTCGTGCCTTTGCAGATCGCTTCGATTTCGTAGCCCGAGGTGACCCCGGCGGCGAACAAGCCATCGGCACCGGCGGCCTGATACAGCGCGGCACGGCGCAGGGTTTCGGCGACGCGGTCTTCAGCCGGCACCAGGCTTTTCAGATAGACATCGGTGCGCGCGTTGATGAACAGTTTGACCGCGCGTTTGTCGGCGACTTGCCGCGCCACTTCGATCTTGCGCGCGAGCAGCTCCGGCGTTTGCGCGCCGTCTTCGATATTGACGCCGACCGCGCCCGCGGCAATGACCGCATCGAGCACTTCGGCGACCCGCCCGAGGTCATCGGAATAACCGGCCTCGACGTCGACGGTCAGCGGCACGCTGATGACCCGGGTGATGGATTCCACCGTCGACACCAGCCGTTCGAGGGGCAGCGTGTTGCCGTCCGGGTAACCGTGGGCCCAGGCCACGGCCGCGCTGCTGGTGGCGACGGCCTGACCACCGAGCTGTTCGACCAGTCGCGCGCCAGTGGCGTCGGCGACGTTGGTCAGGATCAACAGGCCTTGCTGGTGCAACTGGTGAAAGCGAGTGTCGAGCGTGCTCATCGAAATTCCTTGTTGTTGATGGGGCAAAAATCGTCAGAAAGCCAATGGTTGAGTGAGCTGCAGTGCGGCGTTTTCCAGCCTCAGCAAGAATGCCTTGCGCGGTTGTCCTCCACCATAGCCGGTCAGCGCGCCGTCCGCGCCAATCACCCGATGACACGGCACGACAATCGACAGCCGATTGTGCCCGTTGGCCAGCCCGACCGCCCGACTCGCGCCGGGTTTGCCCAACGCCGCCGCGATGGCGCCGTAAGTGCTGGTGTGACCGTAAGGGATTTGCAGCAGCGCTGCCCAGACCTGCCGGGAAAATTCGCTGCCGGGCAAATGCAACGGCACCGTGAATACGTTCAGCGTGCCGGCGAAGTAGGCCTTCAGTTCCTCTTCGATTTGCTGCAGGTGTGCGTTATGCCCTGGCGCGACCGCGTAGCCATAGCGGTTCTGCAATGCTTCAACTTCGCCGGTCAGCGCCGGCCGATCAAGAAACTCCAGCAACACCAATCCACGGCGTTCGGCCATGGCGATCATCGGCCCCAGCGGCGTGGTCAGCCGGGTGAACAGCAGCGGCTCGCTCTGTTCGACGCGGCCAGGTGTGATGTGGAACGACTTCTGAAAGGCGTCACGAAAACCGCTGAGGGACTCATACCCCGAGTCGAACGCGGCATGATCGATCGAGGTGCCTTGCTTGATCCCGCCCAGCGCCATGCCCAACCGCCGGGTACGTAGCCAAGCGTGGAAAGTCATGCCGAAATGCTGCTTGAACCAACGCCGCAGCTTCAGCGGCTCGATGCCTGCGGCGAGCAGTTGTGCATCGCTCCAGCGCAGCTCCGGGTCAGCGTCCACAGCCTTGAGCAGGCGCTGCACCCAATCCGGGGCGATGGCCGCAGCGTCCAGTGGCTTGCAGCGCAGGCAGGCGCGATAACCGGCGGTCAGGCATTCATCGGCGTGCGCGAAGAACTCGACGTTCTCCGGTTTCGGTTTGCGCGCCGTGCAACTGGGGCGACAGAAGATCCCGGTGGTTTTCACGGCCGTGAAGAACACGCCTTCATAGGCAGTGTCGCGTTCGAGCATGGCGCGAACCATCTCGGCGTGGGGCGGCAAGACAGCGGTTTGTATGTTCATGGCATGACTGTAAAAGCAGATTCTCGATGGCTCCACCGAAAAATCGACAGTGAATTTCCATTACCCCTGAACTACCGTGTAGGAGCTGCCGAAGGCTGCGATCTTTTGATCTTGTTTGTATAAATCAAAGTCGAAAGATCGCAGCCTGCGGCAGCTCCTACAGAGATTGTGAGGTATCGGGTTTATGCATCCGTTTTCCATTCAGCGTATTGATCACATTGTCCTGCGCGTGCAAGACCTGCAGCGCAGCATCGACTTCTACGGCCAGGTGTTCGGCGCCGAGGTGGTCAGGCGCAACGAACCGCTGGGGTTGATCCATCTGCGCGCGGGCAGCTCGATGATCGATCTCGTCGACCTGCAAGGCGAACTCGGCCGCAAGGGCGGCGGGGCGGCCGGTGCCGAGCGGCGCAACGTCGATCACTTCTGTCTGCGCATCGAGCCCTTCGATGAAGCGCTGCTGAGCGCACATTTGCAGTCTTTTGGTCTGAGCGTTGCCAAAGCCGAGTCGCGCTTCGGCGCCGAGGGCAAGGGTTTGTCCCTCTATTGCTTCGACCCGGACGGCAATCAGGTCGAACTCAAAGGGCCGTCCGAGGCGTAGACCTCAGGCGCGTTTGGCCATCAACAATACCGAAGCCGCCGCCGACAGCAGCCCCGCGCAGCAACGATTGAATATCCGCTTGCCGCGCGGCTCGGCGAACCAGCGGCGCATGTGCAGGCCCATCCACGCATAAGCGCTGATGGCGATCCATTCCAGCAGCAGGAACAGCACACCCAGTACCGCGAATTGTGCCGGCACCGGGCGGGCCGGATCGACAAACTGCGGCAGAAAAGCGGTGAACAGCAGAATCGCTTTCGGATTGCCGGCCGCGACCAGAAATTCCTGTCGCGCCAGGGCGAAGAAGCCAACGGTTGCACCCGTCACGTGCTCCTCGGCTTGCGGATTGGCCCGCCACAACTGCCAGGCCAGATACAGCAGGTACGCCGCGCCAATGATCTTGATCGCATGGAACAGCCATTCCGACGTCTGCAACACCACCGACAGACCGGCGCCGGCCAGCGCGATCATCCCGGCAAACGCCAGAATACGCCCGATGCCCGCCGTGCAGGCGCGGCGAAAACCGTAGCGGGTAGCGTTGCTCACCGACAGCAGGTTATTCGGGCCGGGGGCCATGTTCAGGGCAAAGCAGGCCGGGAGAAACAGGGCGAGGGTGGCGAGATCCATGACGGCACTCCAGAAACGAGAAGGCCATTTTTATCACAGCCCACGCGCCGCCAGACCCATACAGTCAGGCCCCGCTGTCGCGGTACAGCGCCCGGCCGTGCAGGACAACCCCGTCGAACTTTTTGCGGACGGCGCAACTCTGAAACAGTCAGAGGGCGATGGTTTCGTCAGAAAAAGTTATCCGCACGGTCAGAAACAGCGATTGCCGTGTAACATTTGCCCCCTGTTTCTGCTCCCTGTTTCAAACATCCCGCACGGCCCCAGGCGGCCCCACCAAGAGCGATCTACATGCAAGCAAAGGCCCGTGAAGTTTATGTGCCACCGGTGCTGCAAGATCTGCGGGCCGGCACTGCCGAACTGCACATCGCACTGGAAAAACGCCTTCCATTTTTCTCCGATACTCTCGATACCCCAGCTTTTGTGCAGTTGATGCAGGCTTATTACGGCTTCTATCTACCGCTGGAAGACGCGCTGCTGAGCAGCGGTGCAATTCCCACTGATTTTGATCTGACGCCACGACTCAAGGCGCCAACCTTGCGCGCCGACCTGCATGCCCTGGGCGTGAGCAGCGAGGCGCTGGCACGTCTGCCACAGTGTGAAGACTTGCCCCTGATCAATTCAGCGGCTTGCTGCCTCGGCATACTGTATGTGCTCGAAGGTGCGACGCTGGGCGGGCAGATCCTGCGCCGGGAAATCGCCAGCCGACTCGGCCTGGAAGCCGACAATGGCGCGGCGTTTCTCGATATCTATGGCGCCGCCACTGGCCGCCGCTGGCGCGATTTCATTGAATACCTGAGCCGTCGACCGATGGATGCGGACGAGCGCAAGGCCGTGGTTGCGGCCGCACACACCACATTCAGCTGTTTCGAGCGCTGGCTCGAACGCCGGGAGGTACTGGCATGACCCCGCAAGACCAACAAGCCTTTGAAGAACTGCTGGCCAACTGTGCCGACGAGCCGATTCGCTTCCCCGGCGCGATCCAGCCCCACGGTTTGCTGCTGACCCTGAACGAACCTGCGCTGGAGATCGTTCAGGTCAGCGCCAACGTTGCAACCCTGCTGGACCGTGAGCCGCTCGGCCTGATCGGCCAGCCACTGGCGCAACTGATCGGCGATGCCGAGGCCGCGCAAGTGCGCGAGGCCTTGCTGCAGCCGGCATTGTCCGATACGCCGCCGCTGCACTTTCGCCTCAATGGCACGGCGTTCGATGGCTTGTTGCACCGGCATCAGGGCGTGCTGATCCTGGAACTGGAAATCCACGTCGAAAACTTCCAGCCACGCAATGTCGCCGGCAACCAGACCCATCTGGGGCGCATGCTCCAGCGTCTGCACGCGGCCACGTCGTTGCAGGCGCTGTACGACATCAGCGTCAAGGAAATCCAGGCCATGACCGGTTACGACCGGGTGCTGATTTACCGCTTCGAAGAGGAAGGGCACGGCCAGGTGATCGCCGAAGCGTCCGACCCGTCGATGGAAGTGTTCAACGGTCTGTTCTTCCCGGCCTCGGACATTCCCGAGCAGGCCCGCGAGTTGTATCGGACCAATTGGCTGCGGATCATCCCCAATGCCGATTACCAACCGGTGCCGTTGCTGCCGAAGCTGCGCCCGGACACCGACACGCCGCTGGATTTGAGTTTTGCCACCCTGCGCAGCGTGTCGCCGATCCATTGCCAGTACATGAAAAACATGGGCGTGCTGTCGTCGATGAGTATCTCGCTGCTCAAGGGCGACAAACTCTGGGGCCTGATCAGTTGCGGCAACCGTCAGCCGCTGCATGTGCCGCATGAACTGCGCGCGGCGTGCCAGACCATCGGCCAGGTGCTGTCGCTGCAGATCAGCGCGATGGAAGCGCTGGAGATCAGCCGTCAGCGTGAAGCAAAAGTCGAGGCGCTGGCCTTGCTCAATCAGGCGATGATCGATTCGCCACAAAACGTTTTCGATGGCCTGGCCAACCAGCCGCAAGTGCTCATGGCGCTGAACAATGCCGGCGGTATCGCGATCATTGAAGACAATCAATTGCACCGTTACGGCAATTGCCCGGAGCCTGCGCAGATCCGCGCCCTGCACAAATGGCTGCAGGACAGCGGCGAGCCGGTGTTCGCCAGCCATAATCTGGCCAGTGTGTATCCGCCGGCTGCGGAGTATCAGCAAGTGGCCAGCGGCGTGCTTGCCATGAGCCTGCCGAAACCGGTCGACAACGGCGTGCTGTGGTTCCGTCCCGAGGTCAAAGAGAACATCAACTGGAGCGGTGATCCGCGCAAGCCACTGGACCTGGAAAACTCCGACGCCGGTTTGCGCCTGCGTCCGCGCACCTCGTTTGAAATCTGGAAAGTCGAGATGGCCGGGATCTCCACCAAGTGGAGCCATGGCGACCTGTTTGCCGCCAACGATCTGCGTCGCTCGGCGCTGGAAAACGATCTGGCGCGCCAGGTGCGCCGCGAACAGGAAGCCGTGCGCGCCCGCGATGAACTGGTGGCGGTTGTCTCCCACGACCTGCGCAACCCGATGACAGTGATCTCGATGCTCTGCGGCATGATGCAGAAGGCGTTCAGCTCCGACGGCCCACACACCTCGCGCCGCATCTCCACCGCAATCGACACCATGCAGCAGGCGGCCGGGCGCATGAATACGTTGCTCGAAGACTTGCTCGACACCTCGAAGATTGACGCCGGGCGCTACTCCATCACCCCGCAGAAGCTCGACGTCGGGCAGATGTTCGAGGAAGCGCAGGCGCTGCTCGCACCGCTGGCGCTGGACAAGGACATCAGCATTTCCTTTGCTGCTGATCCCGATTTGCGCATTCACGCCGACCCGGAGCGGCTGTTTCAAGTGCTGTCGAATCTGGTCGGCAACGCGATCAAGTTCACCCCGCGCCTGGGCACCGTCGGCGTGCATGCCAAATCAGTCGGCGATGAAATCGTCTTCACCGTGCGTGACAGCGGCGAAGGCATCCCCAAGGAACACCTGCCGCACGTGTTCGACCGTTACTGGACGGTAAAGGAAGGCAATCCCAACGGCACCGGCTTAGGTTTGTACATCACCCAAGGCATCGTCGAAGCCCACGGCGGCCGGATCGTCGCCGAGAGTGAGCCGGGGCAGGGCAGCGAATTCCGCTTCACCGTGCCACGCCTCGACTAACCCCTGTAGGAGCTGCCGCAGGCTGCGATCTGTTGATGTGATCGTTCCCCCGCTCCGCGTGGGAATGCCTCAACGTACGCTCTGCGTTCGGCTCTGGAAGGGACGCGGAGCGTTCCGGGCTACATTCCCACGCAGAGCGTGGGAACGATCAGGATCACAGGGGCATTTTCTTTTGATCGTTCCCACGCTCCGCGTGGGAATGCCTCAACGGACGCTCTGCGTTCGGCTCTGGAAGGGACGCGGAGCGTCCCGGGCTACATTCCCACGCAGAGCGTGGGAACGATCAGATCACAGGGGCATTTTCTTCAATACCGGGGATTGGGCGCTCGATACCGTGAGCACCTTGTTCCTCGATTTGAAGCAGGTGTGCGATGAGTCTGATTGTTTCGATGGCGGCGTTTGCGTTGGCGGCGTCGATCACGCCGGGACCGGTGAATATCGTGGCATTGAGTTCGGGGGCGCAGTTCGGCTTCCGCGCCAGCCAGCGGCATGTCGCCGGGGCAACATTGGGGTTTGTGTTGTTGCTGGTGTTGATGGGCCTGGGCCTGCACGAGGTTCTGCAGCTGTGGCCGTTCATGACGCGAGTGGTGCAACTGGCCGGGGTGGCGTTTCTGCTGTTCATGGCCTGGAAACTCGCCAGCGACGACGGGCAGTTGAACGCAAAGGATGCCGCGCGTGCGCCGTCGATGCTGTATGGCGCAGTGATGCAGTGGCTCAACCCCAAGGCCTGGCTTGCCTGCGTGGCAGGAATGGGCGCGTTCGTGGCGGATGGCGAGGCGCATCTGGTCTGGCAGTTTGCGGCGGTGTATCTGGTGATTTGCTATGTGTCGGTCGGCTGTTGGGTGTATGCCGGGACATTCCTGCGCGGCTATTTGAGCAATGCGGCAGGCATGCGCTGGTTCAATCGAAGCATGGCGTTGTTGTTGGCGCTGAGCGCAATCTACTTTTTGTTCACTTGACCCTGTTGGAGCGAGCCTGCTCGCGAATGCTGTGGTCAGTCACTGGATATGTCGACTGAACCACCGCTTTCGCGAGCAGGCTCGCTTCCACAAGGGGAAGTGTTCAATTTCAGGTGAAATGTCAGCCGCGATATTGGCCGGGGGTTGCGGCCAGGTGTTGCTTGAACGCCCGTTGGAAATGCGCCTGATCAGCAAACCCGGCCTCCAGCGCCACATCGGCAATCAGTTGCCCGTTGCGCAAGCGTTCGCGGGCGAACTGGATGCGCTGATTGACCAGAAACGCATGCGGGGTCATGCCGTAATGCTGTTTGAAGGCGCGGATCAGATACGACGGTGACAGCTGCGCTGCCGCGCAGATGTCATCGAGGCTGAGCAGGTCGGTGCAATGTTCGCGGATGAAATCCGCGGCGCGTTCCAGCTTGAAGTTCGGCTCGCGCAACGCTTGCCCGGCAGGATTCAGGCGCAGTTGCAGATCGCTGAAAAACTCCACCGCCGTGCTCTGCTTACGCAGCACATCCTGCTGCTCGTCGACCAGCACTTGGTAAAGCGCGATCAACTCGCGAAACAGCTCGGCATCGTGCAGATGCGTGGCCGAGAACCGTCGGAATTCCACATCCTCGGCAAAGCCCAACTGATGCTGCAAATCCGTCAGCCACGGCGTCTCGACATACAACATCACGTACGACCACGGCTGATTATCGATGGGGTTGCAGGCGTGCACATCGCCAGGATTCATCAACACCACCGTGCCCGCCGCCACCTCGAATTGCGCCTGCTCATGCACGTAAGTACTGCGCCCGGCGGTGATCGCACCGATCGAGAAGTGCGCGTGGGAATGCCGGGCGTAACAGACTTCGCGGCCATCGGCGATGGCCCGCGCTTCGATGAAGGGCAGGGCGTCGTCGCGCCAGAAGCGCGGGGCTTTTTCAGGGTTTTTGGCGGCAGCGTGTTTCATTGTGATTATTCCCGGCAGGCCAGTGCCCGAGTGTATTAGCTCTGGCCGGCAAAGGCCCGTTCCAGTTCGGCGATGTCGAGTTTTTTCATTTTGAACATGGCCTGCATTGCCCGTTGCGACTTGCTGGTGTCGGCATCCAGCATCATCTGCATGAACGCCACCGGTACGATCTGCCACGACACACCGAACTTGTCCTTGAGCCAGCCGCATTGCTGGGCTTCGACCGGGCCACCCTCGGACAGGTTGCCCCAGAAGTGGTCGACTTCTTCCTGATTCTGGCAATTGACCTGAAACGAGATCGCCTCGCTGAACTTGAACATCGGCCCACCGTTGAGCCCGGTGAAAGTCTGGCCATCCAGCTCGAAACTGACTGTCATCACCGCACCTTCCGGCTTGCCGTGAAATTCCTGACCGACCTTGCTGTAGTGGGTCAGGCCGGTGATTTTCGCGTGATCGAAGATCGAGCAGTAGAACTTCGCCGCCGCTTCGGCCTGATCGTCGAACCACAGGCAGGGCGTGAGTTTTTGAAAGCGTTGCATGGCAGTCATCCTCGGCAGGTTAGACACGCTGGACTATCAGCGTAGACAGTCCTTGGTCGACTGGCAGCGCCGTAGATCGACAAGTGCGCGGCCCTTCGATTGTCGATAGACTTGCCGCCCCGATTTTGCCGCAAGGACGCTTCGCATCATGGTTGCCCCACGTTCACTGTTTTTCGCCTGCCTGTTCGCCACGGCCTCGGCCAGCGCTGCGCCGTTGAGCTGCCAACTGCAGGACCCGACACAGAAATACCTCATCGACGTGCGTGTCGAGCAACCACCGGTAGCAAGCTTCGATCCGGTGGCGGCACACATCGTCCTGCGCGATAAAACCAGCGGTGCGGTTCTGCAAACCCTCGAAACTGCCGACGCTGCCGAGCTGCTGAAGACTGACGGCACAGGGCCAAGCCTGCGCTGCGACAACCAGCAACTGTTGGTGTTTGGCGACTTCAATTTCGATGGTCAGCAGGATGTGGCCGTGCGCAACGGCAATGACGGTGGCTACGCTGCCGCTTCCTACGATATCTACCTGTTCGATGCGGCGAATCCGGTGTTGATTGCGAACAAGGCATTCTCTGCGCTGACCCGCGAGCCGAACCTTGGCATGTTTGAGGTCGACAGTGCAGGCAAGCGTCTGATTACGCGTTCGAAAAGCGGCTGCTGCTGGCGGCAGCAGGCGAGTTGGGAGATTCAGGACAAGCTACCGGTGCGTGTAGCGGAGACCATCGAGGTGGCGCAGGCGCCTTCCGAAGGCAGTCCGTTTATGCCTAAGGGCTACACCGAAATCACCCAACGGGATTTGAAGGGCGGTCAGTGGGTCGAGCAACGTCGTCTCGAAGGGCCGATTGGAGAGGCGCCGGTGATGTTGCGGGGGAAGCTGGACGAGAAGATCGCTTTCCAATTGTGGTGGCAGTTGCAGGGCGGCGTTTATGTCGGCGAAGTGCGCTATGTCAGCGGCAGCGGCGTGCCCATTCGCTTGGTCGGCGAACCTTACGACGATGGCGGCATTGCCTTGCATGAAATCAGTGATGAGGGCGCGATCACGGGTAACTGGTTCATTGACGGTGAGCCCGATGAACAAGGTTTTCAGGGCGGGATGTGGCACAGCGGCACCAAGTCGTATGTTATTCAAGCGCGGCCGACAGCGTTTCATGTTGCGCCGCAAAAATTCGCCGCTGTTGCGGCCAGCGAGCGCGAAGGGCGCTACGTGATGGTGACCGACGATGGGCGCTCCGCGTGGTTGACGTTGAAAATCAGCAAAGATGCGCAGGGCAGCGAGATCGCCTCGGTGCAAATGGCGGTCACGCAGCCAGGCAAACCCGCCAATCAAGTGGTTGAACAATGGCCTTTGCAAGCGGGCAATCTGATCATTGGCCAAAAGGAAGTCGCCGAGCCGCTCTATCGCGTGCGTTTGCTCGATGGTGTTGTCCGTGTGGAAGCTTTCGGTGAATACGGCGATTTTCGCGGCACTTACCTGAAGCAACCGTAAATCGGCGGCAACCTCAGAAATCCCAGCGCGCAGTCAGTTGCAGGCTGCGCGGTTCGCCATAGAACCCGGTGCCAAAGTTGCCGAGCCCGGTGTAGTAGGTCTTGTCGAAGAGGTTTTTGACATTGAGCGTGGTGCTCAGGTGGTCGTTGAAGCGGTAGCGTGCCATGGCATCGACCAGGTAATAACTGTCCTGAGTGATGCGTACGTTCTGGCCTGCTGTGGGCTGGAACACGTTGCCGAAGAACTCACTCTGCCAACTGACGCCGCCGCCCAGGGTCAGATTCTGCCAGGCGCCGGGCAGGCGATAGCTGCTGAACAGTCGCACCAACTGCTCCGGCGCGGTGGTTTGCAGGATTGAGGCATACACCGGGTCGCCCTTGGCATCGCGGGTGTGGTTGTAGGCATAGCCGGCGGAGAGGTTCCAGCCCTCAGCGATTTCGCCGGCCACTTCGAACTCGAAACCTTTGGTCGTTGCACCCTGCACGGCGCGATACACCGCCTGATTGTCGAAGCCGCTGACCTGCTCGGCGACGTTGTCCTGTTCGATGCGGAACACGGCAAAACTGGCGTTGAGCCGGCCCTCGAAGTATTCGGCTTTTATCCCCGCTTCATAGCTGTCGCCTTGCACCGGGTCGAGCACCTGGCGTGAGGCGTCCTTGCTCAGTTGCGGCTGATAAATGCGTGTGTAGCTGGTGTACAGCGAGTACGTGTCGTCGAGGTCGTAGACCGCGCCGGCGTAGGGTGTGACCACGCCGGTCTGGCGATAGCCGTCGCGGACATTGGCGGTGTTCGGGTCGCGATAGTCGAGGTGGTCGCTGGCGCTGAAATCACTGACACGTGCGCCGAGAATCAGCGCCAGATCGTCGCTGGCCTTCAAGCGCGTCGAGGCGTACGCGCCGGTCTGGCGTTGGCTGATGGCGTCGGTGCCGATCTGCGGGATGTCGGGTTTGGCGAACGCGCCGTGCCAGGCGAAAATGCTGGCGCCCAGCGCCGGATAAACCGAGCCGTACACCGGGTTGTCCTGGCGGGTGTTCATCGACATGAAACCGACGATCAACTGATGCTCGCGACCGAACAGGCTGAACGGTCCGCCGAGGTTGAGATCGACATTGTCCTGCACCTCGTCGCCCTTGAATTTGCCCATGTACAGGAACATGCCGTCGCCGGTCAGCGGGTCCGGATTGCCGCCGCTGGCGGAGCCGAGCAGGGTGTCGTGCTCACGGTGTTTGCGGTCGTAGCTAAGCTTCAGCGTCCAGTCGTTTTGCAGTTGCCGGGTGAGGGCGGCGAACAGCGTCTGGTTGCTGAAATCCCTGCGGCTCCAGTCGGTGGCCGGGTTGAACGAACGCGAGAAATTCGTCCGCGTACCGTCGCTGTAGAACATCGGGAAACCGGTCCAACTGGCGCCGCGTGAACGGGTGTTCTGCTGATCGAAACCAAGGGTCAGCAGGGTGTCCGGGGTCAGGTCGGCTTCGACAATGGCGTAGGCGATGTCCTTGCTGTTCTGGTAATGATCGGCGTGGGCGCTGCGTTGCTGATGGACACCGACAAAGCGTGCGCGCAGATTGCCGCTCGCGGTTAATGGGCCGGAGACGTCGGCCTCACTGCGGTAGTTGTCCCACGAGCCGACGCTGCCGCTCAGGGATGCCTTGAACGCTGGGGTTGGACGTTTACGGATCAGGTTGACCGTGGCGGAGGGGTCGCCTGAACCGGTCATCAGGCCAGTGGCACCCTTGATGATTTCGACCCGGTCGAAGGTCGCCATGTCGGTGCTGGTGGTGCCGTAATCGTAGACGCCGTCGTAGTCGGTATTGACCCCGTCGTACTGGAAATTGGTGATCGGCGCGCCACGGCTGGAAAACTCCCAACGCTCACTGTCGTAGTTCTGCACACTGATGCCCGGCGCGCGGCGCAGCACGTCGGCGATGCCGGTGGCGCCTTGATCGTCAAGTTGCTGGCGAGTGATCACGCTGATCGATTGCGGGGTTTCGCGCAGGGACAGTGCCAGGCCGGTGGCGGAAGAGGTCTGGCCGGTGGTGTAGGCGTGGGTGTCTTCGCTGATGGCGCCGAGGGTTTTGCCACTGATGGTGGTGGCGTCCAGTTGCAGCGGATCTGCAGTGGCTGCGCTGCGCAAGACATAACCGCCGCCACTTTGTTGCTGGGCTTGCAGGCCGCTGTCCTTGAGAAGAATTTGCAGGGCTTGTTGCGCGGAGTATTCGCCGTGAAGACCGGGGCTGCGCTTGTCGGCGGCGAGGTCGTTGTGGCCAGCGATGAACACCCCGCTCTGTTGCGCAAAGCGGTTAAGCGCTGAAACCAGTGAGCCGGCCGCGACTGAATAATGCTGCTTCTGCGCCTCTGCCCACGCACTCGACGCGCACAGCCCCGGCACGGCAGACGCCAAAGCCAGGGCGAAACGAGTACGGGCGAGGGTGAAGCGCAACATGGAGTTCCCGGGGGCGATCAACGAAGTGAGGGTTGCTGAGGGTTAACCGAATGAAAAAGCCAAAAGGGAACCACGTGGTGAAAAAAGTCCTCAGGCTTTCGGCCCGATGCTGACCCACCAGTTGAAGGTCTTGTCGACACGGATCGGCAGCGCCGCTTCCAGCAGGCGCAAGGCTTGATCGGTGTCCGTGAGCGGGAACGAACCCATCACCGGCAGCGCCGCCACGGCCGGATCGCAATGCAGATGCCCCGGTCGATAACGGCTGAGCGCGTCGATCAGTTCGCCCAGCGGCGTGTTGTCGGCCAGCAACAGGCCTCGGTGCCAGGCTTCGCGGGAGGGATCAGCGGCTGTCGCGGTGTTCAATCGGCCCGTGCTGAAGGCCATTTGCTGACCGCTCTGGACCACCTCGGTTTCACCTTGGCGGTTGTGCACTTCGACCGCGCCTTCGTAGACATTGAGCACGGTGTTGCGCTCGTTCTGCTGCACGCTGAAACGCGTCCCCAGCGCGCGCAATCGACCATGTTCGGTCTCCACCCAAAAGGCCCGGCCGAGGTCTTTGGCCGTGTCGATCAACACTTCGCCGGCGCGTAATTGCAGCAGTCGCTGATGGGCGTCGAAACGAATATTCAGTGCGCTCAACGCGTTGAGCCAGACCCGGCTGCCATCGCTCAATGTGGCTTCGCGGGTTTCGCCGGTGCCCGTCGAGAGGTCGGCCGTCAAGCGATCGACCGAATCCATCAGCGGCGTATTGCGCCCGACAGCCCAGCCCGCCAGCCCGGTCGCCGCAATAACCAACAAGCCTTTAAGTGACTGGCGGCGGCTGATCGCGTGGCGTGCGTTATTACGCAGGGCGTGGCTGCTGGCCTCGTTTTCGCTCTGCAACGGCGCAAAGCGCTGGCCAACGCGTTCGACATAACGCCAGGCTGCCTGATGCTCCGGGCTTTGTGCGAGCCAGGCCTGCCAACGCAGACGCTCAGGCTCGGCGACCTGTTCGTCATGCAATTGCACGTACCAGTTCGCCGCCTGTTCGAGGGAGGCATGGCTGAGCGTGTTCAGCGGATTATTCAATGAGCAGACCGTCGAGTTCGGCTTCGAGGATCGCGCAGTGCATCATCGCCTGCGCCAGATACTTCTTGATCATCCGCTCGCTGACGCCAATCTGGTCGGCAATCAGTTTGTAAGGCATGCCATGCAGTTGCGCGAGGATAAATGCCTCGCTGACTCGCGGCGGCAAGCGCTGGAGCATGGCGTCTACTTCGTGCAGGGTTTCAACGATGATCGCTTGCTGTTCGGGCGAGGGTTGCAAGGCTGGCGGACGGCTGGCGAGGGTGTCGAGCCAGGTCTGTTCCAGTTGCCGACGGCGCCAGTGATCGACGCACAAACCGCGGGCGATGGTCGCCAGATGCGAGCGCTCGTGGACTTCGCCATTGAAGGTTTGCGGGCGCTTGAGCACGCGGATAAAGGTGTCGTGGGCGAGGTCGGCGGCATCCATCGCGTTGCTCAGGCGTCGACGCAACAGCTCGTGCAGCCAGCGGTGATGGCTGAGGTAGAGATTCTGCACAAGTGAGGTGTCGGCGACCGTCATCAGAGCAAGCGTCCAGAACGACCGTGATCGGTATAAATAGGAATGGGTCGCGATTAAAGCAAAAGGCTGGATGGTGTGCAAATGATATTGGTTTGCTTTTAGGCAGTGGGGTTCTGGTTTTTTTGCGGATGTAGTCGTAATAACTCTTGCTGGAGTCAAATTGACTTTTGGTTACCCGTGTCAAATTGACTCTCGTCGGCTCAGGTGCTTGATTCTATTGGGCTAAAAAACTGGCACGAGACTTGAAATACATAACGTACCCACCGAACGGATCAGGAGTACGCCGCCATGCTCACCTTCTTCGAAAGCCCGCTGCATGTTCTGCACCTGTCGAGCAAAGTCCTCGCTGCAGGCCTGATCATGCTGCTGGCCGGCATCTACGGCGCCTACCTCTACAACGGCCCCATGCCGATTGCCCTGCTGGTGGCGATGCATGCGCTGACCATCCTCGGCCCGACCCTGATCAAGATCGGCTACGTCATGCGCCTGCTGGCGCAATACCGCCTGCGCGGGCCACGACTGGTCCCGCAAGCTGCCTGACTCCCACAGGTTTATGGGGTGCCCACAAATCCCGATGACAACTGAAATCACTGTGGGAGCTGGCTTGCCAGCGATGAGGCCGTTCCCTTCAACATCAATGTTGCCTGACCCGACGCCATCGCTGGCAAGCCAGCTCCCACAATGATTGGGGGTGTTTTCGAATGTCAGCGCCGCTCAGCGACGATCAGTAGCGCCTGCGGCACCGGGCTTTGTGGGTGTTGGGGTTCCTGCAGGCTGATCAGGCGGAAGCCGGCCATGTCCAGCGCATTGAACCAGCTCGACAACGTGCGGAAATACCACGGCATCGGCTGCCACTGGCCTTTGAACCCGACGAATGATTCTTCGCGCCAACCATCCTGATAATCGCCTGCCGCTGCTGCCCATGGATGCAATGTCTGAATCACCAGCGCACCACCGGGAACCAGCAGCACATTCATCGCGGCCAGTAGAGGAATAATGTCCTGGTGCAGCAGCGAGAAATTCGCGCAGATCAAATCGAAGTCACAACCGATATCAACCTTGGCTTCGACCAGCGCGTCGTAGTCGGCGACATGCACCGTCGAAGATCCGCCCAGACGCGCCGCTTCAACCAGCGTCGCATCACCGTCCACGCCCACCGCAGCGATGCCCAGGTCCGCCAGCGCCCGCAACAACCAGCCTTCGCCGCAACCCAGATCAAGCACATGCTCCGGCTGGCGGCCCATGATCGCCAGCAGAATCGCCTGATTGGTCACCTGTTGACGGCTTTCGATGCCGCCGCTGCGGATCACTTCGATCCAGGCATCGGCGTTGTCGTGCCAGCTCTGCAAAAGGCTGGATTCGGGGGAGGGCATGGCGGTTTCCCGACGATTGAAAAACCCAGTATGGACGATGATCGCAAGCTAGGGCTTGTAGATCAGCGCATCCACCACAACCCCGAACGCAGACGAATGTTCACGGCGATTCGGGTAATAAAGATGATAGCCGGCAAAGGGCTGGCACCAGTCCTCCAGCACCCGCACCAGACTGCCGTCGGCCAGATTCCCGGCGACCATGTCTTCGGGCAGAAAGCCCAGACCGCATCCCGCCACCGCTGCGCGCAGAATCGGCACACTGCTGTTGAACGTCCATTGCCCTTCAACGCGCGCCTTGAGTTCGTGACCGTCCTTCTCGAAATCCCATTGCATCAGGCTGCCATGCGTCGGCAGACGCAGATTGATGCAATTGTGCGCGGCCAGATCACCCGGCTCCCTGGGAAATGACCGCCCCCGAAAGTACTCAGGTGATCCCACAACTGCGATGCGCAACGACGGACCGATCGGCACGGCGATCATGTCCTTGGCCACCTGATCGCCCAGCCGCACACCAGCGTCATAGCGCTGCGCGACGATGTCGGCGAGCGCGTAATCGACGGTGATTTCGACCTTGATGTCGGGGTAGTCGGGCAACACCTTCAGCAGCTTCGGCCAGAGAATATTGTTCGCCGCATGCTCGGAGGCCTGGATACGCACATTGCCGGCCGGGGTGTCGCGAAACTCGCTGACCGCTGCCAGTTCCAGTTCGATCTCGTCAAAGCGTGGCGCCATCGATTGATACAAGCGCTGACCCGCTTCGGTCGGCGATACGCTGCGCGTCGTTCGCGTCAGCAGGCGCACACCCAATCGGCTTTCCAGCGCGCGCATGGTGTGGCTCAGTGCCGACTGCGAGACGCCCAGTTGCGCGGCGGCGCGGGTGAAGCTGCCTTCGCGAGTGATAACCACGAAGGCTTGCAGGTCGTTGAGGTTGGCGCGGGACATTGATGAGAGCCTCTCATGAGGAGCGCGTGATTATTCCATGTAAGCAGGTCGCACACGGATGCGCGACCCTCAAAGCGCTCATCACAGGGTGCGTGCGTAGAACTCGCTCAGTTTGCCGATCGCCGCATCGACATAACGCGGCACCCAATAGGTTTCGATGTGCGTGGCGCCATCGAGTATGAACACTTCCTTGTCGGTCGTGCCGGTGGCTTTGGGGAACGCATCCTGAGTCATGTACAGGCTGTCGGCCTTGCTGCCGGCGATCATCAGCAACGGTTGGTTGATCAACTCGATATGGTCGGTGGCGTCGAAACGCATCAGGTCAATAAGGCTGCTGGTGGTGTATTTGAAGGTCGAGTTCGGGTGCGCATGGGTCTTCCAGTAGTACTCGTAGCCTTGGCGATACAGCTCGAAGGGCAGTTTCGCGATCTGCTCATTGGTGAGGTTGGCATCACCCGAATACAACACCGCGCCGCCGGCCGCTTCTTGCGCGCGGGCTGCTGATGCTTGTTGCAAACGTTGCTGGATGCTGTCGATTTGCGAGTCGTTATAGCCGTTGCGGCGCACCCGACCCGAGTTGAACATGCTCACCGTCGCCAGCGATTTGAAGCGTTTATCGGTTTGCGCCGCCGCCAACGAATAACCACCGCCGCCACAGATGCCGAGCAGGCCCAGACGCTTGTTATCGACGCCGGCAAACTGACTGATGAAGTCGGCCATGCCGTGGATGTCTTCGATGCGATACGCCGGTTTATCGATGCTGCGCGGCTGACCACCGCTGGCGCCCTGATAGGCCGCATCGGCAGTAATGGTGATGTAACCCTGTTCGGCCAGGCGCTGGGCATACAGCCCGGCGACTTGTTCTTTTACGCCGCCATTGGGGTGTGCGATGACCACGGTCGGGTAGGTCTTTTTCGCGTCGTAATTGGCCGGGGTGTAAACGTTGGCGGCGATGTCCAGGCCGTTGAGCTTGTAGCTGACCGGGTGGATGTTGACCTTGCCCGCTTCGTTCTTGCTGATCGCGCCGTCGTAGGCGAGGGTGAACGGGTTCTTTTTGTAGTCGGCGGCCAAGGCTTCGCCGCCCGAGAGGCCGACCAGTGCCGACATGAGCGTGGCTTTGAGGGTGTTTTTCACGTGAAGCTCCTGAGCAATCAAAAGGGCGGCAGTTGCAAAAGTGTCTGGGTCAGTCCAGCTGTTTTTCTTTGAGGAATTGCGCGACCAGGTCAGCGATCTGCACGTTGTTCAGATCCGACATGGGGAAGTGGGTGTTGCCGTGGATGCCAATCTCCGGCAGATGGATCAGGCGTACATCGCCGCCGTGGCGATTGACCGCATCACGCCACAGTCGGGCCATCTTCAGGCGTGCGCGCCAACTGTCCTGAGCGGGCAGGTCGACCGCCTGTTCCGGGATGTTGTCGCCGTAGAGGATCAGAATCGGAATGCGCGTCAGCGCCATGAACTGATCCATTGGCACCGCTGCGCCTTGCACCGTGTCGAACGCGCTGGGGATCGGCGCCGGCACTTCACCGTCAGCAAACACGAAACTGCTGCCCGGTTCGAACGCCACGATGGCTTTGACCTTGTCGTTCTTGATCGCCGTCAACCAACCCGGCCCGCCACCTTGGGAATGGGTGAACAAGATGCCTGGGCCGACTCGGTCAAAAATTGCTGATACGCCGTCGGACACCACGCCCATGTCGAACGGCCCGGTGTTCGGCGTCATCGCCCGGAAAAACTGCTCGCGGGTCTGAGCGTCCTGTGCCACTTGCACGCCGTTGAAATAGTTGGGCCACAGGCCGATGCGAAACTGGTTGAACCACAGCTGTTCGTCCGGCACCGGTTTGATTGTGGTCTCGACCATGCTGCGCCCGGCGTCGCCACGCCGTGGTTGATCGATCAGATAAACGCCGTAGTGGCGACGCAGGAAAATGTTCTGAAAACCTTCGCGGCCATCGGCGGTGGTTTCCCAGGTCTTGGAAAACTGACCCGCACCGTGCCACATGACGATGGGCAGTTTCCGCGCGTCGGCCGGGATCTGGTAGAACGCGTAGGCGTGATCACCGTGATAGGTCTGACCGTCGGGCATCATCGGTTTGCGTGGATCGAATATGCCCGCCGCGGTGGTCATCGTGCCGCCAGCGGCGAAACTGCCTTGCTTCTGAATCAGCAACGGGCCTTCGGGATGGTTCGCACACGCGGCCAATGCGCCGAACAGGGTGATCCCCAGCAGGTGTTTTGCCGATTTCATGTCATTTTCCCGAGGCCGGGAGGGCTTGGGTCAGCGCTGCGTTGGCCCGTTCGGCAGTCTCAGCATCGCCATGTTTTTTCAGCAGTTCGGTGACTTGGCGCAACTGTGCCGCGCTGAGCCCGACGCGCAGGCTCGCCGCCATGTGCGAGCGCAATTGCGATTCCACGCCCGGCGTCGCTGCCAGCGCGCCGACGGTGGCCAGTTCGCGGCTTTGCCAGTCGAGGTTGTCGCGCTCGAAGATATCGCCGAACAAGTGGGTTTGCAGAAACTGGTTGGCCACCGGCGCGAACTCGAACACCGGGCCTTTGACCGGAGCGCCGGAGATCTTCGTTTGATTCGCGGTGCCGGCGGCCAGCAGTTCATCACCGACTGGAATCGCCCGGCTCGGCTCACGCCCCGGCGCATCTTCGATGCCGCGTTGTTTGCGCGCCTGTACCACGGTCATCAGCTCGTTCAAGGCGTTGAGGCTGCGCGGGAAACCGACGTAGGCGTAGAGTTGCACGAGAATTTCCCGGGTTTCGCTGATGCTCAGGCCAGCATCGAGACCTTGATTGAGGGCTGCGTTGAGGTTGGGCATGTCACTGGTCGCCATGAACGCGGCGATCAGTGGAATGGTTTGTTGTTTACTCGACAGTGCTGCTGCGCTGACTGGCGTGCTGGTCATGGTTTGCGATGCCTCGGCTGCTTGAGTGGTAACGCTGAATATCGCCCCGACGCTCAGGCAGAGCGCCATGAGTGCGGGGAGGGCAGTGCGGTTGCGTGGGTCAGTGTTCATCGTGAAAGGCTCCATCCATTGCAGGTCACTGCGGTGTCGCTGGATCGTACGGAGGATGTTTGGGGCGATTAACCCCGAAATTGCGCATGGACTCCTGAGCAGAACTCATGAGTCGGCTCGGCGCTAAACGCTGAAATCCTGACGCGGCCCCGCTGGTGTGGGGCCTTGATGTCGTTTGCCGATTTGTTGCGAAAGTGCCGGCAGGAAACTTCGACACATTCCGTAACTTCATTGGCCAGCGTATTGCGCCTCTGAAACCTGTTCTGCCCAAGTGACAGTCTTGCCATCCTCGGCTTCAGCGATGGCGATGTGGGTCATGCCGTTGCTGGCGGAGGCGCCATGCCAATGGCGGGTGTGCGGCGGTATCCAGACAATGTCGCCCGGGCGAATCTCCTGGCGCGGGCCACCTTCTTGCTGCACATAGCCGACACCAGCAGTGACGATCAGCGTTTGCCCCAGTGGATGGGTATGCCACGCCGTGCGTGCGCCGGGGTCGAAGGCCACCGTGCCGCCACCGATACGCGCCGGCGGTTCACCTTTGAACAGACCATCGACGCGTACGGAGCCGGTAAAATTTTCCGCCGCGCCCTTGATCGAGGGCTGAGCGCCGTTCGGGGTAATGCGGATTTCGCTGGCGGCCCCGGCCTCAGCGGTCATGAACGACAAGGCAACAAATGGCGCAATTAATCGATTCATTGGATGAACTCCGGTCAGACAGTGAAGTGATCCCTGCAGCGAACCGCCGTGGCAAGGCAAGTGATCGCCTAGCCCTTGAGAGGGTTATCCGATAGCCAGCCGTTCACGCGTTCCATGGTTCTGCGCTCCTGTTCGCCCTCCATTACAAAACCTTCGATCAGCCTGGCATTGGGCGCGTGCTGTTCGAGGACACTGCGGCTATTGCCCAAACCAAATCCACCATGGGTGTTGAAGGGGATGAGGGTCTTGCCGGTCAGGTCGTGGGCGCTGAGGAATGCGCGCATGATCGGTGGGGCGGTTTCGCCCCAGATCGGAAAACCCAGATAGATCGTGTCGTAGTCGCTGAGGGCATGAACCCTGTTTCGCAGCTCGGGTTCGAAGCCGCTGTCGCGCTCCTGACGCGCCTGCTCCACGGTTTGCAGATAGTCCTCGGGGTAGGCGCGGGCCGCGCGAATCTCAAAGAGATCGGCACCCAGTCCACGTTGAATCAGCCCGGCGACCACGCGGGTATTGCCGGAGCGCGAGAAGTACGCGACCAGAATCCGCGAGCCCGAACGCGGTGTTTCACTGGCACTCTGCGTGTCGGCGAGCGACAACAGTGGGGCGCTGGCCAGTGCCGCGATAACGGTGCGCCGCAGCGGATCGTGATCGTGGCTCATCGGCCGACGCGCGCCTTGAGGGCTTCGGGATAACGCTCGCCTTCGATGCGAATCTGCGCCAACGCGGTGTCAATTGCCTTGAGTTCAGCTGCGTCGAGCATGATGTCCGCGCCGCCGAGGTTTTCTTCCAGGCGATGCAGTTTGGTCGTCCCCGGAATCGGCACAATCCACGGTGCCTGTGCGAGCAGCCAGGCCAGCGCGATCTGCGCGGGTGTCGCTTGTTTCTGCGCGGCGATCTGACGAATCAACACCACCAGGCCCTGATTGGCTTGCAGCGCCGCCTGGCTGAAACGCGGGACGATGCTGCGGAAGTCATCGCTGCCGTAAGTGGCCTCGGCCGACACCGTGCCGGTGAGAAAACCTTTGCCTAGTGGGCTGAACGGCACGAAGCCGATGCCCAGCTCCCAAAGCGTCGGCAGGATTTCCTGCTCGGGCTCGCGCCACCACAGCGAGTATTCGCTTTGCAGCGCCGTGACTGGTTGCACTGCATGGGCACGGCGAATGGTTTGCGCACCGGCTTCCGACAGGCCGAAATGCTTGACCTTGCCTTCGCTGATCAAATCCTTCACCGCGCCGGCAACGTCCTCGATCGGCACGTTCGGGTCGACGCGGTGCTGGTAAAGCAAATCGATGTAATCGGTTTTCAGTCGACGCAACGAACCCTCGACGGCCTCCCGAATGTGCTCGGGGCGGCTGTTGAGAATCTGCTGCTTATTGTCGTCGCCGAAGGTAAAGCCAAACTTGGTGGCGATGACCACCTTATCGCGAACCGGCGCCAGTGCTTCGCCGACCACTTGCTCGTTCAGGTAAGGGCCGTAGACCTCGGCGGTGTCGAAGAACGTCACGCCTCGGTCAACGGCTGAGCGGATCAGTGCGATGGCTTGTTGGGTATCCGTGGCCGGGCCGTAGCCATGGCTCAGGCCCATGCAGCCAAAGCCGAGGGCGGATACTTCGAGTGAACTGTTGCCGAGTGTGCGCTTGTGCATGTCGATCTCCCGTTGGGCGTGGGGAGAACAGTAAGCGAGGTGGCTGGTGAGGACTAGACGGGTAAATCGGGATGGCTTGATGAGTTCTGTTCATTAATCGACAGAGGGGGCAAACGCGAAAGTGAGGGGGTAACCCCTCACTTATTCGGTCTGGTGATTATTGCTGGGGGCGACCAGATAGACCGGGCGAAATGGAGGCGAGCTTGGTGGAGCGCCCAGTGCTTCGGGTCGCAGGTAGTAGTCGAGGGCGCGGTCGGTTGCCTCTTTGGCCTTTTGCGGGTCAAGCGCGGGGTCGTGAGGGATTGGATCGGTGGGCGGTGGATTTGGCGTGATCTTGAACATAGATAAAGCTCCAATTTGAAAAAATGGGAGCCATCAGCCTCGCTACCAAACGGCGGGTGTCGGCCATGCGCGGGTTGGTAGACCGGTCAAATCGAGAAACCCGGCGCTCACGGATGAGCCCCACGCATGCCCACCATACAAAGCCATACCTCAAAAAAGGAGACAGCATCGACAGTGTCGCAACAACGACAATTTAAAGCGGGCTACCAAACCCGATCACTGTTTTGCAGTGACAGGCAAACGATATAGCCCTGCCCATAGCCGTGTAAGCCGGCGGATTCTGGCGTACGCGTAGGTAATGGCGCAAGGTGTTGTAGGGAGGAGGGCGTAACGGGTTGTGTTATTTAAACGTATCTGCTTAATCGTGTTTATGAACGCCAGACGAAGTGAACTGCCGGGTACTTGGACTGCGACAACGAGGGTCGTGTAGGTTTAGCCATTTTGTATCTATTAGCACCACGTCAAACGTTATGAGCGCCGAGTAACTGTATGATTGCGCAATTTATTCAAGGGTCTTAGCAAGGAGCACCCATGATCACTGAGCTGTCGCTCGAAAATTGGAAGAGCTACGAGAAAGCCATCCTTTATATCGATCCACTGTCAGTGCTTGTGGGCACCAATGCCAGTGGTAAGTCGAACGCCTTGGACGCGCTCCTGCTGCTCAATCGCTCCGCGTCCGGGATTATGCTGACTTCAGCCTTGCAGGGTGATGGCGTCCAGATCCCACTGCGAGGCGGCATCGAATGGGCGGCTAGGCGACCGGGTTCTATTTTCGCTTTGGCGGTCACCTGTCGTGCCGACGACCTGACGGATTACGAATACCGTCTCGAATGCAGCATTCGAGAGAATCGTTGCGAGTTGCAGGCAGAACAGCTCGTTCGAGTGAAGTATCGACTGGGCAAGGACGGTATTCGAAAATCGCCAGCTGGCAACATCAAGTTGTTCCGCACGGATGCTGGTGCGGAGGACTCGCCGACAATCGTCGCGCGTCTTTACAATGAAAAAAAGGGCTCTCCACGCCAGTTGAGTCGGACCAACTCAGTCCTTTTTCAGTTGGTTGGGCAGAAGTTGAGGCAGGAAATCCAGGATGGCGTCAACCTGGTCATTTCTTCGCTCAGAGACATTTTTATTCTCGACCCCATCCCCTCGCACATGCGGGGTTACTCCTCTCTTTCGGAGCGACTGGAGTCAGATGCGCGCAATATCGCTGGTGTGCTGGCGGCATTACCTGAAGAAAAGAAAGAAGAAATTGAAGCAGTACTGACCCGATACGCAAGCAAACTACCCGAGCGAGACATTCGAAGGGTATACGCAGAAACGGTAGGGAAATTTAACTCTGATGCAATGCTTTATTGTGAAGAGTTTTGGCGAGACCAAGGCGAAACCCCGACTGTTGATGCTCGTGGTATGTCAGATGGCACACTGCGGTTTCTTGCGATCCTGACTGCTTTGCTCACTCGCCCACCCTCAAGTTTGCTGGTCATTGAGGAGGTGGATAACGGCCTACATCCATCGAGGGCGCGCTTACTCCTGGACATGCTTAAAAGTGTAGGCACTCAGCGCGGCGTAGATGTTTTGGTGACTACTCACAATCCGGCGCTCCTGGACGCCATGGGCAACGAGATGGTGCCTTTTATTACGGTAGCCAATCGAGATCCGTCTACAGGTCATAGCGTACTCACCTTGTTGGAAAGCCTTGAGCAGTTGCCGAAACTATTAGCTCAGGGGCCTATAGGGCGCCTTACTAGCCAAGGACTGATTGAGGAGAGTATTTCCAACGCGCAAACCGCATTGGCAGAAGGAGTTGCCGAATGAGTAAGCGCATTTTGATCATGGACACCTCAGTACTGTGTCGCTGGCTACAAGTTCCGGGGAAAGCAGAAGCAGGTCCGGCAGCGGATCGCTGGAACCATGAGCGAATCAGTAAGTTGATCGCTTTGGAACTTGAGTCAAAGAGCACGTTGGTTCTGCCTTTAGCGACTCTGATCGAGACGGGTAACCATATAGCCCAAGCCCCTGCTGAGCGGTTCGAGTGCGCCACAGCCTTGGCGGGTTATCTTCGCGAAGCCGCAAGTGCTACATCGCCTTGGGTGGCATTCACAGAGCAAACAGTCTTGTGGCAATCGGAGAACCTTCACGCCCTCGCTGATGCATGGCCAAAGCTTGCTGCCGAGAAACTGACCATCGGTGACACCACCATCAAGGACGTGGCGGAGTACTATGCCAAGGCCGGGTACTCAGTTGAAATTCTGACAGGGGATGCTGGCTTAAAAGCGCATGAACCAGCACAGCCTGTAAATGTTCCTCGGCGCCGTCGCTGAATGTCAACGCAAGTGGCTGGTCTAGCTGAAAAAACAAGACTGCCTTGATGCTGACGGGATTGAGAAAAGGCCGTTTTTTAAAAGCGGCCTTTTTAGTACTTCAAGGATAGCTGCCGAGGTTTGCACAACTGCTATGTTTCAACGGTGAAACAGGTAAACAGAGGACCGGTACTATGAACCGAGTTACCGGGGGATGCCTATGCGGCGATGTCCGCTTCGAAGTGACAGGTCAGCCCTACCGTGTCGGCATCTGCCACTGCCTCGACTGCCGCAAACGCCACGGCACGCTCTTTCACACTTCGGCAATATTTCCCGAGGATGCGTTGAAGGTCACTGGCAAAACCCGCGACTACAACGGCCGGTTTTTCTGCCCACGCTGCGGTTCACCCGTGTTCACGCGCTCGGCAGACGAAGTTGAAATCAACGTTGGATCGCTGGATGAACCGGATCAGTTCAAACCCACTTACGAACTCTGGACGATTCGCCGCGAGGCGTGGCTGCCGGCGCTGCCACTGGCTCACCACTATGACCGTGATCGCGAAAACACTGGCCGAACCGAAGATTAATTGCAGCCCACAATCTGCCTGTGTAGGAGCTGCGGAACGCTGCGATCTTTTGACGTTGATTTTCAAGGCGCAAAATCAAAAGATCGCAGCGTTCCGCAGCTCCTACATTGTTCAGCCGCGAATAAAGGCTAAAAGATCCGCGTTGATCGTCGCCGCTTCTGTCGTCGGCATCCCGTGCGGAAACCCCGGATACGACTTCAGCGTGCCATTGGGCAGCAACTTCGCTGACAACGGCCCCGAGTTCGCATACGGCACAATCTGATCATCCTCGCCATGCATCACCAGCACCGGCACCGTGACCTTCTTCAAGTCCTCAGTAAAATCCGTCTGCGAAAACGCCACGATCCCGTCGTAATGGGCTTTTGCGCCGCCGATCATGCCCTGACGCCACCAGTTGGCAATAATCCCCTCTGAAGGTGTAGCCCCTGGCCGGTTGTAGCCATAAAACGGTCCGGTCGGAATATCCCGATAAAACTGCGCGCGATTCGCCGCCAAATTCGCCTGAAATTCATCGAACACCGATTTCGGCAGCCCACCCGGATTGCTCTCGGTCTGCACCATCAGCGGCGGCACCGCACTGATCAGCACGCCTTTGGCGACGTTGTCCTGACCATGCCGGGCGATGTAATGAATGACCTCGCCGCCACCGGTCGAATGGCCGACATGCACAACATTCTTCAGGCCCAAATGATTGACCACCGCCAGCGCATCATCCGCGTAGTGATCCATATCGTGCCCGTCCCAGACCTGGCTCGAACGCCCGTGCCCACGGCGATCATGGGCAACCACCCGAAAGCCTTTGCCGAGAAAAAACAGCATCTGCGCATCCCAATCGTCCGAGCTCAGCGGCCAGCCGTGGTGGAAGTGGATCACCGGCGCGTCCTTCGGACCCCAATCCTTGTAGAAGATTTCGACGCCGTCTTTGGTGGTGACAAATCCCATGTTCGCTACTCCAGACCAATGTGATGGATAACCCGCGTGGTGGGCGCGGACCGGTTTCGCTCATGACGTGGCTTCTAATGGCTCAGGTGCGAGCCGTTATCAACTGTAGGATTAAAGTCGACATCTGCATGACCGGTGGTCGCAACGTCTGGCTTCAAGCGCAAATTAGGCTTTGCTGAAAGGGATAAGCCGAGGCGCGCGTAGGCATTGATGGCCACAGCGGCGCCCCTTCAGAACACCGTGAGTCTGAGGAAATCCCCCGATGCTGACCTTGAATATCAATGGCAAGGATCAGGAGCTCGATGTCCCCGCGGACATGCCGTTGCTCTGGGTCCTGCGCGACGTCGCGCACCTGACCGGTACCAAATTCGGCTGTGGCATGGCCCAGTGCGGGGCCTGCACCGTGCACGTTGACGGGGCACCGCTACGGGCCTGCATCACGCCCGCAACGGCTGTGGCCCACGGCCAGAAAATTCTCACCATCGAAGGCCTGTCCACCGACGGTTCGCACCCGGTGCAGCAAGCCTGGGCCGAACTCGATGTGGTGCAGTGCGGTTACTGCCAGTCGGGGCAGATCATGTCTGCTGCCGCGCTGCTGGCGAAAATCCCCAAACCCACCGACAGCGATATTGATCAGGCGCTTTCCGGCAACATCTGCCGCTGCGGCACCTATCCGCGAATCCGCGCGGCAGTAAAGCGTGCTTCGGAAATCGGCTGATTGTGTTGGGAGATAGACGATGAACAGTCCTGTATCGCGTCGGGGTTTTCTCAAAGGCAGTGCCGTGTTGGGCGGCGGCCTGGTGGTGGCGTTTGTCGTCCCCGGCGGGCACAAGTTTGCCTATGCCGCCGAGAACGAAGGCAAGGTCTTTGCGCCGAATGCGTTCTTGCGCATCGCGGCGGACAACAGCGTCACCGTGCTGCTCGGGCATTCGGAGATGGGTCAGGGCATCTGGACCGGCCTGACCATGTTGATTGCCGAGGAGCTGGACGCTGACTGGTCGAAAATCCACGTCGAGCATTCCCCCGCATCGGCGGCGGATTACGGCATGCCGGGGTTTGGCGGCATGCAGATTACCGGCGGATCGACGTCGACCTGGATGGAGTTTGATCGCTATCGACTGGCGGGCGCGACCGCTCGGCAAATGTTGGTTGAAGCAGCGGCGAAGCGTTTTGAAGTGGCGCCCTCGGCGATTCGCACCGAGTCAGGCGTGGTGATTGCTGGCGACAAACGCGCCACTTACGGCGAATTGGCGGATGCCGCCGGGCAACTGCCGGTGCCGGATCCGAAGTCGATCACGTTCAAGGAAGCCAAGGACTGGAAAGTCATCGGCAAACCGACCAAGCGCCTCGACACGCCGGAGAAAATCACCGGCCGCGCGAAGTTCGGCATGGACGTGCAGTTTGAAGGTTTGATGACGGCCATGGTCGCGCGCGCGCCGGTGTTCGGTGCCAGCGTCAAATCCTTCGAAGGCGCCGAAGCACTGGCCGTGCCGGGCGTGCACAAAGTGGTGCAGGTGCCGACCGGTGTCGCGGTGATTGCCGATCATTATTGGGCGGCGAAATTGGGCCGGGATGCGCTGAAAGTTGATTGGGACTTGGGCCCGCATGCGGATCTGAGCAGTGAAAAATTGCTGGAGAGTTTCCGCAAACTGGCCACGACGCAAGGCACGTCAGCCAGTCAGGCCGGGGATGCCAAGGGCAGTTTTGGCAAAGCCGTGAAGAAGATTGACGTCGAATACAGCGTGCCGTATCTGGCTCACGCGCCGATGGAGCCGCTCAACTGCACAGTGAAGATCAGCGCTGAAAAATGCGAAATCTGGACCGGCACCCAGTTTCAGACCCTCGATCAAATGGTCGCCGGCAAGATCACCGGGCTGAAGCCGGAGCAGGTGGAAATCCACACTGAATTCCTCGGCGGTGGTTTTGGCCGTCGCGCCAACCCGACCTCGGATTTCGTCGCCGAAGCGGTGCAAGTGGCGAAAGCCGTCGCGATGCCGGTGAAAACCGTGTGGTCGCGCGAAGACGATATTCGTGGCGGTTATTACCGTTCGATGTTCCTGCATCAGGCGAAAATCGGCTTGGGCGCTGATGGGTTGCCGTCGAGCTGGCAACACGTGCTGGTCGGGCAGTCGATCATGACCGGCACGCTGATGGAGGCGACGATGGTCAAGAACGGCATCGACCCGACTTCGGTCGAAGGCGTTGCCGATAGCCCTTACGTCAAAGGCCTGGCCAATCATCAGGTCGATCTGCATTCGCCGCAGACCGGCATCAATGTGTTGTGGCTGCGCTCGGTGGGCCATAGCCATACCGGTTTCGTCATGGAATCGCTGATCGATGAAATGGCCACGGCGGCCGGTCAGGATCCGGTCGAGTACCGACGCACCTTGCTCAAGGATCATCCACGGCATTTAGGCGTTCTGAATCTAGCGGTGGAGAAAGCCAACTGGAAAGCACCGTTACCGGACGGTCATGCCCTCGGCGTCGCCGTACACGAATCATTTGGCAGTTACGTGGCGCAGGTCGCCGAAGTGTCGCAGGACAATCTGGCGATCCGTGTGCACCGCGTGGTTTGTGCGGTGGACTGCGGGATTGCGGTGAACCCGCAGAGCATCGCCGCGCAGATGGAATCGTGCATCACCTTTGGCCTGGGCATGGCGCTGCACAGCAAACTGACGCTCAAGGACGGTGCGGTGTTGCAGTCCAACTATCACGATTATCAGGTGCTGCGGCTCAACGAGATGCCGGTGGTCGAAGTACACATCGTGCCCAGCAGCGACAAACCCGGCGGCATCGGCGAGGCCGGTGTGCCGCCGACCGCACCGGCGGTGGCCAACGCGGTGTTCGCCCTGACCGGGCAACGCTTGCGTGAACTGCCACTGCAACTGTCGGGGGTGTGAGATGAAACGACATCTGTTGTTGGGGACGGTGACTCTGCTGGGGCTCGGCGGTTATGCGTCAGACTTGTTCGCGGAGGATCAGGAGGCCTTGAGAGCCTTCGGCACGGTGCAGAAAGTCTTCCAGAGCCCGCGCTGCCAGAACTGCCACATTCCCGGTGATTCACCGCTGCAGTTCGACGCCGGTAAGCCACATGCGATGAACGTGGTACGCGGCATGGATGGCAAGGGCGCGGCCGGTCTGCCGTGCGCAACCTGTCACGCGGAAAACAATCCGCCGGCCAGTTACGGCCCGCATGCGCCACCGGGGGCGCCGCATTGGAGCCTGCCGCCGGCGTCGCACAAAATGGCCTGGATTGGCCTGCCGCCAGACAAGCTTTGCGCGATGATCAAGGACCGTTCGAGCAATGGCGATCGCGACTTCGCCGCGCTGATCAAACACGTCAGTGAGGATAAATTGGTGCTCTGGGGCTGGAATCCCGGGGCAGGGCGCGCGCCGGTGCCGGTGCCGCACGATATTTTCGTCGCGCAATTCAAACTCTGGGCCGATGCCGGCGGGCCGTGTCCGGTGGCGGGGATCTGACGGGGTGAAGCCTCGCTGATTTGCGCTACGCTCAAGTGCATTGATGACAATGGAGTGTACGAATGCTGGTTCCAGGAAAACCTGCCAATGAAGCTGCGCGGATTCAGGTGTTGCACGGGCTCGATCTGCTTGATTCGGCGCCCGAGGAGCGTTTTGATCGGCTGACGCGCTTGGCCAAACGCCTGTTCAATGTGCCGATCGCGCTGGTGACGCTGGTCGACAAGGATCGGCAGTGGTTCAAGTCCTGCGTGGGCCTGGACGCCACTGAAACGTCGAGGGATGTGTCGTTCTGCGGCCACGCGATTCTGCAAAACGATTTGTTGCTGGTGCCCGATGCCCGCGAGGACGTGCGTTTCCACGACAATCCGCTGGTCACGGGCGAACCGAATATTCGCTTTTACGCCGGCTATCCGCTGACCGTGCCCAATGGCAATAAAATGGGCACCTTGTGCCTGATCGACACCAAGCCCCGTGAACTCGACGATGAGGAACGCGCGCTGTTGCGTGATCTCGCGGAAATGGCCGAGCAAGAGCTGACCGCCGTGCAGATGGCGAGCATGGACGAGTTGACGTTGCTGTCCAATCGTCGCGGCTTCAAGCAACTGGCGCAGCATGCGCTGGACGCCTGCGCCCGGCTGGAGCGGCCGGCGACGTTGCTGTTTTTTGACCTGAATGATTTCAAGCAGATCAATGATCTGTATGGGCATGCCGAGGGCGACAGTGCGCTGAAGACCTTTGCTGATGTGTTGCGCATAGCCTTTCGCGAGAGCGATGTGGTCGGGCGCTTGGGCGGCGATGAATTTGTCGCGCTGCTGACGGGGTCGAGCCATATCGAAACCAACGCGATCATGGCGCGGCTCAAGGAGATCCTTGAAGAGCGTAATGCGACGTTGCACCGGGGTTATGCGATTCGCTTCAGTGTTGGGCAGATTGAATACGACGGCAAACGCCACGAAACCGTGGATCGCCTGCTCGCCGACGCGGATGGCGCGATGTATGCGCACAAGCAGGCCCTGAAGCGTTGTTAGTGAATGCACCGCAGATCCCCTGTAGGAGTGAGCCTGCTCGCGATTGCGTCCGCACATTCAACCTCTTCATTGGCTGACCCACCGCTATCGCGAGCAGGCTCACTCCTACAAGGGATTTGGGTTGTTCAAGAAATAGCAGGCATAAAAAACCCGCCTGAAGAGGCGGGTTTTTTTATCGGCTAAGCGAAGATTACTCTTCGATGTTGCCCATGGCGGTGGTGTTGAAACCGCCGTCGACGTACATGATTTCGCCGCTGATGCCCGACGCCAGGTCGGAGCACAGGAAAGCGCCGGCGTTGCCGACTTCGTCGATGGTGACGTTGCGACGCAGCGGGGTTTGCGCTTCGTTGGCGGCCAGCATCTTGCGGAAGTTCTTGATGCCCGAGGCTGCCAGGGTACGGATCGGGCCAGCCGATACGCAGTTGACGCGGGTGCCGTCCGGGCCCAGGGAGCCGGCCAGGTAACGTACGCCAGCTTCCAGCGAAGCCTTGGCCATGCCCATTACGTTGTAGTTCGGCATGGTGCGCTCGGCGCCCAGGTACGACAGGGTCAGCAGGCTGCCATTGCGGCCTTTCATCATTTCGCGGCCGGCTTTGGCCAGGGCCACGAAGCTGTAGGCGCTGATGTCGTGCGCGATGCGGAAACCGTCACGGGTGGTGGCTTCGGTGAAGTCGCCGTCCAGTTGGTCGCCCGGGGCGAAACCAACGGAGTGAACGATGCAGTCCAGACCGTCCCACTTCTTGCTCAGTGCTTCGAAGACCTTGGCGATTTCTTCATCGCTGGCCACGTCGCACGGGAAGCACAGCTCAGGGCTCGAACCCCAGCCTTGGGCGAATTCTTCAACACGACCTTTCAGTTTGTCGTTCTGATAAGTGAAGGCAAGCTCAGCGCCCTCGCGATGCATGGCGGCAGCGATGCCGGATGCGATGGACAGCTTGCTGGCGACACCGACGATCAGTACGCGCTTACCGGCGAGAAAACCCATGTGTTGCTCCTCTTTCAGGTTATTGCGCAGTGGCTGGTGCCAAAAAAGCGGCTTCCAGCAACTGCTGTGTATACGGATGTTGGGGGGCGGCAAAAATACTTTGCGCGTCTCCCTGTTCGACCACTTGGCCATGCTTGACCACCATCAACTGGTGGCTCAGCGCTTTGACGACAGCTAGGTCATGGCTGATAAACAAATACGTCAGGTTGTACTTGGCTTGCAGTGAACGCAACAGCTCCACCACTTGCCGCTGCACCGTCCGGTCGAGCGCCGAAGTCGGCTCGTCCAGCAGGATCAGCGCCGGTTTCAGCACCAAGGCCCGGGCAATGGCGATTCGCTGCCGTTGCCCACCGGAAAATTCGTGGGGGTAGCGGTGCCGGGTTTCCGGATCCAGACCTACCTCCTTCAATGCCGCAATAATCGCCGCCTGTTGCTCCTCGGCGGTGCCCATCTTGTGAATCCGCAGGCCTTCGCCAACGATGTCACTGACACACATGCGCGGGCTCAGGCTACCAAACGGGTCCTGAAACACCACCTGCATCTCCCGACGCAACGGGCGAACCTCGTTCTGCGTCAGGCAGTCTAGCTGCTTGCCTTCAAAACGGATCGCGCCTTTGCTGCCGATCAGCCGCAAAATCGCCAGACCCAGCGTGGATTTGCCGGAACCGCTTTCGCCGACAATCCCCAGAGTCTGACCCTGAGGCAGGCTGAAATTGATGCCGTCCACTGCCTTGACGTGATCCACCGTGCGCTTGAGTAGGCCTTTCTTGATCGGGAACCAGACTTTCAGGTCCTCGACTTCAAGCAGCGGCGCGCCGATTTTATTGCTCGCCGGGCCTCCGCTGGGCTCCGCGCCGAGCAATTCCCGAGTGTACGGATGCTGCGGCGAACGGAACAGCTCTGCGCACGATGCCTGTTCGACGATGCAACCGCGCTGCATGACACATACACGATGCGCAATTCTTCGCACGAGGTTCAAATCGTGACTGATCAGTAGCAGCGACATGCCCAATCTGGCCTGCAATTGCTTGAGCAAATCGAGGATTTTCAGCTGAACGGTCACGTCCAGCGCCGTGGTCGGTTCGTCGGCAATCAGCAGTTCCGGCTCGTTGGCCAGCGCCATGGCGATCATCACGCGCTGGCGCTGGCCGCCGGACAATTCGTGGGGGAGGGCCTTGAGGCGCTTGTGCGGCTCGGGGATGCCGACCATCTCCAGCAGCTCCAAAGTGCGCTTGGTCGCGACTTTACCGGTCAGGCCCTTGTGGATGCCGAGCACTTCGTTGATCTGCTTCTCGATCGAGTGCAGCGGATTCAGCGAGGTCATCGGCTCCTGAAAAATCATTGCGATGCGATTGCCGCGAATATGCCGGATGGTCTTTTCGCTCATCCCTAGCAGATTTTGCCCGGCGTAATTGATGCTGCCGGCCGGATGACGGGCCATCGGGTAGGGCAGCAGGCGCAGGATCGAGTGCGCAGTAACCGATTTGCCCGAGCCGGATTCGCCAACCAACGCGAGGGTTTCGCCACGCTTGATGTCGAAACTCACGCCTTCAACGACCCGGTGTACGCGCTCGCCGAAACCGAATTCGACGGCGAGGTCGCGCACTTCGATCAGATTGTCCTGATTCATTTCACTTCCTCGGGTCGAAGGCATCGCGAGCGGACTCGCCGATAAACACCAGCAAACTCAACATTAACGCCAGCACGGCGAAGGCACTCATGCCCAGCCACGGCGCTTGCAGGTTCGATTTGCCCTGGGCGACCAATTCACCCAGCGACGGACTGCCGGCCGGCAAACCGAAACCGAGGAAGTCCAGCGCGGTCAGGGTGCCGATGGCGCCGGTGAGGATGAACGGCATGAAGGTCATGGTCGAGACCATCGCGTTGGGCAGGATGTGGCGGAACATGATCGCGCCGTTCTGCATGCCCAGCGCCCGCGCCGCGCGCACGTATTCAAGGTTGCGACCCCGGAGGAACTCGGCGCGCACCACGTCGACCAGGCTCATCCACGAGAACAGCAGCATGATCCCCAGCAGCCACCAGAAATTCGGCTGGACGAAACTGGCGAGAATGATCAGCAGGTACAGCACCGGCAACCCCGACCAGATCTCCAGGAAACGCTGCCCGGCCAGATCGACCCAGCCGCCATAGAAACCCTGCAACGCGCCGGCAATCACGCCAATGATCGAACTCAACACGGTCAAGGTCAGCGCGAACAGCACGGAAATGCGGAAGCCGTAAATCACCCGCGCCAGCACGTCGCGGCCCTGATCGTCAGTGCCGAGCAGGTTGTCCGCCGACGGTGGCGCCGGGGCCGGGACTTTCAGGTCGTAGTTGATGCTTTGGTAGTTATACGGAATCGGCGCCCACAACACCCACGCATCCTTGGCCTTGAGCAGTTCGCGGATGTACGGGCTCTTGTAGTTGGCTTCCAGCGGGAATTCACCGCCGAAGGTGGTTTCCGGGTAGCGCTTGATCGCCGGGAAATACCAATTGTTGTCGTAATGCACCACCAGCGGCTTGTCGTTGGCGATCAGCTCGGCGCCAAGGCTCAGGCCGAACAGCACCAGAAACAGCCACAGCGACCACCAGCCACGCTTGTTGGCCTTGAACAGTTCGAAGCGGCGGCGGTTGAGAGGGGACAGGTTCATCTCAATGCTCCCGGCTTTCGAAGTCGATACGCGGATCGACCAGGGTGTAAGTGAGGTCGCCGATCAGTTTCACCACCAGCCCGAGCAGGGTGAAGATGAACAGGGTGCCGAACACCACCGGGTAATCGCGGTTGATCGCCGCTTCGAAACTCATCAGGCCGAGACCGTCCAGAGAGAAAATCACTTCCACCAGCAGCGAGCCGGTGAAGAAGATACCGATAAACGCCGACGGGAATCCGGCAATCACCAGCAACATCGCATTGCGAAACACGTGGCCGTAGAGCACGCGATGACGGGTCAGGCCTTTGGCTTTGGCGGTGACCACGTACTGTTTGTTGATCTCATCGAGAAAGCTGTTCTTGGTCAGCAGGGTCATGGTCGCGAAGTTGCCGATCACCAGCGCCGTCACTGGCAACGCGAGGTGCCAGAAGTAATCGAGGATCTTGCCGCCGAAACTCAGTTCATCGAAGTTGTTCGAGGTCAGCCCGCGTAACGGAAACCAGTCGAGATAACTGCCGCCGGCAAACACCACAATCAGCAGGATCGCAAACAGGAACGCCGGGATCGCATAACCGACGATGATCGCCGAACTGGTCCACACATCGAAGTGACTGCCGTGCCGCGTGGCCTTGGCGATCCCCAGCGGAATCGACACCAGGTACATGATCAACGTGCTCCACAGCCCCAGCGAGATCGACACCGGCATCTTTTCCTTGATCAGGTCGATGACCTTGGCGTCGCGGAAAAAGCTGTCGCCGAAATCCAGCTTCGCGTAGTTCTTGACCATGATCCACAGACGTTCCGGGGCCGATTTGTCGAACCCGTACATGTGCTCGATTTCCTTGATCAGCGCCGGGTCCAGACCCTGCGCGCCGCGATAGGACGAACCCGCCACCGACACCTCGGCACCGCCGCCGGCAATGCGGCTGGTGGCGCCCTCGAAGCCTTCGAGCTTGGCGATCATCTGTTCCACCGGGCCACCGGGCGCGGCCTGAATGATCACGAAGTTGATCAGCAAGATGCCGAACAGCGTCGGGATGATCAGCAGCAGTCGCCGAAAAATATACGCCAGCATCTGATTACTCCGTGCCCACAGGGTCGGCTTGCAGTTTGGTTTCGACTTCTATCGCCGGTTTCGCGTCAGGCTTGACCCACCAGGTGTTGATGCCGATGTCGTATTTGGGTGAGACCTTCGGGTGACCGATGTGATTCCAGTAAGCCACGCGCCAGGTCTTGATGTGCCAGTTGGGAACTACGTAGTAGCCCCATTGCAGCACACGATCCAGCGCACGGGCGTGGGCCACCAGGCTTTTGCGCGAGTCGGCATTGATCAGGTTCTCGACCAGTTGATCGACGATCGGATCCTTCAGGCCCATGGTGTTGCGGCTGCTGGCCTTGTCGGCAGCGGCGCTCATCCAGTATTCGCGCTGCTCGTTGCCCGGCGAGTTGGACTGCGGGAAGCTGCCGACCATCATGTCGAAGTCCCGCGAACGCACGCGGTTGATGTACTGCGAAACGTCGACACGACGGATCACCAGATCGATACCGAGGTCGCTGAGGTTGCGCTTGAACGGCAGCAAGACGCGTTCGAACTCGGTCTGCGCCAGAAGAAACTCGATGACCACCGGTTTGCCGGTGGCATCGACCATTTTGTCGTCGACGATCTTCCAGCCGGCCTCTTGCAGCAGCTGATAGGCCTCGCGTTGCTGGGTGCGGATCATGCCGCTGGCGTCGGTCTTCGGGTTGTCGAACGCTTCGCTGAATACCTGCGCCGGCAGCTTGCTGCGGAACGGCTCGAGGATCGCCCGTTGATCGGCGTCGGGCAGGCCGGTGGCGGCCATTTCCGAGTTCTCGAAATAGCTGCGGGTGCGGAAGTAGGCACCGTTGAACAGTTGCTTGTTGGTCCATTCGAAATCGAACAGCAGGCCGAGCGCCTGACGCACGCGCACGTCCTGGAACAGCGGGCGACGCAGGTTGAAGACGAAACCCTGCATGCCGGTCGGGTTGCTGTTGGCGATCTGTTCCTTGATCAGGCGCCCCTCGGTGACCGCCGGGATGTTGTAAGCGTTGGCCCAGTTTTTCGCGGTCATCTCCAGCCAGTAATCGAACTGCCCGGCCTTCAACGCTTCGACGGCAACGGTGTTGTCGCGGTAGTAATCGCTGGTCATCGTGTCGAAGTTGTAGAAACCGCGATTGACCGGCAGGTCTTTGCCCCAGTAATCCTTGACCCGCTCGTAACGTATCGAGCGACCAGCCTTCACTTCGGCGACCTTGTACGGGCCGCTGCCGAGCGGAATTTCCAGATTGCCCTTGGTGAAATCACGATCGGCCCACCAATGTTTTGGCAACACCGGCAGTTGGCCGAGGATCAGCGGCAGTTCGCGGTTGTTGCTGTGCTTGAACTTGAACAGCACTTTGAGCGGGTCTTCGGCGATGACTTCGGCGACGTCGTTGTAGTAGCCGCGAAACATCGGCGAGCCTTCCTTGGTCAGCGTGTTGAAGCTGAACACCACATCGTCAGCGCGCACCGGATGGCCGTCGTGGAAACGCGCTTCGGGGCGCAGATAGAAGCGCACCCAGCTGTTGTCCGGGGCTTTTTCGATTTTGCCGGCGATCAAGCCGTATTCGGTAAAGGGCTCGTCGAGGCTGTGCTTGGTCAGCGTGTCGTAGATCTGCCCGATGTCATCGGCGGGCACGCCTTTGCTGATAAACGGGTTGAGGCTGTCGAAGCCACCAAAACCGGCCTGACGGAAGACGCCACCCTTGGGCGCATCGGGGTTCACGTAATCGAAATGCTTGAAATCGGCCGGGTATTTCGGCGGCTCGTTGTACAGGGTCACGGCGTGTTGCGGGGCGGCAAAGGCCAGCCCGGCGAACAGCAAGCCGCTGGCCTGCACGAGCAGGGCGCGGATGGGTTTCATCGATCTTTCTCCGAAGACTTAAGCCACCATGCGCTCAGGCCCAGGGTGTAGGGCGGCGTGGTGACGAAGGCCAACCGGTTGCGGTAGGCCAGACGGTGATAATTGAGGTACCAGTTGGGAATGCTGTAATGCTGCCAGAGCAGCACGCGGTCGAGCGCCTTGCCGGCGGCGACCTGCTCGTCGCGAGTGCGCGCGGCAAGCAACTGTTCGAGCAGGTGATCGACCACCGGGTTGGCGATGCCCGCGTAATTCTTGCTGCCCTTGACCCCGACCTGGCTGGAGTGAAAGTACTGCCACTGCTCAAGGCCCGGGCTGAGGGTCTGGTTGAGCGTCATCGAGATCATGTCGAAATCAAATTGATCGAGGCGTTGTTTGTACTGCGCCCGATCCACGGTGCGCAGGCGCGCGTCGATGCCGATGCTGTTGAGGTTCTCGATGTAGGGCTGGTAGAGGCGTTCCAGGTTCGGATTGACCAGCAGCAGCTCGAACCGCAACGGTTGGCCGTCAGCGTTTTGCAGGCGCTGACCGTTGAGCTTCCAGCCGGCCTCGGCGAGCAATGCCAATGCCTTGCGCATGGTTTCCCGGGGAATGCCGCGACCGTCGGTTTTCGGCAGGGTGAACGGCTCGGTGAACAGCTTGGCCGGCAGTTGCTCCTTGTACGGCTTGAGCATCAGCCATTCATGGCCGACCGGCAGGCCGCTGGCGCTGAATTCGCTGTTCGGGTAGTAACTGGTGGTGCGTTTGTAGGCGTCGCTGAACAGGGCGCGATTGGTCCACTCGAAGTCGAACATCAGGCCGAGCGCTTCGCGGGTTTTCACGTCCGAGAATGTCGCGCGGCGGGTGTTCATGAACAGGCCCTGACTCTGGGTCGGGATCTGATGCGGGATCTGCGCCTTGATCACGTCGCCACGGCGAATCGCCGGGAAGTTGTAGCCGTTGGCCCAGTTCTTCGCCTGGTGCTCGATGTAGATGTCGAACTCGCCGGCCTTGAACGCTTCGAAGGCGACATCGCTGTCACGGTAGAACTCGACTTCCATGCGATCGAAGTTGTACTTGCCGCGATTGACCGGCAAGTCCTTGCCCCAGTAATCCTTGACCCGCTCGAAAATCAACTGCCGCCCCGGCGTCACCGAGGTGATGCGATACGGGCCGCTGCCCAGTGGCGGTTCGAACGTGGTGGCCTTGAAGTCCCGACCTTTCCAGTAATGCTGCGGCAGTACTGGCAATTCACCGAGACGCAGGATCAGCAGCGGGTTGCCCGAACGCTTCAGCACGAATCGAATGCGCTGTTTGTTGAGGATGTCCACGCGCAACACTTCCTGCAGGGCGGTGCGGTACAGCGGATGACCGTCCTTGAGCAGCGTTCGATAAGAGAACGCCACGTCATAAGCAGTGATCGGCGTGCCGTCGTGAAAATGCGCCTCGGGGCGCAGATTGAACACCACCCAGCTGCGATCTTCGCTGTACTCCACCGATTGCGCGATCAAGCCGTAGCTGGACGCGGGTTCGTCACCGGAGGGTGAATACTGGCCGGTGCCGACCATCAGCGGCTCGTTCAGCTCGTTGATGCCGTACTGGAGGAAATTCGGCGTGGTCACCGGGCTGGTGCCTTTGAACGTGTACGGGTTGACCGTATCGAAGGTGCCAAACGCCATCACCCGCAACGTACCGCCCTTGGGCGCTTGCGGGTTGACCCAGTCGAAGTGGGTAAATCTGGCCGGGTACTTGAGCGTGCCGAACTGCGCATAACCGTGGCTTTCGGTAATCGTCGCGCTTGCGGTTGAGCTCAAGGCCAGGCTGATCAGGAGCAGGAGGAGGGGACGCTTCAAGTCAGATCTGATCCAGGCGGCTTGGGCTTTGTGGGCCGTACAGTAACAGCTTGTCTGGACAGGAAAAAGATCACGGGTTAATGCGGGGTTAATCGCTACGCGATGTTGAGCCGATTTGATTCTGTGGTGAGGGGATTTATCCCCGATGGGGTGCGGAGCGGCCCTTCTTTGCTCTTGAAGAAGCGGACTGCTGCGCAGCCCATCGGGGATAAATCCCCTCGCCACAGGGTTCCGGCTGGCACGAAGCAATCGGCAATAAAAAAGCCCCTGATTGTCAGGGGCTCTTCTGTCAGTGCGGCTGGTAAACCGTGAGCATCTGCCCAGGCTTGAGTGCCTTGCCCGCACCCGGATTCCAGCGTTTGAGATGTTGCATCTCAACGTTGAAACGCTTGGCCACCACGTACAGCGTGTCGCCGCGCTTGACCTTGTACTGGGTCTGCTGCGCGCTGTCGTCCTTGCCTTTGGTCTTGCTGTTGGCGGCAACCACCGTGTTGACCCGGCCGGACTTGCGTGCCGGGCTGCGCTTGGTGGTGTCCTGCATGACCAGGGTCTGGCCGACCTTGAGGTTCTTGCCGCTGAGCTTGTTCCAGCGCTGCAGATCCTTCACTTCGACCTTGTTGGCCTTGGCGATGGAGCCGAGGTTGTCGCCACGCTTGACGCGATAGGCGCGCTTGAGCTTGGCCACTTCCGTCGGATCGGCACCTTCGAACACTGGTTTCAGCGAACGTTTGCTGATCAGCTCGTCAGGACGCATGGTCTGCAGGCTGGCGGTCAACAATTGCGCTTTCGATGTTGGCACCAGCAAATGCTGAGGTCCGTCGATGGTGGTGCGCTGCTTGAACGCCGGGTTGAGCTGGAACAGTTCGTCTTCGTCGATGTTGGCAACCGCGGCGACTTTGGACAGGTCCATGCGCTGGTTGATTTCGACGACCTGGAAGTACGGTTCGTTGGCGATCGGGTTGAGGTTGACCCCATAGGCTTCCGGCGCCAGCACCACTTGCGACAGCGCCAGCAGCTTCGGCACGTACGCCTGGGTTTCCGCCGGCAGTGGCAGGTTCCAGTAGTCTGTCGGCAGGCCGAGCTTCTCGTTACGCTCAATGGCGCGGCTGACCGTGCCTTCGCCGGCGTTGTATGCCGCCAGGGCCAGCAGCCAGTCACCGTTGAACATGTCGTGCAGACGGGTCAGGTAGTCCATGGCCGCAGTGGTCGACGCGGTAATGTCGCGGCGGCCGTCGTAGAAGCGGGTCTGGCGCAGGTTGAAGTAACGCCCGGTGGACGGAATGAACTGCCACAGCCCCGATGCATCGGCCCGCGAATAGGCCATCGGATTGTAGGCGCTTTCAATCACTGGCAGCAGAGCCAGTTCCAGCGGCATGTTGCGTTCTTCGAGGCGTTCAACGATGTAATGAATATAGAGGCTGCCGCGTTCGCCGGCGTTCTCGAGGAAAGAGGGATTACTGGCGAACCACAAGCGCTGTTGCTCGATGCGCGGGTTCACGCCCAAGCCTTCCTGCAGCTGGAAACCCTGGCGCATGCGTTCCCAGATGTCCTGGGGAACCTGTGGGCTGGGCTTCTCGGTCAGCCAGATCGGCTTCTGCTTGGCTCGCGCAGCAATGTTGGGCGTATGGGTCGCTTCAGTCTGCGGAGCATGGCTGGAACAGCCCGCCAGCGTGGCGGACACAGCCACCGCGATGGCTTGCGCCAGGCGGGTCAATGCGTCTGAATTGACGGACTTACGTATGGATGACGACATTGGCTGGAAGTAAGTTCCGGGCAAAAATGTCGGGCGATTCTAGAAAGCGCACCCCCTGCGGTCAACCATTCAGAATTTTTGTACCAAGCCATGAGCCACTTAGAACTTATCTTTCCATGCCCGCAGCGCCGCAAAAACCTCGCTCGGCGCCCGGTTTTGAGCGCCTTCCCGTTCGTCCACTTTTTGTTTAACTAATGTTTCAGAGGTACGCAAAAACGGGTTGGTGAGCAATTCCAAAGCCAAAGTAGAGGGCAGGGTCATGACGCCGTTTTGCCGTTGCTGGCTGACTTTTTCCAGACGGGCGGCAATGTCCGGGTTGCCCGGCTCGACGGCGGCGGCAAACTTCAGATTGCTCAGGGTGTATTCGTGAGTGCAGTAGACCAGCGTATCTTCGGGTAGCGCAGCAAGACGGCCGAGCGAGTGATGCATCTGCTCAGGCGTGCCTTCGAACAGTCGGCCGCAACCGGCGGCGAACAGCGTATCGCCGCAAAACAGCAGGCCGTGGTGGTAATAGGCAATGTGTCCCAAGGTGTGACCGGGCACCGCATAGACCGCGAAGTCCCAGCCGAGCACGCTGACGCTGTCGTTATCCTTCAACGCCACGTCGCGCGCCGGGATGCTTTCGCTGGCAGGTCCGTAGACTTTGGCGCCGCTCGCCGCTTTCAGGCGTTCGACGCCGCCGACGTGATCATGGTGATGGTGGGTGATCAGGATATCGCTCAACACCCAGCCCGGATGGGCGTCGAGCCACGCCAGCACAGGCGCGGCATCGCCGGGATCGACCACCGCGCAGCGCTGGGTGCGGTGATCCTGTAACAACCAGATGTAGTTGTCGGTGAACGCGGGCAGGGCACTGATCTGTATCATCGTCGGAATTCGCCAAGCGGAAAACATTGGCGCATCTTAGTAGTTCCTGGCGCTTTGGAGAATGCGATGAGTGATAAAGCGTTCGCACAGGCTGATCCTGACTGGCTGGCCCTGATCGGTGCAGCCCGTGAATGGCTGTCCGGCCCGCTCGGGCAATTTCTGCTCGATGAAGAGCGGCGCATGCTCGAAGACGAGCTCGGTCGGTTCTTCGGCGGTTACCTGGTGCATTACGGCCCGTCCGCCGAAACCCCGCCGTCGGCCCCGCAGGTGCAGCGCAATGTGCGCCTCGGTGCGCCGTTGCCCGGCGTCGAGATCGTCTGCGAAGAGCAAGCCTGGCCATTGAGCGAGCACGCGGCCGATGTGGTGGTGATGCAGCACGGTCTGGATTTCTGCCTGTCGCCCCACGGTTTGCTGCGTGAGGCAGCGAGCAGCGTGCGCCCCGGCGGGCATTTGCTGATCATCGGCATCAACCCCTGGAGCACTTGGGGGCTGCGGCATGTTTTCGCCCACGACGCCCTGCGAAAGGCGCGCTGCATCTCGCCGTCGCGGGTCGCCGACTGGCTCAACCTGCTGGGCTTTGCGCTGGAGAAACGCCGCTTCGGGTGCTATCGTCCGCCGCTCGCGTCACCCAAGTGGCAGGCCCGCCTGGCCGGCTGGGAACGCAAGGCCGGTGACTGGCAACTGTCGGGCGGCGGCTTCTATTTATTGGTCGCGCGCAAGATCGTCGTAGGGCTGCGGCCGTTGCGTCAGGAACGTCGCGAGCCGATGGGCAAGCTGATTCCGCTGCCGATGGCCAAGGTCAATCGCCGCCGCATCGAACCGTAAACCTTCTTTTATTTGTGACCGGGTTTGTCCCGGTCCAGGTCATTGTCGATCCGTGATCGGCAAGACACGCATTTTTTCTGGATAGAGTGGCATGAGCGAAAGCGTCGATAGCGTAGAACTGTTCACCGACGGCGCCTGCAAGGGCAACCCCGGCCCGGGTGGCTGGGGCGCCTTGCTGGTGTGCAAGGGTGTCGAAAAGGAACTGTGGGGCGGCGAAGCCAACACCACCAATAACCGCATGGAACTGCTCGGCGCGATTCGCGGCCTTGAAGCGCTCAAGCGTCCGTGTGAAGTGCTGCTGGTGACCGACTCGCAATACGTGATGAAGGGCATCAACGAGTGGATGGCCAACTGGAAGAAGCGCGGCTGGAAAACCGCAGCGAAGGAGCCAGTGAAAAACGCTGACCTGTGGAAAGAGCTGGATGAGCAGGTCAACCGCCACAAGGTCACCTGGAAATGGGTGCGCGGCCACATCGGCCATCACGGCAACGAACGGGCGGACCAACTGGCCAACCGTGGCGTTGACGAAGTGCGCGGTTACAAACAGACCTGATTCCCTCCGTTGCACCGTGGTGCACCCAATCGCGAGCAGGCTCACTCCTACAATTGGAATGCATTTCCCTGTAGGAGTGAGCCTGCTCGCGATGAATGAAGACGCGCTAACTCAGAAATACGCGTGTTAACATCCGCGTTTTTGCACGATTGACCCCGTTGAGAGCTGAGCACTGATGGCCACCAGATCCGTTGTACTCGATACCGAAACCACCGGCATGCCGGTGACCGATGGTCACCGGATCATTGAAATCGGCTGTGTCGAACTGATCGGTCGGCGCCTGACGGGCCGGCACTTTCACGTTTACCTGCAACCGGATCGTGAAAGTGATGAAGGCGCCATCGGCGTCCACGGCATCACCAACGAGTTCCTGGTCGGCAAGCCGCGCTTCAACGAAGTCGCCGACGAGTTCTTCGAGTTCATCAAAGGCGCGCAGCTGATCATCCATAACGCGGCGTTCGACGTTGGCTTCATCAACAACGAATTCGCGCTGATGGGCCAGAAGGATCGTGCTGACATCACCCAGCACTGCTCGATCCTCGACACCCTGATGATGGCCCGGGAACGTCACCCGGGGCAGCGCAACAGCCTCGATGCGTTGTGCAAACGTTATGGCGTCGACAACTCCGGCCGTGAACTGCACGGCGCCTTGCTCGACTCGGAAATTCTCGCCGACGTTTACCTGACCATGACCGGTGGCCAGACCAGCCTGTCGCTGGCCGGCAACGCCTCGGACGGTAATGGCTCGGGCGAGGGTGCGGACAACTCGGCGACCGAGATTCGCCGCCTGCCGGCGGATCGTCAGCCGGCGCGGATCATTCGCGCGACTGAAGATGAATTGGCGGCGCATCTGGTGCGGTTGGAGATTATTGCCAAGTCTGCCGGTGGCCCAGCGTTATGGACGCAGATCGCCGAAGCCGACGCCCAAGCCTGAAGATCAAAAGATCGCAGCCTGCGGCAGCTCCTACAGGGGATTGCATTCCAATGTAGGAGCTGCCGAAGGCTGCGATCTTTTTGTTTCTGGAAATACTGACAACTGGCCACCCTCGCCACATTCGCTGCAACCCTCTACCCTGAGTGCATTGGCAGCCGCAAACCTGCCGCCTCAGGACACTGAGCCCCATGTACAAAGATTTGAAGTTTCCGGTGCTGATCGTCCACCGCGACATCAAGACCGACACGGTCGCCGGTGACCGTATCCGTGGCATCGCCCGGGAGTTGGAGCAGGAAGGTTTCAGTATCGTCTCGGCCACCGACTACGCCGAAGGGCGGTTGGTCGCGTCGACCCATCATGGCCTCGCGTGCATGCTGATTGCCGCCGAGGACGCCAGCACCAACTCCCATCTCTTGCAGAACATGGCCGAACTGATCGGCCTGGCGCGGGTGCGTGCCCCGGATCTGCCGATCTTTGCCTTGGGCGAGCAGGTCACCCTGGAAAACGCCCCGGCCGATGCCATGGCCGAACTCAATCAATTGCGCGGCATTCTCTACCTGTTCGAAGACACCGTGCCATTCCTCGCCCGGCAGGTCGCGCGAGCGGCGCGCAAGTACCTGGATGGCTTGCTGCCGCCGTTTTTCAAAGCGCTGGTGCAGCACACCGCCGACTCCAATTATTCCTGGCATACACCGGGCCATGGCGGCGGCGTGGCTTATCACAAGAGTCCGGTGGGGCAGGCGTTCCATCAGTTCTTCGGTGAGAACACCCTGCGTTCGGACTTGTCGGTCTCGGTGCCGGAACTCGGTTCATTGCTCGATCACACCGGGCCACTCGCCGAAGCTGAGGCGCGTGCGGCGCGTAATTTCGGCGCCGATCACACCTTTTTCGTGATCAATGGCACCTCGACCGCCAACAAGATCGTCTGGCACTCGATGGTCGCGCGCGACGATCTGGTGCTGGTCGATCGCAACTGCCACAAGTCAGTGCTGCACGCGATCATCATGACCGGCGCGATCCCGTTGTACCTGTGCCCGGAGCGCAATGAGCTGGGGATCATCGGCCCGATTCCGCTGAGCGAATTCAGCCGTGAATCGATCCAGGCCAAGATCGACGCGAGTCCGCTGACCAAGGGCCGTGCGCCGAAGGTCAAGCTCGCGGTGGTCACCAACTCGACCTACGACGGCCTCTGCTACAACGCCGAGCTGATCAAGCAAAGCCTCGGCAACAGCGTCGAAGTGCTGCATTTCGATGAGGCCTGGTACGCCTATGCGGCGTTTCATGAGTTTTTCGCCGGGCGCTACGGCATGGCCACCTCGCGCGGCGAAGACAGTCCGCTGGTGTTCACCACCCATTCCACGCACAAACTGCTCGCGGCGTTCAGCCAGGCCTCAATGATCCACGTGCAGGATGGCGGGGCGCGACAGCTGGATCGTGACCGCTTCAACGAAGCGTTCATGATGCACATTTCGACGTCGCCGCAGTACAGCATCATCGCCTCGCTGGACGTGGCCTCGGCGATGATGGAAGGACCGGCCGGGCGTTCGCTGTTGCAGGAAACCTTCGACGAAGCGCTGAGCTTCCGTCGTGCGCTGGCCAATCTGCGCCAGCACATTGCCGCCGATGACTGGTGGTTTTCGATCTGGCAGCCGCCGGGTGTTGAAGGCATTGATCGTGTACAGACTCAAGACTGGCTGTTGAAGCCGGAGGCCGACTGGCACGGTTTCGGCGAGGTCAGCGACGACTACGTGTTGCTCGACCCGATCAAGGTCACGCTGGTGATGCCGGGGCTGAATGCCGGTGGCGCGCTGAGCGAGAAGGGCATTCCGGCGGCGGTGGTCAGCAAATTCCTCTGGGAGCGCGGACTGGTGGTCGAAAAGACCGGCCTGTATTCGTTTCTGGTGTTGTTCTCCATGGGCATCACCAAAGGCAAGTGGAGCACGTTGCTCACCGAACTGCTGGAGTTCAAGCGCAGTTACGACGCCAACGTCCGCCTCGACACTTGCCTGCCGTGCGTGGCGCAAGAAGACACTGCGCGCTATCGCGGCATGGGCCTGCGCGACCTCTGTGATCAGTTGCACGCCTGCTACCGCAGCAATGCCACGGCCAAACACCTCAAGCGCATGTACACCGTGCTGCCCGAGATCGCCATGAAGCCGGCCCACGCCTACGACCACTTGGTGCGTGGCGAAGTCGAAGCGGTGCCGATCGATGAACTGGAAGGGCGGATCGCCGCCGTGATGCTGGTACCGTACCCGCCGGGCATCCCCTTGATCATGCCCGGCGAACGCTTTACCGAGGCGACCCGCTCGATCATCGATTACCTGAAATTTGCTCGCACGTTCGATAGCAGCTTCCCCGGTTTTGTCGCGGATGTGCATGGATTGCAGCACGAAGACGAAGGCAATGGACGGCACTACACCGTCGATTGCGTCAAGGAATGAGGACTTTTCCCAGTATGCAACCGGTCATGAATCCGAAATACCCAGGGTTGTCGGTGCGGGTCGCCGATGAAGGTTTTGCGCCGTATATCTGGGGCAGCGACTTCAGTTTCGAGGTCGGCGCCTACGGTGAGGCGGTGATCGGCATGCCGGTCGAGCAATGGCGGGTCACGTCGATCGTGCCGTACCGCAAGTGCTACGGCATTGATCCCGAAGAATTCAGCAGCTTCCACAACGCCACCGACAGCGCCATTTTCATGGCCTATCTGGATGACGAGCCGGTCGGCCATCTGGTGATCAGTACCAATTGGAACGGCTTTGCCCACATCGACGAACTGGCGGTGCATGCGCCGGCCCGCCGTCACGGCGTGGCCAAGGCATTGCTCGATGTCGCGCAATTCTGGAGTCGCAAGAAGAAGCTGCCGGGGATCATGCTCGAAACCCAGAACAACAACCTCGGGGCCTGTCGGTTATATGAGCGCTGCGGTTATGTGATTGGCGGGGTCGACCAGTTGCGCTATCGCGGCATCGACCCGAACACTGCCGAAGTAGCGTTGTTCTGGTATCGCCTGTTTGATAACCCGTTGGAAAATTCGCTCAGCTCGACAGCATCGCCTCGGCTTGTTCCGTGATGATCGCCAGCAACGTCTGAATCGCTGATGACGGCGCGGCGTGCTTGAAGGTCAGGGCATAGAGGCTGATCGGCACGGCCGGCGACAGCGGGCACACGTCGAGTCCGGCGGCACGCGCGCCCAGTGCGGTGAACGGGTCGACGATGGCCAGGCCTTCGCCGGCCTCGACCATGCTGCGCATCATTTGATGGGTTTGCACGCGGGTCTGGATGCTCGGCGACGGGCGCAGCGCCTGGAGTTTGTTTTCCAGCGCCGGGCTCAACGGGTCCTGGCCTTCGAGGCCGACCATGGCCTGGCCGGCGAGATCCTGCAGGGAAATGTATTTCTGTTTCGGTTGCAGCCAGCCGTGGGGCGCGAGCAGTTGCAGCTTGCCTTGGGCCAGCGGCTGGCAATCGATATCGGGATGCTCGGGATCGTGCAGGCTCAGGCCCAGGTCACTCTCGCGCAGCAGCAGGCTGCGGACGATGTCGCGGGTGGGCGCGCTCAGCAGGCTGCACGGTGCATCGGGCAGGCGTCGGCGCAGGGCGGCCAGGCTTTGCGGTAACAGTTGTTGGGTGAGCGGCGGGGTGCCGATGATGCGCAGGGGCGGGGCGAGGTATTGCTTGAGGCTGCTGGCCAGACGCTGGACGGGCTCCAGCGCCTCATACACGTGGGCGATCTCGACCTGCAACGCCCGCGCTTCGGGCGTTGACTGCAGGCGTCCGCGAACGCTGGCGAACAGCATGAACCCCAGCTGACTCTCGGCTTCGCGCAAGCGCTCTTCAACCTCGGTCACTGGCAACTGCAGCCATTCGGCGGCAGTGCCCAGGTGACCAGTCTGCAAGAGCGCCTGAATCACTTCGATATGACGTAAACGCATGCGTGAAGTCCATGTTCAGCAGGTGGGGTCAGTGGCTGAATCCTACCCCAAGTCTGCGCATATGACTTCTGCTCATAACGGCCAGTTATGAAGCGACGGTTGGCTCAGGTTCGCGAATCAGGGTGATGCCCGACTGAACCAGTTCGAACGTCTGGTCATCGATCTTTTTGATGCGATCGCCAATGGCCAGTTTGTAAATCGGCTCCGAGCCAGTGAGACCGTCGACCGACGGGGTGGATTCCTGGAATTCATGCACGGAATAAACGCGGCCTTCCGCATCTCTTGCATGGAACTGACCGACGAGTACTGCTGCCATCTGCTTAGAACCTCTGGAGATAAAACGCTTGATTTGCGGCTTGGTAGACCGTCATCAAGCGCGGTAAGTTTTCCTACAGGAAAAAAATAATCCGGACGCGGGAATTTCCCTCGTCGACTGGTGGAGTCGTCATTGAATCATCTATAACTACAGGCTCCTTCCCACGGACAGTCGAGAGTCTTCCATGAGCAATGTCTACAACGTCGCCGTAGTAGTCGGTAGCCTGCGCAAAGCGTCGATCAATCGCAAGGTCGCCCTGGCACTGGCGGAGCTGGCACCGGCCAACCTCAAGCTGGAGATCGTCGAGATTGGCGATCTGCCGCTGTATAACGAAGACATCGACGGCGATTCACCGCCGGCAGCCTACAGTACTTTCCGGCAAAAAGTGGGTTCATCCGACGCGGTGCTGTTTGTGACGCCTGAGTACAACCGTTCGGTGCCGGCGCCGTTGAAGAACGCGATCGACGTTGGCTCGCGGCCTTATGGCAAGGCAGTCTGGAGTGGCAAGCCGGGGGCGGTGATCAGTGTATCGCCCGGTGCCATTGGGGGATTCGGGGCAAATCAGCATCTGCGCCAGTCGTTCGTGTTCCTCAATGTGCCATGCATGCAGCAGCCGGAGGCCTATCTGGGCGGCGCCGGCTCGGCGTTCGATGAATCAGGCAAGTTGAGCGAGACGGTGAAACCTTTCCTGCAAAGCTTTATCAATGCTTACGGACAATTCGTCGAGCAACACAAAAAATAATCCATGCACATTGGTGAATTCCTTGTGGTGAGGGGATTTATCCCCGATCGGCTGCGCAGCAGTCGCAAAACCTGCGAGCACGGTTTGACTGAATGGCGCAGGGGGCTGCTTCGCAACCCATCGGGGATAAATCCCCTCACCACAGGTATCCTGCCGTTTCTCAAAATTTTCTATTGAACAAGGCTATTGCGGATGCTGGCTGCGTCACTGATTTTCCTGCTGACCATTACCCTTGTCATCTGGCAACCCAAAGGCCTCGGCGTCGGCTGGAGCGCGACGCTTGGCGCCGTGCTGGCGTTGATCTTCGGCGTCGTGCACCTGAGCGATATCCCGCTGGTGTGGCAGATCATCTGGAATGCCACCGGCACCTTCGTCGCGCTGATCATCATCAGTCTGCTGCTCGACGAGGCCGGGTTTTTCAACTGGGCCGCGTTGCATGTGGCGCGCTGGGGGCGTGGCAGCGGGCGCAAGCTGTTTGCCTTCATGGTGCTGCTCGGTGCGCTGGTGTCGGCGTTGTTCGCCAATGACGGCGCGGCGCTGATCCTCACGCCGATCGTGATTTCGATGCTGCTGGCGCTGCGCTTTTCCCCTGCGGCGACGTTGGCGTTCGTCATGGGCGCCGGGTTTATTGCCGACACCGCGAGCCTGCCGCTGGTGGTGTCCAATCTGGTCAACATTGTTTCCGCAGACTTCTTTCACATCGGCTTCAACCGCTACGCAGCGGTGATGGTGCCGGTGAACTTCGTCAGTGTGGCGGCGACGCTGGGCATGTTGCTGTGGTTTTTCCGTCGCGACATTCCCAAAGCGTACGACCCCGAGCAACTCGAACATCCTGAAACCGCGATCCACGACAAGGCCACGTTCTATGCCGGCTGGGCGGTTCTGGCGATTCTGTTGATCGGCTGTTTCGCGCTGGAGCCGTTGGGCATTCCCATCAGCGCGATTTCTGCCGTGTGCGCCGCGCTGCTGCTGGGCATTGCCGCGCGTGGTCACAAGATTTCCACGCGCAAAGTGATGAAAGAGGCGCCGTGGCAGATCGTGATTTTTTCGCTGGGCATGTACCTGGTGGTCTATGGGCTGCGCAATGCCGGGCTGACCGGGTATCTGGCCGGTTGGCTGGATGTTTTCGCAGGTCACGGTGTGTGGGGCGCGGCAATGGGCACCGGGGTGCTGACCGCGTTGTTGTCGTCGATCATGAACAACTTGCCGACGGTGCTGATCGGTTTGCTGTCGATCGATGCCAGTCAGGCGAGCGGGGTGATCAAGGAGGCGATGATCTACGCCAACGTGATCGGCAGCGACCTGGGGCCGAAGATTACGCCGATTGGCAGCCTGGCGACGTTGTTGTGGCTGCATGTGCTGGAGCGCAAGGGCATTCACATTGGCTGGGGGTATTACTTCAGGGTCGGGATTGTGTTGACGGTGCCGGTGTTGTTGGTGACGTTGGCGGCTTTGGCTGTGCGGCTTTCCCTGTAGACCGAGTGGGCCCCATCGCGAGCAGGTTCACTCCTACATTGGAATGCGTTCCCCCGTAGAAGTGAGCCTGCTCGCGATGGGGCCGGTACAAACGCCCCAAAAACTCAGGCCTGGCCGGGAACGTTCGGCCAAAGGTCCGAGACCAGAAACAAGCGCTCCGCCTCTTCCCATTCCCCACGCGTATTTTCAATCAGGCGCACCATCAGTTGCGCCGGCGCCAGCGGCTCAAGATCCTCCAGCCACATTCGCAAATGCTCCGCAGTCCAGGTCTGATCCGCCGGATAATGCGCCGGCGCCAGCCAGGCGTGGCGGGGCAGAGGTTGCCAGCGTCCAGCCGGTCGCTGCGCCACGAACGCCGGCCAGTCCTTCTGATGCAACCAACTGCCGCGCAAATGCTGTGGATGTGCGCCAACCGGTGACTCGGCCTGGCCAGGCCACGGATACAGCAGATAACCGCCCAGCCACAGCTGCGCGCTGAACACTTCGATGTCCAGTGCCGCCAGCACTTCACGGCTTTCCGGGCGCGCGGAAATCGGCAGTTGATGCTCGGCCAGGTGCGCCAGTTTGCGATCCAGCCGATCATGACAACCCGGCCCCAGCCATTGCGCCGGATCGCGCCCGTTGCCGTTTTGCGGGCCGAGGTAGAGCTTGATCGCCAGTTCTAGGTGATGCACGCCGTCGCGGTCGCGCAGCAGCATGTCCAGTTCGCCGAGGGTATGCCCCTCGCGCCGGATCGGCAGGTTGGCGGCAATCAACTCGATCCCCGGCGCCTGCTGAACGGCAAATTGCCACAAGCGCTCGTAATACAAGCCCAGCCGCCGCGTGCGTGCCTGCGACAACCAGTGCAGCAAGCCATAACTGTCGCGGTCGAGCTGACGCAACCAGCGTTCCAGCCGCTCGGGATCAGCCACCCAGTCGCTGCCGGCCAGCGGGTGGCGCTGTGGCCATGGTGTGGCCGCGAGCATTGGCGGGGCGAGGATCACCCACGCCAGATCACGCACTTCCGGATGGCGTAATTGGTGGGGCAGCTGCAGCAAGTCGGGAAATAGGATCATCTTGCGAGCATAGCCTTAAACACGCGCGCACCCCTGAGGCTGAAAGGATTTTGTCTATCGCAGGCTTTCGCCCATAATCGTGCTTTTCGCGTTTTCGATTGTCCGCAGAGGTCCCATGGAGCAATTTCGTAATATCGGCATCATCGGTCGCCTGGGCAGTTCCCAGGTGCTGGATACCGTCCGCCGACTGAAACGGTTTCTGCTCGATCGTCACCTGCATGTGATTCTCGAAGACACCATCGCTGAAGTCCTGCCCGGCCACGGCTTGCAAACCTCGTCACGCAAGATGCTCGGCGAAGTCTGCGACATGGTCATCGTCGTCGGCGGTGACGGCAGCCTGCTTGGCGCCGCGCGGGCGCTGGCGCGGCACAATATTCCGGTGCTCGGGATCAACCGGGGCAGCCTCGGGTTTCTGACCGACATTCGCCCGGACGAGCTGGAAGTCAAAGTCGCCGAAGTGCTCGACGGCCACTATCTGGTGGAAAACCGCTTCCTGCTGCAAGCCGAAGTCCGCCGCCATGGCGAGGCCATCGGTCAGGGCGATGCGCTCAACGATGTGGTGCTGCACCCGGGCAAATCGACGCGGATGATCGAGTTCGAGCTGTACATCGACGGCCAGTTCGTCTGCAGCCAGAAGGCCGACGGCCTGATCGTCGCGACCCCGACCGGTTCCACCGCCTACGCGCTGTCTGCCGGCGGGCCGATCATGCATCCCAAGCTCGACGCTATTGTGATTGTGCCGATGTACCCCCATACCTTGTCGGGACGGCCGATTGTGGTCGATGGCAACAGTGAGCTGAAAATCGTCGTGTCCAAAGATATGCAGATCTACCCGCAGGTGTCCTGCGACGGCCAGAACCACTTCACCTGCGCGCCGGGCGACACCATCACCGTCAGCAAAAAAGCGCAGAAGCTACGGCTGATTCACCCGCTCGACCACAACTACTACGAAGTCTGCCGCACCAAGCTCGGCTGGGGCAGCAAGTTGGGTGGTGGAGGCGACTGATGCTCGATCCCGCGCGCAGTTATGACCTGATTGGTGACGTGCACGGATGCGCCCTGACCCTCGAACACTTGCTTGACCGACTCGGTTTTCACAAGAAGGGCGGGGTCTGGCGGCATCCATCGCGCATGGCCGTGTTCGTCGGCGACATCATCGACCGTGGCCCGCGGATTCGCGAGGCACTGCACATCGTCCACGACATGGTCGAGGCCGGTCAGGCCTTGTGCATCATGGGCAACCACGAATTCAACGCCCTCGGCTGGAGCACCCCGGCGCTGCCGGGCAGTGGCAAGCAGTTCGTCCGCGAGCACACGCCACGCCATGCGCGTCTGCTGCACGAAACCCTGACCCAGTTCGAAGGCCACCCCGGTGACTGGCACGATTTCCAGCGCTGGTTCTACGAGTTGCCGCTGTTTGTCGACGCCGGACGATTCCGCGTTGTCCACGCCTGTTGGGATGCCGGCCTGATCGAGCCGTTGCGCGCGCTGTTCCCCAATGGTTGCATCGACGAACACTTCCTCCAGGCTTCGGCCGTGCCGGACAGCTTTGCCTGCACGGTGTTCGATCGCCTGCTGCGCGGCACCGACATGCGTCTGCCCGATGGTCTGACCATGACCAGCGGCGACGGTCTGGTGCGTTCGTTCTTCCGCACCAAGTTCTGGGAAGACGATCCGAAAACCTACGGCGACATCGTCTTTCAGCCCGATGCCTTGCCGGAGCCAGTGGCGCAGACGCCGCTGACCTCCACCGAAAAGAATTCCCTGCTGCGCTACGGCGTCGACGAGCCTTTGCTGTTCGTCGGCCACTACTGGCGCAGCGGCAAACCGGCGCCGATCCGCCCGAACCTCGCCTGCCTGGATTACAGCGCGGTGCTCTACGGCAAACTCGTCGCCTACCGTCTGGATCAGGAAACCCGCCTGGATCCGCATAAATTTGTCTGGGTCGATGTCGAGCGGCCGGAGGTGCTGCAATGATCGCGGCCTGCTCGTTCTGCTATTTCAATTCGCAACTGGCTGTCACAAGGATTCACCATGGATGACACGACGCTGGATCAACTCGAGGCCGCCTTGCGCGCCTCGCCGGGAAACGTCGCGCTGCTCACGCTGGTGCTCAAGGCCTGCCTTGAGCGCGGTGACCACGAGCGCGGCCTCAAGCTGGTGCCCGCCGACCTGCACCAACTGCCGGACGCCGAGGCACTGAAGCCGATCGCCGCCCAGTTGTATCTGGCTGCCGGCAAGGCTGATAAAGCCCTGAGCCTGGCGGACGGTGAGGGCGCCTCGCTGCAACTGTTGCGCGCACGGGCACTGGCCGACCTTGACCGCCTCAAGGAAGCGCTGGTCGAATACCGCGCGGCCATCAGTGCCAACCCGGCGCTGGAAGACATGGCGCTGTGGCGTCGCTTGAACGTGTCGGTGGTGGATTTCGCCGCCGGCGAAGGTCGCCCGAAGTTGCGCGTGATCTCCAACGATGACACCGACCAGACGGAAGTGCGCCGCCTGCTGGTGCCCGACAGCGAAACCGTGACCTTCAACGACATCGGTGGTCTGGACGATCTGAAGAAGACCATCCATAAAAAGATCATCCTGCCGTATCAGAAACCCGGGCTGTTCGAGCGCTTTCGCAAGCGCGTCGGTGGCGGTGTGCTGCTCTACGGGCCACCGGGTTGCGGCAAGACTCTGCTGGCGCGAGCGACGGCCGGCGAGTGCAAGGCGAAGTTCTTCAATGTGGCGATTTCCGATGTGCTGGACATGTACATCGGCGAATCCGAGCGCAAGCTGCACGCCTTGTTCGAGCAGGCACGTGCGCAGGCTCCGGCGGTGATGTTCTTCGATGAGGTCGAGGCATTGGGCTGCAAACGCTCGAATACCCGTGAGTCGACGTCGTCGAAACTGGTCAGCCAGTTCCTTTCGGAAATGGACGGTTTCACCCATGACAATCACGGCGTACTGATCCTCGCCGCGACCAACGTGCCGTGGTCGGTGGATTCGGCGTTCCGCCGTCCCGGCCGCTTCGACCGCGTGCTGTTCGTGCCGCCACCGGATCGTGCCGCCCGCGAAAACATGCTGCAACTGATGGTCAAGGGCCGTCCGGTGGCGGCGGATATCGATTTCGCGTTCCTCGCCAAACACACTTCAGGCTTCTCCGGTGCCGACCTCAGTGAGCTGGTGGAAACCGCTGCCGATGAAGCCATTGAAGCATCGATCAGCGAAGGCGCCGAGCAGCCGATCTGCGACCGTCACTTCAAGCAGGCCTTGAAAGAAGTCCGCGCGACGACGCTGGAATGGCTGACCACCGCGCGCAACTACGCGCGCTATGCCAATGAAGGCAATCAGTACGATGAAGTGCTGGCCTTCCTCGACAAACATGGCAAGGGACGCTGATGGGTACCCAGAATATTTACCGCATTGAAGACGAGCCGCGTCCGGGCGGTCTGGCGCGGTTTGCCGTGTCGCCGTTCTGGCCGTTGCTGGCGCTGATGATGGGCGGACTGTGGTTGGGTTTACCGTGGTTCGTGCTCAACTCGGTGGCGGTGGGCAGCCCGACGCGCAAGCGTGAGTGGATCTGGGTCGGCGTCGGTGCCGTGGGCAGCGTGCTCATCGGTCTGGCCTTGATCAGCTTGCTGAACAACGGCTACCTGAGCACTCAGGCACAGATCCAGTACGCCTTGCTGGTGCTGGTGGTGTGGAAACTCAGCGTCGGTTACGTGCTGTACACCCTGCAGAACTCGACCATCGAGCTGTACCAATATTATGGCGGCGTGCTCAATCGCTTCGCGCCGCTGGTCGCGCTCGCCGGCGCCTTCCTGCTCAAAGGGATCGTGGTCACGCTGGTGCCGGCGACCCTTTGGTACCTGGTGGTGAGCTGATGAATACCTCCTATCTGTTGCAAGTGGCCTATCAGCGTTTGCAGTCCGGCCACAATGACGGCGCCATCGACAGTCTGCGACAGCTGCTGGCCGATGACCCGGAATGTGCCGAAGCCCACGCCTTGCTGGCGCTGTGTCTGCTCAACATGCGTCGTCTGCATGCCGGGCGGCACGAAGCCTCAATGGCGTTGGCGATGGACCCGGCCTTGCCGTTGGCGCATTACGCCGCCGCGCACATCGACATGGCCGCGCGGCAATTCAAGACCGCCGAGCAGCACTTGCTGCAACTGCTCGACATGGAGCCGACGGAGCCGCGCTACTACCGCAGCCTCGCCGACCTGTTTCAACTGACCGGACGCCTGGCGCAGAGTCAGCCGCTGCTGGAAAAAGCGCTCGAGCTGCAACCTGACGATCCGGCCAACCTGGTGGCGATGGCTGAATATCATCAGGCCTGTGGTCATTGGCAGCAGGCGGAAAGTTTTGCCCGCCAGGCGCTGCAGGCTGATCCCGGGCATGCCGGGGCCGTGGTGGTGCTTGGTCGTTTGCTGCTGCGCCAGGGTGATATCAACGGTGCGCGCGAACACGCGATCTGGGCCCTGCAGGAAAACGCCAGCAATGTCTCGGCGCTGAGCCTGCTGACCGCCGTCAAGGCGCGCAGCAATGTGTTCATGGGTTTCTGGTGGCGGTTCAACAGCTGGATGACCGAGCGCAGTGCGACTGGCGCGATCATTCTGTTGCTGGCGATGTTTGTGGTTTATCGCGTCACCGTGATCACCGTCACCGCCCAAGGCTACCCCGGGGCTGCCGAGGTGATTGACTGGGTGTGGCTGGCCTTCGCGCTGTATACCTTCACCGCACCGCAGATTTTCCGCCGTGCGCTGGAGAAAGAACTGACCCAGGTAAAACTTTCAAGGGAGTTCTAGGACGCCGGGCCTTGCGCCCGGCGCTCCGCTCGCTGACCTGATGCCCGGCAGTGTCTTGCCGCTTCAGCGCCGTTAAACTAGCGACATTCATTGGAGAGTGTTCAAACATGTCGTCTTTTGCCGAAATGATCAAAAACATCACCCCGGACATCTACGAGAGCCTGAAACTGGCCGTGGAAATCGGTAAGTGGTCCGACGGTGGCAAGCTCACCGCCGAGCAGCGCGAGCTGTCGTTGCAGGCGATGATCGCCTGGGAAATCCAGAACCTGCCTGAAGATCAGCGCACCGGTTACATGGGCCCGCAAGAGTGTGCGTCGAAGTCGATCGAAGTGCCGAACATCCTGTTCAAGTCGGACGCTATCCATTGATCGAGATTGGCCGCGGTGCAATCAGCAAAATGTCGGCGCGCCTCGACGGGCCGAACGTGCAATACGCGTTTCGTCTGGATGACGTCGAGGTGCCGGTCAACCCCATGATCGGCACGACGGTGCGTCTGGAATACCTGGGGGCGATCCACTGCACCCATTGTGGGCGTAAGACCAAAACCAGTTTCAGTCAGGGCTATTGCTACCCGTGCATGACCAAACTGGCGCAGTGCGACCTGTGCATCATGAGCCCGGAGCGTTGCCACTATGACGCCGGCACGTGCCGCGATCCGGTGTGGGGCGAGCAGTTCTGCATGACCGATCATGTGGTTTACTTGTCCAATTCGTCGGGCATCAAGGTTGGCATCACCCGTGCAACGCAACTGCCGACCCGCTGGATCGATCAGGGCGCGTGTCAGGCCTTGCCGATCATGCGCGTGTCGACGCGGCAGCAGTCGGGCTTCGTCGAAGACCTGTTTCGCAGTCAGGTCGCGGATAAAACCAACTGGCGGGCATTGCTCAAGGGCGATGCGGCGGCGGTGGATCTGGCGCAGGTGCGCGATCAACTGTTCGACAGCTGCGCCGAAGGCTTGCTGGCTTTGCAACAGCGATTCGGCCTACAGGCAATTCAGACGATTCCCGACGTGCAACCGCTGGAAATCCGCTATCCGATCGAGCAATACCCGGCCAAAATCGTCAGCTTCAACCTGGACAAGAACCCGATTGCCGAAGGCACGTTGATGGGGATCAAAGGCCAGTACCTGATCTTCGACACCGGCGTCATCAACATTCGCAAGTACACGGCTTATCAACTCGCCGTGCATCAATAAGGACTCCAGCATGCGCACCGAACAACCGAAGATGATTTACCTGAAGGACTATCAGGCGCCCGAGTACCTGATCGACGAAACACACCTGACCTTCGAGTTGTTCGAGGATCACAGCCTGGTGCACGCGCAGTTGGTCATGCGCCGCAACCCGGCGCGTGGCCCGGGCCTGCCGCCGCTGGTGCTCGACGGCCAGCAGCTGGAACTGCTTTCGGTGACCCTGGCCGATCAGGAGCTTGGCGCCGCTGACTATCAATTGTCCGAAAACCACCTGACCCTGCAGCCGACCGCCGAAACCTTCACGGTCGACACCAGCGTCAAGATCCACCCGGAAACCAACACTGCGCTGGAAGGCTTGTACAAGTCCGGCACGATGTTCTGCACCCAGTGCGAGGCCGAAGGCTTCCGCAAGATCACCTATTACCTCGACCGCCCGGACGTGATGAGCAAGTTCACCACCACCGTGGTCGCCGAACAGCACAGCTATCCGGTGCTGCTCTCCAACGGCAACCCGATTGCCTCGGGCCCGGGCGAAGACGGCCGGCACTGGGCGACTTGGGAAGACCCGTTCATGAAACCGGCGTACCTGTTCGCGCTGGTGGCCGGTGATTTGTGGTGCGTCGAAGACACCTTCACCACCATGACTGAGCGCAACGTCGCGCTGCGCATCTACGTCGAGCCGGAAAACATCGACAAGTGCCAGCACGCGATGAACAGCCTGAAGAAGTCGATGCGCTGGGACGAAGAGGTTTACGGTCGCGAGTACGATCTGGACATCTTCATGATCGTCGCCGTCAACGACTTCAACATGGGCGCGATGGAGAACAAGGGCCTCAACATCTTCAACTCCAGCGCCGTGCTCGCTCGCGCCGAAACCGCCACCGACGCTGCCCACCAGCGCGTCGAGGCGATCGTTGCCCACGAATACTTCCACAACTGGTCGGGCAACCGCGTGACCTGCCGCGACTGGTTCCAATTGTCGCTGAAGGAAGGTTTCACGGTGTTCCGTGATTCCGGCTTCTCCGCCGACATGAACTCGGCCACGGTCAAGCGCATTCAGGACGTGGCTTACCTGCGTACCCACCAGTTCGCCGAAGATGCAGGTCCCATGGCCCACGCCGTGCGCCCGGACAGCTTCATCGAGATTTCCAACTTCTACACCCTCACCGTGTACGAAAAGGGCTCGGAAGTGGTCGGCATGATCCACACCTTGCTCGGCGCCGAAGGCTTCCGTAAGGGCAGCGATCTGTACTTCGATCGCCATGACGGCCAGGCCGTGACCTGCGACGATTTCATTAAAGCCATGGAAGATGCCAACGGTGTCGACCTGACCCAGTTCAAGCGCTGGTACAGCCAGGCCGGCACGCCGCGTCTGGCGGTGAGCGAGTCTTACGACGCTGCGGCGAAAACCTACAGCCTGACCTTCCGCCAGAGCTGCCCGGAAACCCCGGACAAAGTTGAAAAACTGCCGTTCGTGATTCCAGTCGAGTTGGGTCTGCTGGACAGCCAAGGCAACGAAATTGCCCTGCGTCTGAGCGGCGAAGCATCGGCGCAAGGCACCACCCGCGTGATTTCGGTGACCGAAGCCGAGCAGACCTTCACCTTCGTCGACATCGCTGAACAGCCGCTGCCATCGCTGCTGCGCGGCTTCTCGGCGCCGGTGAAACTGAGCTTCCCGTACAACCGTGATCAATTGATGTTCCTGATGCAGCACGACAGCGACGGTTTCAACCGCTGGGATGCTGGCCAGCAATTGTCGGTACAGGTACTGCAAGAGCTGATCGCTCAGCAACAGAAGGGCGAGAGCCTGAAGCTCGATCCGCGTCTGGTGTCGGCACTGCGTACCGTGCTGTCGGACGAATCGCTGGATCAGGCGATGGTTGCCGAGATGCTTTCGCTGCCGGGTGAGGCGTACCTCACGGAAATCAGCGAAGTGGCGGATGTTGATGCGATCCATATCGCCCGTGAGTTCGCGCGCAAGCAATTGTCGGAAGGGTTGTTCGAGGCGCTGTGGCTGCGTTATCAGGCCAATCGTGACCTGTCCAAGCAAACCCCGTACGTGGCCGAGGCCGAGCATTTTGCCCGTCGCGCGCTGCAGAACATTGCGCTGTCTTATCTGATGCTCAGCGGCAAGCCAGAAGTGTTGGCGGTGGCGCTGGAGCAATTCGAAGCGGCTGACAACATGACCGAGCGTTTGACCGCGTTGGCGGTGTTGGTCAACTCGCCATTCGAAGAGCAGAAAACACTGGCGCTGGCCAGTTTTGCCGAGCACTTCAAGGATAACCCGCTGGTCATGGATCAATGGTTCAGCGTGCAGGCCGGCAGCACTTTGCCGGGCGGTCTGGAGCGTGTGAAAGCGCTGATGCAGCACCCGGCGTTCAACATCAAGAACCCGAACAAGGTGCGTGCGCTGGTCGGTGCGTTTGCCGGGCAGAACCTGATCAACTTCCATGCGGCGGATGGTTCGGGTTATCGCTTCCTCGCGGATCTGGTGATTGAGTTGAACGGGTTCAACCCGCAGATCGCTTCGCGCCAACTGGCGCCGCTGACGCGCTGGCGCAAATACGACAGCGCCCGTCAGGCGTTGATGAAAGCTGAGCTGGAGCGGATTCGGGCGTCGGGGCAGTTGTCGAGTGATGTATACGAAGTGGTGAGCAAGAGCTTGGCGTAACCCGATCTAAAAACAATCCCACAGGTTTTTGCGTCACCAACTCATCGCGTTCTGAAGGAGCTGACGAGTGCAACGAGGCTGCGATCTTTTGATCTTGATGTTAAAGATCAAAAGATCGCAGCGTGCCGCAGCTCCTACATGTTTCAGGTTTCAGTTTCTCAGGTCGAAACGATCAAGGTTGGTGACTTTCGTCCAGGCAGCGACGAAGTCTTTGACGAACTGCTCCTTCGCATCCGAACTGGCATACACCTCGGCCAACGCCCGCAATTGCGCATTGGAACCAAACACCAGATCCACCCGCGTCGCCGTCCATTTCACGCTACCGGTTTTGCGATCACGCCCTTCGAACTCATCCGCATCCCGCGAAGTCGGTTTCCACTCCACCCCCATGTCCAGCAGGTTAGTGAAGAAGTCGTTGGTCAACGCTTCCGTCTGGGAAGTGAACACGCCATGGCGACTTTGCCCGACGTTGGTGTTCAACACCCGCAAACCACCCAGCAACACAGTCATTTCCGGCGCGGTGAGGGTGAGCAGTTGCGCCTTGTCGATCAACAGTGCCTCCGCCGAAACCGTGTATTTGCCTTTGCTGTAGTTGCGGAAACCATCGGCAATCGGTTCAAGGAAACCAAACGAGTCGACGTCGGTTTGCTCCTGAGTGGCATCGGTGCGTCCTGGACTGAATGGCACGCTGATCGAATGCCCGGCGTTTTTCGCTGCTTGCTCGACCCCGGCGTTCCCCGCCAGCACGATCAGGTCCGCCAGCGAAACTTTTTTGCCAGCGGCACCGCCGTTGAATTCGTTCTGGATGCCCTCAAGGGTTTGCAACACTTTGGCCAGTTGCTCAGGCTGGTTGGCCTGCCAGAACTTCTGCGGTGCCAGACGCAGACGCCCGCCATTGGCGCCGCCGCGTTTGTCCGAGCCACGGAACGTCGAAAGTGCCGCCCAGGCGGTGGAAACCAACTGGGAAACTGAAAGGCCTGAGGCGAGGATTTTGCTTTTCAGCGCGGCGGCGTCGCTGTCGTCGATCAGCGGATGAGTCGCCTCCGGAATAGGGTCCTGCCAGAGCAGTTCTTCGGCGGGCAATTCCGGGCCGAGGTAGCGGGACAGCGGGCCCATGTCGCGGTGGATCAATTTGTACCAGGCGCGGGCGAAGGCGTCGGCCAGTTGATCGGGGTTGGCCAGGAAGCGCCGCGAGATTTGCTCATAAGCTGGATCGAAACGCAGCGCCAGGTCGGAAGTGAGCATGGTCGGCGAGAGTTTTTTGCTCGGGTCATGGGCATGTGGAACCGTGCCGGCACCGGCGCCGTTCTTCGGAATCCACTGGTGGGCACCGGCCGGGCTCTTGCTCAATTCCCATTCGAAGCCAAACAGGTTCTCCAGATAGTTGTTGCTCCATTTCGTTGGCGTGGTGGTCCAGGTGACTTCCAGGCCGCTGGTAATGGTGTCAGCGCCCTTGCCGGTGCCGAACGCGTTTCTCCAACCCAGGCCTTGTTCTTCCAGCCCAGCCGCTTCCGGTTCAGGCCCGACATTGTCGGCAGGGCCGGCGCCGTGGGTTTTACCGAAGGCGTGACCGCCGGCGATCAGTGCCACGGTTTCTTCATCGTTCATGGCCATGCGGCCGAAGGTTTCGCGAATGTCGTGAGCGGAAGCGACGGGATCGGGATTGCCCTCAGGGCCTTCCGGGTTCACATAGATCAAACCCATCTGCACGGCGGCGAGCGGGTTCTCCAGATTGCGTTCGCCCTGATCGGTGCGGCTTTCTTCTTTGCCGTGCAAGTCCGGCTCGGCGACCAGCGTGCCGTCACCGGGCTCCTGCATGGGCGCCTTGTCTTTGCCATAGCGACTGTCGCCGCCCAGCCATTCGTGTTCCGAGCCCCAGTAGACATCTTCGTCCGGTTCCCAGACATCGGCACGGCCGCCGGAATAGCCGAACGTCTTGAAGCCCATCGACTCCAGCGCAACGTTACCGGTGAGCACAATCAGGTCAGCCCAGGAAATATTGCGGCCATATTTCTGTTTGATCGGCCACAGCAAGCGTCGGGCCTTGTCGAGGCTGACGTTGTCCGGCCAGCTGTTGAGCGGTGCAAAACGTTGCTGGCCGGAACCGGCGCCACCACGACCATCCGCGGTTCGATAGGTACCGGCGCTGTGCCAGGCCATGCGCACGAAGAGCGGGCCGTAGTGGCCGAAGTCCGCCGGCCACCAGTCCTGGGAGTCGGTCATCAGCGCGGTGAGGTCTTGTTTTAGTGCCTGGAAATCGAGGCTCTTGAAGGCTTTGGCGTAGTCGAAGTCCTTGCCCAACGGATCGGACTTGGGCGAGTGCTGACTCAGGATTTTCAGGTTGAGTTGATTCGGCCACCAGTCACGGTTCGTCGTACCACCACCGGCGGCGTGGTTGAACGGGCATTTCGATTCGTTTGCCATGTTCGGGTCCTTATCAGGTCTGCTACGGCCGGCTCGTGCCGACTTCGGACTTGTAAGGCTAGACCCGACTGGGCAAGTCAGCTAATAGGCCGACTATTGGGCGGTGATAGGGCGACTCTCTCAGGATTTTTAATTTAGTTATTAGCGGCCAGTTTTTTACTTTGAATAGAAATACTTCACTGTCATTTGTGACAGGTGTAATGTCATTTACATGGCGTTAGTTTAGGGGGGTAAAGACGATATCAATGGGTGAAAGGAGCAATCGATATGGTGAATGAGCAAATTCGAAAACTGTTCGAAGATAAAGAACGGGCGTCAGGGAAATTTGTCGCTTCTATAGATGGTGAACCATTTCTTGTAGGTACCAGCTTCGTATTTCACGGTACGAGCAAGGAATTTATCGTCGTGGGAAACGACAATAACAAGCACTGGGTGGCTTTTGCGGTTCCCAGTTCCTTACAAGGTGGCCCTCATGTTGTATCGCTCTACAACAGTTGGCAGACGTGGGAAGTCTTGATCGACTCTCAGTCTCATCGGGTCAAATCAGGCTCGGTAACTGTCACCTTTAATGATGACCAACTCGGTGTAAAAGGGACTGTTGATTTTGTTCTTCCAGATGGTCGGAGAGTGAGTGGAAGTTTTGATATTTCCAGGTCCGATTAATTGAATATCAGGGCGTTAGCGCGCCCCGATATTCGTTGAGCAACAAGTTGATTAGCTGGATTGAGCGGTGTCATCCACCGGCATTTCATCCAGCAAATCCTCCTGCCCCGGCAATTCAGTGATCACGCTGAAATCTGTCACCTCAACTGCACCTTCTCCATAGCCCAGCAAGTGGAAGGAAAACGCCTTGCGCTCTTTCGGATTGTCGAAGCTGAAATTCATTTGAAGTGGTTGCTCGGGGGTTGCCACCATCTCCGATGGCAAACCGATCTGCACGTCCTGTTCAAACTCCTTGGCCTTGAGTTGAATGTACGCTGCTTGCTGCGGATCAACCGAGCGCACGGTCAGGCGCACGCGGGTGTGCGAGCCCTTGGGCATTTCCAGATACTGCGCACCGATCAGGTTGTCGGCCCAGTCGTCCTTGATCTGCGCCTGCAGCGGGATGACGTTGGTGCTGCCGAACTGGTAGCGGTGATTGAGCGGGGTGCGCAGCAGCGACAGGTCCAGCGCGTTGGCGCGGGCGGCGATCTGGCGCGCCGGGTGACCGCTATAGTTGCCCTTGTACGTAGCGCTTTCAGCGATGAAACCGGCGCTTTCGTAATAACGGCAACGGCGCGGCATGTCGCATTCGGCGAAGATCCCCTGACCGTTGTGATAGCGCAGTTTGCCGTTGGTGAACGACATGATCTCGCGGCCAGTCTCGTAGTCGCGGAACAACGAACGACCGCTCAGCGCGGTCGGAACCGGCAGGTCGAAATAGTCGAGAATTGACGTGCTCAAGTCGACGTGGCCATACACGCCTTTGTTCAGCCGTGGCAGTTGTTCATGCTCCGGCGCCAGCGTCAGGTTGAAACCCCAGGAGGAGGCGAGGCGAACGCCATCGATGCCATGGGATTCATCCGAAGTAATTACCACCAGCGTGTCTTTCAACACGCCTTGGCGTTCGAGACCGCTGAGGAACTGCTCCAGCGCGTCGTCGAGGTAGCCGACGGCGGCTTGCTTGGGCGTTTCAAAACGCTCCAGATAGTCTTCCGGTGCGGAGTAGGGCTGGTGCGTGCCCACGGTCAGCAGCGTCAGCATCCACGGTTTTTTCTGTTTTTTCAGTTGGCCGACATAGTCCAGCGCACCCTCGAAGAAGGCCTTGTCGTCCTTGCCCCAGGGGAATTCCAGATAGTTGCTGTTGGTGAACCATTCAAGACCGTGGGTCACATCGAAACCGATGTGCGGCATGATCTTGTCTTTGGCCATGAAGCGCAGCCCGGCACCTTGCAGGTAGTGAGTGCTGAAACCGTGCTCACGCAATTGCGCCGGCAGGCACGCTTGATTGCGTTCGTTGAGGGTGAGCATTTCCACGCCTTTTGGCGTGCCGTTATTGAGCTTGTCGTAATCGCCGCAAAGCATCGCGTACAGACCGCGAATGGTCTGGTGCGTGTGCAGCACGTAATCGGGGGTGTTCATGCCGCGCTCGGCCCAACGGCTGAGGTTGGGCATCAGGTCTTCCTGATAGTGGCTGCCGATGGCTTCGCGGTTGGCGCGGATGTAGGCGCCGGGAATGCCTTCCAGCGCGATGATCAACACGTTGCGCGCCTGACCCGGTGCCGCCAGCAGTTTCTGGCCGTTGAGGTCGACATCGGTCAGCCCGGTCATGGCCGGCGCAGGTTCTTCGACATCGCCGTCCAGCCATTCCTCGGCGCGGATCTGCAGATCCGCGACTTCGCTGGCCATCAGTTGATGCGGCAGGTTGTAGGCGCGCCAAGGATCAGCCTCGCTCGGCCAGAGGTTCTGCACGCCCCAATGAGCGGCGAACAACACCAGCGGCGCGCTCCAGAGCGCACGCGGCAGGGCTGGATTCGGTGTGCCGCGCGCGGTGACTTGCGTCAGCAGCCAGAACAGCAGGGCCAGCAGCAGCGTGAGGCCCAGCGCCGGATGGGCGAGGCCGCCGCCGGTGGAGTTTTCGACGAATTGCGGATCGATCAGGTAGTGAATGTCGGAAGGCGTCGGCAGACGCCCGACCGCGCTGACGAGTTCGGCGGTCGCCACCGCCAGCAGGCCCCAGAACATCAAGACCGGTAGCGCCAGCCACCACGCCCGACGATGCAGCAACACAATCAACAGGCTGCCGATGGCCAAGTCTGACAAATAGCCCAACGGCGTCGACCAACCCAGCGCCGCGCGCAGGCACACCGGCACGATCAGCACCAGGAGAGTCAGCGAAAAGAGGCGGGCAGACGGCCGCCGTAACCGGTTAAAAAGAGCGCTCACAAAAAAAGACCTTCCAGCCATTAAAACGTCATAAAAGTGTGCGCGATGATACCAAGGGTGAGCGGTCTGATCGTCTTTTAAAACAATTGGGTGATCTGGTTTTGGCAGGTGCTGGATGGCTTGCAGCCCTGAGTGGCTCTCGTCTGCCTCGGCAATTGGCGATATTGCTGTCGATGGTTTTATTGTTTCAGGCTGTTTAACCCGTACCCAAATCTCCTGTAGGCGCTGCGGCACGCTGCGATCTTTTGATCTTGTTTTTTAACAGTCAGGATCAAAAGATCGCAGCCTCGTTGCACTCGTCAGCTCCTACGGGGGGGCGGTGAGGCTGACTGCCAACGTTACCTGACGCTGTACAGCCTGACCGTCACGCCCTTCGTCGAGGCAGCGCGACGTTTTCGGCCCGCTGAACGTCCCCGTGCTATCGATATGCGATAAAGGTATTTAATTTCTATTTTTTATAGCGATAAAGTCAGGCCTTTCAGCACACCACCCCCTGCTGCGAGGTTGTCATGGCCACACCGTTCAAACGTTCCGCGCTGACTCTGTTGGCCGCATCCCTGGCAGCCAGCGCGCTGTTCAGCGCCGGCGCCCAGGCCGAAGGCAAGATCAGCATCGCCCAGCAATTCGGCATCGGTTACCTGATTCTTGATGTGGTGCGTGATCAGCAACTGATCGAAAAGCACGGTAAAGAACAGGGCCTCGACATTAAGGTCGACTGGAACAGCATCTCTGGCGCCACCGCGATGAACGAGGCGCTGCTGACCGGTTCGCTCGATGTGGTCTCGGCAGGCGTGCCGCCGATGCTCACCGTGTGGGACCGCACGAAAGGCAAACAGAACGTCAAAGCCATCGCCGCGCTCGGTTCGATGCCCAATTATTTGCTGACCAACAACCCGAACATCAAGACACTCAAGGACTTCAGCGACAAGGACCGGATTGCCGTGCCGGCGGCCGGCGTGGGCTTCCAGTCGCGCACCTTGCAGATTGAAACCGCCAAGGAATTCGGCGACGCCCAGTACAAGAAATTCGACGACATCTCGGTCAGCCTGCCGCACCCCGACGCCACGGCGGCATTGATAGCCGGCGGTTCGGAAATCAACTCGCACTTCTCCAGCCCGCCGTTCCAGTACCAGGCGCTGCAGAACCCCAACGTGCACAAGGTGCTGAGTTCCTACGACATCCTTGGCGGTCAGGCCACGTTCAACGTGCTTTACACCACGGAAAAATTCCACGACGAAAACCCGAAGACCTACAAGGCGTTCTACGCCGCACTGGCTGAAGCCGAGAAAATCATCAAGGCTGACAAGCCCGCTGCCGCTCAGGCCTACATCCGCGTCGAACAGTCGAAGTTGCCGCTGGCGCTGGTCGAACAAATCGTCAAGGACCCGGAAATCGATTTCACCGTGGTGCCGCAGCGCACATTCATCTACGCGGAGAAATTGCAGGAGCTGGGCGTGCTGAAGAATAAGGCGGGGAGTTGGAAGGATTACTTCTTTGAAGAGGCGCATGAAGGGGCGGGGAGCTGATACACGCAATACATCGAGCAGTGCGCCGCCCAGTAATCACTGTAACAAGCAGCCCGGTGATGGGGGTTTCCGGAATGAGATAACCTCTGGTGAGGGGATTTATCCCCGTTGGGTCGCGCAGCGGCCCCTCTTTTGATTCAGAAAAAGATGGGCCTGCTGCGCAGGCCAACGGGGATAAATCCCCTCGCCACAGGGGGCGGTGTTAACTCTCTCGGTCGTTGAAGATGCTTTCTATGGGCATTTCAAATGCCCGGGCGATCAGGAACGCCAGGGGCAGGCTTGGGTCGTAGCGTTCGTTTTCGATCGCATTGATGGTCTGGCGCGACACGTTCAGGCGTTCCGCCAGATCGACCTGTGACCACTTACGCTCAGCGCGCAGTTCCTTCAGGCGATTTTTCATTGGTAGCGGCGTCGCGCAATCTGCAGACCAACAATCCACATCAGACCCATCACCGGCCACACGCATGTCCACGGAATGTGCGGCGCGCCGACGTTTTCCAGAAAGCCATAACTGAAGGTCAGCAGTGCCGAGGCGGCGAAGGCAAAACCGAGGGCTTCGAACTGGATGCGCAGATGCATTTCATCCATGCGGCGCATGTTGCGCACGATGGCCCAACACATCAGGCCTGCCGGAAGGATCGGGGCCAGAGCCACCACGGATCGCAGAAAAATGTTGGCGTCCAGCAGGGATTGGCTGGCGATCAGGGAAAGGCTCAACACCAGCACATAGAGAACCAATGCGGCGCCCATTTCGAGGTAGTAGCGGTTCATGCTTCACTTCCTATGTAAAAGACCCTTTACATCCTCGCCGAAGAATTTCCTGATGTAAAGCACGCTTTCCATCAGCGCAAAAAAAACGGGGCGGCATGATCGTTAATCATGCCGCCCCGCAGGTGTTTCAGTCAGTCAGATCAGTGCATTTTGCTGTGATCGTGACCTTCCATGTTGGTCAGCGCGCGCACCGGGGCTTTGACCTCGATGGTTTCTTTCTCGCCCTTGGCGTTCTCGACGGTCAGGGTCAGCGGCACGCTTTCGCCTTCTTTCAGTTGACCGGTCAGGCCCATCAGCATCACGTGGTAGCCGTTCGGATCAAGCTTGACGGCTTTGCCGGCCGGCAGCTCGACGAATTTCACCGGGCCCATGCTCATGACGTCGTTCTTCATGGTCATTTCGTGAATCTGCACGTCTTTGGCCACCGGCGTGGCGACGCTGAGCAGTTTGCTGTCGCTGTCGGCGGTGAGGGTCATGAATGCGCCGCTGGCGGTCTGGGTCGGCACCGTGGCGCGGACCCAGGCGTCGTCGACTTTGGTCTGGGCCGACGCCTGGAACGCCAGGCCCATCAGCGACAGGGTCAGTGCGGCGCGTTTGATGTGGTTCAGAACAGGGTGCATCAGCAAACCTCCATAACAGTAAGCAAATCTTCCGTGCATTGTTCTGCCGAAAGCGAAGTGGACAGACCCAGGCGCAGACCGCCGTTGGAGTCGTAAACGTAACTGGTGGCGGTGTGCGAGATGGTGTAGGTGTCGCCGGCCGGGACTTTCTCGTAGAACACGTCGAATTCCTTGGCGGTGGCCGCGGTTTCCTCAAGCGTGCCGTACAGCGCAACGAAGGTCGGATCGAAGGCTTTCATGTAGGCGTCGAGGATTTCCGGCGTGTCGCGCTCGGGATCGAGGCTGATGAAAATCACCTGCAAGCGGTCGCCATCGGCGCCCATCAGCTTCTTGATTTTTGCCGCGCGGGCGAGGGTGGTCGGGCAGACTGCCGGGCACTGGGTGAAGCCGAAAAACACCATCGGCATCATGCCGCGAAAGCTCGACAGCGTCATGGTTTCGCCATCGGTGTTCTTCAGTTTGAAGGTGCGCCCCATGATCTTGTTACTCAGATCCTTGCCGTACTTGTACGACAGTTGGCCGCGGGTGTCGCAGCCGGCGAGCAGGCCGAGCCCGAGTACGCCCATTCCCGCAAGCACCTTGCGGCGAGTCAACAAAGCCGTCATCTAATACCGCCTTTTGCAGCCCGTCAGTCGACAGGACTGGCGGGGGGTTAACCGTAAAAGCGGCGCATGATACCAAACTGAGACCAGACGACGGCTGCGGATCGCCATGCGGTGTGGGATAGGGCGACAAAAGGTGTAAGAAAAAGTGACGTAGGCTCACTGCACGCGCGATTCATCGCCCCGCCAGCCGCCGCCCAGCGCGGTGTACAGGTTGACCTCGGCCACCAGTTGCGCGAGGCGGTCGGTGATCAGACCTTGCTGCGAACTGAACAGCGAACGCTGCGCATCGAGGAACGTCAGGCTGCTGTCGACGCCGTTCTTGTAACGATTCTGCGCGAGGTTGTAATAGGTTTGCGTGGCCGCAACCAGATCGCGTTGCGCCTGCAATTGCTGCTGATAGGTGGCGCGCGCCGCGAGCCCGTCGGCGACTTCCTGAAACGCCGTTTGAATCGATTTTTCGTATTCGGCGACAGCGACGTCTTTCTGCAACTTTGAATAATCGAGGCTTGCGCGCAGGCTGCCGGCGTTGAAGATTGGCAGGCTGATTTGTGGCTGAAAAGTCCAGGCGCCAGAACCGCCCGCAAACAGCCCGGAGAGGTCGCGGCTCGAAGTGCCAGCGTTCGCTGTCAGGCTGACACTGGGGAAAAACGCCGCGCGCGCCGCGCCAATATTGGCGTTGGCGGCTTTGAGTTTGTATTCGGCCTGGAGAATGTCCGGGCGTCGTTGCAGCAAGTCCGAGGGCAAGCCGGCCGGCAGTTGCTCGACCAGATCGCTGGCCAGTGGTTGCCCGGGCAAGGACGCCGACACCGGCGTACCGACCAGCAAGGTCAGGCTGTTCAGGTCCTGCGCGACCTGGCGCTGATAGCGCGCCAGATTGGCCCGTGAACTGTCGACGCTGGTTTGCGCCTGAGCCTGTTCCAGCGCCGAAGATTTGCCGGCCTCGCGGTTGCGCGTGGTCAGGTGCAGGCTCTGCTCGTCGGCGGCGAGGGTGTCGCGGGTCAGCTCCAGCAGTTCCTGATCGGCGCGCCAGGTCAGGTAAGCGTTGGCAACGTTCGCCACCAGACTCAACTGCGCACTGCGCCGCGCCTGCTCGGTCGCCAGCCAGGTTTGCAGCGCCTGCTCGCTGAGGCTGCGCACCCGCCCGAAGAAGTCCAGCTCGTAGGCACTGATGCCAAGGTTGACCGCGTAGGTCGAATTGATCAGCGCTTTGCCTTGGGTCACGCTCGGCGGCATGCGCTGGCGTGATTCGCTGGCATTGGCCGACACCGCCGGGTACAGGTCGGCCCGTTGAATGCGGTATTGCGCCTGGAACGCTTCGACATTGAGCGCCGCGACGCGCAGGTCGCGGTTGTTGACCAAGGCGCTTGCGATGAGTTGTTGCAGCGCCGGATCGTTGAACAGCGTGCGCCAGTCTTCAGTGCTGGCCGAGGCCAGCGTCGGCGTCGGGTATTGCGCGGCAATGGGGGCTGCGGGCCGCTGGTAGTCAGGAATCAGGGAGCAGCCGGCCATCAGCATGGCCATGGACAGCAGAGAAAATCGCAACGTCGACATCGAACAGCCTCGTTCAAGAAAGAGCAGATGCTTGTAGTGAACAACCCGTAACCAGACACTCCCCCCTGTAGGAGCTGCGGCACGCTGCGATCTGTTGATCTGGTTTTTAACAAAGCAGGATCAAAAGATCGCAGCGTGCCGCAGCTCCTACAGGGGGGGGTTGAAGTCAGTGGGGGATTTTGAACCGGCTCAGGCCCCAGCCATCCATTTCGCCAGCCCATGCCGGCCGCTGACTCCCAGTTTCGCCGCGGCGCGTTTCAGGTAAGTCTCGATCGAGCTGTTCTTGACCCGCAGTTTTTCCGCCATCTGCGGCACGGTGCCGCCGGTCAATAAGCCCAGACACACCTCTTTCTCGCGCGCTGACAGAACAATCCCGTTCACCCCGAGACGCTCGTCAAACACCTGCGCCAGCGGCGCCTGATCCAGTTCGGCCAAAGGTTGGCGCGGTTGCCTGGCGAGAGTTTGCCGACTGATCTGCGCATGGCGTTCGATCAGCGGCAGCAGGGTGTCGGAGAGACTCTTGAGAAACGACAGTTCCGGGAGGGAAAACACTCGCTGGGTGCGCGGACGGTAAAACGAAATGACGCAGCGCCGGTTGGAAGTGCGCGAGACCAGATTGCATTGATGAGCACTGTGCGAGGGGTGTTGCGATTGCAGCGAAGCTCTCAATTGAATCAACAGCGAGTCGTTCATTTCGATCATCTTTTCCAGCAGCGGATGATCGTCCGGGCGCTCCAGCGGATCCGGCGGCGGCAAGGTCTGCGGCAATCCGGCACTGCCCAGTGCCTTGATCTCGACGACGCTGGCCTGTCGCTCGTCCAGCGTCCACTCGCTGAGATCGACCCGGTTGACCGGCACCAGCGTGTCGACCAACTGGAACATGTTCGTGGCGAAGTGATCGTTGCCGGTGCTGGCAATCAGTTCGCCCAGTTGCCAGTAAAAATGCGGGTTTTCCATGTTGCGAATACTGCCGGTCAGATTCATATCCTTGTCATCCCTGGTTCAGAGCCGTCGCTGAATCGTCCGCCGTCTATGCAAAAGCCGCCCACGCAGTCATTTCTCCTTGAACATGATCTGAGGCGGGATTTAAGCCCATGGCTTTGTCCTACGTCTGTAGGGGAAAACAGGGACACAAAGTGCCACTATTTCTGAAGATTGGCGCCGGGGTTCTGACGGGGTCTGGGGCTGTCGACAGGCGGGAAGTGACTGCTCGGTCACGTCCGAGCCCGTAAAACCGGGTGCGACGTGATCGCGGTTCAACAGCGCGCGGGCAAATGGCAGCGCTGGTGTGTGGCTCTTTTCCTACAAGCTTTTCAGTATTTCCTCTCCGAATTTTTCGACAATACCTGCGCCAGTCAGGCCAATCAGGTCGATGGACGCCCAAGCGCGCAGTGATGTCCGGGTTTCAGGTGTCATGTCGGCGTCAGGGCCGATGCTTGAATACCGGCAAAATCACATGAGAAGGATCTTATGCAGCCTACTTCTGCCAACGTGGCGGACGATCTGTCCGTGCCTGTCGAGACATTCCCGCTGACTGCCGCCCAACGGGATATCTGGCTGGACCAACTGAGTCGCGGAGATTCGCCGCTGTATAACATTGGCGGTTATGTCGAACTGAGCGGGCCGCTGGATCCGTTGTTGCTGCATTCGGCGCTTGAGCAACTGGTTGCAGGCAACGATGCCTTGCGCACGATTCTGCTCTGCGACGTCAGTGACGATGGGTTGCCGTTGCAGGGATTTGCGCGGGCGTTGCCGGTGGTTATGCCGCTGCATGATTTCAGTGAACAGCGCGATCCACAGTCGGCGGCACAGGCGCTGGTCGAACAGCAGATGGCTCAGCCTTACTCGTTGAACGGACAGGCGTTGTTCCGCTTCGGTCTGATTCGCCTCGATCACAATCGTCACTGGTTGGCGGCACAGGCGCACCATCTGATTATTGATGGCTGGGGGTTCGGCCTGCTGTTCAAGTCGGTGGGCGAAATCTACAGCGCGTTATGCCGCGGCGAGCAATCAGGGGTGGCAGCGCCGTCCTATGTCGGCTTCATCGAGGATGACGCGCGTTACCAGCAATCACCGCGCTATGAGCTTGATCAACGCTACTGGCTGGACAAATACCGCAGCGTCCCCGAGCCCTTGTTGACCCCCCGTCATCACGAACCCCTTGACCCTGAAGCGGCGCCCGGTCGCATCCATGTCGAGGCGTTCCCGACCCCGTTGCACGAGCGCATGAAAGACTCGGCGCGGCAGCTGGGCTGCTCGGCGTTTCATGTGTTGCTGGCGGCGCTGCACGTGTATTTCAGTCGCACCGCGCAACGCGACGAGTGGGTGGTCGGCTTGCCGATTCTCAATCGCTCCGGTGCCCGCTTCAAAAGCACACTGGGCCTGTTCACCCAGGTCAGCGCAATGCGCATGGGCTTTGGCCGAGCGTTGCCCTTTGGCGAATTGATCAAGGTAATCGGCGATGGCCTCAAGCAGGATTTCCGTCATCAGCGCTACCCGCTGAGCGAGATGAACCGTGCGCTGGGTCTGTTGCGCGAAGACCGTTCGCAGCTGTTCGAACTGTCGGTGTCCTACGAGCAGGACGACCATGACTACCGTTACGGCGAGGCACCGGGGCACGTGGTCAAGGTCTCCAACCAGCACGAAGCGACACCGCTGGCCATTCACCTGCGCAGCAACCGGTACAACGACAAGGCCTGGCTGCATCTGGTGTATTCGCCAGGCTATTTCACGGCTGACGAGATCGCGTCGTTCACCGAGCACTTGTTGCTGATCTTGGAGCAAGGCCTGGAGTCTCCTGAGCGGATCGTCGCCGATTTCAACCTGAACAGCCCGGCGGAACTCGCCCGGTTGAATGAGTGGAATGACACCCGAGTCAGCTATCCGCAAAACCGGACAATTCATCAACGCTTCGAGTCGCGCGTGGCCGAACAGCCGGACGCCGTGGTCGCGACTTATCAGGGGCGGTCGCTGAGTTACGCCGAGCTGAACCGGCAAGCCAATGCGCTGGCCCATCATTTGCTGGGCCTCGGCGTACGGCCCGATGACCGGGTGGCGATTGTCGCCCGCAGAGGCCTGGAAACCCTGGTCGGGCTGCTGGCGATTCTCAAGGCTGGCGCCGCTTATGTGCCGATCGACCCGGCGCATCCACCCGAGCGCCTGAGTTATCTGCTCGGCGACAGCGAGCCGGTGGCGCTGCTGACGCAAAGCGATGTGCGCGAGCGTTTGCCCGCCACAGCGCTGCCAGTGATTGAGCTTGATCGGCGCGAGTGGGCGCTCGACAGCGTCACCGATCCTGAGGTGGCCGGGCTGAACCCTGGCAACCTCGCCTACGTGATTTACACCTCGGGCTCGACCGGGTTGCCCAAGGGCGTGATGGTCGAACACCGCACCTTGTGCAATCTGGTCGACTGGCACTGTGAGGCTTTCGGTCTCGGCCCGGGGCAGCACACGTCGAGCCTGGCCGGGTTCGGTTTCGACGCGATGGCGTGGGAGGTCTGGCCGGCGCTGTGTGCCGGGGCAACGGTGCATTTTTCACCGGCATCCGACGGCAGCGAAGTCATCGATGCGCTGCTGGCGTGGTGGCGGGCGCAGCCGCTGGATGTCAGCTTCTTGCCCACGCCGGTCGCCGAATACGCCTTCAGCAAACAACTCGATCATCCGACCTTGCGCACCTTGCTGATCGGCGGCGATCGCCTGCGTCAGTTCAACCGCGCGCAGGGTTTTGCGGTGATCAACAACTATGGCCCGACCGAAGCCACAGTGGTCGCCACCTCAGGACTGATCATGCCGGGGCAGACGTTGCACATCGGCAAACCGGTGAGTAATGCCACGGCTTATTTGCTCGATGATCAGCAGCGCCCACTGCCGATCGGCATCATCGGCGAGCTGTATGTCGGTGGCGCCGGGGTGGCCCGGGGTTATCTGAATCGCCCGCAGTTGACGGCCGAACGCTTCCTCGACGACCCGTTCAGCGCACTGCCAGGCGCGCGCATGTACCGCACCGGCGATCTCGCCCGTTGGCGCGCCGACGGCAACCTTGAATACGTCGGCCGCAACGATGACCAAGTGAAAGTCCGTGGGGTGCGTGTCGAGTTGGGTGAAATCGAAGCGGCACTCGCCAGCCATGACGCTGTGCAGGAAGCCGTGGTGTTGGTGCGTGACGGCCAGCTGTTGGCGTGGTTCACCGAACGTGAATCGCTGGACATCCTGCAACTGCATGCGCACCTGACCTCGCGCTTGCCAGCCGCCATGTTGCCGGCCGCTTACGTTCGTCTGGCGAGTCTGCCCCTGACCGCCAACGGCAAGCTTGACCGCCAGGCCCTGCCGCCACCGGGGCCGGAAGCGTTGATCCGTCGCGAATACGAGGCGCCACAGGGTGATGTCGAAATCGCTTTGGCGCAGATCTGGGCCGAAGTCCTGCAGGTCGAGCGGGTAGGGCGTCACGATCATTTCTTTGAGCTGGGCGGCCACTCGTTGCTGGCCGTCGGCCTGATCGAACGCATGCGTCAGATCGGCATGAGCAGCGACGTTCGGGTGCTGTTCAACCAACCGACTCTGGCCGCGTTGGCCGCGGCGGAGGGCAGCGGCCGTGAAGTCGAGGTGCCGGCCAACCGCATTGCCGCCGATTGCACGCACATCACGCCGGACCTGTTGCCATTGGTGCAACTGGATCAGGCGATGATCGAGCGTATCGTCGCAACCGTGCCAGGCGGTGCCGCCAATGTGCAGGACATCTACCCGTTGGCGCCGTTGCAGGAAGGCATTCTCTATCACCACATCACCGCCGCACAGGGCGATCCGTACCTGCTGCAATCACTGCTGGCGTTCGACAGCATCGAGCGGGTCGAGGCCTTCGCCGCTGCGTTGCGTCAGGTCATGGCGCGCCACGACATCCTGCGCACGGCAGTGGTCTGGGAAGGGCTGACATCACCGGTGCAAGTGGTGTGGCGCGAGGCGATTTTGCCGGTGCAGGAGGTCGAACTGGATCCTGCTCACGGCGCGATCATCGATCAATTGCACGAGCGTTTTGACGCGCGGCGCTATCGCCTCGATGTGAGTCAGGCTCCACTGCTGCGCCTGATGTTTGCCCGCGATCCCGCACATAACCGCGTGGTCGGCATTTTGCTGTTCCATCATCTGGCGATGGATCACGTCGCACTGGAGGCAATGCGCGAAGAAATTCACGCCAGCCTGTCCGGGCACGGCGAACCGCTGGCAGCACCGGTGCCGTACCGCAACTATGTGGCGCAAACGCGATTCGGCGTCAGCGAGCAGGAGCATGAGCAGTTCTTTCGGCAGATGCTCGGCGACATCGACGAACCGACCTTGCCGTTCGCGCTGCAGAACGTCCAGGGCGACGGCAGCAACATCGAAGAAGCCGAGCAAACCCTGGCGAGCGACCTTTACCAGCGCCTGCAACAACAGGCGCGTGTGGCCGGCGTGAGCGTTGCCAGCCTGATCCACCTCGCTTGGGCGCAGGTGCTGGCGGCGACGTCCGGCCAGCAAAGTGTGGTGTTCGGCACGGTGCTGATGGGCCGCATGCAGGGTGGCGCGGGGGCCGACCGTGCGCTGGGGGTGTTCATCAACACCTTGCCGCTGCGGGTCGATGTCGGCGAAGGCGCACGCAACGCGGTGAAATCCACCCATGCACGGCTGAGCGCTTTGCTCGGCCATGAACATGCCTCGTTGGCGCTGGCCCAGCGTTGCAGTGGCGTCGCCGCACCCGCGCCGCTGTTCAGCGCCTTGCTCAACTACCGGCACAGCGATGATGTCGAGCAAGACACCTCCCGGCAGACCTGGCAGGGCATCGAGACGCTGGCCAACGAGGAACGCACAAACTACCCGTTTACCTTGAGTGTCGATGACTTCGGCAGCGGCTTGCGGCTGACCAGCAGAACCTTGTCGAGCATTGGCGCGCAGCGGATTTGCGCTTACGTGCAGGCCGCTTTGAACGGTTTGGTCGAGGCGTTGGAAACTACCCCGCAATGGCCGTTGAGCAGTCTGCCGTTGCTGCCGCAAGACGAGCTACAACAACTGCTGATCGAGTTCAACGATACGGCAGTCGATTGCCCGATGGATCAGCCGCTGCAGGCGCTGTTCGAACAACAGGTTCTGCGCAAGCCGGATGCCATTGCGGTGCAATTCGCCGAGAAGTGCCTGACCTATCGCGCACTGAACGAGCAAGCCAACCGCTTGGCCCATCACCTGCGCGGGCTGGGCGTTCAGCCAGATTCGCGGGTAGCCATTTGCGTCGAGCGCGGGCTGGAACTGGTGATTGGTCTGCTGGGCATTCTCAAGGCTGGCGGTGCGTATGTGCCGCTCGATCCGGATTACCCGCTGCAACGGCTGAACTACATGCTGCAGGACAGCGCGCCGGTCGTGCTGCTGGTGCATGCCGCGACGCGCGATCTGCTCGGCGAACCCGGCGTGCCGCTGATCGATCTCGACCTCGGCGCCTGGCAGGAGCAGCCGCACGACAATCCGCAGGTGCCGGGTCTCGGCGCGACCAATCTGGCCTACATGATCTACACCTCCGGCTCCACCGGTACGCCGAAGGGCGTGATGATCGAGCACCGCAGTGCCTGCAACATGGTGCACTGGGGCTCGCAACTGGCTCCGCCGACTGAACACGGCGCGTTGCTGCAAAAGGCCCCGTACAGTTTCGACAGTTCGGTGTGGGAGATTTTCTGGCCGCTGTGTTCGGGCATGCGCCTGGTCCTTGCGCGCGCCGATGGCAATCGCGATTCGGCCTATGTGACGCAAGTGATTCGCGAGCAGAACATCACGGTGGTCAAGTTCGTCCCGGCGTTGTTGCAGCAGTTCATCGAACAGGACGACGTCAGCCAGTGCACCAGCCTCACCGACGTGCTCAACGGTGGTGGCGAGTTGACTGTTGCGCTGGCCCGGCAAGTGCGTGAACGCCTGCCGTGGGTGCGCCTGCACAACGTCTACGGGCCGACCGAAACCACGGTCGACAGCAGCGGCTGGACCCTGGAGCCCGGCGAGCCGCTGCCGCCGACACTGGTGCCGATAGGCAAGGCCCTGAGCAACACGCGGCTGTATGTCCTTGATGCCTGCGATCAACCGGTGCCGCTTGGCGTCAGCGGGCATTTACACATTGGCGGAGTGGGCGTGGCGCGCGGCTACCTGGGACTGCCACAACTGCAGGCCGAGCGTTTTATCGACAGCCCGTTCGTGGCCGGAGATCGTTTGTATCGCACCGGGGATCTGGTGCGTTACGGCGCTGACGGCAATCTCGAGTTCCTCGGTCGTAATGACTTTCAGGTCAAGCTGCGCGGGGTTCGTCTTGAGCTGGGCGAGATTGAAGCGCGTCTGCTCGAACACCCGGCCATTCGTGAGGCGGTGGTGCTGGTGCGCGATGAGCGACTGGTGGCTTATTACAGCGTCCGTGCCGGGCTGGCTGCTCCGACGCTTGAAGCGTTGCGCGCGCATGTGTTGGCGCGGTTGCCGGAGTTCATGGTGCCCGGCGCTTACGTGCTGCTGGCGGCGCTGCCGTTGACACCCAACGACAAAATTGATCGCAAGGCCTTGCCGGAACCGGGGGCGGAGGCACTGCTCAGTCGGCCTTATGCCGCACCCGAAGGGGACGTTGAAACGGCTTTGGCGCAGATCTGGGCGCAGGTGCTCAAGGTCGAGCAGGTGGGGCGCGACGACAATTTCTTCGAACTGGGCGGGCATTCGTTGCTGGCGGTGAGTCTGGTTGCGCGCATGCGTCTGGCCGGGCTGCATGTCGATGCGCGGACGCTGTTCAGCCAGCCGACACTGGCCGCGCTGGCGGCCCAGACCTCGCGGCAGGCCAGGCAGGTCGAGATCGCCCAGACCACCATCCCCAACCTCAACCGCAAACGCCGCCTCTGACCTCTCCCTGTAGGAGCTGCCGCAGGCTGCGATCTGTTGATTTTGTTTTTAAAAGCAAATCAACAGATCGCAGCCTGCGGCAGCTCCTACAGAGGCGAACAGCGGGCAGGGCGGCTTGTCCCCGCTTCCCATGTCAGACACCCACGCCCCGATGTTTTAGTTTTTCCAGGCTGCGCGCCGCGTGCACGGACTCGCTGCTGCGCGCTCCTTTTTTTCGTATTTACAGCAGGTTACCTCATGCATTTCAGCGAACTGATGGCTGTTATTTCCACCCATGCGATCCGCCTTCAACAGGAAGATGAAGACCTGGTCATTCTGGGCAGCGACGACGCGCTGGATGACGCGTTGTGGGACAGCCTCTCGGCGCACAAGGCGCAATTGCTGGAACTGGTCGCCGAACACGGCGGTGACTGGCTGAGCCCGGCCTTTCGCATTACCCCGGACATGCTGCCACTGGTGAACCTGGCGCAGGATGCCCTCGACCGCATCGTCGCCACAGTGCCGGGTGGTGCGGCCAACGTGCAGGACATTTATCCGCTGTCCGCGTTGCAGGAGGGCATGCTTTATCACCATCTCTCGGCGGTTGCCGGCGATCCCTACATCTCTCAGGCGCGCTTCGTGTTCGACAGTCAGCAACGGCTGAACGCCTTCGCCGACGCGCTGCGCTGGGTGGTCAAGCGTCACGATATTCTGCGCACCTCGTTTGTCTGGGAATACCTCGACGAAGCGGTGCAAGTGGTCTGGCGCGAGGCGCCGCTGGTGTGTCAGGCAATCAGCGTCGACGGCGACCGCGATGTGCTCACGCAGTTGCTGGAGCGTCACGACCCGCAGCATTTCCGCCTCGACATGCAGCAAGCACCGCTGCTGCGCATGGTCTACGCGCAGGATCCCGCTCAGGGCCGCGTAGTTGCGTTGTTGCTGTTTCATCACATGATCATGGATCACGTGGCGCTGGATGTGCTGCGCCGGGAAATCCAGGCATTTCTGCTCGGGCAAACCACGCAAGTGCCTGCGGCCGTGCCGTACCGTGATCACCTGGCGATGGCGCGCAGTGCCGGCAATGAACAGGCGAAAGAGGCGTTTTTCCGCGAGATGCTCGCCGACATCGACGAGCCGACGCTGCCGTGTGGTTTGCAGGATGTGCAGGGTGACGGCCACGCCATCGAGGAAGCCGCGTTGCTGCTCGACAGTCGCTTGAGCCGGCGGTTGCGCGAGCAGGCGCGGCAGCTCGGCGTGAGTGTCGCGAGCCTGACGCATCTGGCCCTGGCCCGCGTGCTCGGGCAATTGTCCGGGCGCACGGCGGTGGTGTTCGGCACCGTGCTGCTGGGGCGCATGGACGCGGGCGAGGGCGGCGAGCAGGCGTTGGGCATGTTCATCAACACCTTGCCGCTGCGCGTTGATGTCGGCGAGCAAAGCGTGCGCGCGGGGGGCTTGGCGACCCATCGACGCCTGACAGCGTTGCTGGCGCATGAGCAGGCCTCGCTGGCCCTGGCCCAACGCTGCAGCGCCGTCGCGGTACCGACGCCATTGTTCAGCGCGATCCTCAACTACCGGCACAGCAGCGTCGAAGAAGTCGCTGACGTGGTCGATATCGCCCCCGGTGTGCAGGTGCTCGGCGCCCGCGAGCGCACCAACTATCCGCTGACGATCAATATCGATGACCTTGGCGAAGACTTGCGCATCACCGCGCTGGCGGATGAGGCACTGGGTGCCGAGCGCATGGTCGCCTACCTGAACACGGCGCTGGAAAGTCTGACGGCGGTCCTGCAATCCAGCGCCGATGTGGCACTGCAAGCGCTGAACATCCTCCCTGCCAGCGAACGCGAACAACTGCTGCGCGGCGTCAATTCCCCGCTGGCGCAGTTCCCCGAAAAGCCGCTGATCCACCAGCAATTCGAAGCCCACGCGCAGGCCCGACCTGACGCCACAGCGCTGATTTTCGACGGGCAGACGCTCAGCTACGGCGAACTCAACCGCCGCGCCAATCAGGTCGCCAATCACCTTCTGGCTCTGAACATTCGCCCTGACGACCGCGTGGCCATCTGCGTCGAACGCGGCCCGCAAATGATCATCGGCCTGCTCGGCATACTCAAGGCTGGCGCCGGTTACGTGCCGATCGACCCGGCCTATCCACTGGAGCGTATTCATTTCACCTTGCAGGACAGCGCCCCGGCAGCAGTGCTCCTGCAAGCCGCGACGCGCGAGTGCGTCGCCGATCTCGACGTGCCGCAGATCGACCTCGACAGCGGCCAGCTCAAGGCCGAACTCGACAGCAATCCGCAGATCCCCGAACTGACCCCGGCGCATCTGGCTTACGTGATCTACACCTCGGGCTCCACCGGTTTGCCCAAAGGTGTGATGGTCGAGCACCGTAACGTGGCGCGGCTGTTTTCTGCCACCCATGACTGGTTTCAGTTCAATCAACAGGACACCTGGGCGCTGTTCCATTCCTTCGCCTTCGACTTTTCGGTGTGGGAAATCTGGGGCGCGCTGGCGTTCGGCGGGCAATTGCTGCTGGTCCCGCAAGCTGTCAGCCGTTCGCCGGACGACTGCTATGCATTGCTCTGCCAAACCGGCGTGACCGTGCTCAACCAGACGCCGAGTGCGTTTCGCCAACTGATCGCCGCGCAGGGTCGCAGTCAGTTGCAGCACTCCTTGCGGGAAGTGATTTTTGGTGGTGAAGCGCTGGAACCGGGCCTGCTCAAACCGTGGTACGCGCGGGTCGGCAACGCCGGTACACGGCTGGTGAACATGTACGGCATCACCGAAACCACGGTGCACGTGACCTATCGGCCGCTGCAGGCCGCCGACGCGCAGTTGCTCGGCGTCAGCCCGATTGGCGTGCGCATTCCCGACCTGCAACTGTATGTCCTCGATGCGCTGCGCGAACCGGTGCCGGTCGGCGTGATTGGCGAGTTGTACGTCGGCGGGGCCGGCGTGGCGCGCGGTTATCTGAATCGCGAAGCGCTGACCGCCGAGCGTTTTATCAATGATGCGTTCAGCGAAAACGGCCAAGCGCGTTTGTATAAAACCGGCGACCTGGCGCGCTGGGCCGCCGACGGCAGCCTCGAATACCTGGGGCGCAACGACGATCAGGTGAAAATTCGCGGTTTCCGCATTGAATTGGGCGAAATCGAAGCACGCCTGTCTGCCTGCGCAGGCGTGCGCGAAGCCGTGGTGATCGCCCGCGAAGACAGCCCCGGCGATCAGCGTCTGGTCGCGTACTGGCTGGCCGACGAAGGCGCCGCGCCGGATGTCGTGCAATTGCGCGATCAACTGCTGGTGTCGCTGGCTGAGTACATGGTGCCAAGCGCCTTCGTGCGTCTGGACGCTTTGCCGCTGACCGCCAATGGCAAGCTCGACCGCAAAGCCCTGCCGCAACCGGACAGCGATGACTTCGTCCGTCGTGGTTTCGAAGCGCCGGTTGGCGCCGTGGAAAACCTGATCGCCGGGCTCTGGCAGACGTTGCTCGGTGTCGAGGAGGTCGGCCGCCATGACAACTTCTTCGAACTCGGTGGTCATTCATTGCTGGCCGTGAAGCTGATCGAGCGTATGCGCCAGCAGGATTTGCACTGTGATGTGCGCGTGCTGTTCGGCCAGCCGAGCGTGGCGGCGCTGGCGGCGACCTTGAGCAGCGAACGTGCCATCGTTGTCCCGGACAACCTGATCGAACCGGGTTGCACGCGCATTACCCCGGCCATGTTGCCGCTGGCCCATCTCGACCAGGTCGCGATCGACCGCGTGGTTGCCAGCGTGCCGGGCGGTGTCGCCAATGTGCAGGACATCTATGCTCTGGCGCCGTTGCAGGCGGGGATTCTTTATCACCATCTGGCGACCAGCGCCGGTGATCCGTATGTGCTGCAGGCGCAATTTGCCTTCGACGGTCTGGCCCAGATCAAAACCTTCGTTCGCGCCTTGAACGGCGTGATCAAACGCCATGACATTTTGCGCACTGGCATCTTCTGGGAGGGTCTTGAAGAGGCCGTGCAAGTGGTCTGCCGTGAGGCGCCACTGGCGCTGGAACGCGTCGACGCCGATGAACTCGACGGCGATGTGCTGGAGCAGATGCAGGCGCGTTTCGATCCACGGCACTATCGACTGGACCTCAATCGCGCGCCGCTGATGCGTTTCGCTTACACCGAAGATCAGCCGCACAAACGCTGGATCGGCATGCTTCTGCTGCACCACATCGTCCTCGATCATACGGCCCTGGAAGTGCTGATCGCGGAAATGAACGACGTCATGCTCGGCCGCAGCAGCGACTTGCCGCCGCCGGTGCAATACCGCCAGTTTGTCGCGCAGGCGCGGCTCGGCGCCGATGATCAGGCGCATGAGACGTTCTTCCGCGAAATGCTTGCCGACATTGACGAGCCGACCGTGGCGTTCGGATTGCAGGATGTACACGGCGATGGCAGCGACATCCTCGACAGCCAATCAGACCTCGATGCCGGCCTCGGCCAACGTCTGCGCGAGCAGGCGCGGCGATTGGGGATCAGCGTGGCCAGCCTGGTGCATCAAGCCTGGGCTCAGGTGTTGGCGCAGGTGTCTGGCCAACAAGACGTGGTGTTCGGCACCGTGTTACTCGGGCGCATGCAGGGTGGAGAGGGCGCTGATCGGGCGCTGGGTATGTTCATCAACACCTTGCCGTTGCGCGTCAGCGTCGGTGCGGATTCGGTAGAAAGCGCCGTGCGTGCCACGCATGCGCGTCTGGCGCAGTTGCTCGGCCATGAGCAGGCGTCATTGGCGCTGGCCCAGCGTTGCAGCGGTGTCGGCGGTTCGCAGACGCTGTTCAGTACCTTGCTCAACTACCGCCACAGTGCGCCGGAATCGGCCGCGGTAACGTGGCAAGGCGTGCAGATTCTCAGCTCGCGCGAGCGCAGCAATTATCCGCTGGTGGTCAGTGTCGACGACCTCGGCGAGGGTTTCCGTTTGAGCGTGCAAGCGGTGCCGCAGGTCGACGGGGCGCGGGTCTGCGATTACTTGCAAACCGCGTTACACAGTCTGGTCACGGCACTTGAGTACACGCCGACGGCGCCGTTGCAGCAACTGACGATCGTGTCGCCAAGCGAACGGCAACGGGTGCTGGTCGGCTTCAACATCAGCGGTCGTGAATACCCGCCCGCACAAACAGTGCCGCGCCTTTTTGAAGCGCAAGCCTTGGCACATCCCGAGGCGCTGGCGGTGGTGCAGGGCGAGCAACAGTTCAGCTACCGCGAACTGAATCAGCGCGCCAATCGCCTCGCCCATCACCTGATCGGCCTCGGCGTGCAGCTCGATGACCGTGTTGCGCTGTGCCTGCGTCGCGGCCCGGACATGCTCGTTGCGCTGCTGGCGATTCTCAAGGCCGGCGCCGGTTATGTGCCGATTGACCCCGATTACCCGGCTGAACGCATCGCCTACCTGTTGCAGGACAGCGACCCGATCGCGGTGCTGGCGCAGGCCTCGACGCGCGACCTGCTCGGCGCCGTCCCGGTGATTGATCTGCACGCCAGCGACTGGCGCCACCTGCCTGACGATAATCCGCAACAGCCGGGGCTGACCCCGGCGAATCTGGCCTACGTGATCTACACCTCGGGCTCTACCGGGCAACCGAAAGGCGTGATGGTCGAGCACCGTACCCTGGAAAACCTCGTGCACTGGCACGCCGAAGCCTTCGACCTGTATGCCGGCAGCCACACTGCCAGCGTCGCCGGTTGCGGCTTCGATGCCATGGCGTGGGAGGTCTGGCCGGCGCTGTGCGTCGGCGCAACGGTGCATCTGCCGACGGCGTCGATCGGCAACGAACACCTCGATGAATTGCTCGAATGGTGGCGCGCGCAGCCGTTGCAAGTGAGCTTTCTGCCGACCCCGGTGGCCGAATACGCGTTCAGTCGCGGGCTGGGCCATCCGACCCTGCGCACGTTGCTGATCGGTGGCGACAAGTTGCGCCAGTTTCCGCGTGATCAGACCTTCGATGTAATCAACAACTACGGCCCGACCGAAGCCACGGTGGTGGCGACTTCCGGGCGCATCGAGCCCGGGCGGGTTTTGCACATTGGCCGGCCGATTGCCAATGCCAAAGTCTATCTGCTGGACCGTCAGCAACAGCCCGTGCCAACCGGTGTGCAAGGCGAGTTGTATGTCGGTGGCGCCGGGGTAGCGCGCGGCTATCTTAATCGTCCGGAACTGACCGCTGCGCAGTTCCTCGACGATCCGTTCAGCGACGAACCGCACGCGCGGATGTACCGCACTGGCGACCTCGCGCGCTGGCTGGACGATGGCAACATCGAATACCTGGGACGCAACGACGATCAGGTGAAACTGCGCGGTGTACGGATTGAACTGGGTGAAATCGAGGCGGTGCTGAGTGCCCACGATGCGGTTCGCGAGTGCGTGGTGCTGGTGCGCGACGGGCGATTGCTCGCCTGGTTCACTGAAATCGAGTCGGTCGAGATCAGCGCCTTGCACCAGCATCTGCAAGCGCGACTGCCGGACACTTTAGTGCCCGCGGCTTACGTGCGACTGGGCAGCCTGCCGCTGACCGCCCACGGCAAACTCGACCGCAAGGCCTTGCCCGAGCCGGATCAGGACGCGTGGCTCAGCCGTGAATATGCAGCGCCGCAAGGCCCGGTCGAAGTGGCACTCGCGCAGATCTGGGCCGACGTACTGAACATCGAGCAGATCGGCCGCCACGACAATTTCTTCGAACTGGGCGGCCATTCGCTGTTGGCGGTTAGCCTGATCGAGCGCATGCGTCAGGCCGGTTTGAGCGCCGATGTGCGCGTGCTGTTCAATCAGCCGAACCTGGCCGCGCTGGCACGGGCCTTGGGCAGTGGACGGGAAATCGTAGTACCGGCCAATCTGATTCCGGCCGCTTGCACCCGCATCACGCCCGACATGCTCACCCTGACCACGCTGGATCAGGCCAGCATCGAGCGCATCGTCGAGACGGTGCCCGGCGGCGCTGCCAATGTGCAGGACATCTATCCGCTGGCACCGCTGCAGGAAGGCATTCTTTATCACCATTTGAGTGCCGAGCAGGGCGATCCGTACCTGCTGCAATCACGTCTGGCCTTCGACAGCCTCGAACGTTTGCAGACCTTCGCCGAACACTTGCAGCAGGTCATCGTCCGCCACGACATTCTACGCACCAGCGTGGTCTGGGAAGGCTTGCCCAGCCCGCAGCAAGTGGTCTGGCGCGAGGCCCGGATGGTTGTGCAGCAAGTGGGGCTGGATGCGCAGGACGGCGAAATTCTCGAACAGTTGCACGCACGTTTCGACGCGCGGCATTACCGCCTCGATCTGACGCTGGCGCCGCTGATCCGCATGGTCTACGCCGAAGATCCGTTGCAACAGCGAGTCGTCGCCATCGTGCTGTTCCATCACTCGATTCTCGACCACACCGCGATGGAGGTGATCGGCCGGGAAATGCACGCGTTGATGTTCGATCAACTCGACACGCTGACGCCGCCGATGCCTTACCGCAACTACGTGGCGCAGGCACGCCTTGGCGCCGATGAGCAGGAGCACGAAGCGTTCTTCCGCGAGATGCTCGGCGATATCGATGAGCCGAGCTTGCCCTTTGGCCTGCAGGATGTTCAGGGCGACGGGCGTGGCATCGAAGAAGCGCTGCAGCCGGTCGATGCCGCGCTCAATCTGCGTCTGCGGGAACAGGCCAGGCAATTGGGCGTCAGCCCGGCGAGCCTGATGCACATGGCCTGGGCGCAGGTGCTGGGCGTGGTCTGCGGCCGCCGCGACGTGGTCTTCGGCACTGTGTTGATGGGGCGGATGCAGGGCGGCGAGGGCGCCGACCGCACGCTCGGGGTATTCATCAACACCTTGCCGCTGCGCGTCGATCTCGCTGAAGGCGTGCGCGCCGGGGTGAAAACCACCCATGCACGGCTGACGGCGCTGCTCGGTCATGAACACGCTTCGTTGGCGCTGGCCCAGCGTTGCTCGGCCATGGTCGGCTCCACGCCGTTGTTCAGCGCCTTGCTCAACTACCGGCACAGCGCCGCCGCACAACAGCCGCGTGATGACCAAGGTATCTGGCAAGGCGTGCGCATGCTTGGCGGCGAGGAACGCAGTAATTATCCGCTGACCCTGTCGGTCGATGATCTGGGCGAAGCCTTTGCCCTCAATGTGCTCGCGGTCGCAGAGATCGGCGCGCAACGGATCTGCAGTTACATGCACACCGCGCTCGAGCATCTGGTGACGGCACTGGAAGAGACGCCGGAACGTCCGCTCAACCGTTTGCCGGTGCTTCCGGTGGCGGAATACGAGCACTTGCTGCTCGGCTTCAACCAGCACTCCGCGGCCTATCCGCGTGGCGCGACGATTCACCGTTTGATCGAGGTTCAGGCCGAGCAGCAGTCGGATGCACTGGCAGTGGTTCAGGGCGGTCAGCAACTGACCTACGCTGAGCTCAATCAGCGCGCCAATCGCCTGGCCCATCACTTGCTCGGCCTCGGCGTGCAGCCCGATGACCGCATCGCCGTGTGCCTGCGCCGCAGCCCGGACATGCTCGTCGCGTTGCTGGCGATCCTCAAGGCCGGCGCCGGTTATGTGCCGGTCGATCCGGCGTACCCGGCAGAACGCATCGCCTATCTGTTGCAGGACAGCGCGCCGATGGCGGTGCTGGCACAGGCTTCGACCGCTGATTTGCTCGGCGCAGTGCCGCTGATTGATCTGGACAATCCCACTTGGCAGCACTTGTCCGAGAGCAATCCGCAAGTGCCGACGCTGACCCCGGCGCACCTTGCCTACGTGATCTACACCTCCGGCTCCACCGGCCAGCCGAAGGGCGTGATGGTCGAACACGCGACGCTGGAAAACCTCGTGCACTGGCACTGCGAAGCCTTCGACCTGCGCGCCGGCAGCCACACGTCGAGTGTCGCCGGCTTCGGTTTCGACGCCATGGCGTGGGAGGTCTGGCCGGCGCTGTGTGTCGGCGCGACCCTGCACTTGCCGCCGCAAACGGTGAGCAACGAGCACCTCGACGAGTTGCTGCAATGGTGGCGTACGCAGCCTTTGCAGGTGAGTTTCCTGCCGACGCCGGTTGCCGAGTATGCGTTCAGTCGCGAGCTCGGCCACCCGACCTTGCGCACGCTGTTGATCGGTGGCGACAAGCTGCGGCAGTTCCCGCGTGAACAGACCTTCGCGGTGATCAATAACTATGGCCCGACCGAAGCCACGGTGGTCGCTACCTCCGGCGCAATCGAGGCCGGGCAAGTGCTGCACATCGGTCGACCGATGGCCAACGCGAAAATTTACCTGCTCGACGATCAGCAGCGCCCGGTACCGGTTGGCGTTGCGGGCGAGTTGTATGTTGGCGGTGCCGGTGTGGCGCGCGGTTATCTGCATCGCCCCGAGCTGACGGCCGAACGCTTCCTCGACGACCCGTTCAGCGACGAACCGCAGGCGCGTATGTACCGCACCGGCGACCTCGCACGCTGGCTCGCGGACGGCACAATCGAATACCTGGGGCGCAATGACGATCAAGTCAAACTGCGCGGCGTGCGCATCGAGCTGGGCGAAATCGAAGCGGTGCTGAGCGGTCATGAAGCCGTGCAGGATTGCGTGGTGCTGGTGCGCGACGGCCAGTTGCTGGCGTGGTTTACCGAACGCCTGAGCATCGACATCGAGGATCTGCGCAATCATCTGCAAGCGCAGTTGCCGCAAGCGCTGGTGCCTGCCGCTTACGTGCGCCTGCAAGCACTGCCGCTGACTGCCAACGGCAAACTCGACCGCAAGGCTTTGCCGGAGCCTGATCAGACGGCGTGGCTGAGCCGCGAATATGCCGCGCCGCAAGGTTCGGTGGAAATCGCGCTGGCGCAAATCTGGGCGGACGTCCTCAAGGTCGAGCAGGTCGGTCGTCACGACAACTTCTTCGAACTGGGCGGGCATTCCTTGCTGGCGGTGACGCTGATCGAGCGCATGCGCCAGGTCGATCTGAGCACCGACGTGCGTGTGCTGTTCAGCCAGCCGACGTTGGCTGCGCTGGCTGCGGCGGTGGGCAGCGGTCGCGAAGTCAGTGTGCCGGACAATCTGATTCCGGCCGATTGCACGCACATCCCTGCGGACATGCTGCCGCTGGTGCAACTGGATCAGGCAAGCATCGAGCGCATTGTCGCCACGGTGCCGGGTGGTGCGGCCAATGTGCAGGATATTTATCCGCTGGCGCCGTTGCAGGAAGGGATTCTGTATCACCACCTCAGCGCCGCGCAGGGTGATCCGTACCTGCTGCAATCGTGTCTGGCGTTCGACAGCCTCGAGCGTTTCCAAGGGTTCGCGGCGGCGCTGCACCAAGTGATGACGCGCCACGACATCCTGCGCACGTCGATTGTCTGGCAAGGGCTCGCGGCGCCTGTGCAAGTGGTCTGGCGGCGTGCCGAGCTGCCGGTACAAGCCGTGGCACTGGCGCCCGCGCAGGGTGAAGCCATCGATCAGTTGCGTGCGCGCTTCGATGCGCGCCACTGGCGTCTGGAGCTTGATCAGGCACCGCTGCTGCGTCTGGTGTATGCCCTCGATCCGGACAATCAGCGCGTGGTTGCCATGCTGTTGTTCCATCACATCGCCATGGACCACACCGCGCTGGCGGTGGTCAGCGAAGAAATGCAGGCGATTTTGCGCGGCGATGAGCGATTGCCGGCGCCCGCAGTGCCATACCGCAATTATGTCGCGCAGACCCGTCTTGGTGTCAGTGAACAAGAGCACGAAGTGTTCTTCCGCGAGATGCTCGGCGACATCGACGAACCGACGCTGCCGTTCGGTTTGCAGGACGTGCACGGCGACGGTAATGACATCGAGGAAGTCTGCCAGCCGCTGCCTGCTGTGCTGGCGCAGCGTTTGCGCAGTCAGGCGCGGTTGCTTGGCGTCAGTGTCGCCAGCCTGTTCCATCTCGCCTGGGCGCGGGTGCTGGCGGCAACGTCCGCTCAGGAGCGCGTGGTCTTCGGCACGGTGTTGCTCGGCCGCATGCAGGGCGGGGCGGGCGCGGATCGTGGGTTGGGCATGTTCATCAACACCTTGCCATTGCGCGTGGATGTTGACGAAAGCAACGTGCGCGCCGGGGTCAAGGCGACCCATGCGCGGCTCAGTGCGCTGTTGGCCCACGAACATGCCTCGCTGGCGTTGGCCCAGCGTTGCAGCGGTGTCGCGGCGCCGTCGCCGCTGTTCAGCGCGATGCTCAATTACCGCCATAGCGACAGCGAAGCTCAGCGAAATACCCAGCGTGAGGCCTGGCAGGGCATCGAATCCCTCGCCGGCGAGGAACGCACCAATTACCCGTTGACCCTCAACGTCGATGATCTGGGCAGCGGCTTCCAACTGACAGTGATGACCCCGTCGCGCATCGGTGCGGCACGTATTGGCCAGTACATGGAGAACGCGCTGTTCGCGCTGGTTGAAGCGTTGCAGCACACACCGCAGCAACCGTTGAACCGCCTGACGGTGTTGGCGGACGAGGAGCGGCAGGCGTTGCTGTTCGGCTGCAACGACACCGCCGTCGATTACGACTTGCAGCAGACGCTGCACGGCTTGTTCGAAGCGCAGGTGCTGCGCACGCCACAGGCTGTGGCCGTCGTCGCCGACGATCAGACATTGAGCTACGCGCAGTTGAACGAGCGCGCCAACCGCTTGGCCCGGCACTTGATCAGCCTCGGTGTACAAGTGGATTCACGGGTGGCGATCTGCGTCGAACGCAGCCTGGAAATGGTTGTTGGCTTGCTGGCGATCAACAAGGCCGGTGCCGGTTATGTGCCGCTGGATCCGGCCTATCCGCCGGAGCGCCTCGCCTACATGCTCGAAGACAGCGCGCCGGCCGTGGTGTTGGTGCACGCGGCGACCCGCGAGTTGCTGGGGGATATCAAGGCGGTCGATCTTGACCAGAACACCTGGCAATCCCTGTCCGCCGACAATCCGCAAATCCCGGCGCTGACCCCGCAACACACTGCCTATGTGATCTACACCTCCGGCTCCACCGGCCAACCGAAAGGCGTGGTCAACGAGCATGCCGGTGTGGTCAACCGCTTGTTGTGGATGCAGGACGCTTATCGTCTGACGGCTGCCGATTCGGTGTTGCAGAAAACTCCGTTCAGCTTCGACGTATCGGTGTGGGAGTTCTTCTGGCCGCTGATGACCGGCGCGCGACTGGTCATGGCGCGGCCCGACGGGCACAAGGATCCGCAATATCTGAGCGAAGTGATCGAACGTGAAAACATCACCACGCTGCACTTTGTGCCGTCGATGCTCGACGTGTTCCTCGCCAACAGCGACACCGCGCGCTGCGACGGCGTGCGTCGGGTGATGTGCAGCGGTGAAGCGTTGCCGGGCAGTCTGGTGCGACGTTTCAAACTCCAGTTAACGGGCAGCGAGTTGCATAACCTCTACGGCCCGACTGAAGCCGCCGTCGATGTCACCGCGTGGAACTGCGCCGGGCTTATCGAGCAGACCCCGGACAACACGCCGATCGGCAAACCGATCGCCAACACCCGCCTGTACATCCTCGATGCGCAACAGCAACCGGTGCCGCAAGGCGTGATCGGCGAGCTGTACATCGCTGGCGTGCAGGTGGCGCGCGGTTATCTGAACCGGCCTGAGTTGAGTGCCGAACGTTTCCTCGATGATCCTTTCCATCCGAACGGGCGGATGTATCGCACCGGCGACGTCGCGCGATATCGGCCTGACGGCAATATCGAATACCTGGGCCGTAACGATGATCAGGTGAAGATTCGCGGTCTGCGCATTGAACTGGGCGAAATTCAGGCACGTCTTGCCCAGATCGAAGGTGTGCAGGAAGCCGTGGTGGTCGCCCGAGAAGACATGCCAGGCGATAAACGTCTGGTTGCCTATTACACCGGTGAACGCCTGGAAATCGACGTGCTGCGCAGTCGTTTGCTTGAGCACTTGCCGGACTACATGGTGCCTGCCGTGTTCGTGCATCTCGACGCTTTGCCGCTCAGCCCCAATGGCAAGCTCGACCGCAAGGCGCTGCCGGCGCCGGACCGGCAAGCGCTGAAAACCCGCGAATACGAAGCCCCGGTCGGCGACGTCGAAATCACCCTCGCACGGCTCTGGGCCGAACTGCTCAACGTCGAGCGGGTAGGGCGTCACGATCACTTTTTTGAGCTGGGCGGTCACTCGCTGCTGGCGGTCAGTCTGATCGGCCGGTTGCGTCAGGAAGGCATGGAAGCCGATGTCAGGGCGTTGTTTGAACAACCGACCCTGGCCGGCTACGCCGCAATTACCGAAAGAATGGAGATCGTCCTGTGAATGTGCTCGAACTGTTGGCAACCCTGAAGGCAAAAGACATTCAGTTGACGGTGACCGATGAGCAATTGCGCGTCAATGGCAACAAACAGGCGTTGAGCGATCCGGCGCTGCTGGCCGCGCTGCGTGAGCACAAACCGGCGTTGATCGAACTGATCAAGGCCGGCCAATACTCGGCCACCCGCGTTGGCCAGATCGAGGTTCCGGCCAACGGCATTCTTTCCGGCACTACGCACATCACCCCGGCGATGGTGACCTTGGCTGAAGTCGATCAGCCAGCCCTCGACCGCTTGATTGCCGAGGTACCGGGCGGCGCCGCCAACGTGCAGGACATCTATCCCCTGGCGCCGTTGCAGGAAGGCATTCTCTATCACCACGCCAGCAATGAGCAGGGCGATCCGTACGTCATGCAATCGTACTTCGCGTTCAGCAGCCGTGAGCGCTTGCAGGATTTCGCCGAGGCGTTGCAAAAGGTCATCGATCGCCACGATATCCTGCGCACGGCGGTGCATTGGGAGGGGCTGGACGTGCCGCTGCAAGTGGTCTGGCGCCAGGCACAGTTGCCGATGGAAGAAGTCGCGGTGCACGCCAGCGAAAGCGCTGTGCTGCTGCAATTGCACGAGCGCTTCGATGCGCGGCATTTTCGTCTCGACGTGCGGCGCGCACCGATGATGCGGCTGGCCTACGCGTGGGATGAGGACGGCCAGCGTGTGGTCGCGACGTTGCTGTTCCATCACATGGCGCTGGACCACTCGGCGCTCGATGTGGTGCGTCACGAACTGCTCGCCTGCCTTACCGGCCAGGGTGAATCGCTCGGGCGCCCGGTGCCGTTTCGCAATTACGTCGCGCAAGCGCGGCTGGGCATCAGTGAGGCCGAGCACGAGGCGTTTTTCCGCGAGATGCTTGCTGACATTGCCGAGCCGACGCTGCCGTACGGTTTGCAGGATGTGCAGGGTGACGGCCTCGGCATCGCCGAACTGAGCCTGCCGATCAACCCGCTGCTCGGCCAGCGTCTGCGCGCGCAGGCGCGGCAGCTCGGCGTGAGCGCGGCGAGCCTGTTCCATCTGGGCTGGGCGCAGGTATTGGCGGCGCTCACCAGCAAACAAAGCGTGGTCTTCGGCACGGTGCTGATGGGGCGCATGCAGGGCGCCGAAGCCACCGAACGTGCGTTGGGGATCTTCATCAATACCTTGCCGCTGCGGGTCGATGTCGATACGCAAGGCGTGCGCGCGGCGGTGGAGGCGACCCACAAACGCCTGACCACGCTGATGCGCCACGAACACGCGCCACTGGCACTGGCCCAGCGTTGCAGCGGCGTGGTCGCGCCGACGCCATTGTTCAGTGCGTTACTCAATTACCGTCACAGCCACACGGCGGCGACGGCCAGTGCTGAAACTCTCGCCGCGTGGCAAGGCATCAGCACCCTCAGTTCCGAAGAACGCACCAACTATCCGCTGACCCTGAGCATCGATGATTTCGGCGACGCGTTCAGCCTGACATTGCTGGCCACCACCGAGGTCGATCCCCAGCGCATCTGCGATTACCTGCACTGCGCCCTGGAAAGTCTGGCCTTGGCACTGGAGCAGGCCCCCCATACTCCGATCAACCAATTGCCGATTCTGCCGGCGACGGAGCGCGAGCAGGTGCTGTTGGCGTTCAATACCACTCACGCCGACTACCCGGCAACGCTGACCATTGCCCAACGTTTCGAAGCGCAAGTGGCGCAGCGGCCGGAAGCTGTGGCAGCACAGTTTTTAGCTGAGCAATTGAGCTATGCCGAGCTCAACCGGCAGGCCAACGCCTTGGCCCATCACCTGATTGCACTGGGGGTGAAGCCCGACGATCGCGTCGCCATCGTCGCCCGCCGAGGCCTCGATACGCTGGTCGGGTTGGTGGCGATACTCAAGGCGGGCGCCGGTTATGTGCCGGTCGACCCGGCGCACCCGGCCGAGCGTCTGCATTACTTGCTCAGCGACAGCGCGCCCGTTGCCGTGCTCACCCAGAACGCTCTGCGCGAGCGTTTGCCGGCGCTGGAAGTGCCGGTGATCGATCTCGACCCGCTGACCTGGCCGCTCAGCGAAACCTCTGATCCGCACGTGCCGGGCCTGACCACTGCGAATCTGGCCTACGTGATCTACACCTCCGGTTCCACCGGCCTGCCCAAAGGCGTGATGGTCGAACACCGCACCTTGTCGAATCTGGTCGATTGGCATTGCAGCGCGTTTGATCTGTGCGCCGGTCGCCACACCTCAAGCCTTGCCGGCTTCGGTTTCGACGCCATGGCCTGGGAAGTCTGGCCGGCGTTGTGCGCCGGCGCGACCCTGCACTTGGCACCGACTCACGAAGGCAGCGAGGACATCGATGCGCTGCTCGACTGGTGGCGCGCGCAGCCGCTGGATGTGAGCTTTCTGCCGACGCCAGTGGCCGAATATGCCTTCAGCCAGAACCTCGAACACCCGACGTTGCGCACGCTGCTGATCGGTGGCGACCGCTTGCGCCAGTTCAGCCGCAATCAGCAATTTGATGTGATCAACAACTACGGCCCGACCGAAGCCACCGTGGTCGCGACCTCTGGTCGAATCGAGGCGGGCGACGCCTTGCACATCGGCAAACCGGTGGCCAATGCCACGGTGTACCTGCTCGATGAACAGCAGCGTCCGGTGCCGATTGGCGTCATGGGCGAGTTGTACGTTGGCGGCGCCGGGGTCGCGCGCGGCTATTTGAATCGCGCCGAGCTGAGCGCCGAACGCTTCCTGCATGACCCGTTCAGCCCCTCGCCGAATGCGCGTATGTACCGTACCGGCGACCTCGCACGCTGGCGCGCCGACGGCACAATTGACTACCTGGGGCGTAACGACGATCAGGTAAAAATCCGTGGCGTGCGCATCGAACTCGGCGAAATCGAAACCCGCCTCAATCAATTGCCCGGCATTCAGGAAGCCGTGTTGCTGGCCCGAGAAGATCAACCCGGGCAACCACGCCTGGTTGCCTATTTCACCGAGCAGAGCCAGGTCGAACCGCTGGCCGTGGCCGAGTTGCGCGCGCACCTGTTGACGCAGTTGCCGGAGTACATGGTGCCGGTGGCTTACGTCCGACTCGATGCATTGCCATTGACCGCCAATGGCAAGGTCGACCGCAAGGCCCTGCCGAAACCCGAGCGTGCGGCGCTGTTCACCCGCGAATACGAGGCGCCACTTAATGAGCTGGAAAGTGCCTTGGCGCAGATCTGGGCGCATGTGCTGCAAGTCGAGCGAGTAGGTCGTCAGGATCACTTCTTCGAACTCGGCGGCCATTCACTGTTGGCCATGCGCATGGTGTCCCAGGTTCGTCAGCGCCTTGGTGTCGAACTGGCGCTGGGTGATTTGTTTGCCAACGCCGAACTGGCGGCGGTCGCCGAGGCCGTGGCACAGGGCGGGCGCAGCACGCAACCGGAGATTGTCGCGGTGGCCCGCGACGGCGCCTTGCCGCTGTCGTTCGCCCAGCAACGCTTGTGGTTTCTGGCGCAAATGGAAGGCGCCAACACCGCGTACAACATTCCCATCGGCCTGCGTCTGCGCGGCCAACTGGATGAGCCTGCGCTGCAACAAGCCTTGGCGCGCATCGTCGCGCGGCATGAAACCCTGCGCAGCCGTTTCGCCCAGTTCAATGATCAGGCGCAAGTACTGATTGCTCCGCTCGACAGTGGCTTGCTGCTGCGCGTCGAAGATTTGCGCCAACATCCGCAACCCGACGAAACCTTGCAGGCGCTGATTCAGGGCGAAGCCTCGGGGCCGTTTGATTTGCAGGACGACGCGCTGATTCGTGGTCGGTTGGTGCGGCTGGCCGACGATCATCATGTGCTGTTGCTGACCCTGCATCACATCATCTCTGATGGCTGGTCGATGGGTGTTCTGACCCGTGAATTGATGGCGTTGTATCAGGCCTTCAGCCATGGCCAGCCGGATCCACTGCCGCCACTGGCGCTGCAATACACCGATTACGCGGTGTGGCAGCGGCGCTGGCTCAGCGGCGAGGTGTTGCAGCGCCAAAGTGAATACTGGCAGCAGACCCTGGCCGGCGCGCCGGCACTGTTGACGCTGCCGACCGACCGCGTGCGCCCGGCGCAGCAGGATTACGCCGGCAGCACCGTCGACGTGGTGCTCGACGAACGCCTGAGTGCCGGACTCAAGGCTTTGGCTCAGCGTCACGGCGTGACGATGTACATGCTCATGCTCAGTGCCTGGGCGAGTCTGTTGAGTCGTTTGTCCGGGCAGCCGGAAGTGGTCATTGGCTCGCCCGTGGCCAACCGCACTCGTGCCGAGATCGAAGGCCTGATCGGCATGTTCGTCAACACCCTGGCCCTGCGTATCGATACGTCGGGTGAGTTGAGCAGCGAAGCGCTGCTGGCGCGGGTCAAGGCGCGGACGCTGCAAGCGCAGGCGCATCAGGACCTGCCGTTCGAACAAGTGGTGGAAATCACCAAGCCTGCGCGCAGCATGGCGCACAGTCCGTTGTTTCAGGTGATGTTCAGTTGGGACAGCGGCCATGGCGCCAGTCTGAGTCTCGGCGATCTGACCCTGGAAAGCGTCGCCGAGCCTAGCCACTTCGCCAAATTCGATCTGTCGCTGACGCTGGCAGATGCGCCGGGCGGGATTCGTGGTGTGCTGGAGTACGCGATTGCCCTGTTCGACGAATCGACCATTGAGCGTTATGTCGGCTACTTCCAGCGACTGTTGCAGGCGATGGTCAGCAACGATCAGGCGGTACTGGATCAGGTCGCGTTGTTGGCGGAAGACGAGCGTCAGCATCTGCTGGTTGATCTTAACGACACCGCCGTCAAACACGATCTTGAGCAGACCGTTCACGGTCGTTTCGAGGCGCAGGTGTTGCGCACGCCCGAGGCTGATGCCGTGGTGGCCGGTGAGCTGCGCTTGAGTTACGCCGAGTTGAACCGGCGCGCCAACCGGCTCGCCCATCACTTGCGCCGGTGCGGTGTCGATCGCGATGCGCGGGTGGCGATCTGCGTCGAGCGCGGGCCGCAGTTGCTGGTCGGTCTGCTGGCGATTCTCAAGGCTGGCGGTGCTTATGTGCCGCTGGACCCCGGTTATCCTGCCGAACGTCTGGCTTATATGCTCGAGGACAGCGCGCCCGTAGCGGTGCTGGTGCATGCGCCGACGCGCGCGCTGATCGGCGGGTGGGCCGGCGGACTGGTCGATTTCGACCATTGCACCTGGCAAGACCTTCCGTCGAGCAATCCGCAGGTGCCGGACCTGAGTGCCGCGAACCTGGCTTATGTGATTTATACCTCCGGCTCCACCGGCACGCCGAAAGGCGTGATGGTCGAGCATCGTAATCTGGGTAATCTGCTGCACTGGAGCGCCAGCCTGTGTCCGTTGTCGAGCGGCGCCGCGCTGTTGCAGAAAACCCCGTTCAGCTTCGATGCCTCGGTGTGGGAGCTGTTCTGGCCGTTGAGCTGCGGCATGCGTCTGGTCCTCGCCGGCCCGGACGATCATCGTGATCCCGCCGCGCTGGTGCAGCTGATTCGTCAGCAACAGGTCAATGTCATCCAGTTCGTACCGGCGCTGTTGCAGCAATTCCTTGAAGTGGAAGAAGTCGTTGAGTGCCGCAGCCTTAGCGATGTGTTCTGTGGTGGCGGTGAGCTGACTGCCGCGTTGGTGCGCAGCGTGCGTGAACGTCTGCCGCAGGTGCGCCTGCACAACGTTTATGGCCCGACCGAAGCCACCGTCGACAGCACGGTGTGGACGCTGGAGCCTGAATCGCCGGTTCTGGAAAGCACGCCGCCGATTGGCAAACCGCTGTGCAACACCCGCGTGTATGTCCTCGACGCTCATCAGCAACCGGTGCCATTCGGTGTGGTCGGCGAGATGTATCTGGGCGGTGTGCAGGTGGCGCGGGGCTATCTGAATCGACCTGAGCTGACGGCCGAACGCTTCCTCGACGATCCGTTCAGCGACCAGCCAGGCGCGCGCTTGTACCGCACCGGCGACGTCGCACGGTATCGGGCCGATGGCAACATCGAGTACCTGGGGCGCAATGACGATCAGGTCAAGATCCGTGGTTTGCGCATCGAACTGGGCGAGATCCAGGCGCATCTGGCGCACATCGACGGCGTGCGTGAAGCGGCGGTGCTGGCCCGTGAAGATGTGCCGGGCGATCAGCGTCTGGTCGCGTATTACAGCGGTGAGCCGCTGGACATCGAACAGTTGCGCAGCCAACTGCTCAAGCAGTTGCCGGATTACATGGTGCCTGCGCTGTTTGTGCATCTGCCGGCCCTGCCACTGAGCCCCAACGGCAAACTCGATCGCCAGGCCTTGCCGGCCCCTGACCCATCGGCGCTGCAAACCCGCGCGTACGAAGCCCCGGTCGGTGAAGTCGAGACCGTGATTGCCGGGATCTGGGCCGAGTTGCTCAAGGTCGAGCGGGTAGGGCGCTTCGATCATTTCTTCGAACTGGGCGGCCATTCGTTGCTGGCGGTCAATCTGGTTGCGCGCATGCGCCGCGCCGGGCTGTCGGCGGATATCCGCGTGCTGTTCGGCCAACCGACGCTGGCCGCACTGGCGGCGGCAGTGGGTGGGGCGCCTGAAGCGGCGGTGCCGGCAAACCTGATTCCGGCCGATTGCCCGCGCATCACGCCCGAACTGCTGCCGCTGGTGGCGCTGGATCAAGCGACAATCGACCGCATCGTCGCGAGTGTCCCCGGCGGCGCGCGCAACGTGCAGGACATCTACCCGCTGGCGCCGTTGCAGACGGGCATCCTGTTCCATCATCTGTCGGCCGCGCAGGGCGATCCGTACGTGTTGCAGGCGCAGTTTGCCTTCGCCGATGAACAGCGTTTGCAGACCTTCACCAACGCACTGCAACGGGTGATCGAGCGCCACGACATTCTGCGTACTTCGCTGTTCTGGGAAGGGCTGGATGAGCCGGTGCAAGTGGTCTGGCGTCAGGCTTCGTTGAGCTGCGAGACCCTGCAACTGGACGCCGAAGCGGGCGATGCACTGAGTCAGTTGCATGCGCGATTCACCGTCGAAACCTACCGTATGCCGGTTACCGAAGCACCGCTGATGCGCATGGTCTACAGCCGCGATGCAGCCCATCAACGTGTGGTGGCATTGCTGCTGTTCCATCACCTGGTGATGGATCACGTCGCGCTCGAAGTGTTGCAGCACGAGATGCAGGCGTTTCTGCTGGGCAATGCCGAGCAATTGAGCGAGCCGGTGCCGTACCGCAATTACGTGGCGCACACCCGCTCCGGGCTGAGCGAACAAGAGCACCAAAGCTTTTTCAGCGAGATGCTCGGCGCTGTTGATGAACCGACTTTGCCGTATGGTCAGCAACGGGTCGACGACGCGCCAGCGCAAGAGGCGCAGCTGGCGTTGCCACATTCACTGAGCCACAGCGTGCGGCAGCAGGCACGGCGATTGGGTGTCAGTGCTGCCAGCCTGATGCACCTCGCCTGGGCGCAGGTGCTGGGGCAATTGTCCGGGCGCGACGCCGTGGTATTCGGCACGGTGTTGCTCGGTCGATTGCAGGGCGGTGAAGGCTCGGAGCGCGCGCTCGGCGTGTTCATTAATACCTTGCCGCTGTGCATCGAGCTGAACACTCATAGCGTCAAAGGCGCCGCACTGGCGACCCACGAACGCCTGAGTCAGTTGCTCGCCCATGAACATGCGCAACTGGCGCAGGTGCAACAGTGCAGCGCCATGCCGGCGGGCACGCCGCTGTTCAGCACATTGCTCAATTATCGTCATAGCGCTCCCGTCGGGCCGATAGCTGCCGAGGTGCAAGCGGCGTGGCACGGCATGCAATTGCTCGATGCCGAAGAGCACAGCAACTATCGCCTGACCCTCAGCGTTGACGATCTCGGCGAAGACTTCCGCCTGAAGGTATTGGCCGGGGCCGGCATTGATCCGCAGCGCATCTGCGGGTACATGCAGGGTGCGTTAAGCGTACTGCTTGATGCGCTGGAGCACACGCCGCACCTGGGCTTCGATCGGTTGTCGATCTTGCCGGCAGCAGAACGTGAACAGTTGCTGATGGATTTCAATGCGACCGAAGCCGACTACCCACGCGGGCTGACGATTGCCCAGCGCTTCGAATCGCAGGTCGCCGAGCGTCCGCAGGCTGTGGCCGCGGTGTTGGCCGGGCAGCCACTGACGTACTTGCAGCTCAATCGCCAGGCCAATGCGTTGGCGCATCACTTGATTGCCAACGGGGTGAAAGCCGATGACCGCGTGGCCATCGTCGCCTGTCGGGGTCTGGACACACTGGTCGGGCTGGTCGCTATTCTCAAGGCCGGCGCCGGCTATGTGCCGATCGATCCGGCGCATCCCGCCGAGCGGATCAGCTATTTATTGAGCGACAGCGCGCCAGTCGCAGTGCTCACTCAAAGCGATCTGCACGAGAAATTGCCGCTGCTGAGCGTGCCAGTGATTGATGTCGACCTGTGCGCATGGCCGGCGCAGGCGCAGCACAACCCTTCGGTACCAGATTTGACGGTCAAGCACCTGGCGTATGTGATCTACACCTCGGGTTCCACCGGCCTGCCCAAAGGGGTCATGGTCGAGCATCAGACACTGTCCAACCTGGTCGACTGGCATTGTGAAACGTTCGATTTACGCGCCGGCAACCACACCTCAAGTCTTGCTGGCTTTGGTTTCGATGCGATGGCGTGGGAAGTCTGGCCGGCCCTGTGCGCGGGCGCGACTTTGCACCTGGCACCGACCCATGACGGCGCTGAAGACATCGATGGATTGCTCGACTGGTGGCGCGCGCAACCGCTGGACGTGAGCTTTTTGCCGACACCGGTCGCCGAATACGCGTTCAGCCAGAACCTTGATCATCCGACCTTGCGTACCTTGCTGATCGGTGGCGATCGCTTGCGTCAGTTCAGCCGTCAGCAGCGCTTCGCCGTGATCAACAACTACGGCCCGACCGAGGCCACCGTGGTCGCCACCTCCGGGCATGTCGAAGTGGGCGCGGCGTTGCACATCGGCAAACCGGTGGCGAACGCGGCGGTTTATTTGCTCGACGAGCAGCAACGCCCGGTGCCAATGGGCGTGATGGGCGAGTTGTACGTCGGTGGCGGCGGAGTCGCTCGGGGTTATCTGAACCGCGCCGACCTGACCGCCGAACGTTTCCTGCACGACCCGTTCAGCCGCACGCCGAATGCGCGCATGTACCGCACCGGTGACCTTGCCCGCTGGCGCGAAGACGGCTCGCTCGACTACTTGGGACGTAACGACGACCAGGTGAAAATCCGTGGCATGCGCATTGAATTGGGCGAAATCGAGACCCGTCTCAATCAGCTCGCCGGGATCAACGAAGCGGTGCTGCTGGCCCGCGAGGATCAACCCGGCCAGCCGCGACTGGTGGCGTATTTCACCGAACAGGCGGGGGCCGGGACACTCGCAGCGAGCGAGTTGCGCGAGCATCTGCTGGCGCAGTTGCCGGACTACATGGTGCCGGCGGCGTTTGTCCGGCTTGAGGCTTTGCCGTTGACCGCCAATGGCAAGGTCGACCGCAAGGCGTTGCCCAAACCGGATCTGGCCGCGTTGCCGACCCGCGAATACGTGGCGCCGCAAGGCGAGCTGGAAACCGCGCTGGCGCAGATCTGGGCCGAAGTGCTGCAAGTCGAGCGGGTTGGTCGTCACGATCACTTCTTCGAACTCGGCGGCCATTCGCTGCTGGCGATGCGCATGGTCTCGTGGGTCCGTCAGCGCCTCGGCGTCGAACTGGCGTTGAGTGATCTGTTTGCCGACGGGCAATTGAGCGCAGTCGCCGCAGTATTGAATCGCGCCGGGCGCAGCACGCTTGCGCAAATGGTGCCGGTATCGCGTGATCAACCCCTGCCGATGTCCTTCGCCCAACAACGCCTGTGGTTCCTGGCGCAGATGGCCGGCGGCAACTCGGCGTACAACATTCCGGTCGGGTTGCGCCTGCGCGGGCACCTCGACGTCGATGCCCTGCAAAGGGCGCTGGCACGGATCGTGGCTCGTCACGAAACCCTGCGCAGCCGTTTCATCCGCATCGACGACACTGCGCAGGTGTCGATTGCCCCGGTCGACAGCGGTTTGCTCTTGCGCGTGGAAGACCTGCGTCAAGACTTGCAAGCCGAACTCACCTTGCAGGCATTGATGGCGCAAGAAGCCTCGACAGCCTTTGATCTGCAGGACGATTCGTTGATTCGCGGACGGTTGGTGCGCCTGGCCGACGAGCATCATGTGCTGCTGTTGACCGTGCATCACATCGTCGCCGACGGCTGGTCGATGGGCGTACTGACCGCTGAGTTGATGGCGTTGTATCAAGCGTTCAGCCAGGGTCAGCCTGATCCGCTGCCAGCCCTGACCCTGCAATACGGCGACTACGCCGTGTGGCAACGGGGTTGGCTCAGCGGTGACGTGCTGCAGCAGCAAAGCCAATACTGGCAGCAGACCCTCGATGGCGCGCCGGCCTTGTTGACGCTGCCCACCGATCGCCCGCGACCGGCGCAACAGGATTACACCGGCGCCAACCTCGAAGTGCTGCTGGACCCGCGCCTGAGTGCAGGGCTCAAGGCCTTGAGCCAACGTCACGGCGTGACCCTGTTCATGACCGTGATGAGCGCCTGGGCATCGCTGATGAGTCGCCTGTCCGGGCAGACCGATGTGGTGATCGGTGCGCCGGTGGCCAACCGCAGCCGCGCGGAACTCGAAGGCTTGATCGGCATGTTCGTCAACACGCTGGCCTTGCGCATCGACACCTCGGGCGCGGTGAGCGTCGAAGCGCTGTTGGCGCAGGTCAAGGCGCGGACACTGGAGGCCCAGGCGCATCAGGATCTGCCGTTCGAACAAGTGGTGGAAATCGCCCGACCGCTGCGCAGTCTGGCGCACAGCCCGCTGTTCCAGACCACGCTGAACTGGGACAGCAGCGTCGGCCCGCAACTGGCGCTCGGCGAGCTGACACTGGAGGGCGTCGCCGGGCCGGGCGATGTCGCCAAGTTTGATTTGACGCTGACACTGGGCGAGGTCAACGGAGTGATTCGCGGCTCGCTGAACTACGCCACGGCGCTGTTCGATGCGTCGACGGTCGAGCGGTACATCGGGTACTTGCAGCGCTTGCTTGAAGCGATGATCAGCAGTGATCAAACGGTGTTGGAGCAGGTGCCGTTGATGGCAGCGGATGAGCGTCAGCGCTTGCTGTACGACTTCAACGCCACGGCGCGCGATTACCCGCAAACACTGACCGTCCACGGAATTTTCCAGCAGCAGGCAGCAGCGCATCCCAAGGCTGTAGCGGCGGTGCATGGCACGCATTCGCTGAGCTACTTTGAGCTGAATGCGCAAGCCAACCGCCTGGCTCATCACCTGATCGCACACGGCGTACAACCGGGTGACCACGTGGCGATCCTGCTGCCGCGTTCGCTGGAACTGTTGGTGGCGCAACTGGCCATTGCCAAGTGCGCGGCGGCCTATGTGCCGCTGGACATCAATGCGCCGAGCGAGCGTCAGGCGTTCATGGTCGAGGACTGTCAGGCGCTGGCGCTGCTGACCTTGAGTAGCGAAGTCATCGACTACACCGCGCCGCGCATCGATCTCGACACGCTGACCCTTAACGGCCAGCCGACGCATAACCCCAACCTGGTGCAGTCTTCCGAAACACTGGCGTACATCATGTACACCTCCGGTTCCACCGGCACGCCGAAAGGGGTGATGGTGCCGCACCGGGGCATTGGCCGCTTGGTACTCAACAACGGTTACGCCGATTTCAATGCGCAGGATCGCGTGGTGTTCGCCTCGAACCCGGCGTTCGATGCGAGCACCATGGACATCTGGGGGCCACTGCTCAACGGCGGTCGCGTGGTGATCATCGACCATCAAACCCTGCTTGATCCGAATGCCTTCGGCCGTGAACTGAGTGCCAGCGGCGCGACGATCCTGTTTGTCACCACCGCGCTGTTCAACCAGTACGTGCAACTGATTCCGCAGGCGCTCAAGGGCCTGCGGATTCTGTTGTGCGGCGGTGAGCGTGGCGATCCGGCGGCGTTCCGGCGCCTGCTGGCCGAGGCCCCGGCATTGCGCATCGTGCATTGCTACGGCCCGACCGAAACCACCACTTACGCGACAACCTTTGAGGTGCGCGAGGTGGCGGAAAATGCCGAGAGCGTGCCGATTGGCGGCCCCATCGGCAACACGCAGGTGTACGTGCTCGACGCGTATCAGCAACCGGTGCCGATGGGCGTGACCGGTGAGCTGTACATCGGCGGGCGGGGCGTGGCGCTGGGTTACCTGAATCGACCGGATCTGACCGCCGAGAAATTCCTCTGCGATCCGTTCAGCGAAACACCGGGTGCGCTGCTCTACCGCACCGGCGATCTCGCGCGCTGGCTGGCGCCGGGGCAACTCGACTGCATTGGCCGCAACGACGATCAGGTGAAGATCCGTGGCTTCCGCATCGAACTGGGGGAAATCGAAAACCGCCTGCTGAACTGCCCGGGAATCAAGGAAGCGGTGGTGCTGGCGCGCCGCGACGGTCAGGACGCCACGCGTCTGGTGGCTTACTACACGGCGCACGATGGCGTGTTGGACAGCGCCGAACTGCACGCGCAATTGCACGCACGACTGCCGGAATACATGGTGCCGACGGCGTGGGTGCCACTCGAGGTATTGCCGCTGAACAATAACGGCAAGGTCGACCGCAAGGCATTGCCGGCACCGACACAGGAGGCACTGCTCAGTCGGGTTTACGAGGCACCGGCCAATGCACTGGAAATCAGCCTCGCACAGGTCTGGGCCGAGGTGTTGCAGGTCGAAAAGGTCGGCCGTCATGACAACTTCTTCGAACTCGGCGGTCACTCGTTGCTGGCGATGCGCATGCTGTCCCAGGTGCGTCAGCAGTTGGGTGTGGAGCTGGCGCTGGCCGATCTGTTTGCCAACCCGGAACTGGCGGCGGTTGCCCAGGTCCTGGGTCAGGCCGAACGCAGCACCTTGCCCGAGATTCTGCCGGCACCGCGAGATCAGGCGCTGCCGCTGTCGTTCGCCCAGCAACGCTTGTGGTTCCTCGCGCAGATGGACGGTGGCAACACCGCCTACAACATTCCTTTGGGCTTGCACCTGCGTGGTCGACTCGACGCCGTGGCCCTGCAACGGGCATTGGCGCGAATCGTCGCGCGCCATGAAACCCTGCGCAGCCGTTTCGCGCAGTTCAACGACGAAGCGCAGGTGCTGATCGCTCCGGTCGACAGTGGCCTGCCGCTGATCGAGGAAGATTGGCGCCAACACCCGCAGACCGCCGAGGCCTTGCGCACATTGCTCGACACGGAAGCACGCGGGCCCTTCAATTTGCAGGACGACCCATTGATTCGTGGACGTCTGGTGCGACTCGCCGATGATCACCATGTGCTGTTGCTGACCATGCACCACATCATCTCCGACGGCTGGTCGATGGGCGTGCTGACCCGCGAGTTGATGGCGCTGTATCAGGCGTTCAGCCATGGCGAGGAGGATCCGCTGCCGCCGCTGACCCTGCAATACGCCGACTATGCGGTGTGGCAACGACGCTGGCTGAGCGGTGAGGTGCTGCAGCGTCAAAGCGATTACTGGCAGCAGACACTGGCCGGTGCGCCGGCGTTGCTGAGCCTGCCGACTGACCGTCCGCGTCCGGCACAACAGGATCACCACGGCGGCAGTGTCGAAATCGTGCTGGACGAGCACACCAGCGTCGGTCTCAAGGCGCTGTGTCAGCGCCACGCCGTGACGCCGTACATGGTCATCATGAGTGCCTGGGCGATGTTGCTGGCTCGCTTGTCCGGACAGTCCGATGTGGTGGTCGGCTCGCCGGTGGCCAACCGTACCCGCGCCGAGATCGAGGGGCTGATCGGCATGTTCGTCAACACCCTGGCGCTGCGTATCGATACCTCAGGCGATCTGACGGGGGCAGCGCTGCTGGCGCGGGTCAAGGCGCAGACGCTGGCGGCGCAGGCGCATCAGGATCTGCCGTTCGAACACGTGGTGGAAATCACCCGGCCGCTGCGCAGCCTTGCCCACACACCGTTGTTCCAGACGCTGCTGAGCTGGGACAGCAGCGTTGCGCCCGCTTTGGCACTGGGCGGCCTGACGCTGGAAGGTGTCGCTGGGGACAATCACTTTGTGAAGTTCGACCTGTCGTTGAGTCTGGGTGAAACTCCGCAAGGCGTTCGCGGCGCGCTGCGCTACGCCACGGCGTTGTTCGATGAGTCGACGGTGCGGCGTTTTGTCGGTTACTTCCAGCGCTTGCTGACGGCGCTGGTCAGCGATGACCAGGCTGTGTTGGCGCAAGTCGAGCTGCTTGCGGCGGATGAGCAGCAACGCCTGCTCGGCGAATTCAATGCGACGGCGCTTGATTGCCCGGTCGAGCAGCCGATTCAGTGCCTGTTCGAAGCGCAGGTGCAGCGTCAGCCGGACGCCATTGCCGTGCAGATCGGCGAACACAGCCTGACGTATCGCGAACTGAATGCCCGCGCCAACCGTCTTGCGCAGCATCTGCGCGAGCAGGGTGTGGGGCCGGATGCGCGGGTGGCGCTGTGCGTCGAGCGTGGACTCGAGCTGGTGGTGGGGCTGCTCGGCATTCTCAAGGCCGGTGGCGCTTATGTGCCGCTGGATCCGGCTTATCCGGCGGAGCGCCTCGACTACATGCTCAGGGACTGCGCGCCGACGGCGGTGTTGGTACACACGGCGACCCGATCGCTGTTCGCCGCGACCGATGCGCTGCTGATCGACTTTGATCAATGCAGCTGGCACGACCAGTCAGACAGCAACCCGCAGGTGCCCGGCCTGAGTGCTTCGAATCTGGCCTACATGATCTACACCTCGGGTTCGACCGGTACGCCGAAGGGCGTGATGCTGGAGCATCGTGGCCTGTGCAATCTGGTGCATTGGGGTTCGCAGATCTGCCCGCCGACCACTGACGGCGCGCTGTTGCAGAAAGCGCCCTTCAGTTTCGACGGTTCGGTGTGGGAGTTCTTCTGGCCGCTGACGGCGGGTGTGCGTCTGGTATTGGCACGGCCGGGCGGTCACCGGGAACCGGCGTATCTGGCGCAAGTCATTCGTCAGCAACGCATTACGGTGGTCAAGTTTGTGCCGGCGTTGTTGCAGCAGTTTCTTGAGTTGCAGGAGGTCAGTGAGTGCACCAGCCTCACCGATGTGTTCTGTGGCGGCGGCGAACTGACGGCGGCGCTGGCCGCTGCTGTGCGCCAGCACCTGCCGTGGGTGCGTCTGCATAACGTGTATGGCCCGACCGAAGCCACGGTCGACAGCACGGCGTGGACGCTGGAACCGCACATGCCGGTGCCGTTATCTGAATTGCCAATCGGCAAGGCTATCTGTAACACCCGGCTGTATGTGCTCGATGCGCACGACCAGGCTGTGCCGCTCGGCGTCATTGGCCAGTTGCACATCGGTGGTGTCGGTGTGGCGCGCGGTTACAGGGGACTGCCGCAGATGCAGGCCGAGCGCTTTATCGACAGCCCGTTCGTGGCCGGTGATCGCTTGTACCGCACCGGCGATCTGGTGCGTTACCGCGCGGACGGTAACCTCGAATTCCTCGGGCGTAACGACTTCCAGGTCAAGCTGCACGGCTTGCGCCTGGAACTCGGTGAAATCGAAGCGCGATTGATCCAGCACCCGGATGTGCGCGAGGTGGTGGTGCTGATGCGCGACGAGCGTCTGGTCGCCTATTTCACTGCGGTTGATCGCAGTGCTGTGCCGGCGATCGACACGCTGCGCGCGTTCGTCCTCGAGCAGTTGCCCGAATACATGGTACCGGGCGCGTTTGTTGCGCTCGACGTCTTGCCGTTGAGTCCCAACGGCAAGATCGACCGTCAGGCGCTGCCGGCACCGGGCCTCGACGCCGTGCTCAGCCGGCACTACGAAGCGCCTCAAGGCGAGATTGAAACCGCGCTGGCGCGGATTTGGGCTGAAGTGCTGAAGGTCGAGCAGGTTGGACGCCACGACAACTTCTTCGAATTGGGCGGGCATTCATTGCTGGCGATTCGTCTGGTCAATTTGCTGCAGCGGGCGGGGCAACAGGTGACGCTGGCGGAGCTGTTCCAGCGGCCGAGCATCGAATCACTGGCAGCGCTGATCAGTCAGCGCAGTGGCGTGCCTGAACAGCCGGAAGGACTGGTCGTGGTGCGGCCGGGCGAGGGCGGTCATGCGCTGTTCCTGATCCATGAATTCAGCGGCCGGGAGGTGTATTTTCCGGCATTGGGCTCGCACATCGACGGTCAGTTTCCGATTTACGGTTTGCCGGGTGTGCCTCTGGGGCAACCGCAACTGCGCACCCTTGAATGCATGGCTGCGCGGATGGTCGGGATCATCCGTTCGGTGCAGCCGCACGGCCCTTACCGTCTGGCCGGGTGGTCGTTTGGTGGCTTGCTGGCCTATGAAGTCGCGCAGCAACTGCTCGGTCTCGATGAGGCCGTGGCGTTTGTCGGCCTGCTCGATACTTATGCACCGCACCCGGCCAGTCAGGATAAAACCCGCTGGAGCGGCGAGCATCGCGACAAGCGTCAATTGCTCGAACATTGTCGGGCGCGTTCGCAGATGCTTGGTGAACAAGGGCTGCAGGCGTTGGCTGATGTCGAAAGGCTTGAGGCTGAAGTCGAACTCATCGGCTTCGACGAACTGTTCCTGCGCTGCTGCGAACAGCAATTACCCGACCCGGAATTGGCTGCACTGAGCGCAGCGAACGCCTGGAGTTACTTTGATCGCGAGGCCGCTCATGGCCTGGCGCTGGCGCACTACCGGGTCAGCCCGGCCAGTCAGCCGGTGCATTTGTTCCGCGCTCAGGCACTGATGCCGGGGCAGGCACAGCCGAGTCCGACCCGTGGTTGGGAGACCAAGGTCGCCACTGGATTGCTGCGTTGCATCGATGTGCCGGGTGACCACCGCAGCATGATGAAAACCCCGGATATTCAGGCCCTCGGCCAGGCCTTGAGTCAGGCCATGGCTGCGGCGCAGGCACCGCAGCCACAGGCCTATCAGCCGTTGTTGACCATCCAGAGCGGCCACGTCGGGCATGCGCCGATCTTTTGCGTGCCGGGGGCGGGCGACAGTGTCACCGGGTTTATTCACCTGACCGAAGCACTGGGCCCGGAATGGCCGATTTTCGGTCTGCAACCGCGCGGGCTCGATGGCAGCGGCGTACCGCACAGTCAGGTCGAAGCGGCGGCGAAGTGTTATCTGCACGCCGTCGAACAGCTGTATCCGCAAGGCCCGGTGCACCTGATCGGCCATTCGTTCGGCGGCTGGGTCGTGCATGCCATGGCCGCGCAGTTGCAGGCGGCGGGGCGTGAAGTGGCGTCCTTGACCCTGATCGACAGCGAAGCCCCCGGTGGTAACGGCACGGCGGGCAAACCGTATACGACGACCGCCGCGCTGGAGCGGTTGATCGAGACCTTGCAGCTGTCCAGCGGCAAGTCTTTGGGCATCGATCCGCAAGCCTTTGCCGAGGCTGACGAGACTGTGCAAATGCGCCTGTTGCACCAAGGCATGGTCCGCGCCGGCGTGTTGTCGGCGCGCTCATCGGAGCAGGCAATGCACGGCCCGGTACGCACTTTTGCCACGGCACTGCGCACGGTCTATCAACCGCAACTGGCCTACACCGGCCCCGTGCGGCTGGCGCTGGTCGATGACCCGACGCTGGATGCGTGGGGCAATCAGCGCGAGCAAGCGGCGATGGTCGAAGGCTGGCAGCGGCAGGTCGCGGATCTGGCCGTGTGGTACGGGCCGGGCAACCATTTCACGATTCTCAAGGCGCCCAACGTCTTCAGTTTCGCGGCGTGGTGGCATGACGGCCGGAAAGTGCCGGCGGGCGAAATATTGTCCTGATTGTTGTTTATCTAGCAGAGCCCGGCGTTGCGCCGGGCTCGATCCTGAACGGACTTGTGGGCATTTATGGAAAAGTCGAAGTGGCGCAAAGTCGGTATGGGTTTGGCCTTGGCGGTGGTGGCGGGGTTGGTGTTTTACACGGTGCAGGCCCCGGCGGAGGCGCCGCAGTACCTGACCGCGACGGTCGAACGCGATGACATCGAGAACGCGGTGCTGGCCACCGGCGTGCTCGAAGGGATCAAGCAGGTTGATGTTGGTGCGCAGGTCTCCGGCCAGTTGAAATCGCTGAAGGTCAAGGTCGGCGACAAGGTGAAAAAAGGCCAGTGGCTGGCGGAAATCGATCCGCTGGTGCTGCAGAACACCTTGCGCCAGGCTCAGGTCGATGAGGAAAACCTGCAAGCGCAAAAGCGCGCCACGCAGGCCCAACTGAAACAGACCAAGGCGATTTACGAGCGCTATCAGAACCTGCAGGAGGATGCGTCGATCTCGCGCCAGGATTTCGAAACTGCGGAATCCAATTATCAGGTGCAGCAGGCCAATCTGATGTCGCTGGATGCGCAAATCAAAAGTGCGCACATCCAGATCGACACTGCCAAGGTCAACCTGGCGTACACGCGGATTGTCGCGCCGATCGATGGCGACGTGGTCGGCGTGGTCACTCAGGAAGGCCAGACGGTGATCGCCAGCCAACTCGCGCCGGTCCTGTTGAAACTGGCAGACCTGGACACCATGACGGTCAAGGCACAAGTGTCCGAGGCCGATGTGATTCACATTGCGCCCGGGCAAGAGGTGTATTTCACCATTCTTGGCGAGGACAAACGCTACTACGCGAAACTGCGCGGCACCGATCCGGCGCCGCAGAACTTTCTCGAAACGCCGCCCGCCGGCACGCCGAAGCAAAGCAGCGCGGTGTTCTACAACGCTTTGTTTGAAGTGCCCAACCCCGACCATCGCCTGCGCATTTCGATGACCGCGCAGGTGCGCATTGTCCTCGACACCGCCAAGGCTGTGCTGACCGTACCGGTGGCGGCGCTCGGCCCGCGCAATGCCGACGGCAGCTTTCCGGTGCGCGTGCTCGACGCCAAGGGCCACGCGCAGTCGCGCAACGTGCAGACCGGGATCAACAACAACGTCAAAGTGCAGATCAATGGCGGCCTGGCTGAAGGCGATCGCGTGGTTATCGGTGATCCGTTGACCAACGTGGCGGGGGCCTGAGCATGACTGAGCCACTGTTGCAGCTCACTGGCATCACCCGCAGTTTCACCGCTGGCGACCGCGAATTTCTTGCGTTGAAGAACATCAACCTGACGATCCATGCCGGGGAAATGGTCGCGATCATCGGCGCCTCGGGTTCCGGTAAATCAACGCTGATGAACATCCTCGGTTGCCTCGATTACGCCACCGCCGGCAGCTACAAAATCAACGGCCAGGAAACCCGTGATCTGGACAATCAGGCGCTGGCCGAACTGCGCCGCGACTATTTCGGCTTCATCTTCCAGCGCTACCATTTGCTGCCGCACCTGAGTGCGATGCACAACGTCGAGATGCCGGCGATTTATGCCGGTACCCCGCAGCTGCAACGCCATGCCCGCGCCAGAGAGCTGTTGGCGCGACTGGGCCTCGAAGGTCACCTGACGCATCGGCCGAGCCAGTTGTCTGGCGGCCAACAGCAGCGGGTCAGTATCGCCCGGGCGTTGATGAACGGCGGCGAAGTGATCCTCGCCGACGAGCCTACCGGCGCGCTCGACACGGCCAGCGGCAAAGAGGTGATGCGCATTCTGCTGGAGCTGCACGCCGCCGGGCACACGGTGATTCTGGTGACCCACGATCCGAAAGTCGCGGCCAACGCCGAACGCATCATCGAAGTCAGCGACGGTGAAATCCTCAGCGACCGCGCCAACGAACGTGACACCACGCACCTGCTCAGCGATGAGCCAGTGGCGCCGAGAGCCACCGCTTCGCGGCGTCTGGTGGCCAGCCTTGGCCTGTTCAAGGAAGCGTTCAGCATGGCCTGGGTCGCATTGATCTCGCACCGCATGCGCACCTTGCTGACCATGCTCGGCATTGTCATCGGCATCACCTCGGTGGTGTCGATTTCGGCGGTCGGCGAGGGCGCCAAGAACTACGTGCTCAAGGACATCGCGGCCATCGGCAGCAACACCATCGATGTCTATCCCGGCAGCAGTTACGGCGACAAACGTGCGGCGGCCATCGAAACCCTGACCCCGGCGGATGTCACGGCGCTGAATCAGCTGTATTACGTCGACAGCGCCACGCCGATGATCGGCCGCAGTCTGTTGCTGCGCTACCGCAATATCGATCTGGATGCGCAGGTCAACGGCGTCAGCGATCAGTACTTCAAAGTGCGCGGCATCAAGATGGCGGCGGGCATCGCGTTCAGCGAAAGCGATGCGCGACGCCAGGCGCAGGTGGTGGTCATTGATCACAACACCCGTCAGCGTTTGTTCGGCCAGGATGTCGATCCGTTGGGCCAGGTGATCCTGATCGGTAACCTGCCGTGCACGGTGATCGGCGTCGCCGCACAGGATAAAAGCCTGTTTGCCTCGGGCAAGACCCTCAACGTCTGGGTGCCTTACGAGACGGCCGCCGGACGGGTGTTGGGCCAGCGTTATCTGGACAGTATCAGCGTGCGCATGAAGGAAGGTCAGCCGAGCAAGGTGGTGGAAGAGCACGTCACGCAGCTGTTGCTGCAACGCCATGGCAGCAAGGATTTCTTTACCAACAACCTCGACAGTGTGTTGCAGACGGTGCAGAAAACCAGCCGCTCGCTGGCGCTGCTGCTGTCGTTGATCGCGGTGATTTCGCTGGTGGTGGGGGGGATTGGCGTGATGAACATCATGCTGGTCTCGGTGACTGAGCGCACGCGCGAGATCGGCATTCGCATGGCGGTGGGCGCGCGGCAGTCGGACATTCGTCAGCAGTTTCTGGTGGAGGCGGTGATGGTCTGTCTGTTGGGCGGGGCGATCGGGATTTCGCTGTCGTATGCCATCGGGCATCTGTTTTCGCTGTTTATCAAGGAATGGGAGATGGTCTTCTCGCTGACCTCAGTGCTCACGGCGGTGATCTGCTCGACGCTGATCGGCATCGTCTTCGGCTTCGTCCCGGCCCGCAATGCCTCACGCCTCGACCCGATCGAAGCGCTGGCACGCGATTGATGAAACCATTGATCGTTCCTACGCTCGGCGTGGGAATGCAGCCCGTGACGCTCCGCGTCACTGGACGCAGAGCGTCCCTAGAGGCATTCCCACGCAGAGCGTGGGAACGATCAAGATCGCAGCCTGCGGCAGCTCCTACCGATCAGGCGGCGGTGCAGGTTGAGGTGTCCAGTGGCGAATACATCCAGCGCATCAATGAATGTCGCCCGCTGATGCCGAGCTTGATCGCGGCGCGCTTGAGGTAGCTTTCCACGGTGTTGACCTTGAGCTGCAACTGTTCGGCCAGCTCCGGTGCCGTGCGCCCGGTGAGCAGGCCGATGCACACTTCGCTTTCACGGTTCGACAGGCTCAACCCCAATTGCTGCAAACGCTCATTGAAGCGCAGGCGCAGGGTCTCGATGCCCGAGCCTTCGGTGGCCTCGGCCGGGCGTTCGCAGTCGGCATCGTCCGGTTGCAGCGCACTGATGTGTTTTTCCACCATCGGCAGCAGCAGCGGCGAAATATCTTGCAGGCGGCTGCGTTCCTGTGCAGAAAAGCGTTGCGACTGACCGTTGCGGTACACCGAAATCACGTAGCGGTAGCCGTCCTTGCGCCGGGTCAGATGCAGTTGCGAGGCATCGGTGGCCGTCGACGGATCAGGGTTCGGCAGGTCAGGGGCGGTCGCTGTGTTGTGCTCGGAAAACAGCGTTTCGGCGAGCAACGCGGCGTCTTTCAATGGTTCGGGTTCATTACGGCGGGTGGCACGGCCCACCGGCTCGACACGCATCTGCCGAATGTGGGTGGCATCGACGGCCAGTTGGGTGAGGATCAGGTCATGCAGCATGCGCGGAAAATGCCGGCTGCCAGTGCTGGCGATGACCTTGCCGATATGCGGGAACAGGTGTGAGTTCATATTGTTCGTCCATGAGTTGCAATGGGGTACTCGCGTCCCTGGAATACCGGCGTGAAGCTCCATGGCCGGCAAAAACGTTTCCAGAAGACGATCCTATCCTAGTACAACGTTTCGACGACCGTTTAATGAAGGCGTTATTAGCTCATAACCGCGCATCGCTTTTGATCAGTTCAAGGGCCGTTGCGTTTTCGCCAGCAGCAGCAACAGCACGCAGACCAGCACGGCCGCCCCAAGGTTGTAAATCATCGCGTTGACGAAGGCCGATGCGTATTGGCCGGCTAGCGTCGGGATGTCAGCGCCGCTGGCAAGCGTCGCACTGAACAGCATGCCGACCACGGCGACGCCCAGCGCCGCACCGACTTGCTGGACGGTGGAAATAATCCCCGACGCCATGCCCGCCCGGGCCTCATCGATGAAACCCAGCACCAGGTTGAGCAGTGGCGTCATGATCAGCCCCTGGCCCGCACCGACCACGATCAGCACGGGAATCAGGCGTGTGGGCTGCAAGTCTGCGCCGGCCAGTTGGACTTGCGTGATCAGCAGTCCGATCGACGCGCTGTACACCAGCGCCCCGGCGAAGATCGCGCGTGTTCCCCAGCGAGCCACCAGCCGAGGCGCGGTCAGTGACGCCAGCACAAAACCGACGCTGCAAGGTGCGAAAATGCTGCCGGCCAGGAAGGGCTCGAGCCCCAGCCCGGTCTGCATCAACAAGGCAAAACACAAGAAGAACGAACTGGACGTGGAGTAGACCAGCAGCACCAATAACGTGCCCAAGGCAAACCGTGGTTGGCCAAGCAAACGCATGTCCACCAGGGGCATCTCACCCGTGACACGTCGTCGTTCCTGTTGGCGATAGAAGCCCAGCAGCAGGGCCAGCGCCGCCAGCAATGACAACGTGCTCCAGGCCGGCCAGCCTTGCCCCGGCCCCTCGATCAGGGGCACCAGCAGCAAGGCCAGCCCGGCGCTGACCAGTGCCACGCCCGTCCAGTCCAGCGTCGGACGCTGAGGTGCGCGGGTTTCCGGGAACCACCGCGCCGCTGCGATCGCGCACAGGCCGACGGGAACGTTGATCAAAAACACCGCGCGCCAGCCCAGCCCGAACAGATCGGCCTGCACCAGCCACCCACCGAGCACCTGACCGGCGATGGCGGCCAGGCCCAGTGTCATGCCGAGCAGGCCGAAGGCGCGGCGGCTGTCGTCGCCCTCGAAACTCACGCGAATCGACGCATAGACTTGCGGAAACAACAACGCCGCCGCCAAGCCTTGCAGCACCCGCGCGCCAATCAGAAAACCGGCGTCGGGCGCCATCCCGCATAATGCCGACGCCAAAGTGAAACCGGCCATGCCGATCACGAACAGACGACGTCGTCCGTACAGATCACCCAAGCGTCCGCCGGTAATCAGCAACACACCAAAGGCCAATTCATAGCCGGCCACGATAAAGCCGATTTGCGAGAAACTTGCACCCAGCCCTGACTGCATGTCGGGGATGGCGACGTTGACCACAAACAGATCGAAGATCGTCACGAAACCTGCGAGCAACAGGACGCAAAGGCCCAGCCATGGAGCGCTGGCAGCCGTGCGGGCGGGCAGGGCGGAAGAGGATAAAGGTGCGCTCATCTTGAGTATCCGAGTTAGTGAGCGCGCATTCTCAAAGCGTTCTTACGCACTTACAATTTAACCCTTTATGCTGTTACTGAAAGTAATGAGGTAAACGATGCGAACCATGGAACGAACTCGCAACGATCTGGCGGCCTTCTTGCGCGCGCGGCGTGAACGGTTGTCACCGGCCGACGTCGGCCTGCCCAGTGGAGGGCGGCGGCGCACACCCGGGCTGCGCCGTGAGGAAGTCGCGGCGCTCGCCGGGGTCGGACTGACCTGGTACACCTGGCTGGAACAGGGGCGCGACATCGGCGTGTCGGCCGCCTTTCTGGATAACCTGGCGCGGGTGCTGAAACTGGATGCCCCCGAGCGGCGGCATCTGTTTTTGCTGGCGCACGACCGCCCGCCGGCTGAACCGGGCAAGACCTGGTGCGTGGTGCCACCGCTGGTAGTGCGCTTGATGCACGACCTGCCGCACGCCGCATACGTGCTCAACCTGCGCTGGGATGTGCTGGCGTTCAACGCTGCGGCAGAGGATCTGTTCGGTTTCGACCGGCAGGCCCCGGCGCGGCGCAATCTGCTGTGGATGCTGTTTACCGATCCGACCCTGCGCGAACGCTTCGCCCGTTGGGACCAACAGGCACCGCAAATGCTCGCCAGTTTCCAGCGCGACTATGCGCGCGCCTCGCAGGAGGCCGACATTCAGGCACTGGTCGATGAGCTGCAAAAAGCCTCGCCGGATTTCAGTCTCTGGTGGCGTCAGCATGACGTACAAGCGCCGTGCAACGGTGTACGCCAATTGCTGATCGACGGCATCGTCGAGCCGTTCGAACACACCACGTTGACCATCGATGCTGACCGGCATTTGCGTCTGGTGGTGTACGCCAGACAGTGATGGGCGCGCGCTGGCCTAGCGTATCCAGAGACTTGAAAAGCCTGCGGCCAACGCCACCAGCGCGGTGTTGAGGCAAACCAGCGCGAAGCCGAACCTCACCAGTTCGCCTTCTTCCGTGGCCTGGGTCTTGGCCAGTCCCAGTATCAGCATGACGATCGACAACGAACCCAAAGCGGCATGGCCTGCCGCGCTGTTTTGCGCCGCCGCCAGCAACAGGCGCGAGGCCTCGGGCAGCATCGCGATGGCCGGCATGAAGATCGCGTTGCCGCCGACATTTGATCCGGTCATGTAGCCGGACAGGGCGCCCAGCAGGCTCACCAGTGAGGTCGCCATCGTCGGTGAGAGGCCGGCGAGCAGTTGCATCAGACCGGCGAGAAATCCGGCCTTGACCATCATCTGCGACATCGCCAGAAAGAAAAATATCGTCAGCAACGGCCGCTTGGCCCGCGCCGCCAGTGCGGCCGGCAGGCTGACATCGGGATTCGCTGAGCGCGGTATATTTCGCCCACGAATGACCAAGCCGAGCAGCACCAACAGCAAGGCAACACCCGGCGAGGCCAGGGGTTTCCAGGTGACTTGAGTACCGTGAACGATCCACAGATCCTGCCAGGCGGTGAGCGCCCACAAGGTTTTCAAAGCAACAATGCTGACAATCAGCGCCAGGTACGGCCAGGCCTGACGTGGCCAGTGCACTGAACCGTGGCCGTTGTGGCGGCGATGCAGACGCCACAAGCCACTGGCCAGAACGGCGCTGGCGGTGACCAGGCCCGCCGCCACACCGGCGACTTCCGGCCCCAGCCAGCGACTTGCCGCGTAGAGCACGCCGACAAACAACAACCAGAACAGACCCAGCGCGCGCCATTCCCGCGCCTCACGCACGCCGGCCAGGAACAACGCCAGCGCACTCAGGACGAGAAACACCGGTGCACTGGTCAGCGCTGACGCCGCCGCCAGCGCTCGCACGTCGAGGTGCGCCAGTGAAGCGCCGATCACCGAGGCCAGGCCCAGCGTTCCCCACGGCATGATGGCCATGCCGGTCAGGGCAATGCGCAGCGCCACCCGGCGTTCGAACAGGCTCAACAGCAAAGGTACCGTGGCGATCAACGACACGCCGAAGCCGGTCATGGCTTCCAGTAGCGGCGCCAGTCCGAGGACGATGAACACCAGTTGATCGCCGCGTCCCAGCCCCAGCGAACTGACCCAGCGGCTCAGCGCCAGATTGACCCCCAGCCGCTCAATGACAATCACGAACGCCAGCCCCGGCACGATCACGAAAGCGGTGCTGGCAAACAGCACGGCAGTGTCCTCGGCCGCCGCGATCATGCTCGTCAGGTGCCACGCATCAGCGACGCCGGCGAGCCACAGCACCACCACCAACAAGGTGCCGGCGATCGCCGCGTGCACGGGCGGGCGACGCAGCACGACGAGCATGGCGGTGACCAGGAAAACCGGAGAAAGATGAAACAGAGCGACCATGCCAATGAAATCCTGTGTGAGTTCGCACTGCGAAGGCAGGCGGCGAACTCGATAATATTTCTCACGGCTAGATAAAGGGTCGCGGTTTTCTGCTAGTTTTCGAGAAAATTTCTCACGGATCGATCATGGCCAAAAACCTTGCAGCTGCCGCCTCACTGGACAAGTTCGACCGAGCCATCCTCGACCTTGTCCAGCGCGACAACACCACGCCGCTTCGGCTGATGGCCGAGCAAGTCAACCTCAGCACCGCCGCTGTCCAGCGCCGTATCAAACGGATGGAAGAGGCTGGCGTGATCACCGGCAACGTCGCCATCGTCGACCCGACGGCGGTAGGGCGGCCGATCACCATCATTGTCGAAGTCATGGCCGAACGCACCAGCCTCGAAGCACTGGAAGCGATGAAGGCGCACTTTGCCGTCCCCGAAGTCCAGCAGTGCTACTACGTCACTGGCGAAGTGGATTTCGTCCTCGTGTTGACGGTGGCCAGCATGCAGGAATACCAGCTGTTGGCACGCAAGCTGTTTGCCGAAAACGCCAATGTGACCTGGTTCAAGACCATTGTGGCGCTGGACCGGGTCAAGGTCGGGCTGGAGGTGCCGAGTATGGTTGACTAGTGGTCTGCTGTTAATTGTCGCTTTTAAGTTGACGGTGAAACGCTATTCAGCCGATTTATCCCCCTTCGATGCGTCAGTAATCTGTACCCAACTTGAACGCAACAACAACTTCCAACATCGAAAAGGGACGCAGACCATGACCACTCCAACCTACAACCGCCTGAACAAAGACGACGCCATCGTGCTGCTGGTCGATCACCAGACCGGGCTGATTTCGCTGGTGCAGGACTTCTCGCCGAACGAGTTCAAGAACAACGTGCTGGCCCTGGCTGACCTGGCCAAGTTCTTCAACTTGCCGACCATCCTCACCACCAGTTTCGAACAAGGCCCGAATGGCCCGCTGGTACCGGAATTGAAAGAGATGTTCCCGGATGCGCCGTACATCGCCCGTCCAGGCCAGATCAACGCCTGGGACAACGAAGATTTCGTCAAGGCGATCAAGGCCACTGGCCGCAAGCAGATCATCATTGCCGGTGTGGTAACCGATGTCTGTGTCGCGTTCCCGACGCTGTCGGCGCTGGCGGAAGGTTTTGATGTGTTTGTGGTCACCGATGCTTCGGGGACTTTCAACACCACCGTGCAGCAGGCCGCATGGAGCCGCATGACCCAGGCCGGTGCGCAGATGATGAACTGGTTTTCGGTAGCGTGTGAGCTGCACCGCGACTGGCGCAACGATATTGAAGGCTTGGGCAACCTGCTGTCGCAGCGCATCCCTAACTATCGCAACCTGATGAACAGCTACTCGGCGCTGACGGCGCAGCAGAAATAAGCTGAAGCCGTGAATCGAAAAGCCTGCTTATAAAGCAGGCTTTCTTTATTGGCGAGCCTGAAAAATGGTTGGGCGCTATCCGGCGAAGACGGCAGGCCAAACCGTGCGATGGCGCGCCTCAGTCAACCCTGGCAGCCATCAGGTTCCTCACCCGCAAGACCAACGTGTCGACCGCAAAAGGCTTGGTCAATACCTGCATGCCTGGCCCGAGCTGGCCACTGCCGAGCACTGCGTTTTCGGCGTAACCGGTGATGAACAGGGTCTTCAACCTGGGCCTGATCTGCCTGCCCGCATCGGCCATCTGGCGTCCGTTCATGCCGCCTGGGAGGCCGACATCGGTGATCAGCAAATCGATGTGTGCACCGGAGCGCAGCGCTTCCAGGCCTTCGACACTGTCGGCGGCTTCGAGCAGGTGGTAGCCGAGGTCGCCCAATACGTCTTTAAGCAGTGTTCGAACGGTGGGTTCGTCGTCGACGATGAGGATCGTTTCACCAGTTTTTGCATGCGCTGCCGGCGTGCTGCGCAGGTCAGCTTGATCGTGGCGGGTCTCGCCGTGATAGCGCGGCAGATAGATGCACATCGTCGTGCCTTGGCCCACTTGCGAATGCACGCGCACCTGGCCGCCGGATTGTTTGGTAAAACCGTAAATCATCGACAACCCCAGGCCCGTGCCCTGGCCGATGGGTTTGGTGGTGAAGAAGGGGTCGAAGGCTTTGGCGATGACCTCTGCGCTCATGCCCGTACCGGTGTCGGTGACGCACAGGCACAGGTATTGCCCTTGGGGGATGTCCAGCGCGCGGGCTGCTTCATCGTCGATCGATCGATTGGCGGTCTCGACCGTTATTCGCCCCCCGTCAGGCATCGCATCGCGGGCGTTGATGCACAGGTTCAGAAGCGCGTTTTCCAGCTGGCTGGCGTCGACGAGTGCCGGCCACAGCTCGGCTGCAGCGTGGGTTTTCAGGCGAATACTGGGGCCTACGGTGCGCTGGATCAGTTCGCTCATGCCATCCACCAGCGAGTTGACATCCGTCGGCCGTGGATCAAGGGTCTGTCGTCTGGAGAAGGCCAGCAGGCGATGGGTCAGTGCCGCTGCACGCCTGGCCGCGTCCTGGGCGATCACCATGTATTTGTCGACGTCCTTCAGACGGTCCTGGGCGATGCGCTTTTGCATCAATTCCAGGGCGGCCGAAATGCCGGCCAGAAGGTTGTTGAAGTCATGCGCCAAACCGCCCGTCAGTTGCCCGACGGCTTCCATTTTCTGCGATTGGCGCAGCTTCTCTTCCGCCTGCATAAGGTCCGTGGTGCGCTCCGACACCCGCTGTTCCAGCGTGTCGTTGAGTGCGCGCAACGCCGCCGTCGCGCGGTCGCGTTCCGCTTCGACGTTGCGACGATCTTCAACATCGATTAGCACGCCGGGAAAGCGTCGCGGCGTGCCGTCATCGGCGCATTCGACGCGGCCGTTGGCTTCGATCCAGGTGTATTCTCCATCCGCACCGCACACCCGGTATTGATGGGAGTAGGCGCCGCCACGGGCAATCACTGCGTTGATCGCATCCGTGAGTTCGTCCCGGTCATCAGGATGCACGGTGGTCACCACTTGTTCCAGGCTCAGGCCGTCACGCCCCAGCGCCGGATCAAGATTGAACACCCGGGCGAAGGCTTCGTCGACGGTGAAACGGTCGGTGAGCAGGTCCCAGTGCCAAGTGCCGATAATCGCCCCTGCGGCGAGGGCAAGTTGCACGCGTTCGACGTTTTCCTTGGCGATGGCCTCGCTGACGCGCAGACGCTCCTGGGCATCGCGCCGCTCGGTGACGTCGCTGAAGAAGATTGCGATCTGCCGATCCGCAGGATCTCCCACCCGCACGGCTCGCACATCGAACCAGCGCTCGAAGGTGTTGGCGTAGTTTTCGAAGTTTGCCGGTTCACCGGTCTTGGCGACGTGCCCATAGGTTTCGAACCAGAAGCTTTCCAGGTTGGGCGCAAACTCGGTGACCCATTTGCCCCGCAGGTTGACGCCGGCCTGACGTTCGAACGCGGGGTTGGCCTCGACGAAGCAATAGTCCACGGGGTGATCATCGGCGTCGAACTTGACTTTGACGATGGCGAACGCCGCCTCGATGGTTTCCAGAATCGTGGCGAAGCGCTCTTCGCTCAGGCGCAATGCGGTTTCGGCTCTGCGTGAGCGTGTCAGGTCGAGCATGGCGCCAATCATGCGCTCGGCCCGGCCATCGGCGTTGCGGATCAGGTGCCCGCGATCCAGCACTTCAGCGAAGGTGCCGTCTTCACAACGGAACCGGTATTCCGCGTTCCAGGCTGTGCCGGAGCCATTGATCGCGGTATCGATCGATGCCTTTACACGCGCGCGATCCTGCGGATGAATCTGCGCAAACCGCCAGTCACAGGTCGGCTCGATGGTGCCCGAAGCATAGCCATACGCCTCTTGCAGTGCATCGTTCCAGGTGATCTGGTCAGTCCGCAGATCCCAGTCCCAGACCGCGTCGCAGGTCATCTTGACTGCCAGACGCAGGCGCGTGACTTCGGACTCGAGTTCCTCGCGGGTAAGGTTTTTCAGAATTCCACCACTCGTGCCTTGTTGATTTTCTGGTCTGAGTCCAATCAGTGTGTCGAACGCACATCCAGTCGCCATCTCACCCATTGACCGGGGGCGTCACGCTTAAGTTGCACCGCGGCAAGACACCCGCAACGTTCAGAGCGCTTCGCCGTTATCCAGTGTGTCGAGCAGCCGCTGGCCGCGCTGCCACAATGCCCGCTGTTTCACTTCGGGCATGCGGTCGAGGTTTTTGTAGATCATGCCCATGCGCTGATTGCCACGCAGCAAATCGCCATGGCGCATGAGGAAATGCCAGTACAGCGCGTTGAACGGGCAGGCGTCGTCCGTAGTGGTTTCGCGCACCTTGTAGGTGCAACCGCCACAGTAATCGGACATTCGATTGATGTACTGGCCGCTGGCACAGTAAGGCTTGGAGCCGAGATAACCACCGTCGGCGTGCATGACCATGCCCAGCGTGTTGGGCAGTTCGACCCAATCAAATGCGTCCATATAGATGGCCAGGTACCATTCGCAGATCTGGCTCGGTGCAATCCCGGCCAGCAGGGCGAAATTGCCGGTCACCATCAAACGCTGGATGTGATGGGCATAGGCGTGTTTCAGGCTCTGACCGATCGCCTGGCGCATGCAGTTCATCTGCGTTTCGCCGGTCCAGTAGAACTCCGGCAAGGGCCGCTGGTTACCGAACACATTGCCCTCGGCGTACCCGGGCATTTTCAGCCAGTAGACGCCATGTACATATTCACGCCAGCCGATCAGTTGCCGAATAAATCCCTCGGCGGCATTCAGTGCGATGTGGCCCGACCAATAAGCGGACTCGACATCGCTGCACAACTGGCGCAGATCGAGCAAACCGATGTTCAGTGCGGCGCTGATGCGCGCATGAAACAGATAGGGTTCGTCGCTGGCCATGGCGTCCTGATAGTCGCCGAAACCGGCCAGTGCATAGTCGAGAAAGTATTCCCACAGGGTCTGCGCGTCGGCGTGTGTCACCGGATAGTTGAAATCATCCAGTGCACCGTAGTGACCGGCGAAACGCTCGCGCACCAACGCCAGCACTTCGTCGGTTATTGCATCGGCGGTAAATCTGGCCGGGTAGGGCGCTTTGGCATTTTTCGGCAGAGCCTTGCGGTTCTCGGCATCGTAATTCCAGGCGCCACCGACGGGCGTGCCGTCGCCATTGAGCAACAAGCCGCTTTTACGGCGCATCTCGCGGTAGAAGAACTCCATGCGCAGCTGTTTTTTCTCGGCAGCCCACGCGGCGAATTCGTCGCGAGAACAGAGGAAGCGCGTGTCGGTGTGCCATTGGATAGCAACCGCGCAATCACGCAGAGATTGCTCCAGACGCCAGTCGCCGCACTCAGTGACGTGTACTTCTTGCGCCTGCAGCAGGGTTTGCCAGCGCTTTAATTCGCTGGGCACTGAACCCGAGTTTTCGTGATCGTCGAGGCGCACGTAGTGCACAGGTATGCCGCGCCTTTGCAGGGCTTGAGCAAAGTGGCGCATGGCGCTGAAGATCAGGGCGATCTTCTGCGGATGATGGGCAACGTGCGTCGCTTCCTCCATCACCTCGACCAGCAGCACTGCATCACCAGCGCCATCAATCCCCTGTAATGAAGCGAGGTCGAAAGACAGTTGGTCGCCCAGAACCAGGCACAAGCGTTTGACGTTTTTCATTTGAAAGGCTTCAGCCCGATCGAAGGCGCAATGGGTTGCCGTGAACCGGCAAGGGTCTGCTTTCAAATAGTTGTACGAAAATATGGATTTGTATAGGTATTTTTCGCGAAGGGTCAGCTATGCCAAATCATTCAGCGCTGGCGATAGCGCCTAAAGCATGCGCTCCCAAATAATGGTGGCGCATGCTTTGGGTCTTCTGATGCTTAGCGATTACCCGCTATAAACAGGGTAATCAACGTAGCCTTCGGCATTGCCGCCATACACTGTGGCCGGGTTCAAGGCGTTCAGCGGCCAGTCATTGGCGATGCGTGCGGGCAGATCCGGGTTGGCCATGAACGGCCGGCCGAACGCGACGAAGTCGGCCAGTCCGGAGTCGAGCAACTGCGCACCGGATTCGGCGTTGTAGCGGCCGGCGTAAATGATCGCGCCACTGAAGGTGTCGCGCACGGCCTGGCGAAACGTGAGCGGCATGGCGGGTGCGTTGTCCCAATCGGCTTCGGCGATGGACAGGTAAGCAATGCCGACGTCTTGCAGAATCTTGATCGCTTCGATGTAGGTGGTGTGCGGGTCTTCCTCGACCATGCCGAGGTAAGTCCGCGCTTCATCGGTGGTGGTGAACAGCGGCGCAAAACGTACGCCGACCTTTTCCTTGCCGATGCATTCGGCGACACCGGCCACCACTTCACGCAAAAAGCGCAGGCGATTGTCCAGCGAACCACCGTACTGATCGGTGCGCAGGTTGCTGTGGGCCGAGATGAACTGGTTGACCAGATAGCCATTGGCGCAGTGCAGTTCGATGCCGTCGAACCCTGCTTCCATGGCATTGCGCGCCGCCTGGATATACAGCTGCACCAGTTCCTCGACCTCATCGGTGCTCAGCGCGCGCGGCGCCGAAGGCGGTACCAGTGCGCCGGCGCCCGGCGCGGTTTCGATGAACACGCTGACCCGGTCGGTGGTCACGGCGGACGCCGAGACCGGCGCCGCACCGTCGGGTTGCAACGCGGTGTGCGACACCCGGCCAACATGCCAGAGTTGGGCGAAGATCACCCCGTCCACCGCGTGCACAGCCTCGGTGACTTTGCGCCAGCCGGCGATTTGCTCGGCGGTGTGGATGCCCGGCGTCCACGCGTAACCCTGGCCACGCGGCTCGATCTGCGTGCCCTCGGTCACCAGCAAACCTGCGCCGGCGCGTTGCTGGTAATACTCAGCCATCAATTCATTGGCAATGTTGCCCGGTTGCGTACTGCGCTGGCGGGTGAGGGGCGGCAGCACGATACGGTTTTTCAGAGTGTGCAGGCCCAGTGTCGCGGGTTGGAAATAACTGCTGTGGTTCATGCAAATACCTTGTCGACTGGTTTATTAGACCAGTCGACTATTAGCGAGATAAAAAAATAAGTACTGAATAGTCAGTGCTGAATCAACCGAGCATTTTCAACAGTTGTTCGGCCACCGCAGCGGAGCTGGCAGGGTTCTGGCCGGTGACCAGTTGCCCGTCAGTGACTACGTGCACTTGCCAGTCAGCAACCTTCGAGTAACGCCCACCGAGACGCTGGAACTCGTCTTCGATCAGGAACGGCACGACGTCGGTCAGGCCGACGGCGGCCTCTTCCGAATTGGTGAAACCAGTGACTGCGCGACCGGCAATCAGCGGTTGGCCGTCTGCCGCCACCACGTGACGCAATACACCTGGCGCGTGGCAGACAAAACCGTGGGGTTTGTTGCTGCGGTCGAAGGCTTGAATCAAGGTAATCGAATGCGCGTCTTCGGCCAGATCCCACAGCGGGCCGTGGCCACCTGGGTAAAACACCGCATCGAAATCGTCAGCGCGGACATCCGCCAAGCGACCGGTATTGGCCAGTGCCTGTTGTGCCGCTGGGTCGTTACGGAAGCGATCGGTCTCCGCAGTCTGCGCACCGGGCTCGTCGCTTTTCGGGTCGAGCGGCGGTTGACCGCCGGCCGGCGACACCAGCGTGATGTCGGCACCGGCGTCCTTGAAGGCGAAGTAGGGGGCGGCGAATTCTTCCAGCCAGAAACCGGTTTTCTTGCCGGTGTTGCCGAGTTGATCGTGTGAAGTCAAAACCATCAAGATTTTCATAGAGCACCCTGGATTGATCAGGTGGACTCGCCGTGCGAGGGATTCGCCTGGCGTCGACACCCGGAAAAGCGGTTGACGGGGCGCAGCATAGATTCCAATTAGACCAGTCGTCTAGTAATTTTTTCGCGTGCAGGTTTTTCCTCGGCAGCTGTGGCAAACTCGCCATCTTCTGAAATATACGACTGGTCTATTGTCTGGTACTTTGCGCCCCATGAAACCGACTTACGACGACACCCGCCAACATTTGCTCGACACCGGCCACCGGATGATGGCCGAGAAGGGCTTCACCAGTGTCGGCCTCAACGAAATCCTGCAAACCGCCGGCGTGCCCAAGGGCTCGTTCTATCACTACTTCAAGTCGAAGGAGCTGTACGGCCAGGCCTTGCTCGCGGATTACTTCGTCGGCTACCTCGCCGACATGGAGCGACGCCTGACGCTGCCGGGGCTGACGGCTTATGAGCGGCTGATGGATTACTGGCAGGGCTGGCAGGATCGCTGCACGCTGGAAGGGCATGGCGATGAATGTCTGGTGGTCAAACTGAGCGCCGAAGTTGCCGACTTGTCCGAGTCGATGCGCCTCACCTTGCGTGACGGCGCCGAGCAAGTGGTGGCGCGCATCGCCGAATGCATCGAACAAGGTCAGGCGGAAAAAAGTCTGCCGGCGGGCGATGCCCGGCATCTGGCGGAGACCCTCTACCAGCTGTGGCTGGGCGCGAGTCTGCTGAACAAATTGCAGCGCACCGGGCAATCGCTGAACACCTCGATGGCTACCACGCAGCAACTGCTGCGCGTCTGATCATCGATTCAACGGTTCAACAGCGCCGACCTGCCGCAAACCAACGGCGGCAGGTCGATGTTGCGTCACCCTGACGAGATCAAAACTCCGGCGTGTACTTCACGCTGAACATCACATTGCGCGGGTCGCCGAAGTTGTTGTTGCCGTTGAGCTGGTTGTACGCGGAGGTGTAGTAGCGCTTGTCGAACAGGTTGTTGGCGTTGACCGCCAGACCGATTTCCTTGCTCAACTGGTAGCCGAGGCGCGCGCTCCATACGGTGGAGCCCGCCACATCGTAGGTGTGTTCGTAACCCAGCGTATGGCTTTGCGCGGTGAAACCGAGGCCGGTGCTGACGCGTTCCCAATCGCCGCTGAACTGGTAATCGCCCCACACGCGCAACATGTGTTTCGGTGTCCAGGTGCTGAAGACTTTGCCTTCGTTGTCCGGGTCATCCAGGTACTTGGTGGTGTTGTAGGTGTAGCCGGCGAAGAGTTGCAGGTTGTTCAGGACTTCACCGCTGATCTCGGCTTCGATCCCCTGGCTGCGGACTTTGCCGGCAGCGTTGGAGCAATACCAACCGTCGCAGACCATGCCCGACGCGAGGTCGTTGATGGCGCGGTTCTCCTGGTCATAGCGGAATACGGCCAGCGAAGTATTGACCCGGCCATCCAGCAATTCGCCCTTCAAACCGACTTCGTAGTTGCTGCCCACCACCGGTTTCAGTGTTGAGCCACCGGCATCGCGGTTGGTCTGTGGCTCGAAGACGTCGGTGTAGCTGGCGTACACCGCCCACTCGCGGCTCAAGTCGTAGACGATGCCGGCATACGGCGTGACCACGCCGGTTTCCGTCACAGTGCTTTCCGGTTGTGGGATCGCCGCATTGAAGGCTCTTTGCGTCGCGTACTTGTAGCTGTAGTCGTACCAACTGACGCGCGAGCCGAGTACGAGGGTCAGTGGATCGATCGGCTTGATCCGCCAGCTGCCATACAAACCTTTCTGCCGAATATCATATTTGCTCGGCGTGGCTTGGCCGCCCGGCGTGTTGAGAATGCCTTCGTAGCTGATCTCAGGGCGGTCGTGATCGATGTCAAAAATCGTGTCAGTGGTGTTGTTGTTGAAGGTTCGGGCGATTTTGTCGTCGCTGGTGTATTTCGAGTAGTTGCCGCCGAGCATTACTTCGTGGGCCATGGACAGCGCTTCGAACTTGCCGGTGACGTTCATGTCCAGACCGAGCTTGGTCGCATCGAAATCGGTGACGAAGTCGGCGTACTGAATGCCACTGCCATCGGGGTTGATGCCGTCGCCGCTGGTTTGCAGACGCTGGCTTTTGCCCTTGTTGGTTTCGTCCATGCGCACCGCACCGACCTTGAACGCCCAGTCGTCATTGAAGCGGTGCTCCAGATCGGCGTACAGCGTGGTGACGTCGATGTCCAGATGGTTCCAGCGCGCGCCGCCGTAGGTCGAGCGCGGCACGTTCAGCGGCTTGCCGTCGGCGTAGCGGGGCAGGCCACGGATCATCGGGCGCGACTCGCCATCGGAGTTGCTGATGGCCAGACCGAGGGTGGTGTCGTCGCGCAGATCAAAGTCCAGCGCGCCGTACAGCGAGTGGGTTTTGCTCCATTCGTAATCGACGAACGATTGGCTCTGGTCTTCGTCGGCAACGAAGCGACCGCGCACGCTGCCCGTCGAATTCAACGGGCCGCCGGCGTCCAGTTGCAGGCCGTAGTGATCCCACGAACCGGCCTTGCCGGTGATGGTCACGGTGGGCGCGTTTTGGCCGCGCTTGCGCACCAGATTGATCGCGCCGCCGGGGCTGCCGGTGCCTTGCAGCAGGCCGGAGGCGCCGCGCAAGATTTCCACGCGATCGAAGAAAATCAGATCCTGGGTCGCCCAGTTGCCCAAGGCGTAAGTGTTGCGCGGGATCGGTACACCGTCGTACTGCCAGTCATCGATCTGGAAGCCGCGCGAGGAAATGATCATGCCTTTGCCCACGCCCTGAAGGCCGACCAGACCGGTGGTTTTGTTCACCGCGTCTTTGAGATCAACCAGATCCTGATCGTCCAGCTGCTTGCGCGTCATCACGGTGATCGACTGCGGAATTTCCTTGAGCGTGTGCGTGCCTTTGCCGATGGTCACGGCACGCGCGGCGTAGGAGTTCGAGCCTTCGGTGGTAGCGTCGAGGCTGCGTTCAACGATGTTGGTGGCGTCCAGTTGCAGGGAGGCGCTGCTGTCGCTGGCGGGTTCGACGCTGAAGTTGCCTTGCCCCGTCACGCGCAGCTGCAAACCGCTGCCCGACAAGGCTTTTTGCATCGCCTGCGCGGCCGGCATCTGCCCGACCACCGCCGGAGCACGTTTGCCCTGAACCAGCGCAGGCTCCAGCGAAATGATCTGCCCGCTCTGACCGGCGATGGCATTGAGCGTGCTGGCCAAAGGGCCGGCCGGCAGGTTGAACGTCAGGTCTTGCGCCAGCGCTGAGGTCGACAGCGTTGCCAAGGCAACGCCAGCGTAAAGGTTACGGGGCCACGTGTTGAACACAACAATCTCCTGTTTTTGTGCAAGTGTCAGGAGATAGGTGCGATGAGAAATGAAAACCGGACACAAACAAGAACGATTTTCATAAAATATTTTTTCCGGCTCATTTTTTACTGATCAAGGTCAGCCAGGGGCTGTAGCGATCGACTCGAATGGGCAGCGTTTCGGCCAGGGCATTAAAGGTCCGCTCGGGATCGTCCAGCGGGAACACACCTTGTACGCGCAAGCTTCGAACGTCGGGAGCGACACGGACAAATCCTCGACAGTAGGGGCGCAGGGCCTCGACCACTTGCGCCAGGGATTCATCCAGCACATTCAATCGGCCGTTCAACCAATCGGCACGCCGACGCTCATCACCGCTGGCCAACGTGATAGTGCGCGAAGAAAGCACCGCCGCCTGACCTTCCCTGACGATTTGTGTAGTGCCGTCGAACAGCCGCGCTTCGACCGAATGCTGCAACACCACGAGGCGACTGGCGTCCTGCTCCTGAGCGACCAGAAAACGGGTGCCCAGAGCACGCATGTCACCTTCGGCGGTGCGCACGATCAGTGGGCGGCGCGAGTCGGGTGCGACGTCGATCAGCAGTTCGCCGTGGCGCAGAATGACCATGCGCTGCTGACCATCGAAGCGCAAATCCACCGCGCTGTCAGCGTTCAGGCTCAGACGGCTGCCATCGCTCAGATTGAAATTCTGCCGCTGGCCGCGCCCGGTGTGCAGATCGGCCAGCAACGATTCGCCGAACTGACTTTTGCTGCCCAGCCATAAACTGCCGCCGAGCAAGCCCAGGCCAGCGATCACGCGCAGGGCATCGCGGCGCGAAGCCTGCGGCTGCAATAACACCTGGCGGGCTTCGCTGGCCTGGCCGGGCAAGCGCCGGTCCAGCGTGCGAACGGTGTTGAACGAAGCGCCGAGCCGCTCCTGCAGTTTGTCCCACGCCTGGCTGTGCGCGCGATCGCTCGCCAGCCAGGCGTCGAAACGCGCCTGCGTGGCAGTGTCAGGTGTGGCAGCGCGAAGTTTGACCATCCAGTCGATGGCTTGCTCGCTGACCGGGTCCAGGCGCGCCTTGCTCATGAGGCCATTTCACATAGAAAGCACTGGCGCAAAGCCTGTTTCATGTAGCGACTGACCGTCCGCTCCGACAGCCCGAGTTTTTGCGCAATCGCCACGTAGCTCAGCCCGTCCAGTTGGCTGTAAAGGAACGTGGCTTTGACGATCATTGGCAAACCATCGATCGCCCGGTCGATGGCCACCAGCGCTTCAATCAGTTGCAGTTGTTCTTCGGGGGAGGGCACCAGGACCTCCGGCAGCGTAGACAAACGCTCCAGGTAGGCGTGTTCCAGTTTGCGTCGGCGATGACGGTCAAAGATCAATCGCCGCGCAATCGTCGACAGGTAAGCGCGCGGCTGGTCGATGCTGTCCGGATCGACGCGTGCCACCAGCAACTGGCAAAACGTATCGGCGGCGGTGTCCTCGGCGTCCGCGTGATTGCGCACCTGCCGGTTGATGTGTTGCAGCAGCCAACGGTGATGGTCGCTGAAAAAGAATCCCAGCTTGCTGGACGGAGGAGAGTGCACTGGTGGTCTTTCCAGATGTTAGTGAGAATCTCTCTCAATACTACCTGTGCCAGCGGATACCGTGCAATGTCCCTGCGTTTTAGCCGAGAGAGGCGTAGTTGATTGTCCTGAATGGGTTGACGGTGAAACGCTTTTCAACCGATTTATCCCCCTTCGATGCGTCAGTAATCTGTACCCAACTTGAACGCAACAACAACTTCCAACATCGAAAAGGGACGCAGACCATGACCACTCCAACCTACAACCGCCTGAACAAAGACGACGCCATCGTGCTGCTGGTCGATCACCAGACCGGGCTGATTTCGCTGGTGCAGGACTTCTCGCCGAACGAGTTCAAGAACAACGTGCTGGCCTTGGCTGACCTGGCCAAGTTCTTCAACTTGCCGACTATCCTCACCACCAGTTTCGAACAAGGCCCGAATGGCCCGCTGGTACCGGAATTGAAAGAGATGTTCCCGGATGCGCCGTACATCGCTCGTCCAGGCCAGATCAACGCCTGGGACAACGAAGACTTCGTCAAAGCGATCAAGGCGACTGGTCGCAAGCAGATCATCATTGCCGGTGTGGTAACCGATGTCTGTGTCGCGTTCCCGACGCTGTCGGCACTGGCGGAAGGTTTTGATGTGTTTGTGGTCACCGATGCTTCCGGCACCTTCAACACCACCGTGCAGCAGGCTGCATGGAGCCGCATGACTCAGGCCGGCGCGCAGATGATGAACTGGTTTTCGGTAGCGTGTGAGTTGCACCGCGACTGGCGCAACGACATCGAAGGCTTGGGCAACCTGCTGTCGCAGCGCATCCCTAACTATCGCAACCTGATGAACAGCTACTCGGCGCTGACGGCGCAGCAAAAATAAGCCGACACAGCTACGCGAAAAGCCTGCCCTGAAAAGCAGGCTTTTTGGCATGCGTTGGCGATTGCATGGTCAACCACAGTCACCGCTCAGCCAGCGAGCAGCTCGCTGATCCACTGTGCTTGGCGAGCGACGTCTTGCACAGTGCCTTCCGGGAGGGCTTTCTGCGCCCGGGCAAGTTGGCTCAAGGTGTTTTGCTTGTGGCGCAGTTTGCGTTGCCACTTACTTAAAAACTCAGGGCTGCGCGCCTGCATCTGTAGCGGACCGAAGTACAACTCCTGGTCGGTATAGCTCACCGGTTCGTCACGTTCGGCGACGATGATTTCGTAGTCGAAGCGGTTCTCCCGCAGGATTTCCTCGCAGAGGATGCGGTAGCCGTTGTCCATCAACCATTGGCGCAGCGGTTGCTCGCCGCCATTGGGTTGCAGGATCAGGCGTTCGCTGCCGCTCAAGTGGGTTTTGCCGCTGGCGAGGATGTCGCGAATGGTCTCGCCGCCCATGCCGCAGACGGTGATCACGGTAATGCCATCGTCAGATTTGATCGCCGCCAGACCATTGGCCAGGCGAACCGTGATGCGATCGTGCAAGTTGTTGTCGCGAACGGTGCGTTCGGCCGAACGGAACGGCGTCAACGCGACTTCGCCAGCCACCGCCGCTGCAATCACGCCGCGCCGCATCAGCGCCACCGGCAGATAGCCGTGATCGGAGCCGATATCGGCCAGTCGTGCGCCGGCCGGCACATGCGCGGCGACGCGCTCCAGGCGCATGGACAATGTCTGTTGGTTCAACGGCAACCCCTGTTCGCCCCACACCGGCGGCATTTTTCGCGGAAAAAGGGCTGCGACTTTGTCGAGCATCACCGGGCGTGTCAAATCCCGGCGACAAAATCGACCAGGCCCATCGGCATCACTGCGCTGCCGATGGGCTTACGGCACTAGCCGGCGAGCGTGGCGTTATCGATCACGAAGCGATATTTCACGTCACCTTTGAGCATGCGCTCGTAGGCATCGTTGATCTGCTCGGCGCGGATCAGCTCGATGTCGGAGACGATGCCGTGCTCGGCACAGAAGTCGAGCATCTCCTGAGTCTCGGCAATGCCACCGATCATCGAGCCGGCAATCGTGCGGCGTTTCATGATCAGGTTGAACACGTTCGGCGATGGGTGCGAAGTGGCCGGAGCGCCCACCAGCGTCAGCGCGCCATCGCGCTTGAGCAGCACGAGGAACGCATCGAGATCGTGTGGGGCTGCGACGGTGTTGAGGATCAAGTCGAAGCTCTTCGCGTGCGCGGCCATTTCCTCGGCATTGCGCGACACCACCACCTCATCGGCGCCCAACGCTTTTGCCGCCTCACGCTTGGATTCGGAGGTGGTAAAGGCAACGACATGCGCGCCCAGGGCATGCGCCAGTTTGATGCCCATGTGGCCCAGGCCGCCGATGCCGACCACGCCGACTTTCTTGCCCGGCCCGGCGTTCCAGTGACGCAACGGCGAATAGGTGGTGATGCCCGCGCACAGCAGCGGTGCGACTGCCGCCAATTGTGCTTGCGGGTGGCGGATGCGCAGCACGTAGCGTTCGTGTACGACGATGTTTTGCGCGTAGCCGCCCAGCGTCCAGCCCGGTGCATCCGCGGTCGGGAAGTTGTAAGTGCCGATCATGCCGTCGCAGTAGTTTTCCAGACCGCTTTCGCAGTCATCACAGTGTTTGCAACTGTCGACGATGCAGCCGACGCCGACCAGATCGCCGACCTTGTAATCCGCAACATGCGCACCCACCGCCGAGACGCGACCGACGATCTCGTGCCCCGGCACGCAAGGGAATTGCGTGCCGGCCCACTCGGCGCGCACCTGATGCAGGTCGGAATGGCAAATGCCGCAGAAGGCGATATCGATCTGCACGTCATGGGCTGCCGGGGCGCGACGCGCGATCTGCATGGGCTCAAGGGGTTTGTCGCCAGCGTGGGCGCCGTAGGCTTGTACAAGCATGGGAACATCCTCAGTCGATTTGTCGTGGGGACATTCTTGGGGTTTTGCCCCGCCGTGCAGTAGTGCATTCCTGTGCGATCCTTGTCTGATCCTGCGAGCCCTTGTGACGTTGCGCCGACAGACGCTCGCGCTGTTTGCAGGTAATCTGCCGGTTCTGACTAAAACAAAATCAAAGCAGGAGTCATTGATGCAAGCGATCCGTCTCGGTCTGGTGGGTTACGGCAAAATCGCCCAGGATCAACACGTCCCGGCGATCCACGCCAACCCCGGTTTTCAGCTGGTGTCCGTTGCCACGCAAGGCAAGCCCTGCGCCGGCGTAGAGAATTTTCAGTCCTTGAGCGAGTTGCTCGAAAACGGCCCGCCGGTCGATGCGATCGCGTTCTGCACGCCACCGCAAGGGCGCTTTGCTTTAGTGCAGCAAGCATTGGCCGCGGGCAAACATGTGCTGGTGGAAAAGCCGCCGTGCGCGACGCTGGGTGAGGCCATGGCATTGGTTGATCAGGCCTCGGAGCAGGGCGTCAGCGCGCTGTTCGCCTGGCATTCACGCTACGCGCCGGGCATTGCCATCGCCCGAAATTGGCTCGCCACGCGCACTTTGCAAAGCGTGCAGATCGACTGGAAAGAAGACGTGCGCAAATGGCACCCCGGCCAGACCTGGATCTGGCAACCCGGCGGCCTCGGCGTATTCGATCCGGGCATCAACGCGCTGTCGATCGTCACCCACCTGCTGACGCTGCCACTGTTTGTCGAATCCGCCGAACTGCGCGTGCCGAACAACTGCCAATCGCCGATCGCCGCCTCGATCAAAATGTCCGACGCGCAGCACCTTGATGTGCGGGCGGAGTTTGATTTTGATCACGGGCATGATGAGCTTTGGAGTATCGAGGTTCGCTGCAAGGAAGGCGTGTTACGACTGGATAATGGCGGGGCGCTGTTGAGTATTGATGGTGTGCGTCAGGCAGTGTCGGAAGAGGGTGAGTACGCGGCGGTGTATCGGCATTTTCAGCAGTTGATTGGCGAGAAGGGCAGTGATCTGGATTTGCAGCCGTTGCGGTTGGTGGCGGATAGTTTTTTTGTTGGGAGCCGGGTCTCGGTTGCCCCTTTCTACGACGCTTGAATACATAACCGTGTAGGAGTTGCGGCACGCTGCGATCTTTTAATGTTCAAAAATCAAGATCAAAAGATCGCAGCGTGCCGCAGCTCCTACAGGGCGATTTTAGAAACGGTCAAGCCTGTAAGATTCGCTGCTCGGCAACTCGTTCAACGCCATCCCGACAACCATCTCCGCCGTCACCGCCGCCTGCGTCAGCCCCAGATGCTGATGACCAAACGCAAGCAACACCTTGCCCCCACACACCCGATCAATCACCGGCAGCGAATCCGGCAACGACGGGCGAAAACCCATCCACGGCGTTGCACTTTCAGCGCTCAGATCCTTGCGAAACAATCCCTGGCTCAACCGATGCAACTGCCACGCGCGCTCCATGCTCGGTGGCTTTTCCAGCCCGGCAAATTCAACCGTACCCGCCAGCCGCAATCCCTCAGTCATCGGCGTCATGATGAACTTGCGTTCCAGTGAGGTGACGGGGAAGGGCAGGCGGTCGTGTTCCTGCGGCAGCATCAGGTGATAACCGCGTTCGGTGTCCAGCGGGACTTTCTTGCCGGTGAGTGCTGCGGTGAGTTTTGCCGAGTGTGCGCCGCAGGCAATCAGCACTCGGCGGGCGGCCAGAACGCCGTTGCCGGTGATCAGTGAAACGCCGTTTTCTTCAACAGAGCCCCCTTGCACTTGTTGCTGCAGAAAACTCACGCCGCTCGCTTTTGCCGCTTCAACCAATTCGCACACCACCCGGTACGGGTCAATGAAATGGCCGGTGCGCGGAAAGAACAAACCGCCCTGAATCTGCTCGCTGAGTTGCGGCGCAGTGTCCTGAATGGCTTTGGCCGGCCAGAATTCGACGGGCACTTCCTGTTGGCGCAATCGCGCTTGCAAGGCATCGAGGGCCTGACGCGATTCAGGGCGTTCGAACACCAGCAACGAGCCGTCGACCTTGAGCAGGTCAGGCCGCGCGATGTCCGCGAGCAAGCGTTGCCAGGCGTCCAGGCTGCTTTCATTGAGCGCGCGTAATCCGGCCACGGTGTTCTGAAACGGCTCCGCCCGCAGATTCAGCAGCAGCCGCGTGAACCAAAGCAAGGCACGGGGCAGGTATTTCCAGTCGAGACGCAACGGGCCCATCGGGTCGAGGAGCATGGCCGGCAGGCGTTTGAGGATCGACGCATCGGCAATCGGAAACACCTGCTCAGTCGCCAAGTGCCCGGCGTTGCCGAACGAGGCGCCGTGGCCCGGTCGCTGTTGATCGATGACCACCACGCGCAAACCCTGGCGCGCCAGGCGCAAAGCGCAAGCGACGCCGATGATGCCGGCGCCGACCACAGCGATGTCGTGGGAGACGTTATTCGCCATGGTTCAGGGCTTCCCTGTGCCCATCGAGCAGGCGACTCAAGTGCAATGGATTGGCCTGTTTCAGTGCGGTCGGCAGCAAGCTGTCGGGGAAATTCTGGTAACAGACCGGGCGCAGAAAACGCAGGATCGCTGCCGTACCCACGGATGTCGTTCGCGAGTCGGAAGTCGCCGGGAAGGGCCCGCCGTGCACCATGGCATCGCAGACTTCAACACCGGTCGGCCAACCATTCACCAGTAAACGCCCGGCCTTGCGCTCCAGAGTCGGCAGCAGCGCGCGGGCTTGCTCCTCGTCTTCATCATCCAGATGCAGCGTGGCGGTCAGTTGACCTTCCAGGTGCTCGGTGACCTGACGCATTTCTTCCACGCTGGCGCATTGCACGATCAGCGACGCAGCGCCGAACGCTTCGCTTTGCAGGTTGTGATCCGCGAGGAAATCTACCGCGTCGCTGACAAACACATGCGCCTGACCTTGATTCGGGGCGCTGTCAGCCTGGCCGATGGCCGCAACCGTCGCCCGAGGGTTTTCGTCCAGTGCATTCACCGCCGATTCATAGGCCTTGAAGATGCCTGGCGTGAGCATCGTCTGCGCCGGGCTGCGTTCAATCCGTTGCGCTGTGGCGGCGATAAAACTGTCCAGCGCCGCACTCTTCAGCGCTATGACCAATCCCGGGTTGGTACAAAACTGCCCGGCACCCAGCGTCAGTGAAGCGACAAAGCCTTCAGCCAACGCTTGCGTGCGGTTTTGCAAAGCCGCCGGAAACAGCAACACCGGGTTGATCGAACTCATTTCCGCGTACACCGGAATCGGCTCGGGCCGCGACTGCGCCGCTTGCATCAGCGCCAGACCACCGCTGCGCGAGCCAGTAAAACCGACGGCTTTGATGTGTGGGTCGCTGACCAGCGCGATACCGACTTCGCGCCCGGAACCGTACAACAGCGAAAACACACCTTCCGGCAAACCACAGGTTTTAACTGCTTGTGCCACCGCGCGGCCAACCAGTTCGCTGGTGCCGGGATGCGCACTGTGCGCCTTGACGATCACCGGGCAACCGGCCGCCAGCGCCGACGCGGTGTCACCGCCCGCGACCGAAAACGCTAACGGAAAATTACTCGCGCCGAACACCGCCACCGGCCCCAGCGCAATCTGCCGTTGACGCAGATCCGAACGTGGCATCGGTTGGCGATCCGGCTGCGCGTTGTCGACGCGCACATCCAGCCATTCGCCCGCGCGCACGGTGCGTGCGAACATTGTTAATTGTTGGCAAGTGCGCCCGCGTTCACCCAACAGGCGAGGGCGTGGCAGTCCGGTTTCCGCCATCGCGCGATCAATCAGTTCATCGCCGAGGGCTTCGATTTCTTCGGCGATGCTTTCCAGAAATTCAGCGCGGACATTCAGGGGTGTCTCGCGATAAGCGTCGAACGCCGCCCAGGCCAATGCGCAAGCCTGCTCGACGTGTTCAGCCGAACCGCCGGCATAGGCCGGTTCCAGCGCGGTATCCGTGGCCGGGTTGATGCCTCGAATGGCTTCGCGGTTGCCCGCAACCGTGTGCTGGCCGATCAGCATGTGGCCCGTCAGAGTCATGGTATTTTCCTGATGAAAGTAGTGATGCCTGCCGTGAGTCAAAAACTGCACGGCAAGCGAAAGAAAAGATCAGGCGAAGTTCTGTTCTGCCGACCAGTTCTCGTACCAGTGACGGAACAGCGAGTACTGCTTCTCGGCATAACGTCGCTGCGAGTCGCTCAACGCATCGGTTTCGTTGAAGTGCAGGGTGTATTCCTTGTCGCCGTTGAGCACCATCAAGTGCTTGTAATACAGCACCAGGTCGCAGCCTTCATCGAACGACGACAGCACTGCCAGCGCCGATTCCAGCTCCCGCGCCTGACGCCGCGCCTTGGCATCTCCTTGAGCGGCCTTCTTGCTCAGCGCCACCAATTGCAGCACTTCGCGGGGCAGGGCGTTGCCGATGCCGGTGATTGCGCCGGTGGCGTTGCAGTTGACGAAACCGTGTACCACTTGCGTGTCGACGCCGACCATCAGGGTCACGTTTTCATCTTTGGAGGTGATGTTTTCGGCGGCGTAACGCAGGTCGGCGCCACCGCCAAATTCCTTGAAGCCGATCAGGTTCGGGTGCTCGCGGCGCAGTTCGAAGAACAGGTCGGCGCGGGTGGCGAAACCGTAGTAAGGGCTGTTGTAGATCACCGCCGGCAGGTTCGGCGCCGCTTGCAGAATGGCTGCGAAGTGGGCCTTTTGCGCAGTGGCCGAAGCGCCACGGGACAGCACGCGCGGAATCACCATCAAACCTTGCGCGCCGACTTTTGCCGCATGCGCCGCGTGGGCGACTGCTTCACGGGAATTCACCGCGCCGGTGCCGACAATCGTTGGAATGCCCGCTGCCACTAGACGCGCCACGCCTTCCTGCCGCTCGGCCTCGGTGAGCAGCGGCCAGTCGCCCATCGAGCCGCAATACACCACCGCGCTCATGCCGATGTCGATCAGCTCGCGACCCTTGGCCACCAGCGCGTCGAAGTCCGGTTTGCGCTGGGCGGTGCACGGGGTCATCAGGGCCGGCATGCAACCGGTGAAGATGTTGTCGCTCATTGTTTTAACTCCTTGGCACATCATTCAAATTGAGGTGAAAAGTCTGCGCGGTGGCTCAGATGCCCCACGCGAACGGGTCTGCTTCGTCGATCAGCAAGGTGCTGTCGGCGGTCATGTAGGCGCGGCCAGTGATGAATGGGCGAATGCGTTCGCCCTCCCATTCGAAGCGGCCTTCGAACTGGCTGCCGGTGATGCTCGCCTGCACCCAGGTCACACCGGGTTGCAGCTTGTCGTCGGCAGCGAGGCAGGCGAGTTTGGCGCTGGTGCCGGTGCCGCACGGGGAGCGGTCGTAGGCTTTGCCGGGGCACATGACGAAGTTGCGGCTGTCGGCGTTGGTGTCATCGGCGAACAGTTCGATGTGGTCGATCACCGCGCCGTCTTCGCCATGAATGCCTTGGTCTTCGAGGGCCTTGAGCATTGCCCAGGTGTAAGTCGTGAGGTGTTCGACGTTGTCCATCGTCAGCGTCTGGCCGTGTTCGGAAACGAGAAAGAACCAGTTGCCGCCATAGGCGATGTCGCCGAAGACGCGGCCGAATCCCGGTACGTCCACCGGCACTTGTTTGCGATGCCGATAAGCGGGGACGTTGCCCAGCGTGACCGAGCCGTCGTCATGCAACGTGGCGCTGACCGGGCCGACGGGCGTGTCGATCTTGTGCACGCCGGGTTGGATTTTTCCCAGGTATTGCAATGAATTGATCAGGCCGATGGTGCCGTGGCCGCACATGCCGAGGTAACCAGCGTTGTTGAAGAAAATCACCCCGCACGTGGCGTCCGGCGACACCGGTTGGCAATACAACGCGCCGACCAGCACATCGTTGCCGCGCGGTTCCAGCAGGCAGGCGCGGCGCCAAGCGTCATGCTGATTGCGCAGGGCGTCGCGTTTTTCCACCATGCTATTGCCGGGCAAATCGGGGAACCCTGCCATCACCAGACGCGTGGGTTCACCGCCGGTATGGGAATCAATGACGTGTAGTTTTTTCATGAAGAGATCCCGTTGGATGATTTCAGTAGGCGCCGGCAGGGCGCGCGGTCACGGTCGAAGCGGGAGCGGCGACTTCGCTTTCTTCGTCGTCCTCTTCAAGGCGCAGCAGGTGCGCCGGCACGCCGGTCGCGGCGCCCCAGTAATAAATGCCTGTGGCGCAAACGGCGACGACAATGGTGTCGAACGGATGAACGAGGATGCCGAGGCCACCAAAGGTGCCGAGTTTCGACAGCACGATGGTCACCGCGTAGAAGGCGATCAACCACGCCGAGGAGCGCACCTGGCTGGCCAGATTGAGGTGAGCGGTCGGCACGAAACGGCCGCACAGCAGGTACACAACGAACATCAGAATTTGCAGGCCGAGTAGCCACGACACGGTGTTCCAGCCCGACCAGTAGACGATCAGCGCGGCGATGATGAATGACACCGGCCCGAGCACGCCCATGCACTTGACCCGGAACGGACGCGGCATGTTCGGCGCATTGCGGCGCAGTGCAGCCACCGACACCGGCGCCACGGCGTAGCTCAGCACCAGCGCGGCGGAGACCACGTTGATCAGCGCTTCCCACGACGGAAACGGCAGCGTCCAGAACACCGACAGGGCGAAGGTCAGCCACAGTGCCGGACGCGGGATGCCGGACTTTTCGTCGATGTGGGTGAAGACTTTGAAGAAGGTGCCGGTCTGCGCCCAGCCGTAAATCACGCGCGGCGTGGCGTTCATGTAGATGTTGCCGCAACCGCTTGGCGAGATCACCGCGTCAGCGACCACCAGATAGGCCAGCCAACCGACGCCCAGTGCCAGGGCGATGTCGCGGTACGGCAGGGAAAATTCCTTGCTGATCCCGGCCCAGCCATTGGCGAGCATTTCGGTGGGGATGCTGCCGAGAAAGGCCATTTGCAGCAGCACATAAATCAACGTCGACAGCAGCACCGAGAGGATCAGCGCGATAGGAATGGTGCGCTGCGGATTCTTCACTTCACTGGCCACCGAGATGATCGGTGTCAGCCCCAGATAAGCGAAAATCACGCCACCCGCCGACACTGCCATTTCGATACCGGACAAGCCGAACGGGGCGAAACCTTGCACGTGGAAGTTGGCCGGTTTGAAGAAGGTGAAGAGCACGCCGATCACCAGCAGCGGCACGATGAACTTGAACACGCTGACCAGATTGTTGGCCTTGGCGAAAGTTTTCACACTGCGGTAGTTGAGCAGGAAAAACACGCAGAGCAGACCGAACTGCAGCATCCAGCCGAGGATCGTCGGGTTGCCGCTGCCCGCCTGGGTCAGCTCGGGAAACCATGCCGCCGCGTATTGGCGCGAAGCAACCACTTCGATCGCCACCAGACTGGAAAAGGCGATCAGCGTGATGAAGCCCATCAGGTAGCCGAGCAGTGGCCCGTGGGAGTAAACCGGGTAACGCACGACGCCGCCGGCACGCGGTAGCGCGGCGCCCAGTTCGCAGTAGACGATGCCCAGCAACAACACGGCAAAACCGCCCAGCAGCCAGGAAAAGATCCCTGCCGGCCCGGCAATCGCGGACACATGACTGGCCGCGAACAACCAGCCGGAACCGAAGATCGCTCCGAGTCCGATAAATGTGAGGTCGATCAGTGAAAGCTGTTTTTTGAACTTGCCTTGGCCTGACATGGCATCGCCTTCTTGTGAGTTATTGGATAGGCAGTGGGGTGTCACTGGGGCCAGACTTTGAACCGAACAGGCGGGCGGCGATTGATGTTTTATCGCCGGTTCGATGACGAAATCAGCACAATTGCACCGATCAAACGCGGCCCTCGACACGGTCGGGACGATCCTGCAATCTGCAGGCAAATGCCGCCCGGCTTAACCTTCGACAGGGGAGCAACCTTGATGCATAGCGCGTTATCGATGCTGTCCCAAGGCGTTGACGGCAATCGCCCGCACACCCTTGAAGCATTACTGGCCGGCGCCGCGCAGCTGTTGCCGATGCTCGACGTGATTCCCAACGCGGTGATTTTCATCAAGGATGTGCAAGCGCGTTACGTGCTTGCCAACCGCACGTTGGTGCAGCGTTGCGGCCTGAAGGATCTGCGCCCGTTGCTCGGCAAAACCAGTGCGCAGGTGTTCCCGGCGCAACTGGGGCCTGGGTATACCGAGCAGGATCGCAAAGTGCTGGAGGAGGGGTGGGTACTGGAGGATCAGCTCGAACTGCATCTCTACGGCAGTCGCGAACCGGGTTGGTGCCTGACGCACAAACAACCGTTATATAACCGCGACGGTGAGATCATCGGTCTGGCGGGGATTTCGGTCGATCTGCAATCGGCCAGCGAAACCCATCCGGCGTTCGAGCGGCTGGCCGCCGTCGACGAGCATATCCGTGGCCATTTCAATCGCCGTGTGACCTTGGTTGAACTGACGCGGATTGCCGGCATTTCCGTGGCGCAACTGGAGCGGTACTGCAAACGCGTGTTCCACCTGACGCCCCGGCAGATGATCCAGAAAGTGCGCCTGGAACACGCTCATCGCTTGCTGCACAGCGACCTGCCGATCACTGACGTAGCCTTGCAATGCGGCTACACCGATCACAGCGCTTTCACCCGACAGTTCAAGGCCTCGACCGGCTTCACCCCGCGCCAGTACCGCCAGGCAACAGGCCACTGATGCCCATACCCTCACACACCGCACCCCTGTAGGAGCTGCCGCAGGCTGCGATCTCTTAATCTTGTTTTTTACGGTCAAGATCAAAAGATCGCCGCCTTCGGCAGCTCCTACAGAGGGGATTTCAGGCGAGGACGGTGAGCCATGCCGACAGCAGCAGTAACAGCGCCAGTGCCGCATTCATCCGCTTGAACGCCTGCGGTGTGCCGAACAACCGTGCGCTGCCGACACCGAGCAATGCCCAGAACGTCATGCACGGCAACGACACCAGCAGAAAGGCCAGCGACAACACCAGCAGCCACAGCGTCTTGTCACCGCCGCCGACAAACACGCTGACCACCGCCACCGCCATCATCCACACCTTGGGATTGACCAGTTGCAACAATGCCGCGCCCATCGCGCTGATGCTTTGATCTGGCGCATCCGTCGAATCCAGCGAAGGCGGCGCACTGCGAAAGATCTGCCACGCCAGCCAGCTCAACCAGAGCACCCCGCCCCAGGCCATGGCTTGCTGCACGCGCGGAAAGCGCAACAACGTTTCGCCGGCACCGAGCCCTACCACCAACACAATCAGTGCCGCCGCCGCGCAAGCAGACAAAATGATCGGCAGCGTGGCGAACAGCCCCTGACGCGAGCTGTGGCTCAACACCAGAATATTGGTCGGCCCCGGTGTGATCGACGCGACGAAAGCAAACAGCAGGAAGGGCAGTAATGACGCCATGGGCGGGCTCCTTGGAAGTAAACACAGGAAGCCATGATCACCAGTCGACGCGCGTCAGTCTGGAAGATTTGAGCAGCGCTTGCGGTAGTCGGCAGGGGTCAGTTGATAGGCGCGGCGGAACCAGCGGCCGAGATGACTTTGATCGGCAAAGCCGAGCACGCTGGCGACCTGTACCGGCGTGGCACCCCGCGCAAGCAACTGCCGCGCCTTGGCCAGACGCAACTGGATCAGGTACGCGTGCGGCGCCAGCCCGAAGGCAGCCTTGAAGGCGCGGGTCAGACGAAAACGGTCGATAGCACAGACTCGGGCCAGGTCATCGAGACCGATGTCCTCGTAGACGTAAGCGTGCAGATAATCGCGCGCGACTTGCGCCACCCGTGGCAGGCGCGGATCGATTTCCTGGCGTTTGCGCCAGTCCAGATGACGCGTCAGCGAGCCCAGCAGACCGTCGATGGCGGTCTGGCGAACGATGCGCAAGTCACCGTCATGCAAGGCATGGAAGGCTTGAACGATGGCGGCGCAAAGGCGCGAATCCTGGCTCAGCGTGTCGGCAAAGCCAGGCTGACTGTCGGCCGGTGCGTCTTCGAACAGCGCATGCATTTCACGCTCAAGCCAATGCGGATCGAGGTAGAGCATCGAATAGGTAAAGCCTTCCTCGGTCGGCGCCTGCCCATCGTGAATCTCCCCCGGCTCCAGCAAGAACACGTTACCCGGCGTACTGCGATGACGCACGCGGCGGCAATTGAACTGCTGCACGCCTTGCTCGGTGACGCCGACAAGAAAACTGTCATGCCAGTGCGGGTCGTAGGCGTGCCCCTGAAAATGCGCGCGAATCGATTCAATCCCGGTATCGACATCCTGGGACAGATCAATCCAGCTGCGTTTATCCACGGCAGGCTCCTGAGCTCGGCTTCGACAAATACGGCCTCATAAAATACCGCGCAGCGACCACCGGCGTTTAGAACATTTGTGCAAATGGGCAACGGCAAACGGCTAGACTCTACACGTCAACACCCACATGCAGCAGGTGAACGCGATGATCGGCCCACTGCAACACCGATGCGCGCCGTGGCTCACGCTCTGCCTGATTGCCCTCAGCCTCACGCTGACTGCCGGCTGCTCAAACCGCAAACACTATCCGCCCTCGGGCGTCGGCGACAGTTGCTACGCCAAGGCATTGCCGACGGTCGGCGAGGGCGGCCTCGCCTGGGGCTCCAGCCTGAACATGGCGCGGCAGAAATCGATGAACAACTGCATCCGCTACGCCGGCCGCTCCGGGGGCACGCCCAATACGTGTCAGGTGGTGTTGGCCAAGTGCAAATAGTCTATGACAGAGGATAGAGTGGATAAGCGGTCCCACAATCAGCATCTTCGCGGCGCGCAAGATTTATCAGAAAGCGGGATTCGAGTTGTTGGAGGAGGGGCCGATACACAGTTTGACAAAGCCCTTGCCAGGCATATCTGGGCAAAGGAGCTTTATGGCGAAGTTGTTCTGATCAGGAAGGATTCATTGAATCTGCAACTTGAAATCGATAAGGTTTTTTCAGGTCAGGCATTTGCCCGGCCGTTGTTCTATGCCGTACCCGAAGGACTGCGTTTTCAACTCTCGGAGTCGGGAGCAGTGATAGATCGGTTCCTGCTCGCCTTGCGCAAGTCGGCCATGATCTGCAGTGATGTCTTCTCAGGGGAATCCGAGTGTTCGGTTTGTTTGCGCATTCATTCCGGCAACAACCGATTTGCCCATCGCACGTTACTTCGGACACTTCAAACGCTGGGCGTCGCGATCCCTGCAGAACGTTCAGTCTGGAGTGAGCAGATTGATCCCGCGGACTGGTTCTGCGAAAGCGCACCGGAGCATTGGGTTCACATTGCCTTTAAGGCCCCGGTGAGTCTGCTTGAGACATTGCTCTGGTGTGCATTGGCCAAAGACTTCGGCGTGATCACGCCCGCACTGCATTGCGCGGTCTATCTGTTCAACTTGAAAGCGCGGGTCATGGTCCTGCCCTATGACGACCGGGGAATGGACGTGGTCGGGCCCAACAAGGCTCTGCTTGGAGCACTTTATCGTCGGCACAATGCGTGGCTGCTCGATCACGACCGGCCGGCAATGGACGCGGTGTTCACCGCGCACCTGATGGAGCCTTGCCCTCGCTGTAGCAGCGTCGCTCATGTTCGACCCAAAGCCCTGCTGATAGGTGCGGCAAGCCCCAAAAAGCGCTTCAACGGAGAAGAGAAGGCGGGTTATCAACGCCTTGATCAGCTCGCTGTTGATGAATGCAAAGCCGAGTTGTTGAAAGAGGCTCCACTCCAGCAACTGGTTGACGGCTTCTACTGCGATCAGTGTGGGCACGGATTTGTCGCCAGTGCTTTGAGAGGCGGGTGATCGTGTACGAGCAAGGCTTGTCCGCGAAGAGGCCACACCTGACAGCACCCCCACACGCACTCGCGACAAGCGTCCCCTGCCGTTACACTGCGCCCCCGAATTTAGGCAAGGAAGCTTTGGATGCGCTCTCTTTTAACTGGCGTGCTCTTGTGCACGTCTCTGGCCGCGCCGGTTGTAGCCGAGGCACTGTCATTTGCCGTCAATGATCCCAGCGGTCAATACCAGGTGGAAGTGCTGTTCCCGCAGGAACCCGAAACGCCTTACCAACTGGTGCCGGCGCTGATTACGTTGCGCGACCACCATACCCTCGAAACGCTGCAGCAATTGCGCACTCCGGCCGGGAACCTGTCGACTCAGCGCGATGACAACAGCCTGATGTGGCTGCTTGGGCCCTATGGTTTGGTGAACTTCATCGACTTCAATAACGATGGACGACTTGACCTGGTCATTCGCAACGGCAGCTCCGAGGCAGGCGATCAGTCGCGATTCGATGTCTATTTGCAAGATGGACAGAAACCCCAATGGGTGCTCAATGAGGCATTGACGGATCTGGCAACGCAGAGCAGCAGCGGCTTGTTTACGGTCAACCCGACTGACGGAACCCTTCATTCGCAAACGAACAGTGGGTGCTGTCAGATAACGTCTACCCAATGGGCCCTGCGCGATGGCCAATTGATTCGCCTCCACGCCTACACTCAGGAAGAGGTCTCGCCGAGCACGTGGAATGACACCTCCAGCATGCCTCGCGGCTACATGCTGCGCACGACCGGCGAATTGAAGGATGGGCAGTGGCACGAACAGACCCGTCTGGAGGGCCCGGTCACTGAAGACCCACAAATGCTCCGTGGTCTGCTCAATGGCAAGATCCCGGTAGAGCTTTGGTATCAGGATCAGGGCGCCGTGCTGATCGGCGAAGTGCGCTACACCAAGGGCGGTAATGGCCAGCCGATCAAGTTGCTGGGTTTTCGCGACAGTTTTGACGAAGTCGATAATACCGTCGTCTTGCTTGAAATCGCTGACGACGGGCGTAAGACCGGCATCTGGCGCATGACCCGGGCCACCAGCGAGCCTTATGTCTATAGCGGAACATGGATCAGCGGGACGAAGGGTGACGCTCGTGAATTGGCGATTTCGTTGCACGATGAAGAGCGGGCGCCGGAGATGGGCAAACTCTACGATGTCCCCCGTGATCAACGCAGCGGTCATTACCAGGTGCGTAACGATTTTCTCGGGCGCGACGGCGATCTGGCGTTGAAGATCCTGCCTGATCGCGATGCCCAAGGCCGGGAACTGGCGGAAGTCACGGTGAAATTGCGAGACACGGCAACCTCGACAGAAATCGTCACCGAACACCACATCGTGCCGATGGCAGCCGATAACCTGATCATCGTGCAGACACCGCAGGCACCGGAAAAAAACGGCCCGTATCACATTCAACTGGTGAAAAACTTCGCGGTCATCGCTTACAACTACGCGACCGACTCTCAGGACATGCTCACAGGCGTCTACCGCAAACAACCCTGACCAAATGCTACTCGACGCCTGTCGCCCCCTGTAGGAGCTGCCGCAGGCTGCGATCTTTTGATCTTGATCTTAAAAACCTAGATCAAAAGATCGCAGCCTTCGGCAGCTCCTACAGGGGGCCGGGATGGTGATGTTGTCTGAAAGTGTTCGATTACCGGATAGCCAAACCTTGCTCCAATTGCTCGCCTCAGCGCGGCGGCGTACTGTGACCGGTGATGCCGTAAAACCGTGAACCCATAATAACGACAAGATCGAGCACCGCCCCATGGACAGCCATCTGCTGAGCGACCGCAGCAGCGTGTTTCGTCACGCTGACCCTTATGCCGTCTCCGACTACGTCAATCAGCACGTCGGCCAGCACTTCATCGGTCTGTCCAAAACCACCCATCCGCAAGCCAGCCTCAACCATCGCAAACTCGCCGACCTCGATCTGGCCCGCATCAGCTATGGCGGCAGTGTTCGCGTGACATCATTGGCGCTGGAAACCGTGTACCACCTGCAAGTCCTGCTGCAAGGCAATTGCCTGTGGCGCGGGCACCAGCGCGAACAGCATCTGGTGCCGGGGGAGTTGCTGTTGATCAATCCGGACGATCCGGTTGATCTGACCTACTCGGATGACTGCGAGAAATTCATCCTCAAAGTGCCGGTCAGCGTGCTCGAGTCGGTGTGTGACGAGCAGCGCTGGATACGTCCCTCGAACGGCATTCGTTTTCTGCGCAATCACTATCGGCTGGATGAGCTGGAAGGCTTCACGAATCTGCTGGCGATGATCTGCCAGGAAGCCGAGGCCAGCGATCCGTTGTTGCGGGTGCAGGAGCATTACGCGCAGATCATCGGCAGCAAGTTGATCTCGCTGATGAGCACCAACGTCAGCCGCGAAAATCTGAGTGCGCCCAGCGTCAGTTTCGAGCGCATTCTCGATTACATCGAACGCAACCTGAAACTCGATCTGCCCGCCGAACATCTGGCCGCACAAGCGAGCATGAGCCCGCGTTCGCTGTACTCCCTGTTCGAGCGCCAACTCGGCGTCACACCGATGCAATACATCCGTCAACGCAAGCTTGCGCGCATTCACGCCTGCCTCAGCGACCCGAGCTGCCCGGTGCGCAACCTCACCGAACTGGCGCTGGACTACGGCTTCCTGCACCTGGGCCGTTTCTCCGAAAGCTATCGCCAGCAGTTCGGCGAACTGCCGTCGCACACCTTCAAACGTCGCCACTGATCGCCCTTCGAAACAATCCGAATCACCTGCCGCGCCGTCCTGCACAAAACGGATAGCGATCTGCAGGAATCGGCTATTGCCCCGTGCTGCGCCTCCCTAATCTGACCTGGCCTGAACAATAACAATGGAGGCCCTGGCCATGTCCCTGGGAATCGACTACCTCAATGCCATGCTTGAAGAAGACAAAGACAAGGGCGCCTACCGCTGCAAGCGGGAGATGTTCACCGATCCGCGTCTGTTCGAACTGGAGATGGCGCACATCTTCGAAGGCAACTGGATTTACCTCGCCCACGAAAGCCAACTGCCCAACAACAACGATTTTCTGACCACCACCATGGGGCGCCAGCCGATCTTCATCGCGCGCAACAAGGACGGCGTGCTCAACGCTTTTCTCAACGCCTGCAGCCATCGCGGCGCCATGCTTTGCCGGCACAAATCCGGCAACCGTTCCAGCTACACCTGCCCGTTCCACGGCTGGACGTTCAACAACAGCGGCAAACTGCTCAAGGTCAAAGACCCGAGTGAAGCCGGTTACCCGCAAGGCTTCAACTGCGAAGGCTCGCATGACCTGACCAAGGTTGCGCGTTTCGAGTCCTATCGCGGCTTTCTGTTCGGCAGCCTGAATGCCGATGTGAAATCCCTTACCGAGCACTTGGGCGAGTCAGCGAAGATCATCGACATGATCGTCGATCAATCGCCGGACGGTCTGGAAGTGCTGCGCGGTTCCAGTTCCTATATCTACGAAGGCAACTGGAAACTCACTGCCGAAAATGGTGCCGACGGTTATCACGTCAGCTCCGTGCACTGGAACTACGCCGCCACCCAGAACCAGCGCCAGCAACGCGAAGCGGGCGAGGCGATCAAGACCATGAGCGCTGGCAGTTGGGCGAAGAAGGGCGGCGGTTTCTATTCCTTCGATCACGGCCATCTGCTGCTCTGGACGCGCTGGGCCAATCCCGAAGACCGTCCGGCCTACGAGCGCCGCGACGAACTCGCTCGGGATTTCGGTCAGGCCCGCGCTGACTGGATGATCGAAAACTCGCGCAACCTGTGCCTGTACCCCAACGTGTATCTGATGGATCAGTTCAGTTCGCAGATTCGCATCGCCCGGCCAATCTCGGTCGACAAGACTGAAATCACCATTTACTGCATCGCCCCCAAAGGCGAGAGCGCCGAGGCGCGCGCCAAACGTATTCGCCAGTACGAAGACTTCTTCAATGTCAGCGGCATGGCCACGCCGGATGATCTGGAAGAGTTCCGCTCGTGCCAGACCGGTTACGGCGCCGGGCGCGGCTGGAACGACATGTCCCGAGGCGCGACCCATTGGGTCGAAGGCGCCGACGCAGCGGCCGAAGAAATCGACCTGAAACCGCTGCTCTCCGGTATGCGCACCGAGGACGAAGGCCTGTTCGTGCTGCAACACAAGTACTGGCAGGAGACCATGCTCAAAGCCGCTGCCGCCGAGCCACAACTGATCCCCGTGGAGGCTGTGTGATGAGCAATCTCTACGACAATGTGCGTGATTTTCTCTACCGCGAAGCGCGTTATCTCGATGACGGCCAGTGGGATCAATGGCTGGAGCTGTACGCCGCCGACGCGACTTTCTGGATGCCGGCCTGGGACGACAACGACACGCTCACCGAAGACCCGCAAAGCGAAATCTCGCTGATCTGGTACGGCAATCGGGGTGGCCTCGAAGACCGCATCTTCCGGATCAAGACCGAGCGCTCCAGCGCGACGATTCCCGACACCCGCACCTCGCACAACCTGAGCAACATCGAGATCGTCGAGCACAGCGCCGACCAGTGCCAGGTGCGCTTCAACTGGCACACCCTGAGCTTTCGCTATCAGGTCACCGACAGCTACTTCGGCAGCAGTTTCTACACCCTCGATCTGCGTGGCGAACAGCCGCTGATCAAGGCCAAGAAAGTCGTGCTGAAAAACGATTACGTCCGTCAGCTCATCGACATCTACCACATCTAGTCGACACGGCGAGGTGCACCATGAATTTCCAGATCGCACTGAATTTTGAAGACGGCGTCACCCGTTTCATCGAGGCCGGCAGCCATGAAACTGTTGCCGACGCGGCGTATCGCCAAGGCATCAACATCCCGCTGGACTGCCGTGACGGCGCCTGCGGCACCTGCAAATGTTTCGCCGAGGCCGGGTGTTACGAGATGGGCGACAACTTCATCGAAGACGCCATGAGTGCCGACGAACTCGCACAAGGTTATGTGCTGACCTGCCAGATGCGCGCCGAAAGCGATTGCGTGGTGCGAGTGCCGGTTGGCTCGCAGGTCTGCAAAACCGAACAGGCCAATTTTCAGGCGTCGATCAGCGATGTCCGGCAGTTGTCCGAGAGCACCATCGCGCTGTCGATCAAGGGCGAGGCGCTGAGCAAACTGGCGTTTCTGCCGGGGCAATACGTCAACCTGCAAGTGCCGGGCAGCGAACACAGTCGTGCATATTCCTTCAGCTCGTTGCAGAAGGATGGCGAGGTCAGCTTTCTGATTCGCAACGTGCCCGGCGGCTTGATGAGCAGCTTCCTCACCTGCCTGGCCAAGGCCGGCGACAGCATGAATCTGGCCGGGCCGCTGGGCAGTTTCTACCTGCGCGAAATCAAGCGGCCGCTGCTGTTGCTCGCCGGTGGTACCGGTCTGGCGCCGTTCACCGCGATGCTGGAAAAGATCGCCGAGCAGGGCAGCGCGCACCCGGTGCATTTGATCTATGGCGTGACCAACGATTTTGATCTGGTTGAACTGGATCGCCTCGAAGCCTTTGCCGCACGCATCGCCAATTTCAGCTTCGGCGCCTGTGTGGCCAACCCGCAGAGCGTGCACCCGCTCAAGGGCTACGTCACCCAGCACATCGAACCGCGCCACCTCAACGACGGCGACGTCGACGTCTACCTGTGCGGGCCACCGCCGATGGTCGAGGCGGTCAGTCAATACATCCGCGAGCAGGGCATCACTCCGACGAATTTCTACTACGAAAAATTCGCAGCGGCCTGACCTCCATAAACCGAGCCCGCAATCACCTGTGGGTGTGTCCGCACCTGTGGTGAGGGGATTTATCCCCGACGGGGCGCGCAGCGGCCCTCGCTTTTGCCTCATAAAAAGATGGGCCTGCTGCGCAGTCCAGCGGGAGCAAGCTCCCTCGCCACAAAGGGCTGTGTGTGCTTAAGCAACTGTTTCAGTCGAGGTTGTCATGAACGACAGATTCTCCAACAAAGTCGCGCTGGTCACCGGCGCGGCGCAAGGCATCGGCCGCCGTGTCTGCAAGCGCCTGCTCAGCGAAGGCGCGCAAGTGGTCGCCGTCGACCGCTCCGAACTGGTTCACGAACTGCAAGGCGAGAGCGTTCTGGCACTGACCGCCGACCTTGAACAATACGCCGATTGCGCCCGGGTCATGGCCGAAGCCATCAACACTTTCGGTCGACTCGACATCCTGATCAACAACGTTGGCGGCACGATCTGGGCCAAGCCGTTCGAGCACTACCAGGTCGACCAGATCGAAGCGGAAGTGCGTCGCTCGTTGTTCCCGACCTTGTGGTGCTGCCACGCCGCGCTGCCGTACATGCTCAAACAAGGTAGCGGCGCCATCGTCAACGTTTCCTCAATCGCCACCCGCAGCGTCAATCGTGTGCCGTACGGCGCGGCCAAGGGCGGCATCAACGCACTCACCGCGTGCCTGGCCTTTGAAAACGCCGAGCGTGGTATTCGCGTCAACGCCACCGCGCCCGGCGGCACTGAAGCGCCGCCTCGACGCATCCCGCGCAACGCCAGCGAACAGTCGCCGCAAGAGCAGGCCTGGTACCAGCAAATTGTCGCGCAAACCCTCGACAGCAGCCTGATGAAACGCTACGGCAGCCTCGATGAACAGGTCGGCGCGATCCTCTTTCTCGCCTCCGACGACGCCTCCTACATCACCGGCGTGACCTTGCCGGTCGGTGGCGGCGACCTTGGTTGAGCACTTCTCACGGAGCATCGATATGCAGCGAATCCTGATTGAAACCCTGACGGCGATCATCGTCGACCTGCCGACCATTCGCCCGCACAAACTGGCGATGCACACGATGCAAAAGCAGACGCTGGTGATCCTGCGCCTGCGCTGCAGCGATGGGGTTGAAGGCATCGGTGAAGCCACCACCATCGGCGGCCTTGCCTACGGTTACGAAAGCCCGGAGAGCATCAAGGCCAACATTGATGCGCACCTCGCGCCAGCGTTGGTCGGCATGGACGCCAACAACATCAACGCGGCGATGCAGCGGCTCGACAAGCTCGCCAAGGGCAACACCTTCGCCAAATCCGGCATCGAAAGCGCGCTGCTCGACGCCCAGGGCAAACGCCTCGGTTTGCCCGTCAGCGAACTGCTCGGCGGCCGCGTGCGCGACAGCCTGGAAGTGGCCTGGACCCTGGCCAGCGGCGACACCGCCCGCGACATTGCCGAGGCCGAACAGATGCTCGAAGCACGGCGTCATCGCATTTTCAAATTGAAGATCGGCGCCAACCCGCTGGAGCAGGATCTCAAGCACGTCGTGGCGATCAAAAAAGCTTTGGGCGAGCGCGCCAGTGTGCGGGTCGACGTCAACCAGTATTGGGACGAATCCCAGGCGATTCGTGGTTGCCAGGTGCTCGGTGACAACGGCATCGACCTGATCGAGCAGCCGATTTCGCGGGTCAACCGCTCAGGGCAGGTTCGCCTCAACCAGCGCAGCCCGGCACCGATCATGGCCGACGAATCGATCGAGAGTGTCGAAGACGCGTTCAGCCTCGCCGCTGACGGCGCCGCCAGCGTGTTCGCCCTGAAAATCGCCAAGAACGGTGGCCCCCGCGCCGTGCTCAGAACCGCGCAAATCGCCGAGGCCGCCGGCATCGCGTTGTATGGCGGCACCATGCTCGAAGGCTCCGTCGGCACGCTGGCCTCGGCCCACGCCTTCCTCACGCTCAAGCAATTGACTTGGGACACCGAGCTGTTCGGGCCGCTGCTGCTGACCGAAGACATCGTCACCGAAAGGCCCGAGTACCGCGATTTTCATCTGCACATCCCGCACACACCGGGCCTCGGCCTGACCCTGGACGAACAACGTCTGGCGCGTTTTCGCCGCCATTGAGCCGTTGACCACTAGAGGAGAGCCACCATGCTGTTCCACGTAAAAATGACCGTGAAATTGCCCATCGACATGGACCCTGCCGTCGCCACTCGACTGAAGGCGGACGAGAAAGAATTGGCGCAGCGGCTGCAACGCGAAGGCCAATGGCGCCACCTGTGGCGCATCGCCGGGCACTACGCCAATTACAGCGTGTTCGATGTGCCCAGCGTCGAAGCGCTGCACGACACGCTGATGCAATTGCCGTTGTTCCCGTACATGGACATCGAAATCGACGGCCTCTGCCGCCATCCGTCGTCGATCCACACCGACGACCGCTGAAGTCAGACACCAGATTCACTCCTGAACCCTGTGGGAGCTGGCTTGCCAGCGATAGCAATTGATCAGTTGCCATCGATGCTGAATGACCCACCGCAATCGCTGGCAAGCCAGCTCCCACAGGGATCTTACCTGGTTTGAAGAACTGCGTTCACACAACAACAAGATGAGGTAAGCCACCATGACCGTGAAAATTGCCCACACCCCCGAGTTGCAAAAATTCTTCGCCGAAGCCGCCGGTTTCACCAACGACGACGGCAGCTCGCGCTTGAAAAACATCGTCCTGCGCGTGCTGCAGGACAGCGCGAAAATCATCGAAGACCTGGACATCAGCGAGAACGAATTCTGGAAAGCCGTCGACTACCTCAATCGTCTGGGTGGCCGCTCGGAAGCCGGGTTGCTGGTCGCCGGGCTCGGCATCGAGCATTTCCTTGATCTGCTGCAGGACGCCAAAGACGCGCAGATCGGCTTGACCGGCGGCACCCCCCGTACCATCGAAGGCCCGCTGTACGTGGCCGGCGCGCCACTGTTCGAGGGCGAGTGCCGGATGGATGACGGCAGCGAGGAGGGCGTCGCCACGCAGATGCTGCTTGAAGGCCAGGTGTTCGATCCTCACGGCCAACCGCTGGCCGGCGCCACCGTTGACCTGTGGCACGCCAACACGCGAGGCACCTATTCGTTCTTCGACCCGAGTCAGTCCGCGTACAACCTGCGCCGGCGGATCATCACCGACGCCGAGGGCCGCTATCGGGTGCGCAGCATCGTGCCGTCCGGTTACGGCTGCGACCCGCAGGGCCCGACGCAGGAATGCCTGAACCTGCTCGGCCGTCACGGCCAGCGCCCGGCGCACGTGCACTTTTTCATCAGCGCGCCGGGGCATCGGCACCTCACCACGCAGATCAACCTGTCGGGCGATCAATATTTGTGGGATGACTTTGCCTACGCCACCCGTGAAGGCCTGGTCGGCGAAGTCGTCTTCCATGAAAGCGAAACCTCGGGACGTCACGCCGAACTCACGTTCGACTTCCAGCTGCAAGCTGCGCCGGACGCCAGCGCCGAACAGCGCAGCCAACGCCCGCGCGCCTGACCCCCCACTGTAGGAGCTGCCGCAGGCTGCGATCTTTTGATCCTGTTTCTAAAAAACCAACATCAAAAGATCGCAGCCTGCGGCAGCTCCTACCGGGATTGGCCTAAGGTAATGCGAAAAAGGTATTGGATCGGTGTTTTTAAGATCGTTTAGTTTTGTCTGCAACGACGAATCAACGCATCAAACCGATAGACCCCCGATTGCCATGACGGCACACGCTGAATCGATCAAAGGTTCTTCAGGTTTGATTCACACGGGAGTGAATCATGCCGCATACCTTGGATATCACCGCTCTGCCAACGCTGGACCTGTCCCTGTTCGAAGGGACCGCGCAACAGCGTTACCAATTTCTTGAAAACCTGCGCCACGCCGCCCGTGACGTCGGCTTCTTCTATCTCACCGGCCACGGCATCGACAGCGCATTGCTCCAGCAAGTGCAGGCGCATGCGCGGCAATTCTTTGCCTTGCCCGACAGCGAGAAAATCGCCGTCGGCATGATCAATTCGCCGCACTTTCGCGGCTACAACCGAGCCGCCTCCGAGATCACTCGCGGTCAACCCGATCAGCGCGAACAGTTTGATCTGGGGGCCGAACGCGAGGCGCTGCCGCTAAACGCGGACAGCCCGCTGTGGGCGCGGTTGCAAGGCCCCAACCAATGGCCGGCGGCACTCCCCGAACTGAAACCCTTGCTGCTTGAATGGCAGCAAGCAATGACGCGCATGTCATTGCGCTTGCTGCGTGCTTTCGCTCAGGCGCTGTCGTTGCGCGCCGATGCCTTCGACCAGCTCTACGGCGACCAACCCAACGAGCACATCAAGCTGATGCGCTATCCCGGCCAGGCAAATGCTGCGAGCCAGCAGGGCGTCGGCGCGCACAAGGATTCGGGGTTCCTCAGCTTCTTGCTGCAAGACCAGCAGGCCGGGCTGCAAGTCGAGGTCGAAGAGGGCCGCTGGATCGACGCGCTGCCGCGTGAAAACACCCTGGTGGTGAACATCGGCGAACTGCTCGAACTGGCCTCCAACGGTTATCTGCGCGCCACCGTGCATCGCGTGGTGTCGCCGCCGGAAGGCAGTGAGCGCCTGTCGATTGCGTTCTTTCTCGGGGCGCAACTCGATGCTGTGGTGCCGCTGTATCCGTTGCCGACGTTGCTGCTGCGCGAGGCACGCGGGCCGGCCAGTGACCCGCTCAATCCGCTGTTCCGCGATGTTGGCTGGAACTACCTCAAGGGGCGCCTGCGCTCGCACCCGGATGTCGCGCAACGCTTTTACGCCGATGCGCTGCTGCCGCCATTAGCTGTTCGTAAAACCGCCTGATTCATCCATCGCTCAAGGACTTTGCACATGATTAAAAAAGCAGGTTTGACCCTGGCCGTCCTCGGCGCGCTGGTGACGTCGTTCGGGGCGCAGGCGCTGGAACCGCTGCGCGTGGCGGCCGACCCGGTGCCCCACGCGCAGATCCTCGCGTACATCCAGAAAATCGATCCGCAACTCAACCTCAAAGTCATCGAAATCCCCAACGGCGTGAACTCCAACGAGCTGCTGGTACACGGCGATGTCGACGCCAATTACTTTCAGCACCTGCCGTACCTGAAGTCTCAGGAACAAGCCCTCGGCGAAAAACTCGCGGTGGCGGCCACGGTGCATATCGAACCGCTGGGTATCTATTCCCGCCGGCACAAAAGCTTCGCCGACGTGCCGGTCAAAGGCACCGTCGCCGTGCCCAATAACGTCACTAATCTGAGCCGCGCCTTGTACCTGTTGCAGGACAACGGACTGATCAAACTCAAACCCGGTTTCAACGACCCGGCCGCCGATCAGGCAACGCCCAAGGACATCGCCGAGAACCCGAAACAACTGAAAATCCTCGAAATCGAATCACCGCAGATTCCGCGCTCGCTGGACGACGTCGATCTGGCGGTGATCAACGGCAACTACGCGCTGGACGCCGGCCTGGTGCCCGCCAAGGACGCATTGGGTCTGGAGAAAGCCGAGCACAATCCTTACGCGAATATTCTGGTGACCACGCCCAAGCTCGAGCACGACCCGCGCATTGCGCAACTGGCCAAGGACCTGACCTCGCCCGAGGTCGCCAAATACATCACCGATAACTTTGCCGGCTCGGTGATTCCGGTGGCGGGCGGCAAGCCATGATCGCCGTCGAGCAGGTGAGCAAGACGTACCCGTCGGCCACGCAGCCGGCGCTGGATCAGGTCTCGCTAAGCATTCCCGATGGTGCGGTCTACGGGATTCTCGGGCGTAGCGGGGCGGGCAAGTCGACGCTGCTGCGTTGCCTCAACCTGCTCGAACGCCCGGACAGCGGCAAGATCCTGATTGACGGGGTGGACCTGCTGGCGCTGTCCGAGCGCGAATTGCGCGAGCAACGCCAACGCATCGGCATGATTTTCCAGGGCTTCAATCTGCTGCACTCGCGCAACGTCTTCGACAACATTGCGGTGCCGCTGGAGATCGCCAATGTCGGCAAACCGTGGCGCCATGTGCGGGTTCGCGAGCTGCTGGAACTGGTCGGCCTGAGTGACAAGGCACAAGCCTTTCCCTCGCAATTGTCCGGCGGGCAAAAGCAGCGGGTGGGCATCGCCCGCGCTTTGGCAGCGGAGCCGGCGTATCTGCTGTCGGACGAAGCCACCAGCGCCCTCGACCCGGAAACCACCGAGTCGATTCTGCAATTGCTGCGCGACATCAATCGGCAGTTGGGCCTGACCATCGTGCTGATCACCCACGAGCTCGACGTGGTCAAGTCGATCTGCGACCACGCAGCGTTCATGGCCAACGGCCGATTGGTCGAGGCCGGGCCGGTGCCACGGCTGCTGGCCGATCCACAGTCGGCGCTCGGCAGTTCCTTACGGCCGACCTGCGGACTGCCGCTGGGCCATGACGCGCCGGGCCTGACCTTCCTCAAGCAGTACGGCGTAAGGGCGGCGCAGTCATGAACCGCACGATCAATTGGGATGAAATCCTGCAACTGGTGTTCAACGCCACCGGTGAAACCCTGTACATGGTCCTGCTCGCGGGGCTGTTCACCCTGCTGATCGGCTTACCGCTGGGTGTGCTGCTGTTTATCAGTCGCCGCGATGGATTGCGACCGATGCCGCGTTTCAATGCGGCGCTCAGCAGTCTGGTCAATCTCGGCCGCTCGCTGCCATTCGTGGTGATGCTGATTGCGTTGATTCCGCTGACCCGTCTGGTCGTTGGTACCACGCTGGGCAGTACCGCAGCGGTGGTGCCGATCACCATCGGTGCGTTTCCGTTTTTCGCGCGCATCGTCGAAAACGCCCTGGACGAAGTCGACAAGGGCCGCATCGAAGCGATCCTCGCCATGGGCGGTGACATTCGCCACGTGATTTTCAAAGTGCTATTGCCCGAAGCGCTGCCAGCGTTGCTCGCGGGGATCACCCTGACGCTGGTGATGCTGATCGGTTTTTCGTCGATGGCCGGGGTTATCGGCGGCGGTGGACTGGGCGATCTGGCGATCCGTTATGGCTATCAGCGTTTCAACAATGAAGTGATGGTCGCCACCGTCGTGGTGTTGGTCATTCTCGTTCAAGGCGTGCAAAGCCTGGGCGATCGGCTGGTGCGTTCGCTGGCTCATCGCCGCTAAGGAATTTTATGAGTGGACCTGTCGCCGTGGCACCTGAGCCGCTGATTCGGGTACGTGAGCTGAGCAAGACCTTTGGTTCGAACCGGGCACTGGAGCGGGTCAGCCTGGAAATTTATCCGGCTGAAGTGGTGGCGTTGCTGGGCGCCAATGGCGCGGGCAAATCGACGTTGGTGAAAATTCTCGCCGGCAGCCAACGTGCTGATACTGGCGCGATCTTCGTTGAGGGGCAGCCGCGACTATTCAGTTCGCCGCTGTCTGCACGGCGGGACGGGATTGTCGCGGTGCACCAGCAGATCAACGACGGTATCGCTCCGGGATTGAGCGTTGCCGAGAATTTGCTGCTCGATGAATTGTGCCAGCCGGAAGCTGACTTCTGGCTCAATCGCCGGCGTCTGCTGGAACGTGCCGGTCACATCGCTGCCGGGCTCGGCCTGACGTTGCCGTTGGAGCAACCCATTGAACATCTCGGTCAGGCCGAACGGCAACTGGTGGTGCTCGCTCGGGCGTTCGCCCTGCAACCGCGCTTGCTGATTCTCGATGAACCGACGGCGGCGTTATCCGATGCCGAAGCGCAGCGCCTGTTTGGCTTGATCGACACGTTGCGCAGCCGTGGCGTGGCGATTCTGTACATCTCGCATCGGCTGTCGGACCTGCAACGGGTGGCGGATCGCGCGCTCGTGCTGCGCGATGGTCGACTGGCCGGTGAGTTCAGCGCCCGGCAGTTGCCGGAGGCGGTTGAGGCGATGCTCGGGCAGGCGCTGGGCGAGCACGTTTACCGTCCGCGCGTGGCCGGGCCTGCGGTGCTGCAGATGCGCGGGATACAGGTTGTGCCGCGCGCGCAAGCGTTCGACCTGACGCTCCACGAAAACGAAGTGGTGGTACTCACCGGTTTGCTCGGCGCCGGTAAAAGCGAGATTGCCGAGGTGCTGTTCGGCCTGCGCAACGCGGCGGCGGGCCAGCTGCGGTTGGGCGGTGTCGAGTGGCAGCCCGGATCGCCCCGCGAGGCGATTCGCAGCGGGGTGTTCTTCGCCGCCGAAGACCGCGCCAGTCAATCACTGGTGGCGGATTTCTCGTTGCGGCGCACCCTGACGTTGCCGTTTCTGGAGCGCTTCACCCGTGGCGGTTTCATTCGCAACCGCGCCGAGGCCGCAGCGGTTGAAGCGCAGGTTGCCGCGCTGGGGATCAAGACCGCCGGCATCGACGTACCGATGAGTGCGTTGTCCGGTGGCAATCAGCAGAAAGTCGTGCTTGGCCGCTGGCTGCTCGGCGAGGGGCGGGTGCTGATCCTCGATGAACCATTCCAGGGCGTCGATGTGCGCGCCCGCCGCGAAATCGGCCAACTGCTGCGCGACAGCGCCCAGGGCCGGGCGACGCTGGTGATTTGTGCCGATGTCGACGAGGCCCTGGAGATCGCTGACCGCATTCTCCTGGTGCGCGATCACGCGGTGGCCGCCGAGTACCCGCGCGCCGAGTTGAACCGCGCCGATCTGGTGGCCGCACTGGCCGGCACCGAGGTTAACCAACATTCCCTTCATGCCGCGCCAAGGAGCAGAGCGAGTGCCTGATTCCAATTCACTGTTGTCCACTCCACCGGCCTTCGCCGAGCGCTGGCTGCACGCGCTGATTCGCTATGGCCTGTTGTGGCTGCTGGCGCTGATCGTGATGTTTTTCAGCGTTGCCGAGCCGGCGTTTCTGCGCATCGGCAACCTGTTCAGCATCCTCCAGTCGGTGTCGATTGTGGCGTTGCTGGCGCTCGGTGTGACGCTGACCATGGCGGTCGGCGGCCTTGATCTGTCGATCGGCGCGGTGGCCGCCATGAGCCTGATGATCGCCAGTTACGTGATGGTGGTGCTCGGTTGGGGCGCGGTGCCGGCGGTGTTGATCAGCCTTGCGGGCGGTGCGCTGGTGGGGCTGCTCAACGGCTGGTTGATCGTCAAATTACGCGTGCCGGACATTCTCGCGACGCTGGGCAGCATGTTCCTGGTGATTGGCGTGCAGTTGATTCCCACCGGCGGGCGCTCGATTGCCGTGGGCATGACCCTGCCCAATGGCGAAGAAACCGAAGGCACGTTCAGCGCGGCGTTTCTCGCGTTGGGGCGCGCACGCTTGTGGGAAGTGGTGCCGATCCCGGTGTTGATTGCAGCGGTGGTCGCGATAGCGGTGTGGCTGTTTCTGGAGCGTACGCGCGTTGGGCGGCTGTTTTATGCCATCGGCGGCAACGAGCAGGCGGCGCGGTTGGCCGGTGCGCCAGTGCAGCGCTTCAAACTGCTGGCGTACGTGCTGTCGTCGCTGCTGGCGTCGCTCGGTGGATTGTTGCTTGCGGCGCGCCTGGGACGCGGCGACGTCAGTTCCGGCAATGGTCTGGTGCTGGATGCCCTCGGCGCTGCGCTGATCGGTTTTGCCGTGCTCGGCGCGAAGAAGCCCAACGCCTTTGGCACGCTGATCGGTGCGCTGCTGGTGGCGGCGCTGCTCAACGGCCTGACCATGCTCAACGCGCCGTACTACGCGCAGGATTTCGTCAAGGGACTGGTGCTGGTGCTGGCCCTGATGTTCACTTTCGGCCTCGCGCATCGGGCGCGTTGAGCCGTTTTCATTCAAGGAAGTTGTATGCACGGTTCAATCACACAGTTCGCCCGCCATTGCCTCGCCACCGCGTTGCTGTCGACGCTGGCGGTACACGCGCAGGCCAAGGCATTGCCCGGCGCACCGGCACCGTTCGATACGGGGCAGGTGCAAATTGCGTTGGTGGGGTATTTGTTCTCCGGGGATTTTCCCGAGGCTTATTTGCGCGGCGTCGAGAAGCAGACCGAAGCGCTCGGTGCCAACCTGCGGGTGTTCGATGCGCGGCAACAGGCGGCGAGTCAGGGCGAGATGATCGATCAGGCGGCTGACTTGGGCGTGGACGGAATCATCGTGCAACTGGGGCTGGCGGAAACCCTGAAAGGGCCGATTGACCGGGCGCTCGCCAAGGGCATCAAAGTCGTCGCCTTCGATGTCGACCTGAACACGCCGCAAGTCACTCAGGTCGAACAGGATCACCACGCGCTGGCGCGTCTGGCGCTCGACCAAGCGGTGAAAGACAACGGCACGCGCTTCGACGCCGGCTACGTGTACATCAGCGGTTTCACCCCGATGGAGCGACGTGATGAAATCTGGAGTCAGGTGAAAAAAGCCAATCCGGGGATCATCGAGAAAGCGCGTTTCGGCACGCTCAATCCACCGATTGCCAACTCGGTGGCGGATCAGGCCAGCGCTGTGTTGCGCGCCAATCCGGGGATCAGCGTGATCTTTGCGCCGTTCGACGAATTTGCCAAAGGCGCGAAGATCGCTGTCGACGAAGCCGGATTGGCCAGCAAGGTGAAAATCTACAGCGCCGACATTTCCACCGCCGACATCCAGATCATGAAAGAGCCGGACAGCGCCTGGGCGGCGACGGCGGCGGTCAACCCGCAAGTGGCCGGGGCGATCAGCGTGCGCAGCCTGGCGATGTTGATTGCCGGGGAAAATCCGGGGCACCAGGTGCTGGTGCCACCGACGCTGATCACCCGCCAGCAGTTGCTCGACCTGGACGTGAAGAACGTCCGTGACCTGGCGCAGAAACTGCCGGCGTTTGGCGACACCGCCAACGTTGCGCGGGCGGCGTGGATACCGGTCGCCAACTGACCGTCAGCGGCCATCAACGCGCAGGCGTTGATGGTGTTTATTGCGCGCCGAACATCGCCGTCCAGTAAATGCCCGCATCGCTTTTCGGGTCGGTCGCATAGGCCGCGCCGAGCTCCTTGTATTGCGGGTTCATCAGGTTGACGCAATGGCCGGGACTGGCGATCCAGCCATCGACCACCTTGCGCACGGTGTCCTGGCCGGCGGCGATGTTCTCGCCAACCAATTGCCCGCTGTAACCGGCGAGTTCGGCGCGATCGCCCGGGGTGCGGCCGTCGCGGTCCTTGTGGTCGAGATAGTTTTTATTGGCCATGTCACGGCTGTGATCCTGGGCGACGCTGCCCAGCGTTGCGTTCCAGGCCAGCGGTGCCGCCGCAGCGAACGCCTGCCCCCCGCATTGCCGTGGCTGGCTGCGCGCCGCGTTGAGTTGTTCGAGCAGTTTTTGCCCTTCGGCCTGCGCATCGCCGAGCCTGGCCGACAGCAGCGGCCGCGCCAGGACGATGCGCCAGTCGCGGTCGGCGCGGCTGACGCCGACGTCGACAAACTGCGGATCAAGCACCACCTGACAGAAACTCTCCTGAATCGCCTGCATTGCCGACGCCGCATCGCGCGGACCGTTGAGCGTGATCGCTTGCACGTTGACCATCGGGTAACTGGCGCGGGCCATGGCTTGTTGCAGGTCGACGGCGCCGCTGGCAGGCAGGATCAATCGTGGGTCGGCGGCCAGCGGTGGCAATTCGCTGGAGGCCTGCGAGCCACAACGCTGCGGCTGGCTGCGGTAGCTGTTGATCGACTCGACCAGTTGCGATTCATCGGTCGCCATGGCCGAGGCGGCGGACGCCAGGCCTGCGGACAACGCGACAAAGCGCAAAACGGATGGCATGAAGCGCATGGAAATCTCCCTTGGGCTGAATGCGCCCATGATGCGCGAAACGCCCCCGGTGGGCGCAATGTCTTTTTCTTCATTCGGCGCTTTTTTCACTGGAACAATACGCCCGAATTTGCCGTCTACACTCTGCGAAGAGCCCGCAAACCGGGCGTCTCACCCACGCAACACCTTGCCCGACACGGGCGCTGCCGGAAGAACTGACATGGGATTGAAAGGCTTGGCGGGTTGTCTCGTATTTACCTTGTTGGCCAGTGCGGCATGGGCCACCGATCAGGCGCCAATCAAGGCGAAAGCGGAAGAAAAAGCCCAGGTGCTGGAGGAGAAAGCCGCCGACAAAGTCAGCGCGGCACCGGCGCCAAAATCCGAAGCAATCACGCCGACCGAAGCGCAAGCGGTGGACCCGGCAGGCGCGGCGCCGCTGGATGACCCGCTCACGTGCCTGGCGCGCAGTATCTACTGGGAGGCGAAGGGCAAGAACACACCGGAAATGGAAGCCGTGGCCAATGTGGTCATGAATCGTCTCGGCCACGAGGGGTTTCCTGACACAGTGTGCGCCGTGGTCAAACAGGGCTCGGAGACCAAGAGTTGCCAGTTTTCCTGGTGGTGCGATGGCAAGCCGGATCAGGTCAAGGAAGATTCCGAGTACGCGCTGGCCAAGGAAATTGCCGGCAAGGCGCTCAACCGTCAGTTGCCCGATCGCACCCGTGGCGCGCTGTATTTCCATGACCGCAACGTGCATCCGAGTTGGGCCAAGGAATACCGCAAGACCGCCGAAACCGGCAAGTTCCTCTTCTATAAACCGGCGGGCGGCGATGCGCGCTAGGCGCACACCTGGCGCAGGCAATCGCGCAACCAACGATGCGCCGGATCGGCATCCATGCGCGGATGCCAGAGCATGGAGACGTTGATCGGCGGCATGTCGAAGGGCAGTGTGAAACTGTGCAGGCCCGTGCGCAGTTTGCCGGTGTGACGGTTGGGGACGGTGGCGATCAGGTCTGACTCGCGGACCAACGTCAGCGCCGCCGAAAATCCGCCGAATGAAGTGACGATGTCTCGCGTCAGCCCCACGGCGAGTAACGCTTCGTCGACCGGGCCGCTGCTGCGTCCACGGCGTGAGATCAGAATGTGCTGGCCTGAAGCAAAGCGTTTTGCGCTGATTTTGCCCTTGCTCAAGGGGTGCCCCTCGCGCACCACACCGATCCACTGATCCTGAAAGAGCAGGCGGCTGTGCAGCGTCGGGTCGGTGCTGTCGTCGACCACGCCGGTCTCAAGATCAACTCGACCTTCGCGCAACGGCGTGCTGTCCTTGTCGGCTTTCTGCACGAAGCGCAGGCGTACGCCGGGCGCTTCTTCGGCAATGCGGGCGAGCAGGGCGGCGGCAAAGGTTTCGACAAAACCATCGGTGTTGCGCAAGGTGAAGGTGCGTCGTAACTGGCCAGGGTCGAGAATCTCGGCGGGGCGCAACACCGCTTCGGCTTCCTGCACGAGTTGCCCGACCCGTTCACGCAACTCCAGCGCGCGCGGCGTCGGCACCAGCCCGCGCCCGGCGCGCACCAACAGCGGATCCCCGGTGGTCTCGCGCAAACGGGCGAGCGCCCGACTCATGGCCGACGGGCTCAGCCGCAGGCATTTGGCGGCGCGGGCAACGCTGCCTTCGCGTAGCAGCACATCGAGGGTGATCAGCAGGTTCAGATCCGGGGTGGACATGACATGGCGTTCCATGCAGGTATTGAGTGCAAAGCATGCGTCTTGCGCCTGCTATTGTCGAGGCTCAGGCTAAGGCGCATGTCCTTTGCCCTGTGAGCAGCCCATGCCCCGAGAACCCTTGAGCACGACGGCCCGTTGGGCGTTGACCAGCCTGGCCCTGTCGATGCTGATGCCGTCGCTGGACACCAGCATCGCCAATGCCGGGTTGCCGATACTGGCGACGGCGTTTGACGCGACGTTTCAACAGGTGCAGTGGATTGTTCTGGCGTATCTGCTGGCGATCACCACGTTGATCGTCAGTGTCGGGCGTCTGGGTGACAGCTTCGGTCGGCGGCGATTGCTGTTGATCGGCATTGGCATTTTTACGGCAGCTTCATTGTGCTGTGCGCTGTCACCGGGGCTTGGCTGGCTGATCGGCGCGCGCGCAGTGCAAGGGCTTGGCGCGGCAATCATGTTTGCCCTGACGGTCGCGCTGGTGGCCGATGCAGTACCGAAAGCGCGGGCGGGCAGTGCCATGGGCTTGTTGGCGACGATGTCAGCAACGGGCACCACGCTCGGGCCATCGTTGGGCGGATTGTTGATGGCCTCTGTGGGTTGGCAGGCGATTTTTCTCCTCAACGTTCCGCTGGGTTTGCTCAATGTATGGCTGGTGTACCGCTTTCTGCCGGCGGACCGTGCATCGGGGCCGCGTGTGCCATTCGATTATTCTGGCAGCGCGGTGTTGATGCTGACGCTGGCGGCCTATGCGCTGGCAATGACGCTTGAAGGCTTGATGTGGCCGCTGCTGCTGGCCAGCCTGTGCGGCGCGGGGGTATTTATCCTGGTCGAGATGAAGGCCCAATCGCCGCTGATTCGCTTGTCACTGTTCAGCGACGCGCGACTGAGCAGCAGTCTGGCGCTGACGTTGCTGGTGACGACGGTGATGATGACCACGCTGGTGGTCGGGCCGTTTTACCTGCACCGAGGTCTGGGCCTCAGCAGCGCCATGGTCGGCGTGACGTTGTCGGTCGGGCCGCTGTTGTCAGCGCTGAGCGGAGTTCCGGCTGGACGTCTGGTCGATCGTTTTGGCGCACAACGAATCGTCCCGGGCGCATTGTTGGGCATGGCTTGCGGCTGCGCTTTGCTGGCGCTCCTGCCCATGAGTCTTGGACTGCCCGCGTATGTGCTGCCGATCATGCTGATCGCGGCCGGTTACGCGTTGTTCCAGGCAGCCAACAATACCGGGTTGATGGCCGGGGTCAGCCAGGATCAGCGTGGCGTGGTCTCGGCGATGCTCGGGCTGGCGCGCAACCTGGGCTTGATCACCGGGGCGGCGGTGATGGGCGCGGTGTTTGCGCTGGCGGCGGGGGATCCGACGCAGGCGCCTGCAACGGCGATCGCCAGCGGCCTGCACACCACCTTCGGCGTTGCCACAGCGCTGATGCTGCTAACCCTGATCATCAGCCGAGTGCAAGCCACCACCCGCGATAGCGTCAACACAGCCCAATCCCTGTAGGAGCTGCGGCGCGCTGCGATCTTCTGATCCTGATCTTAAAAACGAAGATCAAAAGATCGCAGCGTGCCGCAGCTCCTACAGGAAGGGGGGTGTTTGATGGCGGGCGGGGAAGAAGAGTTCGAAGCAGGTTTCGCCGTTTTGGACAACGTCAGGCTACTGGGCGATTCGCACGGCAAACCGACAGCTGAATGACAAAGTTGTAATGAATCCCCCCTCTGTAGGAGCTGCGGAACGCTGCGATCTTTTGATCTTGATCTTAAACACGAAGATCAAAAGATCGCAGCGTTCCGCAGCTCCTACAGGGAGGGGGTGTTTGATGGCGGGCGGGGAAGAAGAGTTCGAAGCAGGTTTCGCCGTTTTGAACAACGTCAGGCTACTGGGCGATTCGCACGGCAAACCGACAGCTGAATGACAAAGTTGTAATGAATCCCCCTGTAGGAGCTGCCGCAGGCTGCGATCTTTTGATGTTGGTAAAAACAAGATCAAAAGATCGCAGCGTTCCGCAGCTCCTACAGGGGGATTGGTGCTGGGTCAGCTTGCGTGGGTGTTGAGGATGCTCGCCACTTGCTGCGGCTGGCAGTTGAGGTACGGCGAGGATTTCAGCCAGCGCTGATCGGGATACCAGGAAAACATGAACTGCCCATTCTTCAGTCGGTCGATCACTTGCCTGGCAATTTGCGGACGCACCGCCGGGCAACCCTGGCTGCGACCGATGCGGCCCTGACGCTTGCTCCACAACGGGTTCACGTAACTGGCGGCATGGATGACGATGGCGCGGTCGCGGGCCATGTCATTGAAACCCGGCTCCAGGCCGTCCATGCGCAGCGAATAACCGTGGGTGCCGCTGTAGCTTTCCTGCGTGCGGAACAGGCCGAGGCTGGACTGGTAACTGCCTTCGACATTGGAAAACTGCGTAGCGAAGTTTTCCCCGGAATTGGAGCCGTGGGCGACCAGGTCGCGTAGCACCAGTTTCTTTTTGCTCAAGTCAAAGATCCACAAGCGGCGTTCGGTGGACGGCTGCGAATAGTCGATGATTGCCAGGTGACGGGACGGTTTCGCGCCGTTATTGACCGCGCACTGCATGGCGTTCAATGCACCTTTCAGCGCCTGGGGATTGAGTTCTGGCGCGGCGTGCGCGAGGCTGGTGAAGAGAACCGGCGATGGCTTGCCGGCGGCAAAAGCTGGACTGGTCACAGCGACAAGGGTCGCGGTGGTCAGCAGAAGTCGGCGCAAAAACGTCAACATTTATAAAGTGTCCTCACTTGCTACTCATTTGGCACTTTGGCTCCTGACTCCCAGTCGACCCTGCCACGCCCGAAGATCGAGCCTGACTGTTCAGCGCACCTGATGTAAGGTTGACCGTCATCAAGACGGCCATGGATTGGAGTAAAGCAGTTGTTCAAAAAGTACGCATGCTACTTGAGCATTTGTTTGCTCGCAGCGCCGTTTGTCGCTTGTGCCGAGGAGTCGCTGCCACCGCTGCAGACACTGCCGACGCCAGCGGCGCAAATGCCCGTCGAGCCGCAGAGTCCGCTGCAGGCCGTTTTGCTCAGTCTGCCGCAGGCGTGCCCGGCGGTTGCCGCGCATCTCAATGGCCCGGCGCTGGTGCAGATGCAGGCGTTCTATGAGCAGCAAGACTGGATGCCGGTGTGGGCGCGCGAGTCCGGACGATTGCAGGCTTTGCAAGGGCAATTGCAGCTGTTGGCCGATGATGGCCTCAACCCAAAACGCTATTCGGTGGCGGCAGTGCCTCCGCAGGATGGCGAATTGTGCGCCGATATCGACATCAGCCACTACTACCTGCAAGCCCTGCAGGATCTGCATTACGGCCGTCTGCTGCAGTCGCATTTCGAGCCGCTGTGGCACGCCGATGACAGCCCGCGCGACCGTCAGGCGGAATTGTTGGCCATCGCCGTACCGGGCATGCAGGACATTCCTGCGGCGTTCGATCTTGCTCGCCCGCGCCTTGCGCAATATCAGAACCTGCGCCACCTCTATGCCGCGCAACGGCTCACCGCCTTGCCGCAATGGCAATCAGTCGGCAACGGCCCGTTGTTGCGTCCGCAGATGGAAGACAAACGCGTGCCGGAACTGGCCCAGCGGCTGTTCAACGAAGGCTATCTGACCCACGCCGTCGGCACGCCCGGCAATGCCTACGAGGGTGTGCTGGTGGAGGCGGTGAAGAGTTTCCAGGCCAATCATTCGTTGCAGGCTGACGGCGTGGTCGGGCCGGGGACGATTGCCGAACTGAACATCAGTCCGCTGACTCGGCGCGAGCAATTGCGCGTCAACCTTGAGCGGTTCCGCTGGATGGCTCAGGACATGGAACCCGACGGTTTGCTGGTCAACGTCGCCGCCGCCGAATTGACCCTGTATCAGGGCGGCCAGCCCGTGTGGCAAACCCGCACCCAGGTCGGCCGGGCCGAACGTCAGACGCCGTTACTCAAATCCCGCGTCACGCGCTTGACTCTGAACCCGACCTGGACCGTGCCGCCGACCATCTGGAAGGAAGACAAGTTGCCGGCGATCCGCAAGGATCAGACCTTTCTCAGCCGCCAGAACCTGCAAGTACTCGACGCTAACGGCCAGCCTCTGGCGGCAGCGGACATCGACTGGGACAACCCGGGCAACATCCTGTTGCGTCAGGATGCCGGGCCGCGCAACCCGCTGGGGCAAATGGTCATACGCTTCCCCAATCCGTTCTCGGTGTACTTGCATGACACGCCGAGCAAGGCACTGTTCGACAAAGGCCCACGAGCGTTCAGCTCCGGCTGCGTGCGCGTCGAACACCCGATGCAACTGCGCGACCTGCTGCTGAGCCCGGCGGAAAAGGCCCGCACCGAGACCTTGCTGGCCACCGGCACCACCCACGAGTTCCGCCTCTCGGCACCGGTGCCGATCCTGATGACTTACTGGACCGCGCAAGTTGGCGACGATGGCCACGTGCGTTACGCGCCGGACATCTACAGCCGCGACAGCGCATTGCTCGCAGGACTCGACCGCGCCCATTGATCCCAATGTAGGAGCTGCCGAAGGCTGCGATCTTTTGATCTTGAAAAACAAAATCAAAAGATCGCAGCCTTCGGCAGCTCCTACATTGTGCGAATCGAAGGTGGAGGTGTGATCCGTCAAGGCTGCGCAGCGTCTAGCCCAAGTGTCCCCGCGATCCCATGGGGCGAGACTTCGGAACCCGGCATGCAAGCGCTGTTGAACGAGATCCTTGACGCTGTCCGGCCCCTGATCGGGCAAGGCAAGGTGGCTGACTACATTCCTGCCCTCGGCACTGTGCCGGCCAATCAACTGGGCATCGCTGTGTATGGCAACGACGGTGAAATGTACTGTGCCGGCGACGCTGAAACGCCGTTTTCGGTGCAGAGTATTTCCAAGGTGTTCAGCCTGGTGCAGGCCATTGATCATTCCGGTGAAGCGATCTGGGACCGCCTCGGTCATGAGCCGTCCGGCCAGCCGTTCAACTCGCTGGTGCAACTGGAATTCGAACGCGGTCGCCCGCGCAATCCGTTCATCAACGCCGGTGCGCTGGTGATCTGCGACATCAACCAGTCACGCTTCGCCGCGCCGACCCTGTCGATGCGCGACTTCGTGCGGCGCCTGTCGGGCAACCCGCAGATCATGATCGACGGCAAAGTCGCCGACTCCGAATACCAGCACCGCGCGCGCAATGCGGCGATGGCGTATCTGATGCAGTCGTTCGGCAACTTCCACAACGACGTCGAAGCGGTGCTGCGCAGCTACTTCAGCCATTGCGCGTTGCGCATGAACTGCATCGATCTGGCCCGGGCGTTCTGCTTTCTGGCCAACGACGGCTACTGCAAACACAGCGGTGAACAGATCCTCACGCGGCGTCAGACCCAGCAAGTCAACTCGATCATGGCCACCAGCGGCCTGTACGACGAGGCGGGCAACTTCGCCTATCGCGTCGGTCTGCCGGGCAAGAGCGGCGTTGGCGGCGCAATCGTCGCGGTGGTGCCGGGGCAGTTCAGCGTGTGCGTGTGGTCACCGGAACTCAACGCCGCCGGCAACTCGCTGGCGGGGATGGCGGCGCTGGAAATGCTCAGCTCGCGGATCGGCTGGTCGGTGTTCTGAACCAATCCCCAAACCCCATAAATCCCTGTGGGAGCTGGCTTGCCAGCGATGAGGCCGGAACATCCAGCATGAGTATTGCCTGAACCGCCGCCATCGCTGGCAAGCCAGCTCCCACAAGGATCTTTAGTGTTCGAAGAGATGTATTTCATCGCGTAATCCGCTACATTTTCCGGCCGCTTCCTGCATGGTGAATCCGCTTCATGTCTCTTGCACTCGAACGTCTCGTCGCTGGCACGCCGATCCCTTTCGCCGGTAACCGCGTCACCGTGGTCAGCCCCGAACTGGCTGAGCGTTTTCAGCCCGGTGACCACCTGCTGGTCGAGCAGGTGAGTGGGGAACTGTTGCTGATTCCGGTGGCGGATCAACTCGCGGCGTCGGTCGCGATCGAGCGAGCGGCTGCGGCGTTTACGGCGTTGTCGGCGGTCTCGGACGAGGCGATCAGCCAGTTTTTCGATCTGTTCGCACAGCGCCTGGAAACCCCGCAGTGCTGGGCGCAAATCGCCGCGGTCAACCTCGCCGACATCGAGCGGGCCAAGGCGCGCGGTCGCTCCACCACGCGCCTGCTCGCCGATGAACGCATGCGCGGCGACATGATTGCCGGCCTGCGTGCCTGGCGTGATGCGGCGCCAACCCGTGGCAAGGTGATCAGCAGCGTCGAGCACGATGGCTGGAAGGTTGAGCAGGTCGTCTCGCCACTGGGCATCGTCGCGTTCGTCTTTGAGGGGCGGCCGAATGTGTTTGCCGATGCCGCCGGTGTATTGCGCACCGGCAACACGGCGGTGCTGCGCATTGGCAGCGATGCCTTGGGCACGGCGCAGGCCATCGTCACCCATGCCCTGAATCCGGCGCTGGCCGAAGCCGGTTTGCCGGTCGGTGCGGTGTCGCTGGTCGAAAGCGTCAATCATGCCGCCGGTTGGGCGATGTTTGCCGACCGCCGCTTGTCCCTGGCGGTGGCGCGCGGGTCGGGCCGAGCCGTCAGCCAGTTGGGCAGCATCGCGCAACAGGCGGGCACTGCCGTCAGTTTGCACGGCACCGGTGGCGCGTGGTTGATCGCTGATCGCGAGGCCGACGCTACGCGTTTTGCGGCAGTGGTGCGCAACTCGCTGGATCGCAAGGTCTGCAATACCTTGAACGTCTGCCTGATTCAGCGTGATCGGGCAGATGAACTGGTGCCGCTGTTCCTTGAAGCGCTGAAGCAGGCCGGAACCGCACGTGGCCAGGGTTGCAAACTGCACATCGTCGAAGGCAGCCAGGAATGCCTGCCGGCCGAGTGGCAGAACGCGACGGTCGAGGTTTATCGCGCCGAGGGTTATCAGACCGAAGCGCTGGCCGAACCGTTGGCGGAGTCAGCCTTGGGTCGCGAGTGGGAATGGGAGGAAACCCCGGAAGTCAGCCTGATGATCGTCGACGATCTGGATCAGGCGATTGCGCTGTTCAACCGTTACAGCCCGCAATTCACCGTGTCGCTGATCAGTGAACATGCCGCCGTTCAGGAGCGTTTCTATAACGCGGTCAACGCGCCGTTTGTGGGCAACGGCATCACGCGTTGGGTCGATGGGCAGTACGCGCTGAACAAGCCGGAACTGGGACTTTCGAACTGGGAGAGCGGGCGGTTGTTTGCGCGCAGTGCGATTCTTTCGGGTGACGGCGTGTTCACTGTGCGTAGCCGCATGAGCCAGATCGACCTCAGCGTAAAACGCTGATACCCCGGCAACACAGACCCCCTCACTGTAGGAGCTGCCGAAGGCTGCGATCTTTTGATCTTGTTTTTTAGGGGCAAGATCAAAAGATCGCAGCCTTCGGCAGCTCCTACAGGGGTGTTTCAGGCTGCGTCGGCGCTGTTTGCGTAAACTGCACATGTCGCCGGTTGCTCCGCCAACGGTACAAACGTGCGCCGATCCGACGACAGCGCATCGATCGATCCGGTCTCGATGTCATACACCCAGCCATGCAGGTTCAGCAGGCCTTTTTCCTGGGCCAGGCGCACGCTCGGGTGGGTCTGGATATTCGCCAGTTGCGCGATCACGTTCTCGCGCACCATCGAACTCAATTTCGCCGCGTCATTGGCGTGTGCGCGCGCTTCATTCACCACTTTCGCCGACTCGGCGTGTTGCAGCCAGCCGCTGACGGCGGGCAGGTGGTCCATGCATTTGCACTGGGCGATGGCGGTCATTGCGCCGCAATCGGAATGCCCGCAAATCACAATGTCGCTCACCCCAAGTACCGCCACTGCGTATTCAACTGTCGCTGAAACTCCGCCCGGATGCGGGCTGTAGGAAGGCACGATATTGCCGGCGTTGCGGATCACGAACAGCTCGCCGGGTTCTTGTTGGGTCAGCAGTTCCGGGACCACCCGGCTGTCGGAACAGGTGATGAACAAGGTGCCGGGCTGTTGCGTCGTCGCCAGGTGTTTGAACAACTCGGTGCGTTGCGGGAAGGCTTCGTTCTGAAATTTCAGGAAGCCGTCGATCAGGGCTTTCATGTGCGTGTCCTCTTGCAGGGAGATCGGGAAGGCCCGCACGCGAGGTGCGGGCCGGGGCTCATCAGAACGGACGCAGGGGCAGGAACTTGCCGTCGAGGGTGACCACGGCGCGGGAACCACCTTCCGGGTCTTCGACTTTCTTGATGTCGAGCTTGAAGTTGATCGCGCTGATGATGCCGTCGCCGAACTGCTCGTGAACCAGCGCTTTGAGGGTGGTGCCGTAGATCTGGATCATCTCGTGGAAGCGGTAGATGGTCGGATCGGTCGGCACACCGCTGAGGCTGCCACGCAGGGGAATGATCTGCATCGCGGCGACGTCTTCAGCGCTCAGTTCCAGCTTATCGCCGACGACCTGGGCGGCGTTTTCCGGCAACGGATGCTGGCCGAGCAGGGCAGCGGTAACGTAGGCCAGGCTAAGGCCGGTACCGTCGGCGAGGTCCTGCCACGACAGGTCTTTGCCTGCCTTGGCGTCGAGAATGCGGGTGGTCAGGGCCAGGCTGGTGTCGTTGTAGGCGTGGGACTGTTGCATGTGTCACTCCTTTCAGGGGTTGGCTTGCTGTGTGGAGCAATCTTCGGCTGATTGATCCATAGCGTCCAAGACCGATATACAATGCACGGCATAAGTCCTGCCTATAGATAGAGCGCCCTATGCTATTGCGACATTTGCGTTATCTGTTGGCCGTTGCCGATTACGGCGGCTTCACCCGCGCGGCCGAGGCGCTGCACGTGTCGCAGCCGACCCTGTCGCAGCAGATCCGCCAACTGGAAGAAACCCTCGGGGTAAGTCTGTTTGACCGGACATCGCGCTCGGTCAAACCCACTGACGCTGGCCAGGCTTACATCGAATGCGCGCGGCGGGTGTTGGTGGAGCTGGAGGCGGGCCAGCGGGCGTTGCATGACGTGAAGGATCTGTCGCGCGGCAGCTTGCGCCTGGCGATGACGCCAACGTTCATGGCGTACCTGGTCGGGCCGTTGGTGCGCGACTTTACGGCGCGGTATCCGGGGATCCATTTGCAGATTTTCGAGTTGTCGATGGACGACATCGAGGCGGGGCTGGCGGATGACTCGCTGGATGTTGCGATTGCGTTTACGCCCGTGCGCAGTCCGGACATCGAGTGTATTCCGGCGTTTACCGAAACACTGGGGATCATGGTCGGGCGTGAGCATCCGTTGTATGAGAGCACTGCGGTGCTGGCGGCGGATGACATCGCGCAGCTGGATTTCGCTTTGCTGGCGCCGGATTTCATCACGCGGTTATCGGTGGATGAGTATTTTCGTCAGCACGGGATCACGCCCAGGGTACGGATCGAGGTGAACTCGGTGAGCACGTTGCTGGAGGTGGTTCGGCATTCGCCGATGGCGACGATGCTGCCGCAGGCGATTGCCACTGAAGAGCGGGCGCTGCGTCGATTGCAGGTCGACAGCGACGCACCGCAACGCGGGGCGGCATTGTTAAGACGCAAGAACAACTACCACAGCGCCGCCGCCGTGGCCTTCACCAAACTGGTCCTGAACCCTCAACCCCTGTAGGAGCTGCCGAAGGCTGCGATCTTTTGATCTGGTTTTTTAGGGGCAAGATCAAAGGATCGCAGCCTTCGGCAGCTCCTACAGGTGATCAATAAAAAGGGCCTGTTCCTTGGCAGGAACAGGCCCTTTTGACTATTGAAGGAGTAACTCAGCAGAACCGATCAATCACCCGAACTTCGTTTTTGTTCTGCAGCGAGTCCCACGCCTGTTTCAGCGTTTGCAGAACATTACCGATGAAGTCCTTGTCGGCGGCGGCTTTTTTGCCGACATAGCCGTGGCCGCGACGATACATCTTCAGGCGGGCCGCCAGGTTCTGGTTGTTCTGGTCGAACTCTTCTTCACCAGCATGCGGCGACAGGCAGTCGATATGCACCTGACCCGACTTGCTGATCCACAGAATGTGGCTGTCGTGGCTGTCTTTTTGCGCAGCGAACATACGAGCCAGTTCTTCGATAGTTGGTTGATTGTTCAGATTCATGATTATGCCCCTTGACCAGTGTGGTGATCTTTCAAAGTTGATTCGCTAATACAGGTAGCCCATCGGTTAGTTGATCCCTGGCACCGAAACCAGGACGTCAGCGCTCGCCCGTTGAAGTACGGGGTCATGCCTCTGTTGCATGTAGTCGTGTTGAATAACTGCTACGCAATAGCGTCACAACGAAGAGAAGCAGCGAAAACCGGGAGGCTTCTTGACGACATTTACCGTGTCGACCACAAGCGTCTTGAGAATTTTCGCCAGCGCTTCTCGTCCTTGTACTGGACGTTCAGGCCAGGTCAGCTTCTTCAATCTGCCTTGTGGGCAGCGTGTATCCGGAAAAAACAACTCGGCGGTCAGACGAGTTTGCTCAAGCGTGTTACCCGTGTTCCCGATCGGGGAACGTCTTCATCATGCAAAAGCAAAACGACGCCGTCAACGGTTTTGTAGTGATTATTTTTGAGCACTACATATTGTCGGACAAAGCTGTTTTGGAATGAGAAAGGATCCGTTCAGGCAACGGAAAAAGGCGTACGCACGCCGTAGAAAGTGCACGGATAACCGTCCACTTCACGCTGCTGCCGGGTGAATTCGCCGCCGCTCAATGCCGGGATCAGCCCGGCCCAGAAGCGCCGGGCCGGCAGGTTGGCGTCGATATGGAAAATTTGCCATTGACCGGGGAGGCGGCTCAAGAGGGTGGAGACGACAAACTGGGCGACACCTTGGCCACGAAAACGCCGCGTGAGGAAGAAGTAGCCGATGTTGTGCTCGGCACCGGCCATGTGCGTTTCGGTGTCGACGGTCACGAACCCGGCGAGTTCGCCGTCGACGCGGATCAGAAAGGGTTGCGTGCCTGGGTGGCGCCAGTAGTCGAGCTTCGGCTGGATGGAAAAGAAACCATGGTCGGCGAGTTTCAGCGGTAGCCACTCGCTGAAATCGTACATGTAGAACTGCATGAGGTTTTCGAGGGTATCGAGTTCGTCACGTTGGGCGGGGTGCAGTTCAATGGTTGGCATGGGGCGTTCACTCCCGGCGATATGACTACTGACACAGTAGTCTGGATTGAACCCAATACCTGTGGTGAGGGGATTTATCCCCGATGGGTTGCGAAGCAGCCCCTCTTTTGACTTTAAAAAAGCAGGGGACTGCTGCGCAGTCCATCGGGGATAAATCCCCTCACCACAGTGGGATGTTATTTGGTGCTGGTTTTGGCCGTGCGCTTGGTTGGGCTACGGGTTGATTTGCGTTTTTTCTTCCACGGGGCCGCCGCTTTGCCGGCAGGGGGCGGGCCGCTGATGGTCAGGCTCAGGGCGGAGCAGCGGGTCACTTGCTTGCTCATCCACGCTGCCTGTTTGGTGACGAATTCTTCCAGGCTCATTTCGCCACTCTGCACCATGTCCAGCGCCTGTTCCCAGATTGCCGTGGTGCCGGGGTCGGCAATCGCGCGGGGCACGGCGTCGATCAGACTGAACGCGGCCGGTGTAGCGGCGAGTGCTTTGCCGTTTTTCAGCAGATAGCCGCGATCCAGCAAACCCTGAATGATCGAGGCGCGGGTGGCCTCGGTGCCGATCCCGGTGGTGTCCTTGAGCTTCTGTTTCAGCAGCGGGTCTTCCACCAGTTTGGCGACGTTTTTCATCGCCTTGATCAGATCACCCTCGGTGTAGGGTTTGGGCGGTTGCGTCCACAGATCCTTGAGTCTTACGTCGGCGATGGCGCATTCGACGCCCTGGCTGAGTGCCGGCAAGGGTTGCGGCGCAGGGGCTTCGCGGCCCTTGGCCGGCGCCAGCGCTTCGGGCAGGGCGCGTTTCCAGCCGGGCTCGATGATTTGTTTGCCGACAGCGCGCAACGCTTCACCATTGCAATCGAAGTCGGCCTGGGTGCGATCGTATTCATGATTGGGCAGGAATTGCGCCAGATAGCGCGCGCGGATCAGCGTGTAGACCGCGCGGTGCTTGCCGCTCAGGCGCTCAAGGTTTTTCGCTGCAGCGGTAGGGATGATGCCGTGGTGGGCGCTGACCTTGGCATCGTTCCAGGCGCGAGACTTGCGTTGCGGTTCAAGAAAACCGTTCAACGCTTCCAGGCTCGGATCGGCCTGGCGCAACGCCGCGAGAATCGCCGACGCCTCGCTGTGCTGGCTCAGCGGCAGATAACCGCAATCGCTGCGCGGGTAGGTGACGACTTTGTAGGTTTCATACAGCGCCTGGGCGATGTCGAGGGTTTCCTGCGCACCGAGGCCGAGCTTCTTCGAACAGACTTCCTGCAACGTGCCGAGATCGAAGGGCAGCGGCGCCACTTCGCGCATGCGTTCGGTTTTCAGCTTGATGACCCGTGCGCTGGCAGCGCTGCCGATTGCTGCCGCGGCCTGTTGCGCCAGCGCCTGATTCAGACAGCGATCCTGATCGTCACAGGCATCCGACGGCGCCCGCCACTGCGCCATGAACGCTGTGCCGCTGTGCAGCAGTTGTACATCGATTGCCCAATACGCCACCGGCACGAAGTCGGCGATGCTGCGATCACGATCCACCACCAGCCGCAGGGTCGGCGTCTGTACTCGGCCCACGGGCAGCACGCCCTGATAGCCGGATTGCCGGCCGAGCAGGGTGAACAGGCGACTCATGTTCATCCCGATCAGCCAGTCTGCCCGTGAGCGACCGAGTGCCGAGTGATACAGGCTGAAGGTCTCTGCCCCCGGTTTCAGGGCGGCCAATGCCTTGCGAATTGAGGCTTCGTCCAGCGCCGACAGCCACAGACGGCGGATCGGCCCGCGATAACGGCAGTGCTCGACCAGTTCCCGGGCGATCATTTCGCCCTCACGGTCGGCGTCGGTGGCGATGATCAGTTCGCTGGCCTCGCCGAGCAGGCGTTTCACCGCTTTGTACTGGCTGGCCGTGCGCGGCTTGACGGTCATTTTCCATTTGTCCGGAATGATCGGCAGATCTGCCAAAACCCAGCGCTTGTAGCGGGCATCGTAGGCATCCGGCGGCGCGGTTTCGAGCAAGTGGCCGATGCACCAGGTCACCGTGACGTCCGTTCCCAGCCAGCAGCCATCGCCCCGGCGCTTGGCACCGAGGACGGCCGCAATGTCTTTGGCCTGGGAAGGTTTTTCACAGAGATACAGCCGCATAACCACCATCGTCGATCAAGGTCGGAACAGGTGCACAGAATGGCCGGACTTGGCGTCAGGGGCAACTTTTATCTGTATGGATATACAGATAAAAAGCATTGCCGCAAGTGACGGGCAATCCCGGGACGGCATACGGCACTATCGAGAAATTGATTAGCGCCGTGGTGTGGGCGTGTGTCAGGTTCCCAGCGTCTCAACAACGCGCGCGACAGGACGGTCTCGCCAGGAGATCGCCGTAGTCTGTCGGACACTGACTACTTTGAAACAAGGACGTACACCATGCCTCAAGCATCCTCCAGCGCCAGCACGGCGTTCAGCGCCGTCGACACCTTCAGCCACCTCTACGACCGTGGTGGTGACGCGTTGGTCAACGGCAAACCGTCGTTCACCGCCGACCAGGCCGCTGACGAAATCCTGCGCAAGGGCCTGTCGTGGGGCGATAAAAACGCCGACGGCAAAATCGACCTCAGCTACAACTTCCTCAGCGAAAAACCGGCGAACTACAACGCCAAGCTGGGCAACTTCAGCGAATTCAGCGCTCAGCAAAAGGCGCAAGCCGTGCTGGCCATGCAGTCCTGGGCCGACGTTGCCAACGTCACGTTCAGCGAAGGCAAGGGCGGTGACGGTCACATGACCTTCGGCAACTACGACGTCAGTACCGGCGGCGCCGCGTTTGCCTACCTGCCGAGCGGCGGCAGTTACGACGGCCAGTCGTGGTACCTGATCAACAATCAATATCAGGTCAACAAGACCCCGGACACCAACAACTACGGGCGCCAGACCCTGACCCACGAAATCGGGCACACCCTCGGCCTGTCACACCCGGGCGCCTACAACGCCGGCAACGGTAACCCGACCTACGGCGACGCCAAATACGCCGAAGACACCCGTGGCTACAGCCTGATGAGCTACTGGAGTGAAACCAACACCGGCCAGGATTTCAGCAAGGACGGCAGCGGTGCCTATGCTTCGGCGCCTTTGCTGGACGACATTGTGGCGGTGCAAAAGCTGTATGGCGCCAATTATGAAACCCGCGCCGGTGACACCACCTACGGCTTCAGCTCCAACGCCGAGCGTGATTTCTACAGCGCGACTTCGGCATCGTCGAAAGTGGTATTTTCGGTGTGGGACGGCGGTGGCAATGACACGCTGAACTTCTCCGGCTTCAACCAGAATCAGAAGATCAACCTCAACGAAGGTTCGTTTTCCGATGTCGGCGGCATGGTCGGCAACGTTTCGATCGCGCATGGCGTGACCGTGGAAAACGCCATTGGCGGCGCGGGCAATGACTTGCTGATCGGCAACGCGGCGGTCAATGTCCTGTTCGGCGGTGCCGGCAACGACATTCTCTACGGCGGCGCTGGCGGTGACACATTGTGGGGCGGCGAGGGTGCCGATACGTTCGTGTTCGGCGCGGCCAGCGATTCGACCAATAACCAGCCTGACTGGATCATGGATTTCAAAAGTGGTCTGGACAAGATCGACCTGTCGGGCATTGCCGGGTTCGCGTCGGGCGCGGCGTCGTTGAATTTTGTCAGCCACTTCACCGGGCATGCCGGCGATGCGATCCTGACGTACTACGGACAAAGCGATCAGACCACGTTGCTGGTTGACCTTACGGGGCAGGGTGCGATTGATTTTGCCGTGGGTGTCGTGGGGCAGGCGTTGGCGAGCGATATCGTCGCCTGATCTGACGCACCGGGCATCGGTTGTAGCTGTGTGGTGAGGGGATCAATCCCCTCACCACACAGCTAACGTCGTGCAGCGTATTGCTTGATAGCCGTTCGGCTGCGAATCCGGCGCGATTGGCAACCATGAGTTATACCTGAACCGGTCTCTTCGCCGTCTCCAGGAGAACCCCATGAAAAGCTCCGGCCCCAGCCCAGTCATCAACCTCGAACAACTCGCCGGCTGCCTGCTGGTGAAGTTTCACGGCATTCAGGTCGCTGCCTCCTCCCATGCGCTGATCCTCAACGAAGCCAACTACCCGCCGGTCTATTACGTCCCTCGCGAAGACATCGACGAGAAGTACTTCGCCCGCACCGACCACACCAGTTACTGCCCGTACAAGGGCGACGCCAACTACTTCAGCCTGCAAGTGCCGGGGCACGAAGGGGCGAACGCGGTGTGGACTTACGAAAATCCGAAAGTGTCGGTCAAAGACATACAGAACTACGTGGCGTTTTACCCGGACCAAGTGAAATTCGAGGTCATAAAAGCTGAGTCATAGGCCATAGCACGCGAAACGGAGTCAGCTCCAGACCTGCAGCGTGATAGCCCCATGATTGTTGCAATACAGCAGCCGCACATCATTGGCAAAACACCTGAGCTGCCCGCTGGCCGGCGCCACCCAACCTGCCGGCCAGCGCGAGCCGTCGCCAATGGCGAAGTAGCTCTGGCGGTCTTTGTCGATTGCACCGATCAGTGTGAACCACTCGGCATCGGCGGCCTTGCAGCGGATGAGGCGTTTGAACGGCGCAAGTTTTGGTACCGCTGCGCCATTGATGTCATGGAGTTCGTTCCAGTCGCGCCAATGGCCACTGGCACGAAAAAAGTAGCGTTGCCCGGCCGTGAGCATGACTGCAGTCGGGCACCAAGGGTCGTCGGCCTGGATCTCTACGCTGCACAGCAATGTTTGCGCGCCCGCCGGAGCGACGACTGAAAGTGGCATGAGCAATCTCCGTGACTCAGTAATTCAAATCGATGAGGCGCTGATCCAGATCGGCGTTGGGGCCCAACCTGAGAATCGTCTTGAGAGTCAGCGTCATCGCTTTCAAGTCATTGTCGAATCCGCCATGTGAAGTATCACGGCTGACGCCCGGCCCATAGGTCATTTGCGCATCGTTGTAGATGTGCAGTGTGGCTGCGCGCGGGTGCGTCAGGCTTTTTCCGGTCGAGGCGAAACCGCTGGGGATTTTTTTGTCCCAGTAGAAGTTGTTCCACTCGACGGTCATGTTCTGCGCGGCCACGCTCCATTCGCTGAGCTTGGGGTTGCTGAAGTCCTGATAAATGCCGTCCAGGCTTTTGGCCATGCCCAGTAGCGGCATTTTATGCAGCTCTTCGTAGGCGCGGGAGACCAGGTAAAGCAACGATTTTCGGTAGACACCGGCGACGTTGTCACTCTGTTCGCGGTTGTCGGACATGATATGCAGATGAAAGTCGTCGCGTTTCAGTCCGCCCTTTTCTATGACCTGGCGGTAGGTCTGGTTGGCGAAATCGAGGGTACACGCCGGCGCCAGCAGTGTTGAAGTGGCAATCGGCAGGCCTCTATTCCAGAGCAGTTGAATCAGGTGACCATTCATCAGCGAACCTGCCGAGTGGCCGATCAGGTGCAGTTCTACATTGGCGGTGCCCATGGCGCCCACCAGTTTTTCCAGGTTGTCGGTGATCTCCAGCAGACCGCGCGGTGTGTACCCCGGAATCGAGGCTGCCAGTGCGTTCTGTTTCATTTGTCGCCACTGCGCGCCACCGGGCTGCTGGGTAATCACCTCCACCCCACGGTCCCACGCCTCGGTGGCTTTGTCCTTGAGCTCTTTTAACGTGTCGAGGAAGCTGCCGGCGTCCAGTGATTGAACGGCATATTTATCTTTGACGATGTCGATGAAAGTTTCCACGACCCCCGTGCGCCAAGTGATGAATAACGGATACACACCGTTTTCAAGAAAGTACGGCGCCATTGCACAAATGCGCTTGATCGACGCTTTTTCGGAATTAAGCCCTCCGTGGGAGAACACCGCGATCCGCAGTACTTTGGGCTTTTTCCCGGCTGGAAGGTTGTTGTACCAGGCCTGAGGGGCCTCAAACACGATGCGCGCCACACTTGCGCGCACATCTTTTACCGCGACGAGACGAGGACCGATGCTGCCGTCGTTTTCAAAAACCACGGTCAATCCGTAGGCGTCATCCGGCTTCAGTGGCAATGGGCCCTTGCGATCGGGGGTGGGCGAGTCGGCGGAAAACAGCGAAAAGCCTTCGCGTTTGGCGCTGGACGTCAGCAACGCATCGCGAAACGCAGACTGCGCCCCATCTGCTCCTTTCGACGGCCGAGTATTGCGCGAAACGGTGCCATGTTTGATCGGCACGCCGAGCCCCACGGTCCAGGCGTCGGTGCCATTGGCCAGCCAGTCTTCGTAGGTCAGGATCGCGAATCCTGAGTAGCCCCAGTCGGTGGACCAGGAGTTCTGCACGATAAAACCTTCGTGGGTATAACCGAGCAGGGCGAACGCATGCCCCCCTTCGGCCTTTTGATGCAACTTGATCACCGGCAATTGCGCGGTGCTCTGGAATGCTCGGGCACCGGGTTTGCCTTTGGTCTTTAGATTCCAGCCCTGATGGACATTGGCTGAAACGTACAGCGCGCCGGTTTCACAGAGCGCCGCCATCATTGCGGTGATGTCGTCTTTTTCAACACGGTAGTAAACGCCCAAGGGGCGAGTGATAGCGTCTTCGGCCCATTGCGCCGCGGGCTCCTCAAAGTCCGGCACCGAGCCGTCGGCGGCGACGGTGTAGGGCCACAGGCTTTTCTCGCAGACGCCGTGCTTGTGCCAGCCCTTTAACGCGCCCCGGCAACTGGAACCTGTGTAATCCTCGCCGGGCCATTCGTCGTACAGCTTGGCCAGATGGTAGAGCTGGCGCGGGCTGGTTTGCACCGATTCGGCATCCCGGCGCCACAACAGATAGTTCACCACCGCCGAGAGCCCGAAACCGGTGCAGGCGCCTTCACTGCCTTGAAACTGCACCATGCCCCGGCCCAGGTAATCCGCCCATTTACCGGTGATGTCCTGATCGGAGGGGAACGACGCTGGAAGCGACTGCACGCGGGGGGTGAATACCCGGTCGCGCAGGTCCAGACGGTCCGGGCGAGCATCCAGGGTGATGGTGGTTTGAGCGAGGGAGAATTGCGACGCAGGCATGGGAGAATCCTCAGTCCGAGAGGTTCAGTTGCCCCACGCCACGAACGCTTTTCTGCGTCGCGGGGTTTCAAGTGTGTGAATGATCGTAGACGAGATTTGGCGGGGTGGGCGGGATGAGGGATCTGTGGCGAGGGGATTTATCCCCGTTGGGCTGCGCAGCGGCCCTGATGGCTGCAACCTTGGTGTGTCTGACTCGTCAAGGTTGCAGGTTTGGGGCTGCTGCGCAGCCCATCGGGGATAAATCCCCTCGCCACAGGGGGGGTAATCAGGCAGTTTTTTTCGGGTAGGCTCAGTTTTTGTCGAGGTCGATGTTTTTGGTTTCGCGCAGGCAGATCATTCCGACGACCAGGCTCACCCCGGTAATCAGCACCGGGTACCACAGCCCATAGAAGATGTCCCCGGTGTACACCACCAAGGCAAACGACACCGTCGGCAGGAAACCGCCAAACCAGCCGTTGCCGATGTGGTACGGCAGCGACATCGAGGTGTAGCGAATCCGCGTCGGAAACAGCTCCACCATCAGCGCTGCCAGAGGCCCGTAGCACATGGCCGAAATGATGATCAGCGCGACGATCAGCGCCACAATCATCGGCTTGTTGATCTGCTGCATATCCGCCTGTTGCGGGTAGCCGGCGAGGGTGATCGCGCCGCGCAATGCCGCTTCGTCGTAGCCGTCGAGTTTGACGTCGCCGACACTCACTTGCACGGCGCTGCCAGCAGGCGCAGCGGCGCTGGAGTAAGGCAGGCCTTGCTTGACCAGGAAGGTCTTGACCTTGTCGCACGGACTGTCGAATTTGGCCTTGCCCACCGGGTCGAACTGAAAGGTACAGGTGGCCGGATCCGCCAACACGGTGATCGGCGCCTGACGGCTGGCCTGATCGATTGCCGGGTTGGCGTAGTGCGCCAGCGATTTGAAAATCGGGAAGTACAGCGCCGTCGCCAGCAGCAAGCCGAGCATCAGCACCGGTTTGCGCCCGACCTTGTCCGACAGCCAGCCGAAAATGATGAAGAACGGCGCACCGATCACCACGCTGATGATCAGCAAGGTGTTGGCCACCGCCGGGTCCATTTTCAGGAACTGGGTGAGGAAGAACAGCACGTAGAACTGCGCCGCGTAGAAAGTCACCGCTTGCCCGGCGTTGATGCTGAACAGGGCGATCAGCACGACCTTGAGGTTTTCCCATTTGCCGAAGGATTCGCGGATTGGCGCCTTCGAGGTTTTGCCTTCTTCCTTCATTTTCAGGTACGCCGGCGACTCGTGCAGGCTCAGGCGAATCCAGGTGGAAATGCCCAGCAGCACGATCGACAGCAGGAACGGAATGCGCCAGCCCCAGACTTCAAACTGGTCACCGGTGAAGTAGCGGCAACCGAGCACCACCAGCAGCGAGAGCAGCAGGCCGAGGGTCGCGGTGGACTGAATCCAGCTGGTGTGAAAGCCGCGCTTGCCGATTGGCGCGTGCTCCGCCACGTAGGTCGCCGCGCCGCCGTATTCACCGCCGAGCGCCAGGCCCTGAAGCATGCGCAGCACCACGAGGATGATCGGTGCGGCGATGCCGATACTGGCGTAGGTCGGCAGCAGGCCGACGCAGAACGTCGCGATGCCCATCAAAATGATCGTCGCGAGGAAGGTGTATTTGCGCCCGATCATGTCCCCCAACCGACCAAACACCAGCGCCCCGAACGGCCGCACGATAAAGCCTGCGGCGAAGGCCATCAGCGCAAAGATGAACGCCGTGGTGTCGTTGACCCCGGCGAAAAACTGCTTGCTGATCACCGCCGCGAGGGCGCCGTAGAGGAAAAAGTCATACCACTCGAACACCGTCCCCAGTGATGAGGCGAAGATGACTTTCTGCGTGGCATTGCTGGTACTGGCGCTGCTCGCAGCGTCCAGCGGCTGAGCGTGTTCTGACATATCGGTATCCCTCACAGTGATTGTTTTTGTTGTTCCACTGATGCTCGATGTCCATGAATCAAACGCAATCCCCTGTAGGAGCTGCCGCAGGCTGCGATCTTTTGATCTTGGTTTTGATTTCAAAAATTCAAAGTCAAAAGATCGCAGCCTTCGGCAGCTCCTACAGGGTTTGGGCCAGTTCCGGTTTTGCGGTGCTGCTCCTGGTGGTGGGGTTGAGGATCAGTTGGGCCGCTTTTTCGGCAATCATCAGCGTAGGCGAACAGGTGTTGCCCGAGGTGATGCGCGGCATGATCGAGGCGTCGGCAATGCGCAAACCGGGGACGCCGTGAACGCGCAACTGTGCATCCACCACCGCGTCACCGTCATTGCCCATGCGGCAGGTGCCGACCGGGTGGAAAATCGTCGTGCCGATTGTCGCCGCCGCTTGCTGCAACTCTGCTTCGCTTTGCAGGCTGGCGCCGGGCAGGTACTCGACCGGTTTGAACGCGTGCAGGGCAGGGGCGCTGACGATGCGCCGGGTCATGCGAATCGCATCCGCTGCCACGCGCAAATCTTCCGGATGGCTGAGATAGTTGGGTTGAATCAGCGGCGCGTGCTGTGGGTCGGCCGAACGGATTTCGATGCGGCCACGGCTCTGCGGACGCAGATCACACACCGACGCAGTAAACGCCGGAAAGCTGTGCAACGGTTCGCCAAAGCGCTCCAGCGACAACGGCTGCACGTGATATTCCAGATTCGCCGAGGTCTGCTCCGGCCCCGAACGGGCAAATGCGCCCAACTGACTCGGCGCCATCGACAGCGGCCCGCTGCGGTCATACAGATAACGCAGGCCCATGCCCATCTTGCCCCAGACGCTGCCGGCGATTTGGTTCAGCGTGCGCGCGTTTTCCAGTTTGTAGATCAGGCGCAGTTGCAGGTGATCCTGCAGGTTGCCGCCGACGCCCGGCAATTCATGGATCACGCCGATACCGAGGCGCTCCAGCAACGGCCGCGGACCAATCCCGGAGCGCTGTAAAATGCTCGGCGAACCGACCGATCCGGCGCACAAGATGATCTCTTTGCGCGCCTTGAACTGTTTGAGCTGGCCTTCGTGACGGGCAACGACTTTCGATGCGCGCCCGTCCTCCAGCACAACCCGATCCACTTCAACCCCGGTCAGCACCGTCAGGTTCGCCCGATCACGCACCGGTTTCAGAAACGCCTTCGCCGCGTTCCAGCGCACGCCGGCCTTCTGATTGACCTGAAAGTAGCCGCAACCCTCGTTGTCGCCCTGATTGAAGTCTTCGATGCTGGCGATGCCGCTTTGCTCGGCGGCGCTGCGAAACGCATCCAGAATCGGCCACGAAAGCCGCTGTTGTTCGACGCGCCATTCACCCTTGGCGCCGTGGAATTCAGCCGCGCCGGCAAAGTGGTTTTCGCTCTGTTTGAACAGCGGCAGCACGTCCTCCCAGGCCCAGCCCGGATTGCCCTCGGCCGCCCAGCCGTCATAGTCGTTGGCCTGGCCGCGCATGTAGATCATGCCGTTGATGGAAGAACACCCGCCGAGCACTTTGCCGCGCGGATAACTCAGCGCACGGCCGTTGAGGCCCGCTTGTTCTTCGGTCTTGAAGCACCAGTCGGTGCGCGGGTTACCGATGCAGAACAGGTAACCGACAGGAATGTGAATCCACGCATAGTTGTCGCGCCCGCCGGCTTCGAGCAACAGCACGCGCTGCTGCGGATCTGCCGACAGTCGATTGGCCAGCAGGCACCCGGCAGGGCCGGCGCCGACCACGATGTAGTCGTATTCATCGAGGGAAGTCTGCATTCCCTGACCTCGCTTTTTGTTTTTATTGTCGGACACTCTAGTTGTTAGCTTTCGTCAAAAGAATGTTAGTTTTTGCGCAGCCGCTGTGCGTTTTTAAACAGCCTGCATAGACCTTAGCCGACAAGGACACAGCATGTTCGACTGGAACGACCTGCGGTTTTTTCTCGAACTGCAACGCAGTGGGCGCCTGCTCACCGCTGCCCGCCGTCTCAACACCACCCACGCCACCGTCGCCCGACACATCGAGGCCATCGAAAAGAGCCTCGGCACTGCGCTGTTCGTCCAGCATGCGCAAGGCTATGAAATGACTCCGGCGGGGGAGGCGCTGCTCAAACATGCGGAAGCGATGGAGAACGTGGCGTTGTTGGCGCAGGAAGAAATCACCCAATCGACCGCGCCGCTGGGCAAGATTCGCGTGGGGGTTACCGAAGGGCTGGGGATCAAGTTTCTGGCCAGTCGCATGATTGGTCTGTTTGAGCGTTATCCGGGTCTGGAAGTGGAACTGGTGGCGGTGCCGCGCTTTGTCAGCATCCTCAACCGTGAGGCGGAAATCAGCATTCATCTGGAGCGCCCGGCGGCGGACATGCTGGTGACGCGCAAACTCACCGATTACCGCCTCGCGCTCTATGCCAGTCAACGCTACCTCGACAAAGCGCCGCCGCTGCAAAGCCGTGAAGATTTGGGCCGGCATGCGTGGATCGGCTATGTCGACGATTTACTGTTCAGCCAGGAACTGATGTTCCTCAACAGCTTCTGCCGCAGCCCGCGGGTGGTATTTCACAGCACCAGCGTCATCGCCCAACAGGAAGCCGCGCGGTCGGGTTTGGGCATTGCGGTGTTGCCGTGCTACATGGCCGAGTCCGATCCGGATCTGGTGCCGTTGTTGCCGGATGAAAGTATCGAGCGCAGTTACTGGATCAGCACGCGGCGCGAGTTGCATAAATCGGTGCGGCTGCGGGTGGTCTGGGATTATGTGGTGGGGTTGTGTGAGGCGGAGCAGGGGTTGTTACGCGGACAGTCCTGCCTACCGTAGATCCTTTGTAGGAGTGAGCCTGCTCGCGATAGCGGTGTGCCAGTCGACATCTGACTCACAGACATACCGCTATCGCGAGCAGGCTCACTCCTACAGGGGGGGCAACAAATTCAACGTTGATTAGTATATGGATATCCGTATATTCGAGTTTCCGTATGTATTGGTGCCGTTCCATGCTCACCCCCACCGAAGTCTTCAAGAGCCTCGCCGACGAAACCCGCGTGCGCGCCATCCTGCTGATTGCCGATCAAGGTGAACTCTGCGTCTGCGAGCTGATGTGTGCGCTTGACGACAGTCAGCCAAAGATCAGCCGTCACCTCGCGCAACTGCGCAGCAACGGCCTGCTGCTCGATCGCCGTCAGGGGCAATGGGTCTACTACCGCCTTAATCCGCAGCTGCCCGATTGGGTTCGCGAAATTCTCCAGGTGACGTCCGGGGCCAACACTGACTGGCTCAAGGACAACGCGTCTCGCCTGCAAAACATGGATGGCCGCCCGGTTCGCGAAGCCGCCTGCTGCTGACACTTCACTGGAGCACCTCATGCGAATCCTGTTCATGTGCACGGCCAACAGCTGCCGCAGCATCCTCTCGGAAGCCATGTTCAATCACTTGGCGCCGCCCGGATTTGAAGCGGTGAGTGCCGGCAGTTTTCCAAAAGGCCAAGTGCTGCCGCGCAGTCTGTTGACCCTGCAACACGCCGGCATTGCCATCAATGGCTTGCACAGCAAAGGCAACGACGCTTTCGAAGGCAACCCGCCAGACATCGTCATCACCGTGTGCGACAAAGCCGCCGGCGAGACCTGCCCGGTGTATTTCGGCCCGGTGCTCAAAGCCCATTGGGGATTGGAAGACCCCTCCGAAGTATCAGCTGACGAGGCCACGGTGAATGGCGCTTTCCACGCGACATTGATGCGGATCGGCCAGCGCTGCCAGGCCTTCCTCGATCTGCCCTTTGAAACCCTCAGCCGCGATGAATTGAAAACCGCGCTCGACCGCATCGGCGCGCTTTAAGGAACACTCATGTCAGCCCACCTGCCAAACCTCGATTCCAGCTTGTTCGATAACGCCAACCCCGCGAAACCCGGCGAACACAAACCGCGCATTCTGTTGCTGTACGGCTCGACCCGTGAGCGCTCCTTCAGCCGTTTACTGGTGGAGGAGTCCGCTCGGTTGCTGGAACACTTCGGCGCCGAAACGCGCGTCTTCAATCCGTCCGGTTTGCCGCTGCCCGACGACGCCCCGGTCGACCATCCCAAAGTGCAGGAACTGCGCGATCTGGTGCTGTGGTCGGAAGGGCAAGTGTGGTGTTCACCCGAACGTCACGGCGCCATGTCTGCTGTGTTCAAGGCGCAGATCGACTGGGTCCCGCTGGAGCTCGGCGCCGTGCGTCCGACCCAGGGCAAAACCCTGGCGGTGATGCAGGTCTGCGGCGGCTCGCAGTCGTTCAACGTGGTCAACCAGTTGCGCGTGTTGGGCCGCTGGATGCGCATGTTCACCATCCCCAACCAATCCTCGGTGCCCAAGGCCTACATGGAGTTCGACGAGGCAGGGCGGATGAAACCGTCGCCGTTCTACGACCGTGTGGTCGACGTGATGGAGGAGTTGGTGAAGTTCACCGTGTTGCTGCGCGATCAGCAGACGCATCTGGTCGACCGCTACTCCGAACGCAAGGAAACTGCTGAGCAGTTGATGGCAAGGGTCAATCAGCGCTCGATCTGAATGCGAGAAAAAGCCCTGATTCAACTGCTGGCGGTTACGTCGATCAGCGGAATCGGTTCGATCGCCCAGGCACGGCTGTTGCGTCGTTCGGGGCACGGAATGGCGCAGGCCTTGCGCCCGGTAAAGTCGCGGGCGAGCCGTGCTTCATCGATCTGCCAGCCCAGGCGCTCCAGTTCGCGAAGGCGTTTGCGCAAGGCGATCTGCAGCGCATCGGACTTCAACGAAACTTCTTGCTGCCAGGAGTCCGGTACGCGCTCCGGGCGCACGTTGCGCAGTACTGCGTGATCCTGTCGGAAAATCTTCAGATTGCTGGCGACGAAGCGTCCGTCGAGCAAGCGCGAGCGTAGATACGTGCGGCCCATCATCCACCACGTGCGCGTGCGGTTGGCGTCCACTGGCACATGGGCCGCAACAATGTAGATCCGCCAGCCATTGGGTAATTGCAATTGCAGCGTGGTACACGGGCCTGACAAATGAAACCCGGGCACGGTTGTCACGCTGACCTGCTCGGTGGCTGATTTGCGCCTGAACAGCCCGGTGCGCTTGGGTCGCTTCATCAACATTCGGGCCTGACCCTGCCACGCATCGCTGTCGACGTCGAACGCTTCGATTTCCGGATGAGCCGGGTCGCCGAAGGTCGAACCATGCACGAAAGGCGCGTGTGCAAAATCCAGCCCGTTCTCGATGACCCGATCCCAACTGGCTTCCCAGTCAAAGTGCCCACTGACTACGCGAACGTTGGCATCATCGAGCCAATCCAGGGCAGGAAGCGGCGGGCGTTCAGCCTCTGGCAAATCGCCTAGAAAGGCCCAGATCCAGCCGTAGCGTTCCTCTGTCGGGTACGCATCAACCCGCGCCTTCTCCGGGATCCGCAGAGTGGGCTGAGCGGGAATCTGCACGCACCGGCCGTCACCGTCGAAGCGCCAGCCGTGGTAGGGGCACTGCACGCTGTCGCCGACCTTGGCCCCGGCCGATAGCGAACCCCCACGGTGCACGCAAATATCGGACAGCAGACGTGCCTTGCCGTGGCTGTCGCGGAAGGCGACAAACGACTGGCCGAGCAGGCGTATCGGCGCGATCTCTTGGCTCAACTGCGATGAGGGAAGGATGACGTACCAAAGGTTTTTGAGCATGGGTTGGGGTGACCGAAAGAGTAGGGACGGGGCTCTGGACGCTTTGAGCATAGATCCGGGCTGGCAGTTCACCGAATGAACTGCATGCGCTCAGATTCGATCATGGTTTTGCAGAAAATCGCCATACGTCGCTTCGGCCTGCTGGACGAGGTGCCGGGCGAAGGCCTACACGGAGGGGGTTTCAGCTCTGGTTTTAATCGCAGGCGAGAACAGTTGGCCCATGCAACTAACTGGTCGAGCCACAGGTCACTCAATCAGCGGAGGTCGATTCAATTCGCACGACCTCGAATATCGAAGACGCTGCCCGTGGCCACTCATCTCGATCGTCGCAACAACCTGTCACTGGACAGCCTGAATTTCTTCCTCGCCGATGTGCGCGACGGGCTCGGGCCCTATCTGGCGATTTACCTGCTGGCGGTTCATCAATGGGACCCGGCCAGCATCGGCCTGGTCATGACCATTGCCGGAATCGCCGCGCTCATCACGCAAACGCCAGCAGGCGCATTGGTCGATAGTACGCGTCGCAAACGAGCGATCATTGTCATTGCGGCGTTGCTGGTGACGGGCAGTTGTCTAGTGTTGCCTTTCGTCACCTCGTTCACTCTGGTGGCGCTGACTCAAGCCCTCAGCGCTGTCGCCGCATCGATTTTTGCGCCGGCGATTTCGGCGATCACCTTAGGCATTACCGGGCCGCGCGCGTTCACGCGACGCACCGGGCGCAACGAAACGTTCAACCATGCCGGCAATGCCTGTGCGGCGCTGTTGGCCGGGCTGTTTGCTTACCTGTTCGGCCCGGTAGCGGTGTTTTATCTGATGGCGGCCATGGCGATTGCCAGCGTCATCGCCGTGTCCTTTGTTTCGCCAGAGGCCATCGACCATGATCTGGCCCGAGGCCTGAACCCCGGCGGTGCCGGGCATGGCACACAACCCTCTGGTTTGTCGGTACTGCTCAAGAACAAACCGCTGCTGATGTTTGCCGTGTGCTGCGCGTTGTTCCACTTGGCGAACGCGGCGATGCTGCCGCTGGTGAGCCAGAAACTGGCGCAAGCCAATCTGCAGATGGCCACGCCGCTGACGTCCGCCTGCATCGTCGCGGCGCAATTGGTCATGGTGCCCGTCGCCTTGCTGTGCGGGGCCAAGGCCGATGTCTGGGGGCGCAAGCCGTTGCTGCTCGCAGGCTTCCTGATTTTGCCGTTGCGTGGCGTACTGTATGTGTGGTCCGACGACCCTTATTGGCTGGTCGCGGTGCAGTTGCTCGACGGTGTGGGCGCGGGGATTTTCGGCGCGCTGTTCCCAGTGGTGGTGAAAGACCTCACGTTGGGCACCGGGCATTTCAACGTCAGCCTGGGCGCACTCTCGACTGCGTTCGGTCTGGGCGCTGCATTGAGTAACGGCCTTGCGGGATTCGTGGTGCAGGCCGCTGGTTACAGTGCGGCGTTTTTGACACTGGCCGTGGTCGCCGCCGCTGCGTTGATTCTGCTTTGGGTGGCCGTTCCCGAGACGTTGCAGTGTTCAAGTGCGCAAGCAGATACGCCGCAAGGCGCTCTTCGAAGTTCATCTTGCCCATGAGCATCAGCCCGTCGTGATCCCGAACGAACGGCCATTCTTGATTGAGCCTCTAGGCTGCGCATCGCGGGTTGGCGCTGCTTTTGCTTGAAACAGCTGCAAGGCCTTTCAAGAATGGAGAGATGCAATGAGGGAATGGGTTACGGGCGGCGACATCCACAAGGATAACTTGCAGGCGATCTGTGACGGCGTCATAGAGCATGGCCGCGCTTTATCTGAGGCACGCGGCGGGCGGGCTCAGCCCATCGCCTGTCTGGTCATGGAGAATGGGCAACTCGTCGGCGGTGCAACCGGCAGAACCGAGTTCAGACGCTTGTTTGTCAATTACCTGTGGGTCGATGCGCAACGGCGCGGCATGGGGCTGGGGGCTGAAGCGTTGCACAGACTTGAGGCGCTAGCCGTTGAACGGGGATGCGTGGACGCCTTGATCGAAACCCTCGATGACGACGTCGCCGAGTGGTACTCGCGGTGTGGATATCAAGTGATAGCGCATGTGCCGCAGTACTGCGGGCCATGGAGTCGGCATACGTTGTTGAAAACGCTCGACGGAGCTCATGGAAATGCTGCCGATGAGCAATAGCCATACCCGCAGTAGCATGCCAATCACCGGCATGCTTCATCACGTCGAGATCAATGTTTCATCCCTGGAAGCATCGCTGCGCTTCTGGCGACCGTTGCTGTGGCCCGCAACACTACGCCCTTTACTGTGAAGATCCGGACAAGATCAAGGTAGAGATCGTTGCGCCGGGGCTTTGTGCTGTTCAGGGTGAATGCCCTTGGGTTGATCCAGCGCGACAACGACACCCGGAGTGAACCCGATATTGCCGGCAGGCCAGGATTCATGGTCGTCCGAGCGATCCCTCAAAGTCGGTTTGAACTGAAGCACTGAAGCCACTTGCCGGGACCACGACGCGCGTCCACTCTATGGCATGCCGACAAGGAGCGTCAGCCGACTCTCCGTCGCGACCACAGGGAGCTTGCAGCATGAGCAAAGACAGCAAAGTCAAAGGCCCGGCATCCTACTTTCCCGCCATCGAAAAAAAGTACGGCCAACCCATCGAACATTGGCTGAACCTGCTCGCCAGCCTCCACGACAAAAAACACATGGAACGGGTTGCCTGGCTCAAGACTGAGCACGGCATGGGCCATGGCCACGCCAACGCGCTGGTCGCGTACCATCTGGCCAACAGCAAACAGTGAGGGCAGGGTAGCCATGAACTTCAGCCACCGGCCAGTGACGGCCGACGATGTCCAAACCGTCTGCGGTTTTCCGCAGGGTGTTCAAGAGTTGTACTTCATGTTCCCGAAGGCGCAATACCCGCTGACGGCAGAGCAGATGCACACCGCGATCGGCCAGCGCTTCGACTCCACGGTGTTCCTGGCCAACGGCGAGTTCGTCGGTTTCGCCAACTTCTACCGTGCTGAACACAACGCTATCTGTTGCATCGGCAACGTCATCGTCGCGCCCTATGCGCGAGGCCAAGGCGTGGCCCGATACATCATCGAAACGATGACGGCACTGGCCTTCGAAAAGTACCAGGCCCGCGAAGTGCAGTTGTCCTGCTTCAACGAAAACACCGCCGGCCTGTTGCTCTACCCTAAACTCGGCTTCGTGCCGTTCGCCATTGAAGAGCGACCGGCACCGCACGGCGGGCGTTCGGCGCTCATTCACATGACCCGCAGTCGAGGCGCCATCGATGCCGCTGAGCTTCCATAAAATGCACGCCAACGGCGATGACTTCGTCGTGGTCGATGCGCGAAACACCACCAATCCGATCACCAGTCAACTGGCCCGACAGCTGGGTGATCGCCACCGAGGCATCGGTTTCAACCAGCTCGCCGTGGTGCTCGATTGCGCGGATGCCGATGCACAGTTGCAGTTCTGGAACGCCGACGGCTCGGCGCTCGATGTGTGCGGCAGCGCCACCCGTGGCGCCGCCGACCGACTGATGCGCGAAGCCAGCCGAAAATCGATCACCCTGCGCACCCAGCGCGGTGTGCTCCACTGTGAACGCACGCCCAGCGGACTGATCTCGGTCGACATGGGCCAACCGCTGCTCGCCTGGGAGGACATTCCTCTGACCGAGGCACACGACACGCTTGTGCTGCCGCTGCCCGGCGACCCCGCCGCGTGCAGCATGGGCAACCCGCATTGCACCTATTTCGTCGAAGACCTCAGCATCCTCGACCTCGCCGCCGTCGGCCCAACCCTCGAAACGCATCCGCTGTTCCCGCACAAAACCAACGTGCACTTCGTCCAGATCCTCGACCGCAGCCACATCCGCCTGCGCATCTGGGAACGCAACGGCGCAATTCCGCTCGGCTCCGGCTCCTGTGCTTGCGGCGCCGCAGTAAACGGCATCCGCCGAGGCCTGCTCGACCAAACCGTCATCGTCGAATGCGACGGCGGCCCCGTCACCTTCCACTGGAACGGCACCGACAGCGTCATCCTGAGCGGCCCGGTCGAACCGATCTTCTCCGGCACAATCCCTTAAGCATTCCGGTCGGCCCGCTCTCTGCAGAAAAACCACCTGACTCCCCTGCAGGGGCGGCCCATGCTCAACGGTCTGAGCACGGCGCTCAGCCCCACGTGGGCGTTCTTTTGCCGAAAGCGGATGCCATCGAGCTGCCGAATTATGCCGAGCAACAGCGGGGATAGATTTGGATGTGATTTCCTACAGCTCAGGCGTCGATTTACCCCGCAGACGTCACCCGCGCAGCCTGCGCAGGATCACGCGACGTCACCAGCCCGAGGAAGGAAATCACCAGCGCCAGGCCGATGGTTGTGGTGACTTCGGTGCGGTGTTGCGGCGTGAGCATCATCACCGCCAGCGCCGCGCAGATGAACACAATCACCAGCCAGGTCAGCCAGGGAAACAGCCACATGCGAAAGGTCAGCTCGACGTTGCGCTGACGCAACAGCTTGCGCATGCGTAACTGCGACACCGCAATCGCCAGGTACACCAGCAACGCAATCGCTCCGGAGCTGGCCAGCAGGAATTCAAACAGCCCGGCGGGCATGATGTAACTCCACACGGTAATCGCCGCGCCGAGCACGGTGCTGGCGATAACGGCTGCGCGTGGCACGCCTTCCGAAGAGGTCGCTTTCAGCGCCTTCGGCGCATCGCCACGACGGCCCAGCGAGTACAACATGCGCGAGGCAATGTAGATCGAGGAGTTCATGCAACTGGCCACGGCAATCAGCACGACCACATCGACCATGAACTTGGCGTGGGGAATGTTCATGATTTCCAGCGCCCGCTGATACGAACCGACCGAGGCCAGCAACGGGTCGTTCCACGGCACCACGGAAATCACCACGAAAATCGACAGCAGGTAAAACACGCCGATGCGCCAGATCACCGAGCGCGTTGCCTTGGCAATGTTACGCGCCGGGTCATTCGATTCGGCGGCGGCGATGGTCACAGCTTCCGTACCGATGAAACTGAACATGATGGTGATGAAAGCACCGACGACCGCCGACAGCCCATTAGGGGCAAAGCCACCGTGTTCAGCCATCAAACCGCTCAACCCGCTGACCTCCCGGTCGGGCACCCAGCCCATCAACACAGCAAAACCGACGCCGATAAAACCAATGATCGCCACGACCTTGGCCATCGCAAACCAGAACTCGAATTCACCATATTTCGACACGCTGAACAGGTTGGTCACCACCAACGCAATGATCGACACCAAGGCGAACAGCCAGGCATCGATCTGCGGAAACCATTGATGCAGCACATGGCCGGCCGCCAGCGCTTCGATCGGAATCACCAGCACCCAGAACCACCAGTAAAGCCAGCCGATGGTAAAACCGGCCCAGCGCCCGATGGCCTGATCGGCATAGGTGGAAAACGAACCGGTGTCGGGATTGGCCACCGCCATTTCGCCGAGCATGCGCATGACCAGAACGACGAGCAACCCTGAGAAAAGATACGCCAGCAGCACGGCGGGGCCGGCCGCTGCGATGGCGTGTCCTGAGCCTACGAACAAACCGGCACCGATGATGCCGGCGATTGACAGCATGGTGACGTGACGAGGCTTGAAGCCCTGCGCCAATTGGCTACTCGAATCCTTGGAGTTCGGGCTAATCATTGGTTTTTTTATTCTCTGCTGATCGACATTTAAGCGGGTTGAAAGGGGCAACCAAGCATTACGATTGCCTGCTGAATGGCTTGGAAACAGCCCCCTTCAAACGCTGCAGTTCTTATCAAACCGATCATCTCGATACGGCTATTTTTATGAAAAGACGCGTCACCTTACCCGGCTTTTCTGCTGATTCAGATGCCTGATCACGCCACCATCGTGTCTGATATCGACACGCGGACACCTTACGGTCTTGTTGGAAACCCGTCAGTCACTGGGAGCTGCGTATTCGCTACAACCGGCGTTCTCAACACTTTTCGTCTATTATCCCGACCACTTTTCAAGCGTTGAGACCTTGCCATGCAAGAGGATTACTGGCCCTTCCATCTTTTCGGGGCGACATTCGCCAGTGAGGCCGAGGCACAGCAATTTGTTTTCGAACAGTGGGAGCCGCAGCCTCTCGAAACGGCATCAGACAGCGTGTACTCTGCATGGGAAGAGCGCAATCCGACGTGGCGGTTATCAGAGGAGCTAGGGTTCCACATGGACTCGGATTTCGTGGAGCTTGCCAATAATCCGGAAGATCTCATCGCGCAGATCCAGAGCCCGTCCGAGAGAGAAAGTGTGGCAGCTACAGCGACAGCATTTACCCACCTCATTCTGGTGGGGATGAATGCTATCTGGGGGGATAGACGCTCGGCGTCAACTCAGCTTGAGTCGCCAGTGCGCTCACCAGAAAGCACAGCAACGTTTACCTACCTCGGGAAATTCAACTGAACGCAAAGTTCTACAGCGAAGGAAGCAGGGCGGATCCATTTTGCTAGAGCAGGTTGGCGGACAGCTTCAAACCATCAGCCAAGCGGCGTCGGCTGAACCCAGGCCGCCCTTCACGAAGTGTGCACTTCGCCAAAACGGACAACCCGGGCCTGTCGTCACAGGCACTGCATCGGGCCTGAGCGCTTAGCGATTAAATCTCGTATTCATCTCATCCAGCACTTCAACGATCTCCGGATCTCGTTCCTTCAACCTGTTTTCGAAGGTGTCCTGCGCGTTGGAATAAGCGTCGCCCATTTTGCTCATGAAGCCGCGACCTTCGGGTGTGTCAGCAAAAATGCTCTTGGCTTGTTCGGGATGGAAGTGGGCACGAATCGCCGCATCCAATTCATCCGCCTGCAAATTGGCCGCATAGGAGTCGATAAACAGCTCCTGCATCTCCTTGAACGGGGCTTTGTCTTCCAAGACTGTGCGGATGTCTTCGTCCATCACTTCCAAGAAGCGCGGCGAGTAGCTTTGCATCGTCGTTTGCACGAGGTCGTCGTAAACTTCCTTGAGCTGACTCACTTCGACCAATTCCCTGGCCTTGTCCTGACTCCCTCCGCAGGCGGTCATTGACGTTGCAAGCAACAAAACCAGCGCTGCCGTTCTCAAACCCATGAGCCATTGTCCTTGTTCAATGTAAAGGTGCCGATTGCCTGGCGCAGGTTCGAACACTGCTTTCATAGCAAACCCGCAGAAGTGCAGGGCGCCGCATTTTAAGCCGACTCCCCCCATTCCCCAAACCCCCAACGCCCCTGCTTCCGTAGGAGCAAAGCTTGCTCGCGAAAACGCCTTCAGCAGCACCAAAAAATCCAATCCAGCTAAAACCCAAACGAGCCAAGCCAAATCCATGCCGCTGACCAATAAACAGGAAATAACCCGCTTGTTTAAACGAAGCCTCCAGCAACCACCTAAGCCCTACAACGCCTTGCGCCATTGCC